>LCRX01000001.1 GCA_001004885.1 Candidatus Magasanikbacteria bacterium GW2011_GWA2_56_11
AAGCGGTACCTTGCCCTGGGTAAAGTTGACTTCTATGCGCAGCGGCACCAGTGTTTCTGTTTTTTCTTCTCCTTCCCAGGGCCGGCCCGACGTTGGCAGACCCAGTGATTCGGACAATTCAATAGAGGACACCCGGCATTGTTCAAGCATGCTGACAGCCAAGGACGAACGGTAGGCCAAATCGGGCCGGGCTGCGCCCGGATTTGGGTCGGGTGCGTTCGCGCCGGCTGTTGTACTTGCTTGCCCCGACTGTGTTTTTGCCGGATTTTCATCCGGCAGGCGCAGATCAGTGTTGGTCTGACAGCCAAAGCCGGCCAAAACCAGGGCCGCGATGATCAGGGCAAGCGGGCTTGCTTTGCTGTATGCCGGCATAAAATTTTGGTCCAGGTGAACCGGGTAAGTTATGCGAGCTCGCGCAGCCGCCGGATCCTGTCTTCGATCGGCGGGTGCGTAGAGAATAAATTTGTCACGCTTTTTCGTTTGAACGGATTGGAGATAAACAGGTGGGCGGTGGCCGAGCTGGCAGTGGCGAGCGGCGCGGAGGAACGGGAAATTTTTTCCAAAGCGCGGGCCAGGCCTTCGGGGTAGCGGGTGAGGAGAGCGCCGGAGGCGTCGGCCAGATACTCGCGCCGGCGCGATACAGCCAGTTTGATAAGTTCGGCGATTATGGGGGAAAGCACGATTAGGATTAATCCTGCTATCATAAGCACCCCGCCGGCTTTGCCGTCGCTCCGGCGTCCCCGGCCGTGGAAGTGAAAGCGGAAGAGCCAGTCCGAGAGAAGGGCGATAGCGCCCACCAGAACGATGACGAGTGTCATGACCCGGATGTCGTAATTTTTGATGTGGGAGAGTTCGTGGCCCAGCACCCCTTCGAGTTCCTCGTTTTCCAGCGCTTCGACAATACCCGTCGTTACGGCGATCGAGGCGTGTTCGGGGTCGCGGCCCGTGGCAAAAGCGTTCAAGGCCGGGCTGTCTATAATGTATACCTTCGGCAGCGGCACGCCGGCGGTAATGGCCAAATTTTCCACCATCCGGTACACATAGGCATTGTCTTCCTTGCTGATCGGGCGAGCGCCGGTGGTACGCAGGGCGATAGCGTCCCCTTTGTAATAACCTACCAGCGACATGACGGCCGAGATGACAAGGGCGATCGCCACCGACTGGTAGCCGTAGCCGAAATAGTAATTCAAAAACCAGCCGATGCCGGTAACGACGGCGGTAAAAATAATAATCAGCAGGTAGGTTTTGCGTTTGTTGGCGTCAATTTGGGAATACATAAGGATCTCTCCAAAGGCTGGAGCCTGTAATTACCGCCAGCCGGAAATAGCTCCAGCTCCTGGCGCGGATTGCGTCCAGGAATCTTGCTTACAGCTGTACCTGGACATTCTCTCTCTCGGCCTTGTCCTCGACTTCAAAAAATTCGTATTTGGTGAATTTGAGAGAGTTGGCCACCAGGTTGTTGGGGAAGACCTCAATCCGGGTGTTGAAGTCGCGCACCTGCGAATTGTAGAAGCGTCGCGCCGCCATGATTTTATTTTCCGTGTCCGAGAGCTCGTCCATGAGCTGCGTTACAGTCGTGTTGGCCTTTAGATCCGGGTAGGCCTCGACTGCGACGCGCAGATTGCCCAGCAAGTTGCCCAAAAGGCCCTCGGTTTGCGCCAGCTTGGCCGTGTCTCCTGCCTGCTGCGCCGAAATGGCCTGCGAGCGGTACTCGGTGATTTTTTCCAGGAGTTCTCGTTCGTGCTTAAGGTATCCTTTGACGCTGTTGACCAAATTCGGAATCAGGTCGTGCCGGCGCTTGAGCTGGACGTCGATGTCGCTCCAGGCTTCTTGGACCCGATTTCGCAGCCGGATAAGGCCGTTATAGACCAAGACAAGCCAGACGACCGCCACCCCGACGGCGACGAGAATAATCAGAGACGGAGACATAGAAAGAATTAAAAGTAATTAGAACCTACTCCCAAAAATAACTTCCGGCTCAATTTTGGCCTGTTTCGGCTGCAAATTGTCCGGTTCTCGTCGCCATAGTACCACTATGCCTCCTCAACCCGGACAATTTTGAAAAAAAACCCTGATCGTGCGATAATTCTATCATCCCTATTCTAATTCCTGGCTTGGATATTGTCAATTATTATGCTGACCGTCTTGCTTTTTCTTCTTATCCTGAGCGTCTTGGTGGTAGTCCACGAGTTCGGTCATTTTATTTGCGCCCGCCGGTCGGGTATGCGCGTGTTCGAGTTCGGCTGGGGCTTCCCGCCCCGGGCTTTTGGCGTTTACCGCGATCCCCGGACCAAGCGGGTGGTGTGGGTCTGGGGCAGAGGACGCGGCAGTCTGTCCCAAACCGGCGGCGGAGAAGAGCGCTCGGAAGAGTATCCGGCCACGCTTTACTCGGTTAACTGGCTCCCCCTGGGCGGATTTGTAAAAATCAAGGGAGAAAACGGCGAAGAGGCGGCTGAGCCGGACAGTTTCGGGTATCAAAAAACGTGGAAGAAAATTATTACCTTGGTCGCCGGCGTGGTGATGAATTTTTTGTTAGCGGCCGGGCTATTTGGCTTCGGCCTCATGATCGGCCTGCCGGCAGACGTTAGCGTCCTTGAAGATAAATGGGCCCGGGTGGTGGAGGAGCCGCGGGTGCTCATCCAACAGGTGGAAAAGGACTCTCCGGCCGATCAGGCCGGACTGGTTTTCGGCGACACTATCGTGAGCCTGGACGGTGAAAGGGTAGGCCGATCGAGCGAGGTAATAGAGCGGGTGCGATCCTCGGCGGACAAGACGCTCACGGTAGGCATACTGCGCGCCGGGCAGGAAAAAACCCTGGAAATCAAACCGTCCCCCCTCAAAGGGGGCGAGGCACCGCGGCTCGGAGTAATGCTCGCGGATGCCGGGATTATCCGTTATCCTTGGTATATTGCCTGGTACAAAGGACTAGTCGCCGCCTGGTTCGGGCTTTTGAATATCTTTGTCAGTTTTTACACCCTCATTAGGCAGCTTATCTTGGGCGGGGGGTTGGCTTTCTCGGTTTCCGGACCGGTAGGTATCGCAGTCGTCATCGGGCAGAGCGCCCGTCTGGGACTGAGCTATTTAATAAATATCACGGCGATGATCTCTCTCTCGCTCGCCGCCATCAATATCTTGCCGATCCCGGCCCTCGACGGCGGACGGGTACTGTTTATCGCCATCGAGCGTTTGACCCGGCGGAAAGTTCCGCTCAAATACGAACAGCTGGCCCACACCGTCGGTTTCCTGCTTTTAATGGCCCTGATTATCGTTGTTACCTGGCGCGATGTCCGGCAATTATTTTGATGTGTCCGGTATTAAAGCGGTTTCAATATGAGCGGAATTTCAGGGCAAACTGACGACGACAAGCGGTTTTCCGATTTTCTGGATGATCTCAAACTGGAGCTCTACGGCGAAGATGTTGGCGTAGAGGTGCCCACGGTAATAGACAGGCTCCACCAATGCTTTTTAAGCGGGGCCGGTGATTATCGGGAGCGGACGCAAACAGCCCTGGCAGAAGTTTTGGACGAACTCCAGCGGATTCACGGCGTTGACTCAGAGAAAAGGCAGAAGTTGGAGCTGGCCTTCTTAGATGTTCGCGGTGACTTGCACACCGAGAGAGGAGAACTCAAAAATTTTCCCGGCTGGTTTAAAAAGGGGTACGGCGAACCGCCTCACGGACCAGCCATGAGAGGGCCTGGGGCGGGTGTGGAATTAACGGACCCTAGATTAAAAAAATAATGGCTATGCGTGACGATCTATACCGGATTAAACAGGAACTAGCCGACCGGCTTAAGACAGCAAACGACTTGCCGGGCTGGGAGGCCCTCGAGGCGGAGTATTTTTCCCGTACGGCCGGAAAATTTACCAATTTGATTAAAAAACTCAAACAGCTGCCCGAAGAAGAACGCAAAATCATGGGTCGCCTGGGTAACGAGGTAAAGGATGAAATGCTCTCCGCTCTGTCTGCCAGGCGCTCCTTTTTGGAGGGCGCCCGTTTCGCGCGTCTCGCGGAGACGGAGGCGATAGACGTAACCGCGCCGTTTTTACCGCCTCTGCCCATGGGGCATCTTCATCCCACGACGCATGTGCAGAGCGATCTCGAGGACTTGTTTACGAGCATGGGTTTTACGATACTCGACGGTCCGGAGCTGGAGAGCGAGTATTACAATTTTGAAAGCGTTAATATCCCCGCCGACCATCCGGCCCGCGACATGCAGGACACTTTTTATATCAAAGGCCATCCGCATTGGGTCATGCGCACCCACACCTCGCCGGTTCAGGTGCGCGCCCTGGAGCGTTACGGCGTGCCGATTCGGGCTATAGTTCCCGGCCGGTGCTTCCGCAACGAAGCGACTGACCCGCGGCATGAGCATACCCTGTACCAGCTGGAGGGTTTGGTGGTAGACCGGCAGATCACCTTTAGCCACCTAAAAGGCATTTTGGAAACTGTGGCGCGCTACTTATACGGCGAAGCGACGCAGGTGCGGCTCCGGCCCAAGTTTTATCCTTTTGTCGAGCCCGGGGTAAACGGAGAGGTTACCTGCTTTTTGTGCGCCGGCGCTGGTTGCCGAGTGTGCAAAGAAACCGGCTGGCTGGAAATTTTCGGTGCCGGCATGGTTCACCCGAATGTGCTTACCGCCGGGGGTGTTGATCCTAGAGAGTACCAGGGCTTTGCGTTTGGGCTGGGTCTGTCGCGTCTGGTCATGCTCAAGTACAAAATAGAAGACGTCCGGCATCTGCAGACAGGAGACTTACGGTTTTTGTCACAGTTTTAATATGCTTATCAGCAAAAATTGGCTTAAAGATTTCGTTTTTTTGCCCGACGCGTTTAATCCCGATGAATTGGCGCTCCAGCTTAGCTTGAGCACGGTGGAAGTGGAGAAAGTCATCCGCCAAGGAGCCGGACTTGAGGGAATAGTGGTGGGGGTGATCCGAAACATTGAAAAGCATCCCCAGGCAGATAAGCTCTGGTTGTGCCAGGTAGACGCCGGGGACGGTTTGCTGCCCATAGTTTGCGGGGGCAGCAATTTGTCTTCCGGCATGAAGGTAGCCCTGGGCCAGATCGGCGCCCGCGTGCGCTGGCACGGAGAAGGCGATTTGATCGAGATAAAGCCGGCGGTTATTCGCGGCATCGAATCGCAGGGCATGATATGCGCCGCCGACGAGATTGGACTCGGTCAGTTATTTCCCTCAAGCAATGAACGGGAAGTGATCAATCTGTCGCACCTAAAAGCCAAACCGGGGACGCCGCTCTCGACAGCCCTGGGCCTTGATGACGTGGTGTTTGATATCGACAACAAATCTTTGACCCACCGTTCGGATTTGTGGGGCCACTACGGCATTGCCCGCGAAGTAGCGGCGCTGCAGAGAAAAAAATTCAAGGCGTTGAACCCGCCGCCGATCAAGGGCGGCAAAGAGGTGAGCGTAACGGTCAGCGTGGCCGACACCAAGCTGTGTCCGCGATACATGGCAGTGGCGTTCTGCGGAATAAAAGTCGCGCCGTCGCCGGAGTGGCTGCAGCGCCGGCTCATAGCCGTGGGCTTGCGGCCGATAAACAATATTGTCGATATAACCAACTACGTCATGCTGGAGCTCGGCCAGCCGCTTCATGCCTTCGACAAGGCCAGTCTGGCTTCTCCGGACGGCAGCGTTAGTATTTTTGTGCGCCGGGCGCAGGGCGGAGAAAAATTCGTTACCCTGGATAACAAAGAATACGAACTGAACGAAGATGCCATGGTGATAGCCTCCCAAGAGAGGGCGCTCGGCTTGGCCGGAATTAAAGGAGGGGCAGGCAGCGGCGTAACGGATTCGACCACCGAAATTGTGTTTGAGGCGGCCACGTTCGAGGCCGCCAATATCCGCCGCACTTCCCTGGCTCTTTCTCTTCGGACCGATTCGTCGGCCCGGTTCGAAAAAGGTCTTGACCCGGCATTGCCGGAGCTGGCGTTGCGCCGGGCCGCCGCCCTTCTCTGCGAGTTGTGTCCGGGCGCCCGCGCGATAAGCGCCGTGGCCGAGGAAAGGCATTACACTCTGCGCACCGAACCGATTGTCGTGCCAGCCGGCTTTATTGAAAAGAAATTAGGCGTTCACATAGAAAAGAAACGCGTCTGGGATATTCTTGAACGTTTGGGTTTTACCGTAGAGGAAAAAAAGGGGGCTCTGGCGGTGTCCTCTCCCAGCTGGAGGGCAGTGAAAGACGTCCGTATTCCCGAGGACGTTGTGGAAGAAGTAGCCCGCATTTACGGCTATGCGGAGATTCCCGGTTCTTTGCCGGAATTCACTATCGCGCCGCCGCCGGCTAACCGCCTGCGCGCCTTGGAGCGCCGCGTCCGCGATATCCTGGCCTACGAGTCGGGACTGACCGAGGTGTACAATTATTCCTTTACGGCGCCGGAGTGGGCGGAAAAAATCGGTTTGCCCGGGGTCCATTTGGAACTCGACAACCCGGTGGCCAAGGACAGGCCGTTGCTTCGGCGCAGCCTTTTGCCCGGGCTGTTGGAAAACGTCGAGGCCAACTGCCACCGGTTTTCCCGGGTTGGCTTGTTCGAGATCGGCCGGACATACATTGCCGAAGCGGCCGGCGAACGCGCCGCGCCCGATAGCGATGAACTCTTGCCCGAACAGCACAGCCATGCGGGCATAATTTACGCCGAAAAAAATCTTTCCGTGCCGTTTTACCGCGTAGCCGAAGCTATTCGCCGCCTGGGGCAGCGGCTCGGCGCGGACATCAGCTGCCAAGCCTACCCCTCGATGCCGCCGGGTTATTTGCATCCCGGCCGCGCGGCGCAGCTGGTGGCCGGAGGCGACATCGTCGGCTGGGTAGGCGAAATACATCCGCTCACGGCTAAGCGTCTCGGTCTTGAAACGAGAACAGCGGCCGCCGAAATAGACCTGGCCGCCTACTTGGCTTATTTGCCCGAACGGGACACGGCGCGTTACGAGCCTCTGGGTGTATTCCCGGCCGTCTACCGCGATGTCGCTTTTGTCGTCGACAGACGCCATACCCACCGGGCCCTTTGCGCGGCGATACGCGGCTTTGATCCGTTGGTTTCAAGCGTGGAGTTGTTTGACATCTACGCCGGAGAGGGTGTCCGTTCCGGAGCCAAAAGTTTGGGCTACCATATTGCTTACGCCTCTCCGGAGCGTACGTTGACCGCGCCGGAGGTGGACAAGGTGCACGCTGAATTGCAAAAAATGCTTATGGCCGTTTTCGACGCGCAGTTGCGGACATGACATATGGCTGAAAGCGCCAAAGACAGCCGCCGAGCGCGGTTGTTTTTTTATTTTACCCACAGAATTTTTGAGCGAGGGCCGATGGTGTGCTATAATTACCAATATTATTTACCACCAATTAACCATTCATAAGTTCATGCCTGTGCTTATGAATAAGGGAGGCAGTTTATGACGCCCGGTTCCAGCCAAGATCTTTTATACATAGTGCTCTCGTTGTGCATTGTCTGGTTTACGGTTTTTCTCTGCTGGCTTTTGTACCAAGCCGCGCGCGTGCTTCGCAACGCCAACCGCATCATTGAAAACGTTACGGAAAAACTGGAGCTCATAACGGACGCCGTGGATTTCATCAAAAGAAAAGTTGACGGCCTCTCCGTGAGCATGGGCGCGGTAAGCGGCATGGTGAGCGGGCTGGTGGAAAAGTTTATTGTCAATAAATTATCCCGCAAGTTCGGCGAACAGGTGGAAAAGAGAGACCGGAGAGAAACCGGCCGCAAGCGCAAGAACACGGAGCGCAAAGACCTTTAAAGAGACAATAAAACAACACCGCCCTTTCGGGCGGTGTTGTTTTATTGGCGGGAAAATTATTTTACCACCACTGTTCCGCGCATGTCGCTGTGTCCGGAGCCGCAGGAAACGTCGCACACAAACGGGAAGCTGCCGGTTTTGTCGGCGTTGAATTCCACTGTCGCCGTTTCGCCGGCTTTGAGCGTGGCTTTCACGCCGAAGGCCGGCAGTGAAAGGCCGTGATCGACGTCTAGGCTTTTTACCGTGAGCCTCACTTTGTCTCCCTTGTTTACGGTGATGGTGGCCGGTTCAAAGGCCCACTGTTTGGCGGTCATGGTAAAAGCTTTCACTTCTGGCGCTGACGGTTCGGCCGCCGCCGGCGCCGTTTCGTCGGCTTTTACCGCCTCGGTTTCTGTCGGAGTCGCTGCGGCCTCAAAGGAACCCACGACGCCGGTGCCCTGGTAGCTAAGCGGGATGTCGGCTCCGGGAAATTCGAAGATGCCTGGGGCGCCTTGGTCAATATGGAGCATGGCGTGCAAGACAGGCGTGGCTTTCGTCGCGTCAATGGTTACCTTGGTATCGGTGTACGAACCGGCGCTCAAGGCGGTCTGGCCGATAATTGCCCCGGGGATGCCGCCGTTGTCGGCGTGAACAGCCACCCAGCCTTCGACCGGCAAAACTACGGTCGGTATGCTGACTGCCCCGTCCACGATCGTCTGGTTGGCTACAGTGAGACTGGCCGGCTGGTCTGCCGGCGCTTCGGTCCGGGCCGTGGTATCTGCCGGGGCGTCGGTCCGGCTAACTTTCTTGCCGCCGCATCCGGCGCCGGAGAGGAGCAGGGCGATGGCCAGAAGCGGCACGCCGAGGAGCTGTCGTGTCTGCATACGTACTAAAGATAAAAAATAATGCCGGTAGTATAGCCGCCGCGGCCGGACCAGGTCAACGTCTGGGTAGGGTATCGTGTGGATTATTGTACTCTGGACAGGGCAGAGTAATCGGGATAGTATAGTTCACATATGTCTTTCGTCCATTTGCATGTCCATTCCCACTATTCGCTTTTGAACGGGCTTCCCAAAGTGAAGCCGCTGATAAAGGCCGCCAAACAGCGGGGATTCAAGGCGCTGGCGCTGACAGATTATGGCTCGCTGTACGGCGCGATAGAATTTTATCAGGCGTGCCTGGCCGCGGAGATAAAGCCGATTATCGGCTTTGAGGCCTTTGTCGCGCCGCGGTCGCGGCGCGACAAAGAGCCGGGCATAGACAGCGTGCCTTTTAACCTGGTGCTTTTGGCCGAGAACTACGCCGGGTATAAAAATTTGCTGGCGCTCTCGTCGCGCGGCCACCTGGAAGGTTTTTTTAACGGCAAACCGCGCCTCGACCGGGAATTGTTGCGCGAGCACCATGGCGGAATTATCGCCCTGTCCGGGCCAATATCCGGCGAGATACCGGCCCTTCTCAAAGCCGGGGATACGGCCGCGGCTCTCGGCGTGGCGCGCGAATATGCCGCTATATTCGGGCCGGATAATTTTTATCTTGAGCTTGAAGACCACCCTGGCATACCGGGTCAAATTGACGTGAACACCAAATTGGTTCAACTGTCCAAAGACACCGGGCTGCCCCTGGTGGCAACCCGCGACGTGCATTACCTGAATCCCGACGACGCCGAAGCCCAGGATATTTTGCGCTGCATCGCCGAAGGGTGGAGGGTGAACGACGAGCACCGGGAAGATTACCGCCAGGTAGACCGGTCGCTGGCCACGGCCGAGGAGATCGGCTCGCGTTTCCGCCACGTGCCGCAAGCGATCGAGAACGCCGGGCGGATTGCCGAGAGGATAAATGTCGAGATCCCGCTCAATGTCTGGCATTTCGCCGCGGTCGAACTGCCCGCGGGCAAAAGCGCGGACGATGTTTTACAGGCGGCGGCTCTGGACCGCGCGCCGCGTTATTATCCTGAAATCACCCCGGAGATAACCGAACGCCTGGAGTACGAGCTGGGTATCATCAAGACCAAGGGATATTCGCCGTATTTTTTGTGCGTAGCCGATTACGTGCATTACGCCAAGAGCCACGGCATTGTCGAGACCACCCGCGGCTCGGCCGCCGGTTCATTGGTTTCCTACGTGCTCGGCATCACGACTGTGGATCCGCTCCGTTTTAAGCTGCCGTTCGAGCGGGTTTTGAATTCTTTTCGTCCCAGCCCGCCGGATGTTGACACCGACTTCGCCGACGACCGCCGCGATGAGATGATCGCCTACGTTACCCAAAAGTACGGCGCGGACAAGGTGGCGCAGATTATCACTTTCGGAACCATGGCGGCGCGCGCGAGCGTGCGCGATGTGGGCCGGGCGCTCGGACTGTCGTACTCGTTTTGCGACCAGGTGGCCAAACTCATTCCGCCGGGCGCCCAGGGGTTCCCCATGACCATTGAACGGGCCCTCAAAGAGGAACCGGATCTGCGCAAACTCTACGAAACTAATCCGGAGGTTGGTCGTCTTTTGGATTTGGCCCAAAAGGTGGAGGGCTGCGCCCGCCACACCTCGATCCACGCGGCCGGCGTCGTCATCTCGCCCACTCCGCTCACGGATTTTACTCCTGTCCAGCGCGAGGTCGGCGGCGAAAAGATCACCACTCAATACGAGATGAAAGCGGTCGAAACCGCCGGCGTTCTCAAGATGGATTTTTTAGGCATCCGCAATCTCTCTATTTTGGGAAAAGCGGTGGAGATTGTCGAGAAGACCACGGGAGACAAGATCGACATTTATACTTTGCCGCTCGACGACGAGGCGACGTTCGCCATGCTTACTCGCGGCGAGACAATGGGTACTTTCCAGCTGGGGGGTTCGGGCATGACCCGCTGGCTCAAGGAATTGAAGCCGACTACCATTGACGATATTATGGCCATGGTGGCGCTTTATCGCCCGGGCCCCATGGATTCGATTCCGGATTACATTCGGCGCAAACACAACCCGGCGGTGGTCGAGTATCTTGACCCCAGGATGGAGAAATACCTTGGCGCTTCTTTCGGGCTTCTGGTGTACCAGGACGACGTGCTCTTGACGGCGATCGAACTCGCGGGTTACGACTGGATGGAGGCGGACAAGTTTCGCAAGGCTATCGGTAAAAAAATTCCGGAGGAAATGGAGAAACAAAAAATTAAGTTCTTTCAGGGATGCCGCGAGCACGGCCAGCTGCCGGAGGCCAAGATCGCCGAGCTGTGGCGGCAGATAGAGCCGTTTGCCGCCTACGGATTCAACAAAGCGCACGCGGCGAGCTACGGCATTGTGGCCTATCAGACATCTTTTTTAAAGGCCCACTATCCGGTGCAATACATGACCGCTGTGCTTCAGGCCGAAGCGAGCGACACGGACAAAGTGGCGGCCATCGTCCACGAGTGCCGGCGCATGAATATCGAGGTTTTGCCGCCGGACGTGAACGAGAGTTTCAAAAATTTCGCCATGGTATCCAAGCCGGGCGAACCCGGCCGTATCCGCTTCGGGCTGACGGCCGTCAAAAACGTCGGCGAACATATCGGCGACGTAATTTATCGCGAACGCAAAGAGCAGGGCCAGTTTGCCAGTTTGGAGCAATTTCTGGATCGTATTCCGGACAAGGATTTGAACAAAAAATCGCTCGAAAGCCTGATACAGGCCGGCGCCCTGGACTGCTTCGGCCACGACCGCGGACGGCTGCTTTCTAACATTGATAATATTCTGGGCTATGTGCGGCAGACGCGCGAGCGCGATCTCTCCGGGCAGAACTCTCTGTTTGCCGGCACGGCCATAGCGCTAGACAGCCAGGTAGTGCTCAAACCGGCGCCCGCGGCTACGATAGAGGAAAAATTGGTTTGGGAAAAAAATTTGCTCGGCCTGTACGTTTCGGCCCACCCGTTGGACCCCTTTTTGGCGTCCATGAAGGACGTGGCCACGCCCCTTTCCGAGGTAGAGACGCTGCCGCGCGACGGCTGGGTAGTGGCAATAGGCGTGGTCGAGGCGGCCAAGAAAAAGATTACCAAGAAAGGGGAGGTGATGATGTTCGTAACCATCCAGGATACTTCCGGCGGCATGGAGCTTCTGGTGTTTCCCAAGACCTACGAGCGCACCAAACATCTTTGGACGGAGCGCACGCCGGTCGCCATTGTCGGCAAAACGCCGCGCGAAGACGGGGATAACAAAATTTTTGTCGAGAACGCCTATCCGCTTACGATCGAAACGGCCCCTAACCTGGCCCGTCAGCTGTCGCTGGGGCGGTCCAAGCCAGACGCGGCCCAAGCCGGTCCGGAAAAATATATTCGGCTTTCGGTTTCGCCGGCGGAATTAAAGAAAAACGCCGCCGCCTTCAAACAGCTGTTTAGCGATTATCCCGGCGAGTTTGCCGTTTACCTCGATGTCGGCGCCAACACGATTAAAACGGGCGGCAAAATTCTCTGGAACGAAGAGGTCGAAGCCAAATTGTCCGCCCTGGTGGCGCCGGGCGGGATTCAGGTGCGCGGCTAGCCGTATACTTCCCAATTAGGATTAACCACGATCTCGCTCCACGCCGTGAATTCTTTGCGTATGGCCCGGTAATAGCCGGCCGCGGCGATCATGGCGCCGTTGTCGGCCGTGTAGCGCAGGTGGGGTATTAGGACCGGGGTTTGCGCTGTCGTCGCGCCTATTGCGCGCGCGAGAGTCTCCCGCAGTTTTTTATTGGCGCTCACCCCGCCGCCGAGCACGACGGTTCGGGGCCGGAATTTTTCGGCGGCCCGCAGCGTTTTGACTGTCAAAACTTCGACGATAGCCGCCTCGAAACTGGCGCAGAAATCGGCTACGGTTGGCGGCTCAGATCCCTGGCCCAAGTATCCGGCCGGAAATGACAGCGGATTCACGTGCGCCGCCGCCAGGCCATGATCGCGCAGCCAGTACAGCGCGGCGGTTTTGAGCCCGGCAAAGCTGAAGGCAAAAGTATTGTCGTTTAGCATGGGGCGGGGAAAGGGGATGGCGCCGGGGTTGCCCTGGGCCGCGCATTGCGAGATGCGCGGCCCGCCCGGGTAGTCAAAGCCAATGAGTTTGGCCACTTTATCAAAACACTCGCCGGCGGCATCGTCGCGTGTTTTGCCGGCCAGCTCGTATCGGCCTTGTGCGGGCAGGTAGATAAGTTCGGTGTGGCCGCCGGAGACGACGAGCGCGAGCGCCGGGTAGGCGATCTCGCGCCGCGGCTCCGACGCGTCCGCCTTAATTTCGGCCGAGTGGATATGGCCGGCAATATGGTTGACGGCGATAAGCGGCACGTCCCAGAGGTACGACAGCGCCTTGGCCGCCTCGGCGCCGACCATGAGGCCGGTAATCAGTCCCGGGCCGGTCGTAACGGCCACGGCGTCCGGCTTCTCTTGCCCTGCCATGACCGCCTCGACCACTGGAAAAATATTTTCCGCGTGCGCCCGCCCGGCCACCTCGGGCACGACGCCGCCGTATTTTTGGTGGATCGGTATCTGGCTGGCGGTTTTTTCGGACAGGACGACAAGTCCGCCTTCGTCCGCTTGGAGCAGGGCAACGGAAGTGTCGTCGCAGGATGATTCGATGCCGAGGAGGCGCATAGCTGCCGGGTAAATGGATAAACGTATCCGTGGCCGGGAGGAGCGATGTTACCGTTTGTGGTTCATATATTATACATACATTTAAAGAATAGAAAAGCGGCGGGCAATTTGACCGGCGTCCTTAAATCTGCTTAGATATTGCCAGTTTCGTTCTTTAAATTATCCTGCAATCCTTGTGGAGCATAAGGCGCTGAATTTACTTCGGCGGCTAATGCCCCGCAAGGATACGACCATAGGGCGGGGGGAAAGCAGGTTACTCTTGGCCGCTTCAATCGCAGCCGCGCAAGACCTCGTCCGGCTCTTTGCCGGGTGGGGTCTGGCGTACCTCGATAGCCTCATCCGGATCGACTCGTCGAGCGACGAGCGCTCCGGCACGGTTCCGAGCACGCCCGGGCAGCTGGCCCTTCTGGACTTCCTTCGCGAGGTCCTGGGGGGCTTCGGCTACCAGTGCGAGACCGACGCCTCCGGGGCGCTGCTCGCGCACGTCGGCGCCAACCTTCCGGCGGGCTCTACGTGCCCACCGGTGGCCTTCATCACGCACATCGACAACTCTCTCGGCACCGTCTGTCCGGAGCGCCTCACGCGCGTCGAGCGGTGGGACGGGAGCCGCCTTGCCTACCCTGGCAACCAGCGGCTCAACGTCTCGGTTGCCGCCTACCCGGCGCTCCAGGCGTTTGTGGGCCATGACGTCCTCCACGGCCCGGGCACCGGTCCGGTCGGACTGGACGACAAGCTCGGTGTGGCCGAGGTCCTGACGCTGGCCCGCTACCTGGCGGAACACCCCGAGATCCGGCACGGGACGATCGTCCTGTGCTTCCGGCCGGACGAGGAGATCGGCCGCGATGAGGCGGTCCAGTCGTTGGCCCGGCGGCTCGCTGAACTCGGCGTGACCCGGGCCTACACCGTGGACGGCCACACGGCGTTCGAGGTGAGCACCGTTTGCTTCAACGCCAGCGAGATGGCGATCCGCGTTCCGGCTCCGCCTCTCCACCTCACCGACAGCGTCGGGGAGCCCCAGTTCCGGTGCGCTCGCACCATGCGGCTCCGGATCCAGGGCGTTCGTACGCACGGGGCCACGGCCAAGGCCGAAGGGTACCGCAACGCGGTCCGTATCTTCACGGCCGTGATGAGCCGGATGTCTTCGTGGCAGCACGTCGTGCCGGTCGAATTCACGACCGATCCGGCGGACGAGACGGCGGCCGATGTCACGATGCTCATCCGTGGCCGCGATGAGTCCGAGCTCGACCGCTGGCAGAGCATCTTCGTCACTCAACTTGGTCAGGAAGTTGCGCCCCATGCGGAGAGAGGCGCTGGCCAGGAGGTGATGGGTACGGCCGCCGTCGCGCCGACGGACGGCCAGGGGTTCTCGGACGGCCTTAGGAAGATCATCACGATCATCGTTCTGTTCCAAAACACGCCTTCAGCTCGCCCTCTGTTCTCCGAGGACAGCGAGGGGTGGGAGGGGTACTCCAACCCCTTCACCATCACTCGTGATGGTGATCACTGGATCGTCCGCTTCCGTCTGCGGGATTTCGATCCCCGTGACCTGGCGAGGCGGGAGGACCACGTCCAGCGTGTGGCTCATTTCTCGGGCCTGCCCGAGGAGGCTGTCCACCATCGGCCGCAATACCGGGACATCAGCCCGCGGCTCGAGAGCTACCCGGAGCTCGTCGCCTGGGCCGAGGCGGCGGCCGAGCGCATCAGCGCCTCGATCCAGCGCCATCCGATCCGCGGCGGCACTGGCGTCGGCCCGTTCCTGGATGCCGGCATCGGGGTCGCCAACCTCGGCACCGGCTACCACGGGCTCGAGAGCCCTACCGAGCTCACGAGCCTGGAGATGATCGGGCGCCACGCCGAGTGGCTCGTCGCTCTCGTCGAGGTGGTCGCCGCGGTCCGCACCGGGTCGTAGCGATCGCGCCGAGGGCGTCGCGGAGGTGTTCCTGCCTGCCTCCGCTCACTGACTATCCTTTTTAGGTTTAGAAGGGATTGAAGTCGAAAAAAGAACCGCTGGGTTCTTTTTTTGTTCGTTTCTCTGACTGCTTTCAAAATGTATGCGAGATAATTATCTTGGATCCAAGTTTCTAACGCAACAGCGTTATGAATTAATTAGCCGGTCGAAAACCTCATAGGGCGTCTGGAAATTAAGTGTCTTTCTCGGTCGTCCGTTCAAGAGGTGCTGGGCTCTTTTCACTTCGTATCTGGATACTTTAGTAAAGTCGGTTCCTTTGCAAGCACACGCCCGCCTGCCCCTAGTTCCTTTTTAAGGAGGGACGCTGATTCGTTCCCCGTCGAATCAGCAACAAACAAAAAACACCACGCCAGTGGTGTTTTTTGTTTGTTGGTCGGTTAATAAGGACGTCTCGAGAGAGACGGGATATTGACCAGAATACGTATTTATGGTATGAAACAGTGGCCCTACTTACCAGGAGACTTCTGATGAAAATGGTTTTTTTGATGTTGGCCCTCATGTTCCTCCTGCTCTTGCCGGTTTTGATCCGCGGCATCTGGCGGCGGCGCTTGGTGCGGCGGAAGCTGGTATGGCGTGTGCTGGACGCCGAGACGGTCCAGCGCGAGCGGCGACGCTTGCGGGAGATCAAGCAGGATCTGCCGCCGGGAGACACCTACTGGCGCCCGGCCAACAACGACTACCGGCACCTCCTGGCTGTCGAATTCGGAGCCGATGTGCTGGTAATGAAGATATCGGACGAGGGCGAGGACCTCTGGGAGGTGTTCCACCTGTGTGCGCGTCGCCATCTGCGCACGGTCAAGAGGTAGAGAGCGCCTGACACATCCTGTACCGGGGTGGGAAGCAACAGCCGCCCGACAACCTGCTTAGATTCTAAAGCATTGGAATTTGGGCAGGGAGAATCGGGCGGTTTTTGTTTGGATTAGATTTGCCTCGGGGTTCAGGCAAAAAATCGCTGTTTAGACGGTCTTTTATCTGAAAATGGATTGGGGCACTTCGGTTTATCGGAGAACAGGTAACTGCTACCTAATAATATAAGGGAAAAGTACATATTTTGGCTAAATTTATATAAATATTTGGACAAAACTCTTGACAGAGGGCTCTTTTTGTGGTAGACTGATGTGTCTAATTAAAGAGGGTAGACGTGCTCCTTACAAGAGAAGATGAATAAATAGGCTGGGTTGGTCCCTGGCGAGTATTCGTACTCTCTACAGAGCAACCCAGCCGGTAGCCAACCCGGCATTGATGACAAGGAGATCGACCGATGATCAGCGCCCAGAACCTCATGGCCTCCGTTCGCCCCCTCCTCGCCTCGATGATCACGATGCCGATGGGTCGCCTCAACGAGCTCATCGCTGACGTCGAGCGGTCCTTCCAGACCCCACAGGTGGGCCCGTACCACTGCGAGGGCCCCTTCATGGGCAGCCACCTCGTCGGCGTCGCGAATACCGTCGACGACGTGGGACGCGGTGAGTTCCACCCCAACGTCCCCTACGAGGTGCGGCCCTTCATGGTGGCCGCTGCGCGGACCCGTGCCGTCATCGCCGGCGCTCACGTGCTCCTGCACGACGTGGACAAGCTCACGACCATGACGTTCGTCTACGCGGACGGCCGCAAGGTGCCGGTCAGCTACGACGAGTGGGTCGCGCTGCTCGAGACGGACTCCGACGGCCCCGCGATCCGCGAGGGCGACGGCCCGGCGCTCGAGCGCTTCTGCGCGCGGCACGGCGTCACCCAGATCTCCTACTACCAGGAGGCCGAGGGTGGGAAGATCAGCCACGGCAAGAAGGCGGCCGACCGGCTGCGCGACTACGCCGAGCTGCTCCTGGTCAACGGCATCGAGACCCACGAGGTCGCCTTCCTGTTCGGGGACCGCGGCGGCATCAACTTGCCGCTCTTCCACGAGCACTTCGGCGACTGGAGCGAGGGCGACGTGGCCTACGCCTTGGTCGTCAACTACGCCGACCAGATGGGCTCGCTCAAGGCCGACGGGCAGCCTGACATCTCGGACTTCCGGTGGTTCGCCAGGACCTGGCGGGCCTACGTCGCCTTCCAGGTCGTCAAGGCGAACCTCGCCGGCCTGCGGCTCGACACGCACAAGGCGTCCCGCCTGATGGACGTCCTCTGGAAGAGTGCCGACGCCTTCCAACAGGAGACCGCCGATGACGTGCTGGCCCGCATCCGGGCCGAGTGCGAGCTCCGCTCGTTCTCCGAGGAGCGTATCCGCGCCGCGCTCATGCCGGTCGTCTGGCTCTCGTCCGAGCTCGCCGACGCCATCGTCGCCGACATGGTCCGCGACGGGAAGCTCTCGAGCGAGACGGGCAAGAAGCTCGGCGCGCACAACAAGCCGGTCCGCGCCGCGCTCGCCGGCCTCGCCTAGAGACTACCTACCAAACCATCTTCTCACCCCCCCCGGCCGCTCGCAGCACGCACTCGCGCGTGGCGGCCGGACTCCAACTAGTATCCTTAGGTTATAGGGGTACTTGAGGAGGAAGCTCTTTCCAAATTACGACATGTCCCAATTGTGGGTACGTAGCTTTGTGTGGGCCATCTTTCCATGGCACATAAAGAGCTACGTACCCCCGGCTTGAAGTGGGGGTGAGATCGAAGTTCGTCCGATACGAGTACGAGACGAGGAGAACTCATGAACACGTCCCTGACCACCGCCTGCGGCACCGGGATCAACCTGAACGCACAGACCCTGCAGCACCTCGAGGCGCACCCCGACGCGGCCGCCCTCCTGGAGGAGGCCATCGGCAAGATCACCATCGGCGAGCGGGAGTTCGTCCTCGAGGAGGTCGACATGGGGCGGATCGTCGCCCGGTCGTCCCTCGTCGACGCTCCGGCCATCGCGTCCGACCAGCCCACCGCGTTCGCGTGCCGCAAGGGTCGCGACATCGCCTCCCGGGTCCTCGTCGGCGCCGTGAAGCCGGACACCAACCTGTTCACCGTCATCGCCGGCAAGCAGGACGACGGGAGCTGGTTGCTCTACTCCGGCTTCCCGGGCCCCTTGGCCCCGCGCGAGCCGCACGACCCCAACCTCAAGGGCAACGCCACCGAGCTGGCCTTCTGGTGCGAGCACGCGCTCGTCTGGGAGGACGGCTGGGAGCAGCCGTTCGAGTCCACCTGGATCGAGGTGATCGCGGCGGCCGCGGCCAAGCGCGCGGCGGCGTAGGTGACCCGAAGGTCGCCGGGGACATGTCGAACACTACCTTGATCGGCGCAAGCTGAGCGGGGTGTGTGAACGACGAGGCGGCGCCATGTGCGTCGCCTCGGTCCTCTAGCAGTAATACTGCTACTGATGAGTCCAGAGATTGGTACGAAGGACGAAAGGATCTAAAACACTCTTTATACGGGTGTTTTATTGTTCTCCTGTCTGCTTAAGTTGCTTAATCTGGTCATTTATAACGATCAATGTATCTATATTGATTTCGTGTTTCGAAGGCGCATTAAATTCGCTAAACACTATTTTAGTAGGCTTATCTAAACCCTGAAGCGGTCGGCCGTCTTATCCGGGCGCCGCCGCGCGCTTTGAGACAATTTTCTGCAGTCATCGCACTGTAACGCCCCCTGATATTTGTCTTTCTTGGCAGTATTGCGAGATTGGCAAAAGGACATAACCTGATCTTTTGACCATGATTTATATCACAATTAAAAAAGCGCATTTCTGCTCTAGAGTTTAACAAAAAAGGACACTTTTACGTACCGGGGGGGGGTACCTTATGCCGGATATAAAAGCTGCCATCGAGGCGATTTTTATATTGTCTCAACAACTGAACTGCTATATACTGAAGTCGATTAGATAACCATTACTATTTATGAGTACGGATATATACCCTACTTACCGACCGCCTGAACCCGCCGTAAAGATTGAAGGGTCTTATTCTTTAGGACAATTCTTAACAGAAATTTCCCCGGAGGGCCGTAACATTTCTGCAGACCAGGAAGAGGGGTTACTTGGAGATTTAAGGAAACGTGAGGCGGCGGTAGCCAACAAGGAATTATTGGAAGCATTAGAGGAATACGGTATTGACCCGCACTTGATTGAAGTTCGTCCCGATGGACGTATTCGTATTGAAGTACGCAACCATTTTAGCAAAAAACATTTACCTGATGGGTACGCCTATAAAGGCGGGGCGGCCCGTGCTCTTCTTCTGCGCAGCCTGGGCAGTGTTTTGCAAGTTGAACCTCGCGATATTGATGTGGTCCGCCTAGCCCCCGAAGAACCGTATAAGGGCGCCGATACGGAGCTTGCCAAAGAGTTTATGCCTGATGATTTCTCCGAAGGCTGGGGCGTAGAAATAATTAATTCAGAGGATCAATACTTTTCTACCCGTGATGTAACCGTCAACGAAGTTTTGGCCACCGATCATGAAGTAATCGCTACCGAGCAATGCGTTATTGACGCCGTCCGTCATATTATTCGTTTAACCGAATTCGAACGTGGTTCAGACAAAGACATATATACTACTCCAGGTCCGAAAATGCTAGCGAAAATATTAAGGCTCTACTCTGAGTCTATCCATTATTTTGGTGAGGCGGAGATTGCTAATGTCGAAGGTTGGGAGTTTGAACAAGCCTTTATTTCCCCATTTTGGCTGGCGTTGCAGCTTGATCATGCGTTTGAAAGGAGCCGTGAGATCGCCGCGCTCTATGTGGAGGAGCTCAAAAAACATGGCCAGGTACCACCCCATATTGCTGGACCCGAGGAGGCAGCGATTTACCTGTCAAATTTGATCCGAGGCGAATTTTATTATCGGCACGCGCCCGTGGAACAGTTTGAATTGGAAGATGAGTGGATGGAAAATTGAAGATAATTTGTTACTCGTAGACGACAAGGTTTTTGGCTGGAACACCCAGGAACCAGTTGTTCGACGGTGGATCGGGGCGTTTGTGTTTTTTGGGCTGGCGGTATCGATCGATAGGTTTTTCGGATGAAACAACGCTCCGGTCATAACGGTTACTTTTTTAATCATCCCCTATATAGTGTTGTTTTTCCCAGGCGTCTCGTGTCATTACGCTAATGTTTTTGACCCCGCCTGCATCTAACATCTCGACGGCCATTTGCCTGTCCGACTCGCTACCGATCAAAACGGCAACACAATTTCCATCGAGAGGCGCGTCTGATATAGTCGGATACTGTAGCGTGGCGTCATAGCTGCCAAGCTCCATCATTTTTGGCCCCATGACAAGGACGACTCCTTTGCCAGACGCACCTACCCCATGTGGGGTTAAACCCTTGTTAATAAGATCGCCATTTTTATCAAAAATATCCCTCGTCATCATTACATCATCACTTGCTGACCACGCTGGCGGGTTAGCATCAGGGTTTCTTTTTTTAATTTCTGATCGCGATAAAAGTCCGCCGGCTTCAATGATTCTTTTAAAATTTTCAAAACTCGTTTGGTGATAATGAAATACTCTTTCGGGAGAATCAATGCGCCCCTTTGCGAATGAGCGTATTTCTGCCAAGATAACGCTTGGCTCTACCCCTTTCTCTTTTGCTTTGTGGCGAATCATCCGGTCTTTGCCCCGATAACTTTCCATTTGGAGCCTGGCGAGGAATTGTTGTCTTTCGGCGGGGGTTAGGGCCGGTTTTTCTTTTTCAGGAACCAAAGCTACTGTTGAATCATAATTCGTATTACCATCCCACGTGGCGGCTTTCGATACGTCAAACGTACCATCTGCCCGCTGTGCCGCGCCAACAATATACTTTGGTTTTTCGGTGCATGCCCCGGTGGCATGATCCCTTCCACAAACTTTGCATCTTGATTCCATACAGGAATTGGGTTTAGCAAGTCTAAGTAAGTTTCCTCGATTTTTTCCAGTGTTTCAGGTTGAATGAGGGCCTTTTACACATTTAAGTACAGTAATTTCAACTACCATTACTATAGCTGTTTTTTGCAATAATGCAATTGGCAAGAGATCGCACGAAGCGTCTTAAGGAATTTAATTAAAACGAAGCGGAGAACAAGGAGCCACTAGCCAACTGCCTCTGTACTTTGAAACGATGCCGGGCTACTGAAAAGAAATGGAATACGCAGAAAAAATTAAATTCCAGAATTCGATTTTTTCTTAAAACCGCGTACCAATATCCGGAATTTGAACCCCCGAAATTTTCTCTTATCTTCCAACAAAAAAGAGAGCTTGCATGTGCAAACCCCCAGTTGTAGCGCCAAGGGGAATTGAACCCCTGTTCCCAGGATGAAAACCTGGTGTCCTAACCACTAGACGATGGCGCCTCTTGGCCGCCCGGCTTTTGTGTCAGCGGCTCTGTCTATTGCCTAAAACGGGCTTAGTATACCTAAAGTGTTACCAGCCGTCAACACGGCAGAGCGTCTCCAGCCCGTCTGTTGACAGCCAGAAGTCGCTGTGGTACACTCTCCTCGTCATTAGATAACCGCAGACAGTAGCTCCCGTAACGGGTTAAATACGCTACCGAGGGGATCTACCTGCTTCTTCCCGGTTTAGCCGGGAAAGGTAAAGGTCGAAGAATCCTGGAGTCTGTGGTCTATACCACAGTTTTTGTTTATCTATGGCCAAAACCAAACAAGTTAAAGCCGACGCGCTCACTGACCTCGCGGCTCACATCAAAGAGTCCAAGTCGGTCGTGTTCGCCAACTTCCAGGGCCTCAAGGTCAAGGAGTCGGAAGATCTGCGCGGCAAGTGCCGGGAAGAAAACGTTTATTACGTGGCGACCAAAAAAACCCTGCTTAACAAAGCCCTGCGGGATGCCGGTTTGGAGATCGACATCAAAGGTTTCCAGGGTGGAATAGCCGCCATCTTCGGTCTGCAGGACGAAGTCGCCCCGGCCCAAATCACGGCCCGGTTTGCCAAGACTCACGAGGTAGTAGGCATTTTCGGCGGCGTGCTCGAGGGACGCTTCATAGACGCGGCGAAAGTTAAGGCGCTCGCCGAGCTGCCGAGCAAGCAACAGTTGCTTGGCCAGTTGGTAGGTACCTTGAACGCCCCCATCTCCGGCTTCGTCAACGTACTGGCCGGAAACATCCGCGGGCTGGTTACCGCCCTAAATGCTATCAAAGAGCAGAAAGCCTAACTCAAACCCTAATTTAATTATTTCGCATATGTCAGAAGAGAAAACCGTAGTCGTGCCGGAGAAGTTTCAGGCGCTCGTCTCTGAGATCGAAAAGATGTCGGTCTTGGATCTCTCCGAGCTCGTCAAAGTGCTCGAGGACAAGTTCGGCGTGTCCGCCGCCGCCCCGGCCATGATGATGGCCGCCCCGGCCGCTGCCGCCGCCCCGGCCGCTGAGGAAAAGAGCGAGTTCAACGTCGAGCTCATTGATGCCGGCGCCAACAAGATTGCCGTCATCAAAGTTATAAAGGAAGTAACTGGTTTGGGTTTGGCGGATGCCAAGGCCCTCGTGGACGGCGCCCCGAAGATGGTAAAGGAAGGCGTCAAGAAAGAAGATGCCGAGGCCATGAAGAAGAAAATCGAAGAGGCCGGCGGCAAGGTGGAGTTGAAATAGTTTCGTCTCCGTCAACTAAAATCCCGCGCCATATGGCGCGGGATTTTAGTTGAGGTTAATTCTTACAGAGACAGCCGGTAAATTTTGTTTGCATCCAGCACGTAGACGGTTTTTCCGCCGTCCTCAACCGCGATGCCAGAGGGGGATTGCCACTCCTCGGCGGTGTACTGGGTCTCAAAAGCGCCGGTTTTGTTCAGGACAACCAGGCGCCGGTTGGAGCTTTCGAGTATGAATATCTCCTTGAGATCGGCGTTAGTAACGATTTGCGTCGGCTGCGCCAGAGACGGCTCAACGCCGTTCACGGTAAAAGGCTGCTCTTCGCCGGTAAAATACTTTTTAATTTCGCCGTTGTTTTTGAGAATGAAGATTTCGCCGTCAATGGCGAGCGACCGGGCGTCTGCCAGGCTCTCGCTGGTTTGCTTTAGCCAGGCCGTGCCTTTGTCATAACCGGTCTGAGTCGGGCTGTGCTTGTAGATTTGCTTTTGGGCCGACACGGCTAAGTACAGTTTTCGGTTGTAAATCCCGGCCGCGTCTACCTGGGTGCCTTCGGCCGGCAAGCCGATAGTTTTGGCCAGGAAAACACCGGTTTTCGGATCGTATTCGGCGGCCTTGTAACCGCGCGACAAAAATACTACCTTGTCCTCTTCGGCCGGCACGAGGGCAAAGGCGAGTTCGGGGGCAACATCATTGTTTTTGACCTTGATCTCCTTGGCGGCGAGACCGACGGCATAAAATTTGCTGTCCGCCGGACCGTAAGCGATAATTTCCCCGCCGATTTTGACGAGTTTTTCGGTGCGGGCTTCGGGGTAGGCCGCCCCAATGTCGGCGATAAGTTCGGCCGGCACGGTTTTCAGATTGCGCAATTTTTCAGCGACCTGGGCGAGTGATGTCTTCAATTCCGCCGCCGTTTGCTGTTGGCCGGTTTTTTCTTGCGGGAGTCCGGCCGCCAATGCTTGCGCCTCGCGGATGAGCTCGCTGGCTTTTGTTTTGTCGGCGTAAATCAGACTGGCTTCGGCCGCGTCCTTTTTGTCGCGGATAGCCGCGATTAAATTCAGGTATTTTTGTTCGCTGGCGGTCCGTTTTTCCTGGACTTGGATATACCCTAGGCTGCCGACAAACGCCAGAGCCAGGACCAGCGTGCAAGAAAGAATTATTTTGCTGACCAGTGGCAGGCTCGTGAGCCACTGGCGCTTATCCGCGGCCGCCAGGCGCCAGTCGCGGATTATCCGGGCCCGGCCCCGGCGCCAATTGGTGGAGAGAACAAATACAATTTGACCGGCACGGATAAGGCCGACGAACAGCCGGCGAACTATCTCTATGAGGCCGTGCACCAGGTAGATTACCGCCCGGCCGAGCATGACCAGAGATTGTCCGAGCACGCCCTCGCGTTCAGCCGGGCCATCTCCGTACCGATGGTTGGTTTCCACTGTCCGGACGCGTGCCGCGGGGTGGAGATTTTCGGCCGCAACCGTCGTGTCGGCCGCCCTTTTTTTGAGCAGGGACTTGAGATTTTTACCCACGTCCCCGAGCAGGGGCGGCGAGAGGGTTTCGGCCGTGGACCTGGCAGAAGCCATGAGCTTGTTGAGCGACTCGGCCGAACCGTTGTCCATAATCTTGGGCTGCGCTCCGGTGCGCGGGGTGTCCGTGTGGTCGGTAAGGTGGAAGAGAATGCCGCCGAACGAGTAATCGCTGCCGAGGTCGGAAAGTACCTTTTGGATATGGGCCATGCTTTGGCGCGTGGTCCGCGATTCGGCCAGTTTGCGCACCCGGTCGGGCGTAAAGTGATCGCCGACGTGCGGAGTGGCGACATAAATATAGTCTCCCGGTCCCATGCTTCCCTCGACGATTTCCGAGAATAGCGCCGTGCCGCTGTCCGTCGGCTCGGGGGAGATGATCTCGGTCGCTTCCAGGTGCTCGCCGCCGCTGTAGATAAGGGCGGCAATCGGCGCGCCGTGGTAGGCCAGGGCCACCGCTTGTCCGCGGATAGTGCCGACAATGCAGTGTATGGCGCTTCCCGGATAGTCCAGGAGAATGCCGCCTTTTTTGTTGATGTTTTGCAGCACCCGCTCCAACAGGTACTCGCGTCTTTCTTCCTTGGCGTAGAATGCAGTTTCCACCTCGTCGATGAGTTCTTGGAATTTTTGGATTTGTTCGGGCGAGCCCTGGGCAATTTCCACCAAGGCAAACAAATAGCCCCGTTCTTTTTCGTGGGGCGCTGTGGGTTCGGCAATATGGAGCAGGACATGCGCTTTACCGGGGTCGCGGCCTTCAACAAAAAATTCCTGGACTTCGAGGACACTGGGCATAAAGCGGACTGGTTCTTTGACTTTGTACTATAGGGGAATTATACTATATTCCATACCGGAATCCAATACCGGCCAGTAGGCGGGTAAAAGACAGCTGGTTTATCCGCCAGCGGCGTCCGCTATTTTGTACCGGTTTTTTTATACCCATTATGCTTGAACACCTCTTTGGTTCAAAGACCCGCGTCAAGCTTCTTAGGATCTTGTTTCGTTTTCCGGACAGATCATTTTTTGTGCGCGAGATGGCTCGGACGCTGGAGGTGCAGATAAATGCCGTGCGCCGGGAAATCGAGATTCTGATGTCCGTGGGGCTCTTGCGCGAAGTGGAAGAGAAAAAAGGCCCGGACGAAGAGATACAGGCGGGGGCAATGCTCCGGAAGTATTACCGCCTAGACAAGGAGGCCACGCTTTATCCGGAATTGCATGCCCTGCTGGTCAAAGAACAGCTTTTGGGAGAGGAACAGTTCGTGAAGGATCTACAGTCGAAAATAGGCACGCCGGAATTGTTGCTTTTGACCGGCCGTTTTACCCACGACGACCGGGCGCCGTCGGACATACTTATTGTCGGCAGCGATATTAAGGACAAAATCGTGGCCCGGCTGGTGGCCGATTACGAAAAGGACTTTGGCTTTCCGATCCGGTACACGATTATGGACCACCAGGAGTTTACCGACCGGCGGTACGTAATGGACAAGTTTCTGTTTTCGCTTTTCGAGGCAAACCATGTGAAAGCGGTTAATGTTTTCGATTTGTAAGCTGTCCTGGTATTATGAAGCGGTGCACGCGCGAGATGATCTACCGGCTGCGCCGGGAGGGGCCGGGCGAGCCGGGCGGACCGGGGCGCAGATAACTGGGTTATGTTTCTTCTCATCAACACGGCCGAAAAAGGCCAGGTAGAGCTGGCGCTGTTCGACGCCGAACGGCTTGAACAAAAAAAATATCCGGCCGAAAACCGGGATGTTTTGACCAGCGTGGATGATTTTTTATCTTCCCTGGGAACGAGTAAAGATAATATTCAGGGCGTAATGGTCGTCGTCGGCGCCGGCGGGTTTACGAGCACTCGCATCGCGACGACGATCGCGAATGGTTTCGCCTACGCGCGGGCGATACCCGTCATGGGGATCAGCATTGACCAGGTGCCGGAGGCGCAAAAGCTTATTCCCGCTCTTCTTTTCCGGCCGCGGGGGCAGTATGTGTCGGCGACGTATAGCGGCGAGCCGAATATTGGGAAAATTGAAAAGTAAATTATGGGTCAGGAACAGTGGACATCGTCTGTTGCCGCCGAGTGGGGGATATTCCTGCCGCCGGCGCGGCCGTCGTTATCCGAACTGGTTGTAATCGAGACGCGGCTTTTCGAAAGAAAAAAGAATAATCCCGGCCTGCGGGTGGGTATTCTCGGCTCCACTCCGGAGTACCGTGATTTGTGCCAGACTTACGCGATTGATTACCGGTGCGTTGATTACCGCCAGGATAATTTCGACACTCTCGGCCGCCATCTTCTTCACCCGGACGGCGCGGAGCGACTGATCGTATCGGACTGGAGGAAAATGGAATTTCCTGGCCAGATTGACGTTTGGCTCGGCGACTTGGCCACGACCGTGACGCCGGTTTCCGATCACCGCGTGATGTTCGAGAATATCCGCGCGCATTCCCGGCCGGGAGCGGAAGTGATTTTGAAGGTGCCGCTCCGGGCAGATAATACTGTCCTGACGCACGAGCAGATATTCGCCTTGTACCGCGCGGAACGCGCGCACCTTAATCCATTTGCCGCGGTTTGGATAGAAGTACTCCTGGCCGACTATGATTTCGCCGCTGACACCATGTATTGTCCGACCAGCCGGGCGAGGCTGGAGGAATCGTGTCGGCAGGGGATTGTCTCCGAATTTGAATTTGGCGAATTTACCAAACGGTGGGACGTTTTGGGCGACTTTAAAATGAATATTCCGCTCCGGTCCGAGTTTGTGGCGCGCTTGAGAGAATTCTTTCCCGTTATCAAATTTACTTCGGGACAGGACTGGTACCGGGAGCAGGTGCCAATAATTATTGGCCGCTACTGATTATTTTTGGCTAATTATAGGTCAAAAGATCCCTAAACGCCTTGACAAGAGGCGTTTTTTAGTGTATATTCGGTTATTCCTCGGCCAGACTCGGCGCGGGGTGCATGCGTTCCCGGCTGGCGTCGGGAAAGGAGGGGTTACAAACCATGGTACGACAAAGCGTCGGGCAGTGGCTGGAAGCCACCTGCCCGAATTATGACACTGCTCTGTCCCCGGTGAGCCGGGAGGCCGAGCGCGAGCTGGCCGCCAGCTTCGACGTCAATGTCCCGGACATCCCGTACGCGCGGTACGGGAACACGATCTCGCTGGCCGTAGCCAAGAACTACGCCGACCGAGTCGGCGCGACGGGGCTCGGCTTCGAGGCTCGCCTCACCAACTGCGGCATGGCCGCGATCCGGGCGGTGTTCGAGACCGGCATCCGGTGCTACGCTGACCATCTCGCCGCCGGGAAGGTCCTGTACGGGCTCACCGACGAGCTCTTCAGGACGGCGCCGGATCTCTTCCGGACCACGAAGCCACACCGCTTCAACGCCGTCCGCGGCCTCGGACCGGACGTGTTCCCCACCGGGATGCGGTTCATGGTGTTCGTCGAGACGATCGGCAATGGGATCCCCATGCCGGTCTTCGTTCTCGAGAAGTTCCTGCGCGAGCACTGGAACAACCAGGAGGTCCTCGTCGTAGACGGGACTTTCACCACCTGCGCGCTCCTGAACCCGTTCGGGGTCTACGACCGGGTCAGGAGGGATTTCGGTCCGGGCACCATCAAGCTGGTGTACGTGGAGTCGCTCTCCAAGTACTACCGGACCGGGGACATCGACCACGGCACGGCCGGGATCATCGTCGCGCCCCAGGTGTTCATCGCCGAGTGCGACAAGGTCCTGGCCCACGGCTTCGGGATCCAGTACCCGCAGCTCGCGGACTTCCCGGTTGACCTCTTCGGGGCCTGCGCCGAGGTCATGCCGCGACTGTCGTTCAACGCCAAGGCCGCGGCCGAGTTCCTGCGCGGGCATCCGCGCGTGAGGAACGTGTGGTACCCGGGCTGGGACTCGGAGCTGGCGCGGGGCGCCGGCGGCGTCCTCTACCTCGAGGTCGAGACCGATGAGCGCGGCGCGGGCGAGCGGCTCTTCGAGCCGGTCATCCCGTTCCGGGCCTCGTTCGGACACGCCCAGTCGACGCACGTCGACTTCGGGCAGTTCAACCAGAGCCTGCCGCCTGGCACCATCCGCCTCGCGGTCGGCACCCGGGAGACCCCGAGCCAGGTCGTCGCGAAGCTCCAGACGGCCCTCGGGCCGCGCCTCTAGTCCTCCCACCATGGTTCTCTACGGCGCCCACCGGCGCCGCCCGCCCAGTCATCCGACTGGGCTTCTACATTTATATAGGTTGCAAAAAAGCTCTCACTGTGGCTAAAATACTCCTGTTGAGCTTGAATGGCTATGGAAAATACAAACTGGCGGACAGATTTCGCCGAACGCTGGGTGAAGTATTGGACCCCGCCCGCTCGCCCGACGCCGGGTTCGCTGGCTTTTATTCAGGAGAAGCTGGCTGCCTATCCGAAAAAAGGTCCCCGTGTCCTAGTTCTTGGATCAACGAGCGAGTTCCGGGATATGTTGTTTGACCGGGGAATCCGGCCGGCCGTCGTCGATTTTAGCCGCGACAACTACCGCATCCTTTCGCAAGCGATGCGGCACAAAGACGAGTACGAAGACAATGAGCGGTATGTCGAGGCCGACTGGTGCGCGATGGATTTGGGAGAAGAGTTCGACATTATTCTTGGTGATGCGGTTTTTAATATTGTTCCGAAAGAGTCCAACGGGCGGCTGCTCGGAAACATTAAGCGGCACTTGGCTCCGGAAGGAATATATATCGAGCGGGTGCATGTCTTCCCGGAAAAATATCGCGGGTTTGATATCGCGGCCGAAACCAAGAAGCGCCGCGAGGACATCGCGCGGCATTCTTTTTACTACGTATTTGGCACGCCTTCATACCTGGCGGCGATGGAAAAAGACAACGAACCGATACCGTTAAAGAAAGTATCGAGTCTCGTCGACGGCATATATGCCGAAGGACTTATCACGCCCGGCCAGTACGAAGAGTGGCGGCGGCTCGGCAAGCACCTGACCGATTTTGTTTTCTTTCTTCCGACCGAACAGTTCGCCCGCGACCGGCTGGCGGAATACTTTGCGATCGCGGAGGTGCATGTTGATTACGATTTTCCGTTTTACCCCGAGTTCTACCCCAATTTTGTGTTAAAAAAATTCTGATCTATGGCCCCGAGCACCGCGGTTCCGGAAACCTATGGCACGCCCTGGAAAAAGATCGCGGCTAATTGGGCGAAACTTGGCGATGGTAACCATCCATCGCCTCACGATTTGGCTATTTATAAAAAGTACATGGATCAGGCGATCGCAAATGTGGCCGAGCCGCGCGTCGTGGTGTTTGGAGCGACGCCGGAGCTTCGGGATATGCTCGCGCGCGAGAGAGGGATTGCGGTGACGGTTCTCGATCTTAATTTAGAGATGATCCGGGCCATGACCGAGCTTATGACCGAGGCGCCGGACCGGGAGACCTGGATCGAGGGGAACTGGCTGGAAGCCCGGCTACCCAGCAACACTTATCAGGTGGTGTTTGGCGATCAAATTCGGGGCAATGTCCCGTTTGCCCGGCAAGAGGATCTTTACCGCACGATCCACCGAATTCTCGCCCCGGGCGGCGCGCATGTTACCCGCGATACCAGTCATTTGCCGGAGACCCGTATCCATGATCCGGAAGAGCTAATTGCCAAGTTCGCGGCCGTCCCCTCGACGAAAGAGACGCTGACCGAGTTCATGAATACACTTCTCTTTTTGACTCATCGAAATCCAGAGTCAACGACCGATCGGATGTTCTCTCTCCTTGAAAGACATCTGGACCAGCCTTTTATCCGCTCGTACTACGAACAGATTACGGAAATTCTACCGCGCGGCCAGTCGTGGAATATCGGCCGAAGCTGGGACGAGGTTAGCCGGTCGCTGCTGCGGTATTTTGAAATTGCCGACAAGGAACAGGACGATACCGTTTTTGCCGATACCACTTACGTCTATAACTTAAAACCGCGCGCGATAAGTAACTTATCTTGATTTATGGCCATCGCCAACTGGCAACCGACCAAAGCAGAATTTTGGAAAAATCTTCCCGCCCCGGCGCGGCCGTGGCCGAGCGAAGTCGCATGGTTTGAAAAGTATATTCTCGAGAAGAAGGCCAACGGGCCGGTGGACGTCCTTATTTTAGGTTCGACTGTCGAATTTCGCTCTTTGTGCCACCAGCACGGCGCGCGCGTGCACATAGTGGATTTTTCCGATAAGTTCTATCGGATACTGTCCGAACAGCCGATGGAATATCGGGGAGAAGAGGCTTTTTACGAACAGGATTGGCGGACAATGGAGCTTGGTCGGCAGTTTGATCTAATTTTCGGAGACTGGGTGCCGGGGGTGCTCCACACCGTCGATTACGATGTATTTTTCAAACGCATCGTCGCGCATCTCAAAGACGACGGATTATTTATCGCCCGCGAGTGCCTTCGCCCCGATCGCACGGTCGTCGATTTGGCCGCCGTGGTCAAGAAACACAACGCCGAATACGCCGACAAGTACTCTTTTTACGAAAGCTCAATGCAGTATGTTTACGGGTACCGCCCCGACCCGGTCACGGCGATGTGGGATATTCCCGCGGCCCAGTCGGCGCTCGATAAAGTCCACGCGGACGGTCTTCTCAAAGACAGCGACTATGATTTTTTTACCCGGGCGCTCGCGGTCGAGAAAAGTCCGGCTTCGATCATGGTGGCGGAGGATTTTGACCGGGAGGTACAAGGGTACTTTGTTATCCAGGCAAAGCATTTCGGCAACGAGCCGTCGCATAATTGGTACCCTGTTTATGTGTTGAAGAAAAAATGAATATGCCGACCGCACTTTCGAGCACTAAAACCAATTGGAATTACGCCGAAATTTGGGACCAATTCCCGGTGCCGGCTAGGCCGACTCCGTCGGAGATTAAACTTTTGGAGAGCGAATTAAAACGTCGCCTGGCCAAAAACAGCCGTCTAAAGCTGCTGATCTTGGGATCAACGATTGAGTACCGTTCGTTAGCCCGGCATTTGGGCGTTAAACCATACGTGGCGGATTTTTCCCGCGCCAATTACGAGGCCCTGACCGCCTTTTCGCGGGAAAAATTTCCCGGGGAGCATTTCATCGAAATCAACTGGCTGGATATTGCCGCCGACGGCACGTATGACGTCATAGTCGGACACCGGGTCATGAACGTTGTTAAACATACGGATCTGGTCCGCATGTTTGCTGTTATGCACCGGGCGCTCAAGCCTGAAGGCGTCTATTTTTGCCGAGGCAATGTCTGGCTGCCCAAAGACAAAGATCGGCTGGCCGAATTGGTGAAAGCCTACGCTTTTAAGAAACGCCGGCCGCACCCGCTGTTCACGTATTTGGAAGTCGCGTTGTATTTCCATTCGGCCGATCGCCGTGGGTATGTTAATTATCCGCTGGCTCGCCGCCTGGCGAAAGAGTGGCTGAAAGACGGTCGGATATCCCGCGCTGATTACGAACGGACGACCCCGCTCATTTCCATGCCCAAGGGCACCAAGTTTCGCGGGTTAATTCGTCGCGAGGAGATAGTCGCTGCCTATACGGCCGCGGGTTTCAAGCAAGTTTCCTGGCTGTTCACCAGGGAAGATTATTGCCGGAATATGCCGATTATCAAGTTAAGCAAATAAATTATGCCCGCAAAGGAAACGTTTGCCACGCCTTGGAAAGACCTCGCGAACCGTTGGGAAGCGTATTACACGCCGCCGGGCCGGCCGTCGCCTGAAGATTGCCAGCTCTACGCTAAATACGTCCGTCGGGCCCTGGGAAAAAAGAAGTCTGGCCGGGCGCTCGTATTAGGCGCCACACCCGAGATCCGTAATTTGCTCCATAAACTGCCGGTCGAAGTAACGTCGCTCGACATCAATTTGGAAATGATACTCGCCATGAATCGCTTTGTCCCGCAGTGCGAGAAGGATATTTTGGTCCGCGGCAGCTGGGTGGATAATCCGCTCAAGAGTGGCTATTTTGACGCGGTTATCGGGGATTATTCGTGGTCGAATGTTCCCCGACGCCAGTGGACTCAGTTTAATGAGACGGTCGCGAGGCTTCTTACGCCAGCCGGGCTTTACGTCCATCGCGTTCATTTGGTGCCGGACGGCTGGCAACGCGAATCGGCGTTGCCGATAGTTCAAGATTATGCCAGTCGGCCATACAGCCGGCAGCTGGCATTTGAATTGTTTTTTAAACTGCTCACTAATACTTACAACAAACGCGATCGCAGCGTATCGATGCGGCGAATTTGGGATGATCTGGCTTCATTTTGGCGCGCCGGGAAATTTGTGAGGGGGGCGTCAATTCCAGGCGCCGGCCGGCTGTTGGCTGACCTGCATAAATTTTGGGGTACGACTGACAAAACGTGGCAGATTGGATATAAGAGCGATCTCCTGGCTGACATCGGTCCCTATTTTCAACTCGGCGAAAGCGTCAAGGCAAACGATTATGACGATGCCGGCTGCGTCGAGATGTGGATATGCCGGAAAAGGCCGTAAACTTTGCTTATGGCTGGTTACATTGACCAAAAAAAAGACGAATGGAGCGGACAAGTCGCAGCCGCCCGGACAAAGGACCGGTCGCAGTACCCGGGCGGGCCGTCCGCGAGTCCGGCGATTTTGGCGACCTACGCGCGCCTGATCAACTCGGCTATCGCCGGCAAACAGGCATTCACGGCCTGCGTCCTCGGGGCAACGCCGGAACTCAGGGACATGGTTCTCGAACGCGGCGGCAATTTGACGACGCTCGACATCAGCGACGAGATGATAGCCAAATGCGCGCCGCTCATGCGCCACCAAGAAAATACTCGCGAAACCGTGCGGATCGCGAGCTGGCTTGATGCTTCGCTTCCGGCCGCCGCGTTCGATTTGGTCCTCGGCGACGGTGCGTCGAACAATATTCCGCCGGACAAACAAACCGAGTTTTTTGCCAACCTTCGCCGGCTGCTTCGTCCGGGCGGGACTTTGGTTCTGCGCGAGGGCGTTATTCATCCGGACCGCCCGGTCCGGACAGTGGCCGAGATCAGCCGGGAATTTGACGAAGGCGGCGCGCACTGGTTCGATACCTTTTACGACCTTTATTTGTACAGCGAACTTACCCCTCGCTACCGCGACCCGGAGACGAGCCGGACCAATCTGGGCGCCTTTTGGGAAGAAATCCGGCAAGCCCGTGAATCCGGCGGTCTTGGCCAGGCCGCTTTCGAGGCCATGTGGTGGTTCCGCGGTAAAATTATCCATACCATTTATCTGAAACCGGAGTTGGAGAAGTTGATGGCCGGTCATTTTTTCCTTTCTCCGGTGGCTCCCGATCCCGATCATCTGCGGATGACAAAGGATAGCTGGTTATTTTTCGCGGGCCGGCCGCGTAATCCATAATGTCAACCGCTATGAGTCAACCGCAAAGCTGGACGCCGATCGCGGACAATCGGGCGCGTCCCGGGAATCGTGTGCCGCCGTTCGCGCCTTCGAGCGCCGAGCTTGGCGTATATGCTAAGTACGTCGGAAGAGTCCGGGAAAACCCCAGTCTGCCGCCGCGGGCGCTCATCTTGGGGTCGACTCCGGAGCTGCGTGATCTCACGATAAGCGCCGGGCTCGAAGCGCACGCCCTGGATATCAGCCCCGAGATGCTGGTTAAATTTTCGGCTCTCATGGAGCACGCCGGAAGCGAGCTCGATAAACGCCATCTCGGCGACTGGCGGGCGACCGAATTTCCCGCCGGTTACTTTGGTTTAGTTTTCGGCGACGGATCGCTAATGAGTCTCGCCAGCCGCGAAGACAATGAAACTGTTGTCGGAAGGTGCGCGCGAAGTCTCTCGCCTGGGGGTTATCTGGTGGCGCGCAACAGTTGCTTTGTTTCGGATTACGACGGTTATCGCGATGCGTCTGCCCTGGTCGGGGATTACCGCGCGGGCAAATTGACCTGGAATGATCTTTTTATGGAGCTAAGGTTTTTCGTTTTTAAAGATCAGGCGTACAATCCGGCAAACTTCCAGTACGACGCCGGTGTGACTTTCCGGCGCATAGACGAGCTTCAGGCCGCCGGTCTTTTGCCCGACGGGGAGTACAAGCGCATCAATGAATTCAGGAATTCCATAATCAATACCGTTTACCCGGAGGCGGAATTCGTCTCCATGGTTGGACGCCATGGTTTCCGACTCGAGGAAACTTTTCACGACGGACCGGAGTTGTTTTTCCGCCATTTTTTTATGCTGGCGTTTGCCCGGTAGGGCCGGCTTATTTCTTTGCCTATGGACAGGCAGAAAAAATTAACCGTGGCTACGACCAACTACGAAGTCTCGATTTGGCCCCTGTGCATGCTGGTCGAGATGCTTTCCTCTGATTTTCATAAGCTCGCCGGAGAAAATTACGGCGGGATGAAGATCCAGGAGTGGCAGAACCGGACGAACCGCGTTGCGGTCGATCCCACGGCGCATGAGCGGATTACCCGGCTCATGCTGAAAAAAGCCGGAGAGCGTCCGGCCTGGGCCCGAGGGATACTCAAAAGGATCCCCCGCGAGTGCCGGACGCTGCTGGCATTCACCACCGGCGTGGCCCGGTCTGATTTGACTAAAAAAAGCAACCGCGAGCTTTATGGATTGTACCGCGAGTACGAAAAACGGTTTCGGCAGATGTACCTCTATTCCTGGTTTCCGAATTCTTTGGAGGGGCCAAACAACCTTTTGACGAAAAAACTGGGGGACTATCTTGGCCGCAAATTGAAAGCTCTTGATAAGCCGGAACAGGCGAGCTCATATCTGAGCGTGCTGCTTACTCCTACGCGTTTGAGTACCAGGCAAAAAGAAGAACGCGATCTGTTACGCCTTGTCGGACGAATTCAAAGTTCGCGGGATGCCAAGCGACTGTTTATCAGGGGAACAGACACAATCGTAGCCCGTCTTGGCGTCCTTGATCCGGTCCTGCGGCGGGCGATCCGGCGTCATCACCGTGTTTATGCTTGGATGCCGTACAATTACGATGGCCCGGCGTGGGGGATTGAGTATTTCTTGGATCGTATTCGCAGTCTGATTATTCAAAAAAATTCTGTGGACAAACTCATGAGCGCTCTTGAGGCCGAACGGCGAGGACTCATGGCTCTCCAGCGTCGGATGTCCCGGGAGTTGAAACTAAACGAAGATACGGAGTATCGTTTTTGGATTGGCCTCGCGCGCCAGGCGATGTATCTAAAGGATTACCGTAAGGATGCCCTTTTTAAGTCCTATTTTCACATGGACAGGCTCATCCGTGAGATCGCCCTTAGATTGTACCTGTCGCCAATTCAAGTAAAACACATTTTGCCCGAAGAGATGGAAGAGATTTTGGAAAGCGGAGAGGTAGACGCGCATCAACTCAACGAGCGTCTGGCATATTCGGTGCTTGTGCGTGATAGCACAGGCCATCGGTTATATACCGGAGAACAGGCGCGCACGGTTATGAAACGATACGTGAAAGAAATCCCGACGCTGCATTTGTCCGAGCTTCGCGGCGAGGTTGCCTACTTTGGCAAAGCGCATGGCGAGGTCTGTATAGTGTTTACGACGGCCGATATGGCCAAGATGAAGCCCGGGGATGTACTGGTATCGGTCGCGACCAATCCCAACTTGCTTCCGGCCATGCGCCTCGCTGGCGCAATCGTTACTGACAGGGGCGGAATTACGAGCCACGCCGCTGTGATCGCGCGGGAATTGAAGATACCCTGTGTTACCGGAACGAAGACAGCCACGCAGGTCTTTAAAGACGGCGATCTCGTAGAAGTCGATGCCGAAGCCGGTATTGTCCGGCGGCTCGGTTAGTGTCCATCCGCTGTCAAAGCAGATTATTGAAGCGTATCTCTCCTCAAGACCGGACTCTTCCGGTATTCAGGATGGATTGCCGGCACAGAGTCGTGGAACTCGATGTACCGGCTTGGTCAGGGGTTGAAGACCTCGACAGCGGTTGTCGAGTCCGAGATTAGTTCGGTCGTCTGCGGATCGTGTATGAAGAGCACGGTCCCGGGCGCGAGCCAGCTCCGGTCTACCGGCTGCTCGACCCAGTCCCGGACGCCTTTCTGGATCGCGGTCCGGGAGGCGATTACGAGCAGCGCCTGCTCGCGGCTAGTTTGCCGCGAGCGCTCATTGCGTCTGCTGTCGAGCTCGCTGATGCGGTCGCCGACAACCTGGCCGGAGCTCTTGGCCGCGAGTTCACTCTGCGGGCCAAAAGTGGTTACCTCGATGCCCTGGGCGACCAGGGTGCCGGTCAAGATATCGGCCGCCAGCAGGTAGCGCGGCAGAGCGCCGTGAGCCAGGCAGACAGCGCGGACGCCGCGTTTCCGGCAGAGTTTGGCCACCAGCGCGGCAGAGCGCAGCAGACGCCGCCGCAGTCCGATACAGACAAAAAATTCCATCTGGTCTTCTTTCCGGGTCATCTTGACCCCACAACGTTGGTCCCCTTGCTCCCTGCTTGGGAACCCATAACCGCGCCCGGACACTGGGTGAGATTATGGATTTTCAAGCTATTGAAGCCGGCGGCGTATAAAGAACAGGGAGCAGAAGATTGTATCTTCTTACCTTGCTTTTGTCAAGCGGCAACGGTATACTGGCTCATATTAGAACTCATAGCGAGTCTCTCCTTTCGCCTCAAACATAGACTGGTTTTCACGGCACCAAAACTCGCTCTTACAGGCTCAGACATTGGTGCCGCGAAAACCAGTCTATGTTTCGGCTCGGCTTAGGATAGAATTGCTAATAATTCACTACCAGTTCTTACTTAATGACGCGCAAACGCCTTTTTCTTACGGTCTATGGCGACGTGCAGGGAGTCGGCTTCCGTTGGCACACGATGAAAAAAGCCGTCGAACTCCAGCTTACCGGCTGGGTGCGAAACGAACGCGACGGCAGCGTCTCGATTGCCGCCGCCGGAGACGAAGACAAGCTGCTTGAACTTCGAGCCTGGGCTCTTCGCGGTCCGCGGCCTGCGCGGGTGGAGCGGATAGAGGAGCGGTGGGAAGACGTTCCGCCTTTGGCCCCGGGAGCCGACCCGGCAGAGACCGAAGACCAGCCGGAGAGTGATTTCCGCATCAAATACTATTAGATTATAACTTGATGCTCACCGATTACCAGCGTTACCGCCTCTACGAGATTCTGCCGGGATTGTCTGTCTGGGTAACGCTATTCGCGGCCCTGGCGTTGGCTTTCGTCCGGCCGCTCTGGATGATTTATTTTATCATCCTGTTTGATATTTATTGGGTGCTAAAGGTGCTCAATTTTTCTTTTTATCTTTTGGTCGCCTGGCGCCGCTTCCACGCGGTCGGCCGCACCGACTGGAAAACGGCGCTCAAACAGGAGCTCCGCAACTGGGAGGACAAGCGCCACGTGATATTTCTCACGCTCTACAACGAAGAGTGGAGCGTAGTCCGAAGCTCTATTGAGAGCATCGCGCGCGGAGTGTACGACCGGAGCAAATTTGTGATCGTAGTGGCCGGAGAAGAGCGTACGCGCGCGCACTTTGACGAGATCTGCCGGCTGGTGCGCTCCGAGTTCGGCGCTTCGTTCGCCGATATCCTCTGTACGCTCCACCCCCTGAATCTCGAAGGTGAAATTCCGGGCAAAGGTTCGAATCTGCACTACGCCGAGCGGGAGGTCAAAAAATACATTGATGCCAAAGGTTGGGACTACGACCAGGTCGTAATCACGATTTTCGATATCGATACGGTGGTGCACGAGCAGTACTTCGGCTATCTCACGTACGCTTACTGTACCAATCCGCGCCCCACGCGCACTTCATACCAGCCGATTGCGCTGTATAACAACAACATGTGGGAATCGCCGGCCGTGCTGCGCGTGATGGCTTTCGGCACCACGTTTTGGCTTTTTACCACGCTCGCGCGCCAGGACGCGCTGGTAACTTTTTCGTCGCATTCGATGAGCTTTCGCGCGCTCGTCGACGCCGGGTTCCACGATCGCCGGATAGTCAGCGAGGACTCGCGCATATTTTACCAGTGTTATCTCGCCTACAACGGCGATTACGCCGTTGTCCCGCTCTACATCCCCGTTTCCATGGATACGGTGCGCGATGATTCCTGGTGGAAGAGCCTGCGGAACCTGTATCGCCAGCAGCGGCGCTGGGCCTGGGGCGTGGAGCACGTGCCCTATCTTCTCTGGGAATTCCGCCGGAAAGGCAAGCTCATACCCTGGTGGAAGAAGTTTAAGTGGATATTTATCGAGTGGGAAGGAAAATGGTCGTGGTGCCTGGTCGCGCTTCTTATTACCATCCTCGGCCGCCTTCCCATGTGGGTCGCGCCCGAGTCGGTGCGCCAGAGCGCGCTCTATTTCAACGCGCCCCACATCCTGGAGGTGCTCATGACGATCGCCATGCTCGGCATGATTCTGTCGGCCATGTTCAGCCTGCCGCTTTTGCCCCAGAAACCCGAAAGCCATCCGCGCCATATGTACCTTATTATGGTTACGCAATGGCTGCTCTTGCCGGTAACATTAATTTTTGTCAGCGCCATTCCGGCGATTGACGCCGTAACTCATCTGATGTTCGGGCGCTATTTGGGTTTTAACGTTTCGCAGAAAAAGCGGGGAGGAAATAAAAACCGGCCTTCGCTCCGGCCGATTACGTCTTTAACAACGAAATAAGTATGTCTCTGTTTCGCCGCCGCCTCTGGCCATACTTGCTCGCGGGCACCGGATTGGTTCTGTCCGTTTCCGCCCTGTCGGTCTACCGCGCGTTCAGGAATTTTCGCCCCGAGGCGCTTCTCGCCTCGCCGTTTGTCCAGAACGAGATCAAGCGCCGGGTCGGAGAAGACCACGCGCCTCTGTTCGCGCTCATGCCGGACCTGCTCGGATTTGGCCAGCCGCGCACTTTTTTGGTTCTTTTTCTCAATAACACCGAACTGCGTCCCGGCGGCGGATTTATCGGCGTATACGCCGTCGTGCGCGCGGACCGCGGCCGGACGAGCGTACTGAAAATTGAAGGCACCGAAAACATAGACAATGCCGCGGCCAAAGACAAGCTGCCGGAGCCTTTGCCGGTCATGAAAGATCATCTGAAGGTTGACCGGTGGTATTTCCGCGACGCCAACTGGTCCCCGGATTTTGCCGCGAGCGCGCGGCAGGCGCTCGATCTTTACCGACGCGAGGGCGGCACGGCGGCAGCGGAGATAGATACCGTGGTGGGAGTAACGGCTACCGTTTTGGAAGAGCTCATGCGCTTGACCGGCCCGGTAAGCGTCCAGGGAGTCGAGTTTGCGGCCGGGACGGTGATCGAAAAACTGGAATACGAAGTCGAGTACGGCTACCAGGAAGACGGCATTCATCTGACTAAACGCAAACAGATCATCGAGCCGCTTATGCACGCGGTGCTCGCGCGCTCGGGCGAACAGGTCATTGGGCGGAGCAAGGAGTATGTCGGCGTGCTCGACCGCTTGGCTCGCGAGCGGCATCTTATGCTCTACAGCGAAGACGAGACGTTCGCGGGCAAACTGCGGGATCTTGACCTAAGCGGTGCCGTCAAACCGGCTGCCGGAGATTATCTTTTGTGGGCGGACGCGAATTTGGCCGCTCTCAAAACTGACCACGCCATTGAACGCGGCTTGAATTATGAGCTCTTGCCGCTGCCGGGAGGCGGTTACGAGGCCCGCGCGAGCATGACTTACCGGCACACGGGCAAGTTCGACTGGCGCACGTCGCGCTACCGCACCTACGCGCGCGTTTTCGTGCCCCCAGGCGCCGAGCTTGTCGGCGCTGCCGGCGCCATGAAGTGGGACCGGACTGTCGGCGAGGGGCCGGTGGACACCGGCGAGGAGCTCAGCAAGCGCTGGTTCGGCGCGTTTATCGCCATCGAACCCGGGCAAACCAAAACTTTGACTTTCCGCTATAAATTGCCCCAGCCGACGGCCGATCAGATTGCCCAGGGTTCGTACAATTTGTCCGTGCAAAAACAGCTTGGCACGATCGCGCCCGGTTTGACTTTGGATCTCGATTTTGGCAGAATAGTAACCGGCGCCGCGCCGGCGGAAGAACCGGGCAAATGGCACGATGCGCGCTACCAAATCGCCTCTGACCTGCGCGAAGACAGAGAGTTCTCTATTCGTTTTTAGAAGTTATGCTCATAAAAAAAGTCGCCATTGACCTCGGTACCACCAATATACTGGTTTACCTTCCCAAGCGGGGTATCGTCGTCAACGAGCCGTCGGTGGTGGCGATCTCGCGCGAAGACAAAAAAGTGCTGGCGGTCGGCATGGAGGCCAAAGAAATGATCGGCCGGACCCCGGATACGATTATCGCCGAGCGGCCGCTCAAAGACGGCGTGATCGCCAGTTACAGCACCACCGAAGCCATGCTTCGTTATTTTATTAATAAGGCCCTGGGCGGCGTGCGCTTGTTCCGGCCCGAGGTCATGATCGCCGTGCCGGCCGGCATTACCTCGACCGAACGGCGCGCGGTGATCGACGCGGCCATGGCGGCGGGCGCTCGCGCGGCCTACATTATCAAAGAGCCGATCGTGGCCGCGATCGGGGCCGACATCCCGATCGGTTCGGCCTCCGGGCACATGATCATAGACATCGGCGGGGGCACGGCCGAGATAGCCGTCATCTCGCTCGGGGGCATAGTTTCGTGCGGCTCGGTGAGGATAGGGGGCAACCGTTTCGATCAATCCATTGCCGAGTACGTGCGGCGCAAATACGGTCTCGCCATTGGCGAGCGCACGGCCGAGGATGTGAAGATCAGGATCGGTTCGGCTATGTTTATGGACAAACCCCTGTCGCTCGAGGTGAAAGGCCGGGACATGATAATGGGCCTGCCGCGAACGATTACTCTCTCGTCTGACGATACTACCGAGGCGCTCCAGCACGATCTCGAAGGCCTGGTAGAGGCGGTAAAGGAAGTGCTGCACAACACGCCGCCAGAGCTTTCGGCCGATGTCATCGACAAGGGTATTATCATGTCCGGCGGGTCGAGCCAGCTGCGCAATCTGGACGCACTGGTATCCGAGGCCACGGGCGTGCCGTGCTACGTGGCCGACGAGCCTCTTTTGTGCGTGGCCAAGGGCACCGGCATAGCGCTCGAGAATCTGGAAAATTATAAGCGGAGCATTTTGGCGACGAAATAGGACCTGCTGACCAAAAATAACCTCCGGTTCATTTTTGGCCATTTAGGCGCCAGCAATGCCCGGATTTCGTCGCCATACCGCGAGTAGCCTCCTCAATCCGGAGATTGCTGGCGCCTGGCTGATCCAAAACTGACCCGGGGAATAATTTTTGGGAGTAGGCCCCAGTATTTTATCTTAGCGCGATGGACAATTATCCGATAACTAAATCAGCCGCCTCAATACTCCTGACCGACTACGGCGAGTTCACGATAGAAATATACGTAGACCGCGAAGGACGCGAGCACGTCGTTCTGAGCCGGGGGCAGTTTTCCGCCCTGGAGCCAGTTTTGGTGCGCGTTCACAGCGAATGTATCACCGGCGAAGTGTTCCATTCCCGGCATTGCGATTGCAAAAATCAGCTGGATAAGGCGCTCCAAATGATTGGCGCGGCCAGCGCCGGAGCGGTGATTTATCTGCGCCAAGAGGGCCGCGATATCGGGCTCTCGAACAAAATCAAAGCCTACGATCTACAGCGCCAAGGCCTGGATACGGTCGTGGCCAATGAACAGCTCGGATTCCTTCCGGACGCGCGCACTTACGAGGTGGCCGCGGCCATTCTTGAGTCGCTTGGCATTCGAACCGTGCGGCTGATGACGAATAATCCCGACAAAGTGGAGCAGCTCTCCGCTTTGGGGATCACAGTTGCCGAGCGCGTGCCGTTGGCTGTGCCTCCAAACGGGGTGGACGATGCGTACCTGGAGGCGAAGCGGATAAAACTGGGACACTGGCTGGAAACGATCTGATACGCTGCGTATGCCACACAACCGCATGCGGGATTACTTCATGGAATTAGCTTTGGCCGAGGCGCGCCGCGGTCTTGGTCTTACTTTGCCGAATCCTGCAGTCGGAGCGGTATTGGTTAAAGGCGGCCGGGTGGTTGCCGCCGGGTATACCCAGCCGGCCGGTCACAACCATGCCGAAGTCGAGGCGATCCGCCGGGCGGGAAAGCGGGCGGCCGGGTCAACTCTGTACGTTACTCTGGAACCTTGTTGCCATTTCGGCCAGACGCCGCCCTGCACCGATGCGATCGTGGCCGCCGGCATCGTTCGCGTGATAGCGGGCATGAAAGACCCTTACCCAAAAGTGAATGGCGGCGGAGTTAAGATTTTACGCCAGCGGGGGATAAGGGCGGAATTTATTCCGGCCCGCAGCCGGCTGGCGCGCCAGATACGGCTTATCAATCAGCCGTTTTTGAAGTGGGTGGCGACGGGCCTGCCGTACGTAGTGGTAAAAGCGGCCGTATCGCTAGACGGGAAAATAGCCACGCGCGCCGGAGATTCCAAGTGGATTACCGGCGAGGCGGCGCGGGCGGACGCCCGGCTGGAGCGCAGCCAGTGCGACGCGGTGATCGTGGGCGCCGGGACAGTGGCCGCCGACAATCCGGAACTGGCGGCACACGGTCCGTACAAGCAGAAAAATTTGCTGCGGGTGATTATCGATCCGCGGCTGTCGTCGGATCTTGAAAAAAAGGTTTTTCGCGATGAGTTCGTGTTCGTGGCCGCTACCGGCGCGGCGCCGGCCGCCCGGCAGCGGACGTGGGCTCTCTCCGGCATTAGATACCATACATTCGGCAAGAGAAAAGTTTCTATCGCGAAGTTGCTGGCTTATCTGGCCGCCATGGGCGTAAGGAGCGTTTATGTCGAAGGCGGCTCGGGGGTGAATGGCTCCTGGTACGACGCGGCGCTCAAGGACCGGCGGCTCATAGACAGAATCATTTATTACATCGCGCCCAAACTGATCGGCGGACAGGCGGCGGTTTCGGCCATCTCTGGCCGGGGAGCGGTTTCGGTAGAGGCGGGACTCGCCCTGAAAGATCCGGAATACACCATACTGCGGCCGGATATCAAGGTTGCCGGGTTCGTTAACTATTTTTGAGATGGTTTTCAGTTATGATATTGGGTATAGACGCCTCGCGCGCCAACCACGAGCACAAGACCGGAGTGGAGTGGTACAGCTTTCATATTATTGAGGCCCTCAAACGCGTGGTGCCCAAAGACGTTCATGTTAGGCTGTACGCGGATACCAAGCTTTCCGGTCCGCTCGGTGACCTGCCGGACAATTGGACAGAAAAAGTACTCAGCTGGCCGCCGCGGCGTTTGTGGACTCATCTCCGTTTGAGCACCGAAATGGTTCAGTCGCCGCCGGACGTGCTTTTTGTCCCGGCGCATGTGCCGCCGTTGATCCATCCGCCCCGGACTGTTATGACGGTCCACGACGTGGCGGCGGCGCGCTTTCCGGAAACTTATTCGGCCTTCGAGCGCCGGTACTCGCTCGCCGCGGCGCGTTACGCGGTTCGCCGGCTGTGGCGGATCGTTACGCCCTCGGAATTTACAAAAAAAGAATTACTGGATTTGTTCGCCGAGCGGCGGGCGGACAGCCTACAGCCGGACAGAGATAATATTTTTGTCGTGCCACACGGCTATGACCGCCGGTATGATATGCCGGGCGCACAGACGGAGATTCGCCGAGTATTATCAGTTTACGGTATTTATCCTCCCTACCTGCTTTCTGTCGGAAGGCTGGAACGCAAGAAAAACACGGTCGCCACGGTACGGGCCTTTACCCAGATTCAAGACAGATTGCCCGGTGAGAATTTGCATCTGGTCCTCGTGGGGTCTCCAGGATACGGCTACGAAGAAGTGGTCTCGGCTATCGCGGAGAGTCCCTATCGCGACCGCATAGCGACGCCGGGCTGGGTCGGCGCCGAGAATCTGGCCGCGCTTTACCAGGGCGCGGCCGCAGTGCTGTTTCCCAGTCTTTACGAAGGCTTTGGTTTGCCACTACTAGAAGCCATGGCCTCGGGCACGCCAGTTATCGCCGGAGCCGGCAGCAGCCTCGAGGAAGTGGGCGGCGCGGCGGCGCTGTATGTCGCCCCGGGAGATCCGGCGGCACTGTGCGCGGCCGGGGTGCGACTCCTCACGGATGCCGCGTTTAACCGCCTTTGCCGCGAGCGCGGGTTGGCGCACGCGCGCCAATTTTCCTGGGACCGGGCGGCCCGCCATACCTGGCAAGTGCTGGCCGCCTGAATTGCCTGGGCGGGCTAAAAATGGTATTCTGGTGTATATGGCAGAACTCATCGGCCACGGCAGAATAATGGCGCTTTTTGATACCCTCATCGAACGCGGCGCCATAAACCACGCCTATTGTTTTATCGGCCAGAACTCAGTGGGCAAGCGGACGGCGGCTGTGCTGGTGGCCGCGCGTTTGCTGGGGGTTATTCCGGAAAAAATACACACCTCGCCGGATTACCACTGCGTGGAGCGCGCGACTGACGAAAATACCGGGAAATTAAAGAAAGATATCAGTATCGAGCAAATCCGTTCTCTGGTTTCGTCTCTTCGGCAGAGCGCCTTTAAAAGCGGCGGCTACCGGGTGGCTATTATTGACGGGGCCGAGTATTTGAACGCCCCGGCCGGCAATGCCCTCCTTAAAATACTTGAAGAGCCGGGGGGGAAGACGGTGCTCATACTCACCGTTCGGGATGAGTCCCAGCTTTTGCCCACGGTACTTTCCCGGATGCAGCGGATATACTTTGCCCTTGTGCCTGCCGCCGAGTTGGCGGAATATGCCGAGCGCCGCGGCCTAAAAAAGGCTGAGGCCGCGCTCCTGGCCGAAGCGGCTCGTGGCAGGCCGGGATGGATGTTAGACGCCCTGGCAGTACCAGAAGGCGAGAAACAGAAACCGCTCGAGCAGGAACGTTTTTTGTCTCTTTTTGGGCGTCCATGGTACGAGAAGCTCGAAGCTGTGGACGGTCTTTTTGGGGATAAGACGGATCATATCGCGGCGCGCGAAGAACTTATCTCGGTATTGGACGAGTGGCATGTGTCGCTGGCCCGTATCGTCCGCGAGCCGCTGGCCGATAAAGCCGGTACCGCTATCGGGTCCCGGGCCAAGCTTACGCCTCACGGGATCATCGCTCTGGATTACGCGCTGAGACAGGCCAAGGAAGAATTGGCGCGTAATGTCCACCCGCGCTTACTGGTGGAACGGGTGTTGCTTGCCATACCGTAACAGCGGCGGGATTCGCGGACAGTTAGTTAAGAAATTTATTTGTTTATTAATTTCAGGCAAGATTATATGAAAATGCGGTTACCGGTTTGGTTTCTCGCCGGCATCGTGCTTGTCTTGGCCGGTCAGGGCTGCGTATCGCTCGATGGCGGCAACAAGAGCAGCACCACCGGTCCGGCGGGCATGTTTTTGTCCGCTGACAAGGGTGAAAGCTGGCAGGCGATTTCCCTGCTGCCCCTGGCCGACGGCGTGAAGAGCCTGTCCGCCGTTGACGTCTATGGCGTGGTGGAGGATCCGCAAGACCCGCAATCGCTTTACTGGCTCACCCGCACGCAGGGGTTGCTGTACAGCTATGATGGCGGCCGCAGCTGGCGGCAATCGGTTGAGCCGTTTAATAGCGGTTTTGTGTACAGCGTTGCCATTCATCCCCAGGACAAATGTACGCTTCTGGCCACCAACGGCCGCCAAATTTTCAAGACGGTGGACTGCAATCGCAGCTGGACCGAGATTTACCGCGAAGCAGACGTCTCGCGCAGTATTCGCACTGTAGCCTACGCTCCTTTTTCTCCCCATGAAATTTTCGCGGCCGAGAGCAGCGGCGATATCTTGAAGAGTGAAGACTCAGGACAGAGCTGGCGGCTGGCTTCCGAGGTGGGCAATGAGCTCTCCCGGCTGTTTTTGGACACCAATGAAGCCGGACTCATGTACGCGGCCAGCTCCAAAAACGGCTTATACCGGTCGCGCGACGGCGGCAAGACTTGGGTGCAGATCAAAAACCAGCTGAAGCAGTTTCCCAAGGCTCTGGAGTACCGCCGGATGTACTTGTATCCGACTCGTCCCGGCCAGTTATACTGGGTGTCTCAGTACGGCATTTTAGTTTCCCGCAACGCCGGCGACGACTGGGAGTCAATCAACCTCATCACCCCGCCCGGCGGAGTCAATATTTTCGGCTTTGCCGTCAACCCGAAAAATGATCAGGAGATGTACTATTCCGCGACTGTCGGCACCCGCTCGACGTTTTACCGCAGCATCGACGGCGGCAAAAACTGGGTTACGCGCAAAATGCCTTCGGGGCAAATTCCCACTTTTTTGCGCGTGCAGCCAGAAACCGGCGGAATTTATCTTGGGTTCAGCGTCCCGCCGAAGAAGTAAAAGTCGGCTGGCAGCGCCCTAAATTATTAATGAGTGAAATACAATTATGAATATAGTCCAGCAAAATAAAGCCCAGTTTGACGCCGCCATAGACCACCTAAGGCATGATATTTCAAGTCTGCGCACCGGTAGGGCTACACCGGCCCTGGTAGAGGATGTGCTGATAGAGGCTTACGGCACGAAACAACCGCTAAAGGCAGTGGCCTCGATTTCGGTGGCCGATGCCAAGACGCTCGCCATTGAGCCGTGGGACAAATCACTAACGCCGGCCATCGAAGCCGGGCTTAGAAGCTCCTCGCTGGGCATTAGCCCGGTAAATGACGGCAAGGCTATCCGTCTGCCGCTGCCGAGCCTCACGCAGGAACGGCGGGCCGAGCTTATAAAGGTGCTGCACCAGAAGTTGGAACAAGCGCGCATAGCGCTGCGTAAAATTCGCGAAGACATCCGTCGCGAGATAGACCAGGCGGAGACTGACAGTACGATTGGCGAGGACCAGAAGTTTAAGATGAACGATGAAGTGGAAAAGTTGGTGAAAGATTACAACGAGAAAATAAAAACCATCGGGGAAGAAAAAGAGGTGGAGATCACGACTATCTAGAAAGTCGGCGGCGGTGGAAAGCTAATTTGGCCTCAGTCGGCATTAGTGCTATACTTGAGCTGTTTCAATTTGGCTTATTATTATTTTTTGGATATGTCCCAACATCGACTATCCCGCGCCGCTATCATCGGGGTAGCGTCTGCGCTGGCGCTAGGGTACGCCGTTCCGGCCAGCGCTTTTTATTTGGAGGTGCCGCAGGTGCTCAAAGAGCTGGCGGCCCGCTTTCGTCCGGCGGCGACAGTAAACGCCGACGAGAATGAAACCGTGGGTCCGGGTCCAGGGCCGGAAATGCCGCCTCCGCCCGTCTCTCCAGCCGCAGGCACGCCTGCGCAGGATCAGCCCCAACCCTCTCCATATAGGGCCGAAATGCCGCCGGCCATGCCGCTCGACGAGAGCCGGACTCCCAATCAGCCGCCGCGGCGCGAGTTTATGGGTGAAGGCGAGTTTCGCGGCGAACGCGGCGAACGCAGAGAGGGACTTCCAGACGAGGGTCGCCGCGAGGAGAACGGCGAGACGCGCCGCGGCCCGGAGATGCCGCCTGAGGGGGAATTTCGCGATGATTTTCGCCGCGGGGTAAAAGAAATGGACCGACAGATGAACGAAGTTGAGTTCATGATCAGAAACGGCGAACGCAGCGGCCAGCCAGTGCCGAAAGAAATGCGCGAGCGCTATGAACGCGGAGAGCAGATGATGGACAATTTGCGCGAGGGGCGGGGACCAGAAGACATGCGGGATTTTAACATGGATGAGTTTGGCGAAACGGTGGACGAGCTCGAGCAGGATCGGCGCCGTTTGGAGGAGGAAAAACGCCGTTTGTCCCAGCTTCAGCGCGAAGTAAAGAACATTGAACGCGGGCTGGCTAATTTCGAAAAGCAGGCGGCCAGGCTCCAGAGACAAAAATTGGCGGTTCCGGCCGGACTGTCGGAGCAAATGGTAAAGATCAAAGAAGTGCTCGCGGCCGTAAAGGCGGCCAAAACATGGGAAGAGGCCGAAGCGGCCGGCGTTGAAGATATGCATGACCTGATGCAGAGTCTGGACGAGTGGCGCCAGGAGCTGGAGATGCTCGCTCGCTGGCCGCAAACTGCCAAACAGATTGACCGCGAACTCTCGAAACTGGCGCAGGCAGTAAAGAAGGCCAAAACCCTGGCTGCCCGGTTGGCCAAAAAAGAAATTGACATCTCGGCCCAGCTCGCGGCGCTCGAAGACGGTTACAACCGGCTGAAAGACGTCCGCGCCCAGGCTGGCGCCCATGTCGCGGCCGGCAATTCGCAGGCAGCGTTTGATCTTCTCGAGAGCGATTTCTTCGGGCAAACGGACGACATTTACGAGAATCAGCGCCTTATCGAGATGATGGGCAACCTGGGACGATTTAACAGCGATTTTACCCGGGGCGTGAAGAAGATCGAAAAAACGATTACCAAGCTCAAGCGCCAGAAAGTGGACACGGCCGATATGGAAAGGATGCTGTCGGACATGAAATCCTCCGGCGCGGCGCTTCTCTCCATGATAAAGAATAAAGACTTCGATCCGGACGAAGTTTTGAGCTCGCTCATGGATCTTGAAAATTTGAAGCAGGAATTGGACGAGGCCATAGGCGCGGCCACGGGCGAAGAAGAAGAACTGCCGTGGCAGAAAGGCAAGGATCAGTTTAGCGCCCCGCGCCTGTCGTCGGAGTTTCAGCGTATCGTGCCGCGCCGCGAGCGTACCGATGAGCCGCCGGCTGATTTTGGACCGCCCTCCAAACCGCTCGACGAAGCGAGCGAAGCCCAAGGGTAAGGAAAATTACAGCTCAAACACCCCGCAAACGCGGGGTGTTTTTGGTACTTGACGATCAGCAGGCTTTGCGCTACACTGGCTATATCCGGCGCTGATGAGGGAAGGCACCCTTGGAGCCGGATGACAATTCGCTAAAGTGTTCCGGCTCGGCCGGGAAACTTGGGTGGAACCGCCCCTGGCGCGTCTGGCTTCAGGGACCCCGAGACTAATCTGTGTTAGTCTTTTTTTATTCTTAAGTAGGGCGGACGGCTGGTTGTCCCTAGCGCCGTCCCGGCCCATGGTTTACTAAAAACGTTCTATGGCCTCAATGGAAGACATCATATCGCTTTGCAAGCGCCGCGGGTTTGTTTTTCCGGGTTCGGAAATTTACGGCGGCTTGGCCAACAGTTGGGATTACGGCCCGCTCGGCCATTTGCTCAAGCAAAACATCAAGGCCGCCTGGTGGAAATTTTTCGTGGCGGAGCGCGAGGATATGGTGCCGCTCGACACCGCGATTATTATGAACCCCAAAGTTTGGGAGGCTTCGGGACATATCCAGAATTTTAGCGATCCTTTGGTCGAGTGCAAGTCCTGCCACCGCCGGTTCCGGGTAGACCACCTGCTCGAGGCGCGCGGCGCTGAGCCGGATTATGACAAGGAGACGCCAATAGACATCCGGAATCTGCGCTGCCCGGAGTGCGGCGGCGAGCTGACAGACCCCAAGCAGTTTAATTTAATGTTTAAAACTTTTATCGGACCGACCGAGGACGAATCCTCGGTCGCGTACCTGCGCCCCGAGACCGCGGCCGGAATGTTCGTCAATTTTAAAAATGTTCTCAATGTTACCCGTCGCCGTCTGCCTTTCGGCATCGCCCAAATCGGCAAGAATTTCCGCAACGAAATAACGCCGGGGAATTTTATTTTTCGCACGCGCGAGTTCGAGATCGGGGAATTCGAATATTTTATCCGCCCGCAGGGCTGGGAGGAGGTATTTGAAATGTGGCTCAAAGAGATCAGTCGCTGGTGGGGAGACGTCATGCGGATTAACCTGGATAACTTGGTGTGGCACGAAATTCCCGCCGCCGACCGGGCGTTTTACAGCCGCCGGACCGTGGATATCGAGTACAAGTATCCTTTTGGCGTAAAAGAGCTGCACGGCATTGCTTACCGGACGGATTACGATTTGTCCCGGCACGAAGAGCGGAGCGGACAGGACCTGCATTACACGGATCCGGTTACCAATGAACGCTTTATCCCGCACGTGATTGAGCCGACATTCGGCCTTGACCGGATGTTGCTGGTGTCCCTTTTGGAAGCCTACCGCGAAGAAGAGGCGCCGACGGCGGTCGAGGGCGAGACCGAAAAGCGCGTCGTACTGAAATTTCCCCGGCATCTCGCGCCGATTAAGGCGGCAGTTTTGCCGCTGTCCAAGAAACCGGAGTTGAACGCGGTGGCCAGGCCCTTGGCGCAGGCCCTGCGCCGGCGCTGGATGGTAGATTATGACGAAACCCAGAGCATCGGCAAACGTTACCGCCGGCAGGATGAGATTGGCACGCCTTTCTGCATCACGGTGGATTTCGATACCCTCGAAGACAAAAAAGTAACGGTGCGCGATCGGGATACGATGGAGCAGACTCGCCTGCCCATTGACGACGTGGCCCATTATTTGTCCGAGCGTTTGGAGACCTAAAACTTTCGTTTTGTTATCTTACTTTGTCCGCCTATGTACGAGCATTACCGCTTACCCAACAAGGCCAACGTCTATCTGGTGCCGTTTGACAGCACCAATTCGGTTACGGGCCTGATTATGTTTCCGGTCGGCTCCCGCTACGAACCGGAAAAGTTGAACGGAGTCTCACACTATATCGAACACCTGATGTTCAAGGGCACGGCCAAGCGCAAGAGCACCTTGCTTTTGACCAGGGAAATCGACCGGCTTGGCGCTGAGTACAATGCCTTCACGGGCAAGGAGACGACCGGCTACTATATCAAGGCTGACGCCCGCTACTCCGAGACGCTGGTGGATATTTTGTCGGACATGCTTTTCAACTCGCTCTTTGACGCCAAAGAAATGGAGCGCGAAAAAGGCGTCGTGGTCGAGGAATTGCGCATGTACGAGGACAATCCGCTCATGAATATTGATACTATTTTGGAAAAGGCTCTCTACGAAGGCTGTCCGCTTTCCTGGGATATCGGCGGCACGCCGCGGCACGTGAAGAGCTATGAGCGCCAGGATGTTTTGGCTTTCCGCGATCGGTACTATGATCCGAGCGCCATGACGATAGTTTTTGCCGGTTCTATACGCCCGGAAATGAAGCGGCACATAGCCCAGTATTTCGGATCCCGCGCTTCCGCGCGTCGCGTTTCCGGCGTCTACAAGCCGGGCCGGTTTGGTCCGGCAGAAAAGAGCCGTCGCCTCGTGGTCCAGCACAAAAAAAACGATCAGGCGCAGATGATGCTGGGTTTTCCCGCTTTCGCGCACCGGGACAAGGTTAGCCCGGTGATGGCGGTGTTAAATACGATTTTGGGCGGCAGCATGAGTTCGCGTCTGTTTATCCAAATCCGGGAGCGCCGCGGCCTGGCGTACGTGGTCAAAAGCGGAGTCCAACCGTTTCGTGATATCGGACATTTTTACGTTCAGGCCGGCCTGGAGCCGAAAAATATCAACCGGGCCATCGTCTGCATCAAAGAGGAACTCGAAAAAATGGCGGCGCGGCCGGTAACGAAGCGCGAACTGGCGGACGCCAAGACGCATATCCGCGGCGGCCTTACTCTGAATCTTGAGGACTCGAGCAACCAGGCGGACTGGTACGCCCGTCAGGCTTTGTTTATGGACCGCATTTACACACCCGAGGAGCGCTTGGCGCAGATCGACGCGGTAACAGCCGAGGATATCGGAGCGCTGGCGAGAAAAACATTCCGTCTAAACGAAATGCGCGTGGCAATCATCGGCGACGTGCAGCGGGAGGCGGTAAAATATTGATATGAAATATTTCTTTGCCAACTGGAAAATGTATTTAACCGCGGCCGAGAGCCGGAGCGCGGCGCGTTCCCTGGCCGGTTTTTCTCTTCCGGAGGGTATTAGGGCGGCTGTTTTCCCCAACACTTTGGCGTTTTCGGCAGCGGCCGATGAGCTTGGCGGCTCGTATTGGCAACTGGGAGCGCAGAACGTGGACTCTACTCCGCAGGGAGCCTACACCGGCGCTACCTCGGCTCTGATGTTCAAAGAAGCGGGCGCGGTCTACGCCTTGGTAGGCCACTCGGAACGGCGGCACATTTTCGGCGAGACCGATGAGGCCGCGCACAACAAAACCCAGGCTTGCCTGGATGCGGGGCTCATTCCGGTAGTGTGCGTCGGCGAATCCGAGTCCGATCGGAAAGAGGACAAGCGCCAGTACCGGCTTAAAAAGCAGCTTTTCCAGGTTTTTACCGGCCTTAACTTGCCCTCCGGCGCGGCCTTGGTTGCCTATGAGCCGGTATGGGCGATAGGCAGCGGCGAACCGTGCGCGCCAGCCGACGCCGACGATGTCGCCGGCTGGATTAAGCTGGAGTTGTCCCAGTCCTTCGGCTTAACGGCGGCAGTGCTTTACGGCGGCAGCGTAACGCCCGACAATGTCGCGGGCTATCTGGAGCGCGAGGCGATCGACGGCGTACTCTCGGGCAGCGCCTCGACGCGTCCGGACTCAGTGGCCGCCATGCTGGCCGCCGTCGAAGGCAGCGGCTAGTTTTTCGCGGCCGCTTTAACGGTTAACTTTTTTTACTGAACATTTATGATGATTATTCTGCCGGCCATTTTGCTCGTTTTGTCTCTGGCAACGGCGGTGGCTGTCATCATCAGAAAATTTCCCCAATTGGTCCTGCTCGACGTAGAGAGCCTGCCGGAGGTAAAGCTGGCGCAGAAGAAAGACGAGTTTATCCGTAAGCGGGCCGAAGTGCAGGCCGCCATGCTGAACCAGAAGCTATTGGGTTTTTTGGGACCGGTGTCGGCCTGGTACCGGCAGTGGCAGGCGAAATTTCGCCGTTATGTATCCGATCTCGAACGCCGCGTGGCCGACAAAGACGGGCGCAGCCGGTCGCTTATCAAAGAGCGGGACGAGGCAGCGGATAAGGAAGAAATTGCCCTTCATCTGGAAGAAGGCCGCAAGGCTCTCGAAGGCCGCGATTTTGCGTCCGCCGAGCAGCACTATATCGCCGCGATTAAAATTGACGAAAAAAGCGTGCCGGCTTATTCCGGTTTGGGAGACGTGTACGCGGCGCAGGAGCATTTTGAAGAGGCCAAACAGACATATCGTTTCGTGCTGTATCTGAATCCGGTCGAGGAGCACGCCCTCTTGAGTCTGGCCGAAATCGCCGAAGAACAGGGGAGACTGGACACGGCCGTGCAGTATTATCAGGAGTTGATTTTGCATAATGAAAACATCTCTTCGCGGTTTGCGAAGCTATGCGATCTGTTGATGCAGCTTGGCCAGTACCCGACCGCGCTCGAGGCCATCCGCCAGGCCGTATACCTGGAGCCGCAGAACCCGAAATATCTTGACAATCTCATCGAAGCGAGTATAATGGTGGGGAATAAAACGCTGGCTGAAGAGGCTTACCGCGAGCTGCGCATGGTGAACCCCGAGAACCAAAAACTCGCGGTTTTCAAAGAGCGTCTCGACGCTCTCTAAACTAACGCGGCGGTTAAATAGCTTCGTCTCAACTCTCCGCGCAGGCTTGGCCTGCCGTAGCCGCGGGCGAAGGCAGGCCATCTTAGCTCAGCTGGTAGAGCAACGGTTTTGTAAACCGTAGGTCGCGGGTTCGAATCCCGCAGATGGCTCACAAGGGTCGGTTCCAGAGCGGTCAAATGGGGCAGACTGTAAATCTGCTGGCTCTACGCCTTCGCAGGTTCGAATCCTGCCCGGCCCACATAATTTGAAAAGCACCCAGCGGGTGCTTTTCAAATCGGCCTCTAAGTTGCCTCCGGCTGAGCTTCCTGCTATACTAAAAGCGTTTTATTTACTTCTAATTAATCCCTATGGTGAAAAGCCTGTGTGGCGTGCATAAGCTCGCCCTGGTGCTCTTGGTTGTCGGCGGTCTCAATTGGGGTCTGGTCGGCCTGTTCGATTGGAACCTGGTTACCGCCCTGTTCGGTTCCGTCCCGATGATCGAGCGCGCGGTCTACGTGCTTGTCGGCCTCTCGGCGGTGTTCATGCTTTTGAGCGGGATGTGCAAAAAATGCGGCGCCTGCTGCCAGTCGGGCGGGATGAAGGCGGCGGAGGGAGAAAAAAAGGCCTAGTATTCTGGATAAGAAATTAAATAAAGCCCCCGCGTGGGGGCTTTATTTTGGTCTAACCTGATAATGCGCTAGGGTTTCTGGGGAAATTTACAGTTTTCAGCCGATTTACCGCGCTACTATGCGCCTGATTCCGGCCTTGTGCTCGAGCGCGCCAACGCGTCCGTCGAGTTCATGGTAGTCAGTTTGCCAGGCGGTTTGCTGCAGGCTCAGTTCGATGCGTTCCTGGCCTTCTTTGAGGACTTGAATGTCGCTTTTCATTTCCCGCACGTCGCTTTTAATATCCGCTACTTCGCTCTTTAACCCTTGTACGTCGCTTTTAAGGCCTTGTACGTCGCCTTTAATACCCTGTACGTCGCTTTTAAGGCCTTGTACGTCGCCTTTAATACCCTCTACGTCGCTTTTAAGACCTTTTACTTCGCTTTTGAGCCCCTGTACGTCGTCTTTAAGACACTGCACGTCGCCTTTCATTTCCCCCACATCGTCTTTAAGTCCTTGTACATCGCCCTTAAGACACTGCACGTCGCTTTTAATCCCCAGTATCTCTCCCTTAATTCCTTGGATTTCGCCTTTGACCCCGTGTAGTTCAGTGTTGAATTTTTCTGTTATTTCAGCAAAACCGCTAGCCACCATCACGGCCAAGTCGTCCAAAGTGATTTTTTTGCCCCCCATAAAAAACACTTAAAAATAATGGCGCGCTCTCGGTTCAGTATACCAGGAAAATAAGGGGCGTCAATTTTGGTTTTATAAACAAAAAAACGCCTGGGTGCGTCTTGGGGATGGGGTGTGTCACTCTCTGTGGGGGTATAGTCTCGCCCGGTCAGTCTCCGATGAGGCCGGCGAGCGTGAGGAGCGGCTTCGCGACGCCGCCGATGCCCTCGCCGACGATCGAGCCGACGGCGATGGTGGTGAGCGTCATCTCGGACCACTTCAGTAAGCGCCCCAGGACGACCCAGAGCAGGATGCCGCCCAGGAAGAACCCCAGGTCGTAGCCGATCGGCAGGATTAGGCCGATCCCGATCCCGATCGAACCCGGCAGCCAGCGCTTGAACTTCGTCTCCTCGAGAAGCGTGTAGGCGACGCCGATGAGGGCGCCGATCAGCAGGGCCTCGAGGGCGAAGTCGGGGAGGGGCTTCTTGCCCTCGAAGATGAGGGCGCTCGTGGCCCAGATCTTGGCCACCGGGGCCGGGAGCGTCCCGGTCTCGAAGTTGAGCGATTCGGCCGTCGCGATCTGGCCGAAGACGAAGGCGGCGATGAGCGCGCAGGGGATGATGGTCGCCGTCTGCAGCCAGAACTGGACGCCCGGCCGGACCTTGAACCATCGGCCGTAGGCCAGGTCGCCTGCAAGGTTGCCGGCTTGGGCGCCGCTGCCGGCGACCATACCGGCTCCGGTCAGCGTCGCGTCCGCGGCCGGCGCTCCGCACATGGCGGTAAAGCCTTGGAGGAGCACCCCCATCACCCGCGCTGGGTTGAACGCTGTCTGCGCCGCCGCCCGGGTGGCGATGATGTTTTGCAGAAGGCCGCCGACGACGATGAGGCCGATGACGAGCATTACCGAGAGCCCCCACCCGATGTGCAGGAACAGCACGGTGGCGAGCAGGCTCACGGCCGCGAACTCCGGCGTGAGGTCGAGCTATTGGAAGACAGCCATAAGCGTCCTGCATATCGGCGGGCAGGTAGCGCGCCATCACGACGAGGACGATGGCGCCGACGAGGAAGCCGACGCTGGTGCGCAGGCCCATGAGGTAGGCGCCTCCGATCGCGAAGGGCGACCAGGCGATGGCCGCCCCGTAGGCCGCGAGCCCGAAGATCGCGAGCTCGGTGCTCTCGGGGACGAGGGCGAAGCCGCCGTCGCTGTTCAGGACCACGTAGCCGCAGCAGGCGACGAACGTGGCCAGGAGGTAGTACGGCTGCCGGCGGTCGCCGCGCTCGGCCAGGGTCTCGATGATGCTCTTCGTGGCCACCGAGCTGGGCCAGGGCAGCTTGTCGCGCACGATGAGGAGCTCGCGCAAGAGCGGCACGAAGGCCAGGCCGACGAGGCTCGTGACGACGATGAAGGACACCATGCCCCAGAACGTCAGGGCGCCGCCCACCATGAACTTGGCCGCGAAGAAGTTCGAGACAAAGCCCAGACTCCCTCCGGCCGATCCCATCGTGGCCACGATCACGAGCTCGTGCGAGCTGATCTTGGTCCGCGAGAGGAAGAAGCAGGCGAAGAAGATGAGAGCCGCGATGGTCGGCCCTTCCTCGATCACCCCGAACGACAGGGTGAGGTAGGAGTTCATGGCGCACAACAGGGCCGCGAGCACGAAGCCCGCGGCCACGCTCCGGAACGTCAGGGTCTGGGCCGCGGGCGCCGGGGAAACCGGCTCGGCCTGCGGTTGGCTTACTTCCGCTACACTTGCACTCACCACTCACCTCGCTTGTACTAACAGAGAGTGACACTTCTTCTGTCCACCTCTCCGGGTCTACCAACTTTCTGCCGCTTCTGCGGCAGCATGCCCTTTCGAGATGGACATGTTTCTCCCTGTTAGCAGTTGAATTGTAGAGAACAGATTGGCAGAAGCTTATAGCGAAAGCAGCGGGTTTGTCAAGGCGGGATGGACAGGCGGTGGACGGCCGGGTACAATAAAAACGTTCTATTTTTATGCCCGAATTACCCGAAGTCGAAACTATCCGCCGCGATTTGGCCGAGCGGATCACCGGCAAAAAAATCGCCGGGGTGTCGGTCCGCCATGCGAAAACCGTGCGCGGCGCGCCGGCTGTTTTTTCGCGGCGTTTGGTTGGCCGCTCGGTGCGGGCGATACACCGCGTCGGCAAGCTGCTTATATTTATCTTCGACGTCCCCGATTACCAGCTGCTTGTGCACCTGAAAATGACCGGCCAGCTCATTTATCGCGGCCAGACGGCGTTAGTCGCTGGCGGACATTTCCTGTCCGGGGCGGTTTTGGAATTGCCGGGCCGCCATACGCGCGTGGTCATCTCTTTCTCCGACGGCGCCGAGTTGTTTTTTAACGATATGCGTTTGTTCGGGTACATGCATTTATCGGACCCGGAAACGGTAGACCGGGTAAAGAAAACTTACGGTATCGAACCTTTGACTCCGGATTTTACCCTCGAGAGGTTCCAAAAAATTGTGCGGCCACGCCGAACGAGCATCAAGGCCGTGCTGCTGCGCCAGAACCTAATCGCCGGGCTGGGTAACATCTACGCGGACGAAGCCTGTTTTCGGGCCGGTATCCGTCCGGATCGTCCGGCTCGCGGTTTGACCCCGGAGGAAATCGTGCGGCTCCACCGGGCCTGCGAACACGTAATCCGCTTGGGCATTAAACATCGCGGAACGACTTTCAACAGCTTCGTAGACGCCGACGGCCGCAGCGGGGGGTTCCTTAGGCTGCTGCGAGTCTACGGCCGGGACGGAGAGCGATGCCTGGGATGCAAAACCGCCCTTATTAAAAAAATCAGGACAGCCGGGCGGGGTACCCATTTTTGTCCGGTGTGTCAAGTATAATTGTGATAGGCTATTTTATAGCCGGGACAGCGGCCTGGGCAGAAAATCCCCGCCATCCGAAGCGTCCGAACGCAATTTCGCCGAAGCCTCCCCGCACGATCTTGCCTGCCCGACAAAATCTTGACACGTTTAGAACGTTTGGTTATACTAGACCCGTTTTACGGACAAGGCCTGCCTGCCGTAGTCCGCTAGCTTACGGACATAACTAGGCACGCCTAGCTCAGTTGGTTAGAGCATCTCGTTTACACCGAGAGGGTCGGGGGTTCGAATCCCTCGGCGTGCACACCTCCGCCCCGCTTTGGCGGGTTGCGGTACCAGGCAAATACAAGCCGTTGTAGCTCAGTTGGTAGAGCGCGTCCATGGTAAGGACGAGGTCACCGGTTCAATCCCGGTCAACGGCTCGGGTAAAACTCCGCCCCCCTAGGCGGAGTTTTATGTAATTGTAAATGCAAATAACGCTGGTGGACAGTAGGACCAATTAAGATTTATAATTCTATCGATATGAAAATGACGTCCGCAGTTATTGAGATAATAACGCTTATTATCGTAATTTTAGGCTTACTTTTTTTTGATTTTGCCACAAGCAATTACGTTGTCCTCATTTCAATTCTAGTTGTCGGTTCTCGACTGGGATGGCTCTTTTACAAAAGAGAATTAACCCTGAAAGCAAATATCCAGAAAGAAGGCAGAATTTTTTCCGGGTGGATGAGGTATGGGACAATACTGTTGCTAGCGTTCGGTTTGTTGTTTGTATTCCAAGATGACATTAAAGGTTTGCCTATCTGGCTTACCGACCAAGAGCCTGTTTGGTTTACCTTTTTTCATGTGGGGGCACAGGAGGCAATTTTTAGGGTTTACCTTTTAAGCAGACTACAGACAATACTTGATAGCCGAGCTGTTATTGCGGTTCTAGGCGGTCTTTTGTTCGGAGTTGTCCATTTCATTTTACCCGGTGCTTTGATAGTCGTGGCCTTCACCTCCATCTTGGGTACCGCCTGGTGTTACGTTTATCAACGGTATCCTAATTTCATCCTTGTCTGGCTTTCTCACACTTTGTTAAATTTCGCAATTAAGAGTTTGGTACAGTAGGTCAACCATTTTAGTATATAACGGACCAAGTGTTACCTGACTCGTAGGGGTGACACTAAGGCAGTCCTAACTTCATACACCAAACGGCTCGGGTTAAAAGATGGCTCATTTAACCATCTTTTTTCGTACCCTTTGGCCGGGTTTGAACTGCAGTAGATCATCTGTTATTATAAACCCAGCCATAAATTTAGCGTATGAATAAGATTATAGTTATAAGAGGGCCACTAGGTGTGGGTAAAACGACTGTTTCAAAGCTGTTAGCTAAAAAGCTTGGAGCAGAGTATCTGTCGGTTGATAAAATTCTTAGTGATAACAATTTAGATAAGGACGACGATATCTCAGTTGAAAATTTTTTGAAAGCCAATGAAATAATTACTGGAATTTCCGATGGAAATAGAGGACCGTATGTTATTGACGGGAATTTTTACTACCAGAAACAAATTGACGATCTAAAAAATAGATTTAAAGATGGAGTGGCTATCTTTACTATTACAAGTACTGTAGAGAAATGTATTAAGCGAGACGCACAAAGGGAAAAAGTATATGGCGAAGATTCTGTGAGGTATGTATACATGGTGGTGTCTAAAGTTAAGGCGGGTATTGAAATAGATAATACTGACCTAACAATAGAGGAGACTATTCAAACAATAATAGACAACTTGTAGCCCAAAGTAGTATATGGACGAAATCCATTTTTCAAAACTGACCGATGTGGGTGGAATTGAAGTACTACGCGGCAGATCTGGCCGGTATAATGACTTTGTGTACACGTATGAGAGACCTACGCTCGATTTGCTGAAGAAAAATTTTTTTCTTCGGGATAGCCTTTATTTGGTAGCGGATAATGGAACCGTGTTTGTCGCCTTTTGTTCAATAGATAGGGACTGGTGGGAGAATAATTTTTTTATGATACGAGAAATTATCGTGGACCAAAATTTCCAAAAGCAGGGCATTGGGGAGACAATAATGCGGATGTGCATAGAGCATGCACAAAGCAAGGGGGCAGCGGGGGTGGTGACAGAAACGGCCTTTGAAAATATACCAATGCAAAAATTGTGCATTAAGTTAGGTTTTAAAGTTTGGGATAATCCACAGTGGAAAGAGGGGGTAACCTATAAGTTACTATTCCAGGAGAGGCACAATTAGTCCTAACGTGCTCCACCAAACGGCTCGGGTAAAAAGATGGCTTAAATGAGCCATCTTTTTACGTACCCTTTGGCCGGGTTTGAACTGCTTTTACGATTGGTGTGTGTTTTAATTTATAGATTAAGCTTAAATAAGCATTTTTATCGCCCTACGAAAGCGCCGATCGAACGGTTGACAAGCCCAACTTTATCCTGTAGGTTATACTATTCCTACCCGCAGGCAGGAATGGCAACCACAGGAGGAAATCGTTCATGAGAGTTTACGTTCTGAACACCGGCGGAACACTGGGCATGGTCGGAGATCCGCTCCGTCCGGCCAAGTCGGCGGCCGAGCTCCTCGAGGGGGTCAAGGTCCCCCCGGGCACCGAGCTCACGCTCGTTGACTTCAGGCTCCGCCAGGACTCGACCAACGTCATGCACCAGGACCGCGTGGCGATGGGCCGGGAGATTGAGACGGCCTATGAGGAGCACGACGCGTTCGTGGTTCTCCATGGCACCGACTCGCTCGCCGAGACGTGTGCCTTCCTGGCGATGTTGTTCAAGCAGTCGCTCCAGAAGCCGCTCTTCGTCATCGGCGCGCAGATGACGAAGGACGAGCCCGGTTCGGACGTGCGACTTCAACGCCTTCCACACGCCTGGACGCCACCCTGTGGCCCAAGCCTGGCCGCACGTCATGATCAAGCCGGGCGTGCGCAAGAGGGACGGCGTCCTCGATGTGCAGGGGCTGCGCCTCGACACGGAGTTCGAGCAGCACGTCGCCTCGGTCGTGGTCTCGGCCGACACGCCGCCCTATGTCCTCATGGACATGGTCAGGGCTGGGCGCATCAAGGGCGTCATCCTTGAGTGCAAGGGCGCTGGGAATATCCCGGACCGGCCCTGGCAGATCGGCGAGGAGAGCTACTCGTGGATCGACGCCATCCAGGCGGCGACCGCAGCCGGCATCGTGGTCGGCATCGTCTCCCCGTTCGAGGACGGCCGTGTCATCCTCGACCGCTACGAGCTCGGCGCCAAGGCCAAGGCGGCTGGCGCGATCGGGCTTGCGAGCCTGACGCCGGCCATGGCTGACGTGAAGCTCCGCCAGGCGATCGCCATGCACCGAGGCCACCCCGACCGCATTCAGCGCTTCATCGAGACGAACCTCGTCGGCGAGCTCCTCGACGGCTACGAGGACGCGGCCTAGGCCGACGACACCGTTCGGAACGAAACTCCACTCCGGCGAGGGCAACCGGCTAACCCTCATCCCACTATCTTTTGTAGACAATTTAGAGAAGATTGAGGAACAAAAATCTCCGACACGCGCGGGGATTTTTGTTATAGCTGTTTGAGAGGTGTTTGTTTTAGCCGTTATTTATCAATTTACTTCAATAAATCAGAAGTCACAATGTATTCTAACCACCACCCAGCACCTTGACAAAACCTCAGTTATATGCTAGCTTGGGTACATCACCCCGATAAGGAGTTGGACATGAAGAAATGGATATGCCGCCTCGCGGCGGCTGTGTTCACGGGCGCGTGCGCCGCGCCCATCCTGAGCGGTGTCGCCGCGGGCGAGGGTACTTGCTCCGGCAAGATCGCCTTCGTGGCTTTCTACGTCCTCACGTGCGTGCTTTCCGCCGCTACCCTCGCGAGTGCGGCGAATCAGGCACTCACCAAGGCGTGAAGCGGTGCGGCGAGCGGGGGCGTGTCTCTGGAGAGCGCCCCCGAAACCTTCTTTTGTTAGTCATCTTGGCTGGAAGAAGAAGCAACAAAAGCACCCGGACAGGTGCTTTTGTTTATCGTTGAAGTCCTAACGTCCCGCGCCAAACGGCTCGGGTTAAGAGATGGCTAAGATAGCCATCTCTTTTTGTATCCTTTAGCCGGGTTTGAACTGCTTTTACAATTGGTGGATAGCTTGTAATTTTCAGATTAAGCCTAAATAAGCATTTTATCGCCTTACAAAAGTTGACAAAATCATTTTTTTTCTGATAGGTTAGGTGAACTTGCACGGACAAGGACGGTTGCACTCAGGATGGCGGGATGGGCCCGTTAATCTTTGTGGAACCTCGAAGGAGCGTGAGTTTATGGGAAAAAGGAGAGTTCGAGGGGCGGTCGAAAGTGACCGTCAGTTCGTCTCTGACCTGATGGAAGGTGCGCTGAGCCCGTACTACGACGGGAACCACCGTGCGCACGCCAACCGGATCTTCACCACCCACATCAACGGGGGTGAGGATCACAGGGGACACTTCTCCTCCGAGCAGAAGATGTTCATCCTGGAGGAAGACGAGCGTCCCATCGGCATGATCAACATCGTGCGCAAGAAGCAGGGCACGTGGAAGATCAGCCCCCTCATCATCGACCCGAGCCGCCGGGGCACGGGTGGGTGCGGTACCGAACTCCTCACCTACGCGGAGAACTACGCGAAGGAGCGGGGTGTGCGGCAGATGTACTGCACCGTGGCGCAGCAGAACCACGCCGCGTTCGGCTTTTTCCGGAAGAAGGGCTACATCTGCGCGGGTCAGGCTTCGAGCCACTACAAGCCCGGCATCACCGAGCGGATGATGTACAAGATCTTCTTCACGCCCGAGGAGGTGGAACACTTCGATCGCGTCTCCATCTCGGTGCTCCCCATGACGGACGAGCACAAGCCGGAGGTGGAAGCGCTCATCATCGAGAAGTTGTCGCATCACTTCAACGGCGTCGACGCGAGCTGGGTGCAGGCCCTGTTCGACGGTTACGACCGTCGCAACTCCGGCGAGGTCAATGATAAGTACAAGCTGATCTACGTCGCGACCGATCGGTCGGGCAAGGTCATCGGTGTCGCTGGCGCCACGCCGAAGAAGGGTGAGCCGATCAAGATCATGCCATGCGTGGCCTACACGGCACAGGCCTTCGCTGCGCTGATCGCGGACATCCCTCAGCACTTGCGGGAGTACGGACGGAAGCTCTACATCCACCTCGTGCCGAGCGTGGAGGAGACCATCATGCTCCAGCGTCTGGGCTGGTCCATCGAGGCCATCATGCCCGCCGCCTACAACGACAACTACTGCACCCAACAGTGGGGCATCGATCTGGGGAGTACCTACATGAGGACCATGCGCGTGAAGGCGAACTTCCATCGCCTGATCATGTCCGGCGTCAAGCCCCTCGAGGTGCGGGTCGGCTACGGCAACATCAAGTCGATCCGGGTCGGTGAGAAGATCCGCCTGATGAGCCGTTCGCTCGACGGCGTGATCAGGGTGCTCGGCGTGCGCCGCTACGACACCTTCGCGGAGATGCTCAAGCACGAGGATGGTGGCAAGATCGTCCCGGGCATGGATGACCGGCAGGTGCTTCAGCTCCTGCAGGACATCTACCCGCCGCACAAGGAGCGTCTCGGTGTCTACGTCATCGAGGTCGATCCCGTCAAGAACTGATCCAACAGCAAGGAGGTGAGGAGGGGCGGGAGCAGCAGTGTTCCCGTACCCGTCTGAGTTCATATTGCATATAGCAGAACAATGTGAGTTGAGACGGTAAAATTTAACAATCAATATGAAAAGAGCTTTTAATGTACAAGAACCATATTTTAGTTCTATTAAAGAAGGAAAAAAAACTGTAGAGGGAAGATTGAACAAAGGAAAATTTGCTGATATGCAGCTGGGGGATACAGCTGTGATAAATGATGTTGTTGAGGTAGAAATTGTACGCACTAGAACATATGATTCTTTTCGAGATATGATTCAAAATGAAGGTATCGAGAAAGTCATCCCCGGTGCTCATTCTTTGGAAGATGCGATAAATGTTTACTATAAATTTTATACAAGAGAGCAAGAAAAAAAATATGGGGTACGCGCGATAGAAATAAAATTGATTTGATTAAAAGATTAGTCTATTTTGTACATTACATTCAATATTTTTTTACAGTAGTGCATATTTTGCACATACTGTGGATGATGGAAAGAGATACCAAACTAAGTACTATAACCTCGATGCCGTTATTTCGGTTGGTTACAGGGTAAACTCATCGCGAGCTACCAAATTTCGTATTTGGGCCACAAAAACACTTCGCGAGTACCTTGTTAAAGGCTATGTTCTAAATAAGAAAACCATCCTTAAAAACTACAATCAGTTTATAAAAAAACGTTACATCTATACAAGCTCTTTTGCCAACACATGTTACTCTTGATCCTAAAATGGTTTTGGAGCTCGTAAAAGAATACGCAAGTACCTGGACCAAGCTCGATGCCTATGATCGAGATAATCTAAATTGGTACTTAACGGCGGATGTTTGAATCAGAACAGTAATTTTGCTATGCTTCAACCGTTGGATTTTTCTCCCTAATATTTTTATCTAGTGGTATGGGTACCGAGAATAGAGACCAAGCTCCAGTATGCAGCCAATGTGGCGCGCCAAGTTATGCCGGCTGCCCGCACTCCACTCGCGAATCAGTGGCTGCCTCTTCGTCGGAAGTGGCCGAGCCTTCACCCGAAGAAGTGGTCGCTTTCAGCGAGGTTATCGGCCGCTTAGATCCTGAGGTGACCAGGCGTATAAGGGAAGATGGCTTCGATGTCGATGGAGACGCACCCGGAATTGTGCGTCTCATGAAAGAGGGCATAGACGGATCAATACGCTTGGCCCGGGAAGCGGGCTACGCTATTGATACTTCGGCGGAACCGATGAAAGGACAGACAAAAACTGTTTATTTGTTACCCGACCATAGGGTGCTGAAGCTGCAGCCATTAAAAGATTATCTCAACGAAGCGGCACTGGGAGAGGACGAAGTCTCATTTTATGATGCCGTCGAGAAAGCGCTCGGTGTTGACGTCCGGAAGATGGTCGCCGAGACCCGGCCAGCCGGCCAGGGAGTTCCGGGCGCGACCCAGGAGTTCGTGTTCAAGACAGCAAAAGCTATCGATTTAGCCAAAGCGCAGGGAAATTTAGCGTTAGCAGACAAACTTCTCGACGCCCACCGCTCCAATCCGTTGGCAAAAAATTATGTCTTTGAACAGAAAACAAGAAACACGGGCCTCGTGCGGCGTGAAGACGGAAAAATTTACGTAGTCGCTGCTGACACTTCAGGCGGTTTGCATATTGAAAATGTTGAAGGCGGGTGGGGGACCCTACAGCATGACGTCGGCGGAATCGTTTCTATTGACCCGGCCGAACTTGAGTCTGTACCCGACTTAAAGGAGTGGTTAGGAACCGCTGCCGCTTCATCCGTACAGCGATAACGATTAATTGAAATTTGCGCGTATAGATTGCAAAAATGTGGAAAAAATTATTGTGCTGTGTGCAAAGATAAATTTCCTTTGGTTCCGGCAGATCCGGCCGAAATACCTCTCCCGGCCAATGGAATTCGGCCATAAACAAGCTTAATCGGCAGGAGCATCCGTAATTGGCTTTACTTTTTTTATGGAAGGGATCTCACGAGAAAAAATCCATCCCGTGTTGTCGCCCGAATACCGGCAAGAGGTGGAGCACCCGGAAAAGATAGCCCAGAGAGCGGCGCATAATATTTGGGGCGGCTGGGAGCTGCACAGACTGGATATTGTCCGAGCCGGAACAGCGAGTCGCCCGGAGCTGGAACAATTTCACCGCGCCCGGCTGCGCGATGTCTGGGAGAATTTATTTTCCCACGATCATCAGGCCGCGCTTAAGCTGACCAAAGAAATTGCGGCCGACCAGGAGATGATACAGGGATTAGCCGAGTACCTTCGGAATTCGGGACAGGAGATTGTCGAGCCGCCGACCGATAGGGCAATCTGGGAGGCGCTGTCCGGCCAGCCGGCGTTATGCCGCTCTCTGCCCGATTCGTTGGCCGAGCGGCTGACGCGCCGTCATGTTGAATACGTGAATGCCCGCCAGGAAGCATTTGAACAGCGGGAGTTGCCCGCCATCATGGCCGAAACTGACCGCCGGATGCGTTTGGCTATCGCCCGCGGCACTATTCCGGTAACCGAGGAACAGTGGGAAAGATTTCGAAGCGTTACGCCGATTAGACTGCTTGACCCCTTGTTCGAGTATGAAGACCGCGGAGGCAGTTACCGCAGTCACATCGTGTTTCTTTCTTCTGAGGCCGATGTTGAGAATAAAGTTTCTATTTTAGTCCATGAAAGCCTGCACGCCTTGAGCGGCCGGACCGTTGTCCAGGTTACCGAGACAGACGAGGAGTTCGGCGACGACACCTCGTTTGACAATCGGCGCCTGGGATTGCATTTTTCCTCGGATATTTGGGCCGGGCGACAAGAGAAATTTCGCTGGCTCAACGAAGCGGTAACCGAGGATTTGACAGTGGAAATATCCGGCGGCGAAGACCATGGGGTATACCAGCATGAACGCCGCCTGTTGGATCAGCTGTCCGGAGCGCTGGGTCCGGGCGGTCGGCGACGATTTCGAGAGGCGTATTTTGAAGACTATGACCCTCAACTTAATAACGAGGAGAGGATACCATTCTACCGCAAACTAGTCCGGACGGTCGGCGCTGAATTGGGACAGGATTTTTTGGTTAATTTGGATACTTTCATCCACTGGCAACGCACCGGCGACGGCCAACGGATGCACTGGATGGAAGGGGTGGAAATAGCGGCTGGGCAGTGGGAACGCCGGGGCGAAAAATTCCCTGAGTACGTCGGTAACTGGGTTGAACAGCACCACCGCCGGTTTCGAGGGGTGAGTAACTGGATCGTTGAGGAGCTTTATAAGGAGGATCCGGGTTTATTAGAGAGGGTTAATTTTTATGAATTAGAGCAACTCTATCCCAAATTGTGGCGGGACAGAATCAGAAATAAAATTCCGCATCCGTCGCAGTATGAGTTGGCGGTTTACCGGGACCTGGTTTATGAGCGCCTGGTTAGAGATATAAGGAAGCAGAAAAGGAAGGCAGGCGATGAATCAACTGCCAATTAGTGGCTGGTAATTTCGGTTGGCCCGTGTTTTGGCGAGATCAATAAGTCGTGATTTCGGGTAAAGGATCAGCTTAACGTAATTCCCCAAACCGGGCTGCTTCTACGGAGTCAAGTTTATACACAGCGTCGGTCACACCGGCCGGAGCGGCTTTTTCGCGGGTCCCCGCAGCACGCTGCCATCCTGGTTAAACCGGCTCCCGTGGCACGGGCAATCCCAGGTCTTTGCCTGCGTGTTCCAATTTACGATGCAACCCAGGTGGGTGCATACCGCCGACATTGCGCGTATGTTCCCTTGCTCATCTTTGTACACCGCCACCTTTTGCCCTTGCCGGTTGAGAACCGCGCCTGAGCCGGCGCCAAGCGTCTGTACCTCCTCGCTGCCGGCGGTTTTCTTTCTTCCGGCCACCAGCTCTTTTAAAAAACGCGCATTCTGCTTTAGGGTTTCTTTTACGCCCTGGAAACGTTTCAGGCTGTAGAGTTCCTGCGCCGCATTCTTGCGTCCGAGGATTATATCCGCATTCAAAATACCGGCGAGCGTACCAAACGTCATGCCGTCGCCCGCATACCCGGTCGCGGAAAGCGTATCCGCTGGGGTAACGATGGAGTTCCCGATGAATGGCAAACCGTCCACCGTATTTATCACCTGGCCGCTCCATTCGTTTGTGATCGCGTACGCGCCATCCGGCAATAATTTTTTCAAATATTGCCGCAGGCGTCCATGTCGCTCGTGCGCATCGCCGCCCTTGCCGGTTTCATGGTCCTCGCCGCCGAGGAGGAACCGGTCTTGTCCCGGCAGAGAATCCACCCGAAAATAGTGGTAGGGGTCTTCCGCGTCAATATACAGCCCTTCTTTTACGATTCCGCTTCGGCATGTGCCGCCGATTACATAGGTCTGTGAGGGGAGAATGCGCGTGTGGATGTCGAACGCCCAGTTGTTGGGATTGTGCGTGGCGATCACGATATGCTCCGCCGTCACCGTGCCGTTTTTCGTTTTCACCGCGGGCCGGCCCGCATGTTCATAGTCGGTTACTTCCGTATCTTGAAAAATTTTTCCGCCCATGGCGGCAACTTTTTTGGACAACGCGTACAGATACTTGAGCGGATGAAATTTTGCGTTGTTTTCTATCCGGAGGGCAAACGGAAAAGAAAGTACGTTATTTTCCGCGGTAACCGGAAAATCTAGGGCGCGCATGAGATCGTATTCCTTTTGGAGGGATTTTTTTTCTGCGTCATCCATAGCGCAGTAGTGCAGGGGGCAGCGCGTGAATTCGCAGTCCAAGCGTTCTTCCCCGACAATTTTTTCAATCGCATCAATAGCCGCCTGCGCTGAATGCCATACAGCGGCCGCTTTTTCCTTGCCCAACGTATTTACGAGTTCCGAAAGATCAGCGTCTGTGGCATAAGTGAGAAAGGCGGTAGTGTTTCTGCTTTCCCCCGAGACCAGCCGGTCCTTTTCAAGCACGACGACCTTTTTCCCTTGCTTCAATAACAGGTAGGCAGTGGTAAGGCCGGTAATGCCTGCCCCCACAATCGCCACATCGGCGTGGTAATCCCTGGATAAGGAAGGAAATTCAGGCGTCGGTGAATAGTCATTCCAAATAGATTGTTGGTTCATACCGGACTAATTAATTTTATAAAGGCAGCATAACAAACCAAATAAAGGATGGATAGATAGCTAACTAACTTTACAACTACGCAGCGGATAGCGAGTTAGATGCAGCTGTGGGGCATCTTTTAATGTCCCCGTCAGACGATTCGCAGCAAAAAGACGGCTTGATAGGCCGTCTTTTTGCTGCGTCGGGGTTTAAAAATTTTGCCTGGCGGTTAATTGAACGTGTTCCACAAGCTATAGAAAGAGAAAAGGCCGAAGAACGAAAAGGCGATAATGATCAGGATTCGCCGCGCCAAGTGCGGCTGGATTTCTGGCGGCAGCTCTTTGTAATTGAGCCAGTTTACGAGCCCAATATGCACGAACATGCACAGCGCGTTGATAACCGCCCCGATCACGAGCAGTGTTAGCGGTTCTTTGAAGCCGAACGCGAATACGCCGATGCCGAACAGGATTTGAGCATTATCCCCATGATGACGGCAAATAGCGATCCGATGGCGGGGATTGTTTTTTGTCCGATTACCCGCGCTTCATTCAACACGAATTTTATCCCCTGCGCGTTTCCTTCCAGCCCGAACGTGGTTACGAAAGATAGCAGGGCCAGCAGCAGAATAGTGGTTATTCCCAGGCCGTAAAATACCAGGGCGTGCTCCCGGTTTACCAGCTTCCACCATGATTTGAACAGGGCGACGTTCTGTTCGGTCGGCTGGAATTCAAAACCGTTTAAATCTATTTTTTGCTGTCCGCCGCTGAACAGGCCTTTTATTTTTTCCGTGTAGTGTCCCATGCCGTATCCCTTTTCTCGGATATAGCTCGATTGGGTTAAATTTAAATTGCCGCCGGCGCCGCTATAGGCAAACGCGGCCAAGAACGTGGCCAGTGGTATGCCTACAGGCAGAAATGAATAACCGCGCCCCTGCCCGACAATACCCCGCAGCAGTTCGCTCCAATCGGTTCCGGCGGCCAAATAAAGAGTCAGCAGGACGATCGACGGCACGCCAATTAGAATTATGGCTTGCGAAAAACGTTCAATGGTGGGGTAAATATATTTGCCGGTACTCAAGATTATGCCAATAAGAATCAGAAGCGCGATCGCCACGGCGGTGCTGTCGCCGCCGAGGACCGAAGAAAAAAGAAAAGCAGACGAAGCGATGATGCCCGGCCAGCCGAAGCCGATAATCGTGGAAAGAATCAGCCAATAAGGAACCCAAGCCCAGCGCCGGGCGAGCCCCACGAATACGCTTTCGCCCCGCGCGAGGCTGTAGCGTTCGATTTCCATGTTAATAAAAAACTGGAACGTGATGCCGAGAACGGCTCCCCACACGATGCCCAGACCCCAATTGGAAGCCAGGTAGGGCCACAGGATAACTTCTCCTGATCCCAAGCCCAGGCCAAGCAGGATAAAACTGGGACCGAGCAGAGCCTTGAACGGTGGCGGCGACGGGAGGAGTTTTTGCGCGCGCTTTAACATATTTTGTGCTGGTACGATAAAAATATTTGTAAAGTATAGCACGAGATGCGGATGATTGTCTGCTCTAATTTGGTTGGACAGCCTCTCAGAGAGGTGTTCGAGGCCAATCCCCAACGTTCTGGTTGGGTTTTGCCATAAAAGACGGCGCTTGCGGTGAGCTTTTAGTACCCGTTGCCAGAGGTTGAATTTTAACAGTTTTGCTGTAGTATAGGTTTATGTTTTCTCGTTAAAAGAACATGACCTTAAGACGCAATTTCTCATTATTCGGGCCTCCTCTCCGGACCAGATCGCGGCTGCGGATTTGGGCGGGGACGATTTTTTTCTACTGTCGAAAGTATTTATACTGGTATTTTAGCCGGCATCGTTTTGCCCGCTCGCTCCTCGAACCCAGACAGGCGCAGGTCATCGCCGAACACCGGACGCCGCTCTTAAGAAAACTGAATAACGTGGAAATGCAGTTGCAGTACAACAAGGTGCACAACCTGGGTTTGGCCATTCGGAAATTAAACGGCCTGGCGCTAAATCCAGGGGAGATTTTCTCCTATTGGCGGCTTATCGGCCGGCCGACAAGCCGGGCTGGATACCGGGAAGGCGTGGTGCTCGAAAGGGGGCAGGTAATCGCCGGCATCGGCGGCGGCCTTTGCCAGCTCTCCAACCTCATTTATTGGCTGACGCTGCACACCCCGCTCATTGTAACCGAGCGCTGGCGGCATGGGTACGATGTTTTTCCGGATGCGGGTCGTACGCAGCCGTTTGGCAGCGGGGCCACCTGTTCGTACCCTAATATTGATCTGCAGATCAAGAATCCGACCGCGCAGCCGTTTCAGCTTTCGCTCGAGCTGACCGCTACGCACCTTGTCGGCCGCTGGCTTTCGTCCGAGCCGTCTCCGGTGCGCTACGAGGTGTTTGAACGCGACCACCGGATAGAGGGCAATTGGGCCGGCGGGGATACCCGCCATAACCGGATATTCCGCCGGGTTATTGACTGTAAGACCGGTTTAGCGCTCCGGGAGGAGTTTGTTACTCAGAATCAGGCCCTGATGATGTACGAACCGTTGCTGCCGCCGTCCGGGGCGGCGGGGGATTAATTCAGAGATCAACCTTTTGACCGATGGGCGCGGCTGGAGGAGCCGTCTTATTCAGTTTTCTTCTTAGGATAAGAGCCAACTTGATGTCTGCCAGTATCAACACTGCGACTGCGGCCAGAGAGATATTTTGATATATCGGATCGGGGTCAGAAATGAGTCCGAGAAAAGTATATTCACCGTTGTCGATATCGCCGTCAACCATGAATAATGAAGCCGTGATCAGACTCATTTGACCGATTAAAAACCATCCCCGGCTGCGACTATCCAGAACAGATTTGTGCCGGGCAAATTTGAGGCTAAGTTTAAGATGCAAGAATCTTACCGCGATATCGACTATGCCGGTCATGAACAGATATATAAAGCCGAAATTAACGATGCGGACAAAAAAGCTCAATATGGAAATGATAAACACGGCGGGTACGCTGGCTAGTAAATCAAATTTTTTGGAAGGGGCGCTGGGCATATATTTGAAAAAAATTTCATACCAGCCAGTATAACACAGTAGAACTTACTCCCAAAATAATTCTGAGTCAGTTTCGAGCCTTTTAAGCGAAAAATGTCCAGGATTGAGGAACCATAATGGTATCATGGCGACGAAATATGGACATTTTGCAGTCAACACCAGACGAAAATGAGCCAGAATTATTTTGGGAAGTAGGCTCTAATTGCTTGAATAAAATTTTACCAGTTTGGTTCGGCGTGGTCGCAAATGTTTCCGGCAAGAAGATGGCCGGTCCGCCGCCTTTTTGGCGGCACTGTTTAGATAGGCGAATTGGCTCCGCCTTCGTGGCGGCCGCTGTGTATAACCGTCTTGACAGGCGGCGGAGGGGGGTATATTATGGACCTATACCTATGGTATAGGTTAATTACTCAGTCTAAACCAACCCTATGGTGGACCCCTACGTTTCCAAGATAAAAACCAACCTCAAGAAAACCCAGGGACAGCTGCAGCGGATTCAGAAAATGATCGAGGAGGATAGGTACTGCATCGACATCGCCCAGCAGGTGAACGCGGCCGTGGGGCTCTTAAAACAGGTAAACAGCTACGTGCTTGAGAGCCACTTGCTCTGCTGCGGAGCGGAAAAATTGAACGCGAAAGATAAGAAAACCAAAGAAGACTTCGCCAAAGAGCTGGTGCAGGCTTTTAGCATTAAAAATAAATAATTTGTAGTTATGTACCGTCGTATCACACTCAAAATTAGCGGCATGCACTGCGCTTCGTGCGAAAAAATTATCCAAGGGAACCTGGAAGATATCGGGGTGCGTGTCATAGGAATAGACGCCAAAACGGGAATGGGCGAGATCGAAGCGGACGCGTCGATCCCGGATGAGCGGATTTTGCAGCTACTCGAAGACGCCACGTACAAATCCGAGATCGTGGCCAGCACTGCCCAGCCCGCCGATCCCGGCGCCGGGCATGAAGACAGCCCGCCGCAGAGCCAGGTCGATGAAGCCTCCGGGCAAATAAGCGTAGAGAAGAAAATCGTCGCGCCGGACGCTCGTTTTAAAATGAGATTGGAATCCACGCTCGAGGCCGAAGGAAAGTTCACGTCCGAGGGAGACGCCCCCGCTTTCAAGGGAAAAATGACGCAAAAAAGGAAGGGCGAATTTGAAATCCCTGACGGTAAGGAAAACGTGGACAGTTTCATCGACAGCATTTTGCGGTCGGCTAAATTTTCCCAATTGTTCCAAACGCTGCCCGGAGAAGCCTCCCTCGGAGCTGGGGCTGGCGCGGAGCGGCAGGCTGCCTCGGCCCCGGTGGCGGCGGACGCGGAACAGTCCAAGGGAGAGCAGCGGACCGACCTGGTAATCGGCGGCATGCACTGCGCTTCGTGCGCCAATATTATTGCCCGGGGGCTCAAGAAAGTTCCCGGCGTAAAAACCGCCCAGGTTAATTTTGCGGCGCAAAAAGCCAGCGTAACGTTTGACGCCGGCGTGGCCAGGATAGAAAATTTGATCGCGGCCGTGAAGAAAGCCGGGTACGAGGCAGACGTATACGACCCCAAAAATACCGAGGCGGACAGGCAGCGCCGGGAAAGGGAAATAAAAAAGTACTTTACCAAGTTCCTTTGGAGTTTGGGTTTGAGCCTACCGATGCTTTATTTCATGCTGCTCGATTTCTTTGTTTTGCCGGGCAGAGCCCTTTCTTTGCCGTTTATCGGCATTATTTCTCTTATTCTGACGGCTCCGATACAATTTATCATCGGTTCCGGATTCTATAAGGGCGCCTGGAGCTCGCTGCGCATGAAAATGTTCAACATGGACAGTCTCATCGCGATCGGCACCAGCACGGCGTTCTTTTACAGTCTGTGGCGCTTTCTGGATTACGCGATTCGAAACCAAAGCGTAGTCGGCCTGGGAGGAGCCAAAATTCCGGATTTGTATTTCGAGACAGCCGCTTTTCTTATCACCTTCGTCATTCTCGGCAAATGGCTCGAAGCCAAAGCCAAGGGCAAAACCAGCGACGCGATCAAGAAGCTTATGGGGCTGCAGCCCAAGACCGCGCGGGTAATCCGCGGCGGCCAAGAAGCGGACATAAACATCGAGGATGTAGTCGTGGGAGATGTCATCGTGGTCCGGCCGGGAGAAAAGATTCCGGTCGACGGCGCGGTGGTAAAGGGCAGCTCGTCGGTGGATGAATCAATGCTCACCGGCGAAAGCATCCCGGTGGAAAAGAACGCCGGCGACGTGGTGATCGGCGCCACGGTCAACAAACACGGGAGTTTCGAATTTAAGGCGTCGAAAGTAGGCAGCGAAACAGCCTTGGCCCAGATTATCCGCCTGATTGAAGAGGCGCAAAACTCGCGCGCCCCGATCCAGAATTTTGCCGACCGGGTGTCGGCGTGGTTCGTGCCGCTCGTCTTGGTTATCGCCGCGCTTACCTTTATTGTCTGGTTCTTCGTCTTGGGCGCCAGTCTCGCTTTTAGCCTCATGGCTTTTACGGCCGTGATCGTGATTGCCTGCCCGTGCGCGCTGGGCCTGGCCACCCCGACGGCCATTATGGTCGGGACAGGAAAGGGGGCCGAATACGGCGTGCTCATCAAGGGTGGGGAGCCGCTCGAAGCCGCCTGCAAGGTAAATGCCGTTGTGTTCGATAAAACCGGCACGCTTACCAAAGGAAAACCGGAGGTTACGGAGATAATCGCTTTCGGGTCGCACGATGAAGACGACGTTCTGGCTTATGCCGCCAGTCTGGAAAAGCTTTCGGAGCACCCGCTGGCCGAGGCGATCGTGCGCTATGCCGAGGAAGAGGCGGCCGGGCTGGTCGAGGTGCGACAATTCCAGGCTATTCCCGGCCACGGTGTGAAAGGTGAAATAGGCGGGGAAAACTATTATCTGGGAAACAGAAAGCTGATAAGGGATAAAGCCGGCTTGTCTCTCGAAGCGGCGGAGCGAAAAATTCGCCGGCTCGAAGAAGCGGGAAAGACGGTCATGGCGCTGGCCTCCCAAAAAGAGCTGGTGGGTCTGATAGCCGTCGCGGATACGCTTAAAGACACCTCGGTTGAGGCTGTCCGCGCTTTGGAGAAGAAAGGGCTTAAAATTTACATGATCACCGGAGACAACCGGCGCACGGCCGAGGCCATCGGTAAGATGGTCGGCATTACGAACATCCTGGCCGACGTATTGCCGGAAGACAAGGCCAACGAGGTCAAGAAGCTCCAGGACTCCGGCCTGAAGGTGGCGATGGTGGGGGACGGTATCAACGACGCTCCGGCCTTGGCCCAGGCCAATTTGGGCATTGCCATGGGGAGCGGAACGGATGTGGCCATGGAGACCGGCGGGATCGTGATCATGAAAAGCGACCTGAAAGACGTGCTGACGGCGATTGATTTGAGTCGCGAGACCATGGGCAAGATCAAGGTGAACCTTTTCTTCGCGTTGTTTTACAACGTCATCGGCATTCCCATCGCTGCCCGGGTATTTGCGGCTATTGGGCTGGTGCTCCGTCCTGAACTGGCCGGTCTGGCTATGGCTCTGAGTTCGGTATCGGTGGTTACGAACTCGCTCCTCCTGCGCCGTTTTAAGCCGGGAAAGAGGAATTACCTGTCTATAGTGGCCCCGATAATCATGGCCGCGGCCTTTACGCTGCTCTTTATACAGTTCGGCCGAATCAGCAGTTCGCAAATGGGGGATTGATCGCCACCAAAACTTCCTGATAATTATCAGGAAGTTTTGGCGTGCCAGTAGAAGGCAGGCTCCAAACGAACGGGCAGACGGACAATTGCCAAAAAAAGCGGAGAAATATATACTTTGTTTGGCTAAATAGCGGCATGGGACCTTAATCTAAGTCTGTCCTGGTGCAGGAAGTCGCCGGGAAAATTTTTCCTTTTGGCTCGCCGGAATAACCGACGGAAAAATTTTAAAGTAACTGTCCGGCCGAAAGTCCGCCGCCCGGGCGGTTAAAGTTTAGTGCCTGCTATGGGAAAGTTAAGGGATATATTTCTTGGAGATCCGGCCCCCAAAGGATCGGGGAGAAGGGAATTTTTGCAGCGGGGAGCAGCCGCTGCGGCTGCCTATGCCGTGCTTGGGTCGAGAAACGCAGAGGCGGGAGAACCTAACCCGGAAGCCGCCGTGCAAAATTTTTTGCAGGAGGCAGAAGACCTGGTGGCGGTTTATAAAAAGGAATTTTTTTCCCTTTCCACCAAAGAACAGGTTGACGGCATGCCCGATTTATTTTTCTTTGCTTTGCTGACGCTAAAACAAGTGGACACCATGCGCGATGGATTTCTGAAGAAGTTCGGATCGGGGATTCTCCAGTTGCTGGAGATGGCGGCGAAGGTTGATGAGGGGCTGCGCGTTTCGTTCCTAAATATGTTGAACCGTTTTGATTGCTACGGACTTGTCTATCGGCATCTGCACGAAAAAAAAAGTTATTTAAATCGGAAGAACTTCATTCCGGCCGTTTTTGACAAAGAGGCGCATTTCCGTGCGCGGGCCACTGATTTTTTGCCGGACGGGGGAGAGGTGCTGGACACGGAAATTGATCCCAGGATCGGGCAGCTGGACCAGTCTTTTGCTCATCATGAAGAAGTCAAACAGACAATAATTGATTTTCCGGGCTGGACAAAGCCGGAGCGGCAGCGGCAATTTAGAGAAGTAATATCCGAACCCGAGGTCAGAGCCGTGTTGACGCAGTCTGACTGTACTTTGGCCGAGGCGTACTCTCTGGTTAAGGCCGTCATACGTTACCGCGAGCTCCATCCCCAATCACGGATTGCCAATGCCGACATAGCCAAGGATCTCTTGCAGAAGAGGGAGGTGTTCAAACAGGAGGTGATTGCCGGTCCGGAAACTGACCAGTTCATCTATTTTGGATATGGATCTCCGTTGGAACCTTTTCGTTTCGACCCGGAACTTTTGCTGCCCACCGTAAACAAAGTTATGAGACGGCCTGTTGGGGATGCGGTGGAAACAAAAGAGGAGACAGACAAAAGAATAACTACTATTTCCGGGAATGACGAACTGGGCGGCGGGCTTGACCTGCGCAAAAAAATTTGGGAGAGTCGGGGCAAAACTACAGTATACATTGATACGCATGGCGCCCCTTCTGAAATGGGGCTAAATTCTTACGGTAAAGAATTCAATCGGATCACCGTGGCTGAAGTGGCCCATGCTCTGCTGACGCGTCTTTTAAATGACGGCGACCGGGATACGCTTGTGCAGTGCGTCGTTGTTTTTGAGGCCTGTTATTCATACGATTTTCAGGGAAATTTATTAGCTAAAATGAAAGAAATATACGGAAGCCGCAATGAAAATTACGGCCAGTCCTTGGCCGAAAAAATAGGAATTCCTTTTGAAAAAATTCTTTTGCCAACGATAATTACATCTGCGCAGGAGGGATCCGTGTCGTATGGCGGCATGACTAGAGATTTGCAAACCAATTATACCTCTTTGGGACCCATAACCGGTGAATATTTGCTGCGCCGGGTACAGCCCAAGGTGTATGAAAGCGCCGATATAGTTTTTTTCCTGCACGGTCGGGGCGAGTGGGATGAAATTGGAGCTGGGGACAGGCCGGCAGAAACTGTGTCAGTATAATTACCATCGAGGCCAGGACACAGACGCTAAGGAGCAATCTCTTCCTTTTGTGGCCGTTTTGGTGTATGCTAGCGACAGCTTGGCGGTTTAACAGTTGTCAACCGCATTTAGCCTTTTTGACATTTTAGTCCTATGGCTACTCTCACTCGGGTGCGGTCAAAAGTTTTTATCTCCATTTCCTTGTTGGTAGGGGGGATTTGCATCTTGTTGGCCTCCGTACCGCTCATAATTGACTGGAATGAGGACGGTAGCGCGGCCAATGCCGCCACTTACAACTGGAATTTGTTGAACGTGGACAATTTTTCGCTGGATTCAAACAAAATCCAGGTAACGCAGGGGGCCGCAAATTTGAAAAAATTGGACCAGACGGATAACGACAACAGCCTGTCGGGTTTCGGCGCCGGTGATTTCGCCGGCACGCAGTGGAGCGAAGCTGCCGGCGGCCTGATATTAACTCCGGAGGGGTTACAAGCCGGGTCCGGATCTTTTACTTCGAGAATCCTGGATGCCGGCGCGCCGGTTGCCTGGAGCGCTCTCTCTGTGTCACCAGCCGCTCCTTTCGGAAAAGAACTTCCTGACGGCGGCTTAAGCGAGAACGGATACAGCACGGGCAACGCCAACATGACAGGCAACACGGCTTTGCTTCACTTTAACGAAGACGATGGCTCGGCCAATTTTGCCGACAGCTCATCGCTCTCTAACAATGGCAGCTGCGCGGCCGGCAAATGTCCGGCTGCGGCCAGCGGAGTTTTCGGCAATGCCGCTCATTTTGACGGCTTGGACGACTACGTGGACATCGGTACGGCGGACAATTTGGCGCTGGGAAACAATTTCACGATCGAGGCCTGGATAAATCCCGAAGATATGGGTAATTACCGCACCATCGCCTCCAAGGCCGGTAGTTTCTTTTTTGCCCAGGCGAATGTCGGCGGCTCGCTCCGGATAGCTACCTATTTTTTTGGATTAAAGTACGCTACCTGGCAGGCGGCCAACGATAGTATCCCGCTGTACTCGTGGTCGCACGTGGCGGCGATTTGGCCAGTAAAGCCTATAAGTTTAAGGGCGGCATTGATGAAGCGGCTATATACAACCGCGTGCTTACTACGGAAGAATTGTCCGCGCGCTACAGGCGCGGCGCCGTCAAATGGAATCTTCAGGCCAGAAGCTGCGCCAACGCGGACTGCGCCGGAGCGGTTTTTGTCGGGCCAGACGGCACGGCCGGCAGCTATTACTCCGAAGGGCAAAACTCCACCTCCTCGACGCCGTCGTTTGGCCTGGTCACCGCGCCGGCGGCCAGATATTTTCAATATTCCTTGCAGCTGCAAACGACTACCAGCTCTCCGGCCATAAACGCGGTGTCTGTGCTACCCGATCATTTTTACGCCGATGCTCCGGCCATAGTCCCCCAATCTTCGTCCGCTTTGGCCTATTCTTCCGCCTTGTTAGGTTTTTCAGCCGCCGAGAGCGGCGCGGGCAGAGTTTACTATCAGCTTACCAACAACGCCGACGCGGTCTCGCCAACCTGGTATTTTTGGAATGGAAGCAGCTGGACAGCGGCCGTGAACCCGACCGATTATAATACCTCTTCCACCATCAACGAGGCTATCACGTCGTTTCACACGCAATTGGGTTCGGGAAATTTTTCTTGGCGCGCTTTCTTGACGTCGTCTGGCGGCGCCGATCCGGTCGGATTATCCTGGGTCTCGGTGGCCTACAACCAGCCGCCTTTGGCCCCGGAAGCCTTGTACGCGGGCAGCACCCAGGCTCAGAGCGGCGCTACTAACCCCACAGACATTTCGTCCGCGACCCCTCATTTTTCCGGCGTCTACCAGGATAATGATCCCGTGGCCGAGGGTACAAAAGCCAGGATACAGGTGTCTGTCGATCCCACTTTTTCCTCCGTTACTCACTGGGATTCGGGCGAAGTCGGGGCAATCATTGCCCCGACCGCCACGAGTACCAGAATCGCTGACATTGTCTACGGTTCCTTTGGCGCGGCCCCTTTGCAACCGTTGTCTTTGGACGACGGGCAGATTACTTATTATTGGAGATTGCAATTAGGGGACGACCACAGCTTCGGGCCTTTTTCTCAGGGTGGTTTTTTCACCCTTTTGGATAAGCCGTCCGCCCCGGCTTCGATGTCGGCCTCCAGGACTAATGATACTTTTCTTCTTAACTGGCAAGATCTCTCAACAAACGAAGACAGTTTCGTGGTAGAAAGAGCCGACGACACTGGTTCCGGACAAGGGGATTGGATTGTGGTCGCCACGTTGCCCGCCAATGCCACCTCCTATCATGATACTGCCACGCGGGCGAGCGCGCAGTATTGGTACCGGGTTATGGCCGCCAACCAGGCCGGATCTTCGGAACCGGCCACGGACAACGTCTCGCACTACACTACTCCGGCCGCGCCGACCAACGTCTTTGCCCAGTACGGTCCGGATAGCGCTTTCAGCGTCAACTATACCGCTGTCGGGGCGGTTGAGAATATTTTTTCTGTGGAGAGGTGCGTGAACGCCGACTGCGATAACTCCGCGTATACTCCGGTTTTGGGTTCGCCTTTTTCTTCGTCGCCGCAAATTGACAATCTGGTCTCTCCGAACAGCCGCTACCGATACCGGGTGCGCGTCGGATCCGAAGAAACTACGACCTCTACCTTTGGCTATTCAGATTACGAGTATACGCCGCCTAGCGCGCCGACTGGCGTCCAGGCTCAGTATGTAAGCGATGACCGCATACAGCTGACCTGGCAGGACACTTCCGGGTATGAAAGCGGTTTTGTTGTGTACGCGGCCGAAGACGGAGGCGAATACCAAGCCGTTTCTTCCACCGCCGCCTACACTGTGGGCCAAAACGTGGCCGCGTATACTTATGTGCTGGGAGCCAAGGACCACAGTTATAAATTCAAGATTAGGGCCTATATTGGCGGCACGTCGGCTAATCCCGAACTGTTTTCGGCCGATTCCAACGAAACCGAAGTTGTCTATACGTCGCCTTCGGCGCCGGTAATGGAGAGCCCGACGGTTCTGTCGGCCACGTCTGTCCAGTGGAATTTCTCCAGCTCTTCGGTTTTGGCCGGAGGCTGGCGTGTTTACTCTTTGGCCGGTACCGTGGTCTCCACTCTTACCACCAACAGCGCCACGTCTATAACTGAAGACAATTTGTCGCCCGGTACGTGTTATACCCGGCGGCTGGCGGCCTTTACCCCCAGCTCCGAGTCGGCGCTTTCTTCGGAAAAGATGGCCTGTACCTGGGCGCAGCCGCCGGCCGGTCCGCAGGCTAGCTCCCTGACAGAGGGAAGCCTGGTGTTGACCTGGAGCACCGGCAACAACTCCACGAGTACTGAGTACCTGGCGGTAAATACTGTTACCGGGGCCAATTCGGGCTGGAAAACAGAAAATACCTGGCTGGTTTCTGGCCTAAGTTGCGGCACGCAGTACGCGTTCAATGTTAAGGCCCGTAACTTGGCCGGCGTGGAAACCGGCAACAGCGATACCCTTACCGTAGCCACTGCCGCCTGCGGCGAATCGGATACGGAGACAGAGAGCAGCGGTTGGAGCCAAAGCGAAAGTGTTTCTATCGAGCCGGACGAAACAGCGGAAACGCCGCTATCCGTTCCCGTTTCCGGCCCTGGTCCGTCTCTGACGACTACCCCGGTGGATGGCCGCGGCGGGACTTTGCCGGATAAGCTGCCTGTCGAGGAGTTGCCGCCGGCATCTTCGACTCTTCCTGTCTTGCCGCCCGCGGAAATTATTTCCAGTACCCCGCCTGTGCCCGAAGAGATTCCCGATTCCCTGCCGGCAACGAAAAAGGTTTTGCCGCCATCCGTCCCCAGTTCCTCTCCAGTGGCTGTTATTCCTCAGGAAAAGACAAAGCCCTTGGCGGCCAAGAAAAACGAGCTCCAGCCGGCCGTTCCCGTTCCGCCGCCGGCCACCGAAGAAACTACCAGGCCGGAAATCAGCGCGCCGGCCGAACCTCAGAGCGGCGCCGGCAGTTTAAGTCCAGAGATCAAGGCGGAAATTGAGGACAAAGCCACCCTCTTGGCTGTCGTTGACCAGCCGGTGCCGCGTTATTATCGTCTGGTATCCCAGCCCGTGGAAGCGGTCAAGGGAGAGAGTATCCAGATTTTGGTGCACCCCAAGAAACCGGTCCACAGTATTACTGCCCGGGTGTACCTCGAGGACGGAAAAGAATTGTCGGCGGAAAAAACCAAGTGGCTGCAGGCCTTTATGCTCGAGGCCGCCGATGCGTCCTCTCCGGTGTACCGGGGCACTGTCAGTTCCGCCGGGCTGGCCGAGGGTAAGTATCGCCTGCAGGTCTCTTTCAACCATGAGGACGGAACAAAACAGCACCTGGAGAGGGTGATAGAAGTGAAAAAAAACGAAGCGTCGGTAGAAGAAAAGAGCCGGTGGCAGCGGTTTAGACAGCTGATTAAACCGGCCAATAACTAAGTCGGCCGGATGCCGGGCGCACCTTGCCGGGGGCCGGTTCAATGTGCCGGTCCCGACAGTTGGCAGGCGCGCTCTTGATTTCCCGGCGCGGTTGTGCTATCCTATACCCGTCCCGGCAATGGTAGATGCCGGGGCGATCCTCATAACCTAAACCAGATTTATGTCTCAAGACAACATGATCAAGCTCGAGTGCACCGAGTGCAAGCGAGTGAACTATTTTTCGCGCAAGAACAAAAAGACGATAAAGAATCGTCTGGAGCTGCAGAAACATTGTCCGTTTTGCGCCCGGCATACCGTACACAAAGAAACTAAGTAAGGTAGACTAAAAACAGTCCCGACCCAGTCGGGACTGTTACCTTAATAAGGCCTATGCGGTTTTTTCAGCGTTTCTATAAAAGTCTCTTTGATTTAGGTTACCTGCGCTCCGAGCGGGGCAAGCCGGGCCGGGCCTGGGGCTACGCGGTACTGTTTTTGTTTCTGGTTTCGGTTATCCAGCTGGCGCCGGTCATCTACCGTATCCCCGGGTGGCTGCGCGAGGCGCGCGCGGTGGTTGAGCGGGAGGTGCCGGAGTTTACCGCCCGGGCGCGGGCGGGCGAGCTCTCGGTCGAGGGCGTGGAGCAGCCGTACGTAAGAACTGTGGACACGGATGACGGCTCATTCAAGATTATCATTGACACGGTAAGCACGACCACGCCGGACATAGCGGAGTTTTTGGACAAGAACACCGACAGCGGCGTGCTTGTCGGCCGCACCGAGGCGGTCGTCTACAGCTCCGGGGATGGCCGGACCCAGGCGCAATCATTTTCCGATCTGCCGGCCAGGGAAGAGGCCTTTACCAAGCAAGACCTGCTCGGAATTGTGGACCAGGTGCAAAGCAAGGGCGTTTATCTTATCGGGGCCGTTATGATCTTCGCCTTTTTTATCTTCCTGCTTATCGGCAAATTGATTTACCTGTTCTTCATCTCCCTCATTGCCTTTATGATCGCGGCCGCGACCAAGCGCACCTGGCGGCTGGGCGAGATATACACGGTCGGGCTCTATGCCCTGACGCTGCCGACTCTGATCCAGACCATCGGCCGCTGGCTCGGCTACCCGCTGACATTCGTGTATACGATTGTGCTCGGCATAGTGCTCTTTGGGGCGGTATTTTACCAGGAAGATGGCAAGACCGAAGGCGCGGCCGGGCCGGCTTAGCCACAGTAAAAATCCCCAAAATCAAGTCCTATTCCGGGCTTGATTTTTTAGCCGGTTTGTTTTATGATGATTGTCATGGGCGCGTAGGTAAATGGTATACTTTCGGTCTCCAAAACCGAAGTCGTAGGTTCGATTCCTACCGCGCCTGCCAGGTGGCTCAACGGAGCCATTTTTTTAATGAAACGGATTGACAATTATACTATTTGCTATATACTTTATTTGTATGACCAAAAAGAACATTATCTCCAGCCTTAAAGCTTACCGAAAATACTCTGCAAAAAAACGCCAGGGTTATCTTCGTGATTTTACCGAAAAGATGGTGTACCGTACAACCAAGACCGAAAATCCGGAAACGACGAGAACGATGGTCAAGAAGGTGCTCAATCGAATTCACTAGGCTATGGCTAAGAAACGGATTGGCGAAACGAGTTACCATGAGACCGCGTTTGGTATTATCCCACGTTCCCAACTGATCCCCCCTGGAAATAGAGGGTATCAAACGAGCGTGGGATTTTATAATTAAAAGCCGCGCAGGTGTTCCGCTAACAACGGCTTCTTTAAAAAGGGTTCATAAAGTTGGTTTTGGTTGGATTTTTCCAGAATACGGCGGCCAGTTTCGGAAGATTGAAGTTAAGGTTTCTAAACATTCACCCCCGAAATCGTACCTGGTACCTCAATTGACGGAGGATTTTGTGAAGGATTTAAAAGTTCGTCTTCGTTATTTACCCAAAATCAATGCGGATAAATTTATTGATGAATTGGTTGGACTTATTGCTTGGGCTCATCATCGTTTCCTGTGGATCCACCCGTTCAAAGATTATAACGGCCGGATTGGGCGGTTGCTTATTAATATTATTTTGCTTAACCTAGATTTACCGCCGATCGAATTGCAAGTTGATACTCCTGCCGGAAGGAAGAAATATATTGATGCCTTACAGCAAGCTGACGCTGGTAGTTATGAGAAATTAGAAAAACTTATTCGGTCCGCACTTGAGGAGACAATAGGGGAGATCTGAAAAAAGTTCCAATATCCGTCCACGACGGCCTGCTCGTAAAGTACGTCAGAACCTAAAAAGGCCGCCAGGCCTTTTTAGCATATTATTGATGAACTTAGGGCAATGTGCTACCATTCTTTCGTGTCGACCCTTGCTAAATTTATTTTGAATCTCACATTTCGGAACAGGCGGCTAGACGGCGGGAATCCGGCATAAAGCACGCGGTTTCCGTATCGAAGCCGCTTATATTAGAGAGAATATGAAGAAAAAATTACTGCTCCTGCCGGTAATAGTCATTATTTATCTCCTTTTGCATTTGGTTGTCAAATATAATGAAAATAGAAAGGATGAACTCATTGAAGCTCAGGTACGAGGAGAAATGGAAGATAGATATGAAACATTCAGCCGGGAATTGGCGACATGGAAGATCTTTGAGTTTAAAGAAATGGGTTATAAAGCATCATTTCCTGACGAGCCCAAATACGAGGTGTTAAAGCTGGAAATTGAGGGCAAGCAGGATATTGAGTACGAACGTATTTCTGCCCCCATTGGGAGTGAGGCCTATGATCCCGAGATTTCGTATGTTGTCATAAAAAGGGGGTATAGTGAAGAAAATATTGAATTCGGGAGTAAAAGATTATTGGAGGATTCCGTATATTTTTTGTCTTGGATTGAAAATGCAGAACAAGTGTCCAGCAATTTTGGGACATTTAAGGGGTATGATTCGTTGAGATTTGAATTAGAGGCAATAAATACTGGGTTTATATACAAAGGAGAGGTGATTTACCGTCCCGCACATAAAAGTACGTATATAATTATGCAAAAAGACAAAAAGTATAAAGGTGCCCCCGGAGGGATGTACGATCATTTACTTGAATCTTTCGAGTTTCTTGAGTAGTCAGGTATTTCTCGTTGTTGCCTTATGTATTTACATAATATTCGAGCAGCTAAATTTGGCCTCTCGTTTGTGGTTGTGATTTTGCTAGGTGCAGGATGCACCAACGTGCTAGAAAAGCCCATCGTAAAAGAATTTGAGCCAATTAATGCGGAAGCCCCAGAGAAAATGGAAGATATTTTGACCGAAAGTAATCTCGAATACGGTGTTAACCGCCTCGATCTGGCAGCGCTTCAAAGGAAGGAGTGCATTTCAGGCGGTAGTACTGGGCCAAGTAAAGTGGAAGCTTTTGGGAAAAACGGTGCGAAAAAGTACACTTTTACGTGCGGCGACGGAGGCGGTTATGAGGAAGAGGTGCTTTTTGTAAGCGCTTCACAGCGGCCCATGTTTTATTATCGTCAAGGAAATTTGCTCGGTGGCATTGAATTTCAAAGATCCAAAGATAAGACATCATACGGCATCAATGCTAATTACAGCGTGATTGAGCCTTGCTCCGGAGAGCTCGGTGGTTTTGACGGAAAAATTCGGGTCGAAGAGATGCTACTCAATGGTAGGGCGGATCTACATTCAGGGAATGCTGACCTCCCCTTTGTGCAGAACGGCTGTAGTTTTTTTCCAACCAACTTTACCGTACTTGACCAAACATTTTTTAACGCGACATTCGAGGTCGCTGGAAAAAAATTCATCATCAACTTGCGAATGCCGCAGCCGTTTGTAGTTCAATTTGGTGATCCGGCGGCATATTACAAGGCTTCGGGTACATGAGATAGGTTCTAACGTCATCCACGACGGCCCGTTAGTTACAAAAACAGGAGTTTTTCTCTGTTTTGTCTTATTTGGGCTGGAGTGGAGTAATCCTGGCTGCGGTTTGATTATTCGCCAGGAGCCATAGTATACTCACGGCATCCGTTTTTCTAAGTATTCATAATCTATGAGAGAAGTTTCGCCCCAAGTGGAGCAGGGGGTGCAAAAGTATATTTCAGAAGTCAAAGAAGCGATTGGCGACCGTCCGACTGTACTTCAGGAAGTAGATTTTCCAATTTTGGAAGAGATATTTAAAAAGATGCTTATCAAGTGCGGGATTGCCGGGGAAGGGATAAACTTTTTAGGACCGGAAAGAATAGTCGCCGACTATCGTTACGCCGGTTATGGCGGCAGCTATTCGCCCGAAGGGAATGTGATAAAAATTTACGATAGCGAAAGAGCGCAAAATCTTATTGGCTTCTTAAGGGAAGAAGGCGTTGAAGAAGACGACGCCGCGGTCAAAGAATTTAAACGATTAGCCGGAATTTCGGCCCTTATCCACGAAGAAACTCATGCCGTAGCCAGGAGCGTCTGTGTAAAGGCCGGCGAAGGGAGTAGTAAGTACGCGCCAGAGGGCCGGATTGTGCGGCAGCAGTTGGGTTATCAAATTGATCAGCTCAAGGATCCTTCGCAGGACAGTGATTTTGTCGAGGATGTTGACAGTTTTTTTGCCGCTTTCAACGAGGCCATAACCGAAATGATCGCCCGAGAAATTTTTTATGAGTATCTACAGGCCAATGGCCTAAACTCTACGCCGGGAGCGAAGTTTGCGCAAAAATATCTCGAGGGCAAACATCAATATAATGTTTTTATCGTAATAGCGGAGAAAATGGCCGATAAAATAGCGCGTAAAACCGGCCAGAGTCGGGACGCTGTTTTGCAGGCGTTCAAGCGGGGAATGATCGAGGGCGAGGTTATTACTCAAGGCGAGTCCAGAGAATGGTTTGAAGAGATATTTACCAAAGATTTTTTTAGTTCACTAGAAAAATTGGACACTTACGATTACGACGCGGCAGCAAATTTTATTGATGAGTGGTTTGAAGGAGAGCTTGGATCGGGAACTCAGTAGTTTACTATGCGCAAAAAACTCCACTGGAAAAAAATCCTAACACGCGAGTACACTTTTCTGTACGCCAGTTACGGTGTTGACTGTTTTAAGATAATGAAAAGAACGGTCGGCACGACTCTGGACTTTGACTTTTTTTATGGCGAAGGAAAGATACTGACGATTTATCGCATTGAAAAAGATATTTTGAATTCTTACCGGCTGATAGAAAAAATCGCCAGACGAAGTGAAGCGGAAATTTTAAGGAAGATGGATAATTTTGAGGAACTTACTCGGCGAGTTTACGCATTATTCGCGACCATCAAAAAAACAAGAGATAAACAACAGATTAAAAAGTTCCTCATAGAGTTGGATAAGACTTTCCTCATCACCTTAAGTCATTATTTGTTTTTTGTATTTTTGGGGTATGCCGGTGATCGGCCGTCGATAGCCCGATTCCTAAAGAAAAATTTGGAGAGGTTCGGTAAAATCCGTACTTCGACTATTGACACCGACATGAATATCGAGTACCCCAATTTGTTCGGGAAGTACGACAAAAAGCTAAGGGCCTCGGCCTCCTATATGACCAGGAGTGAACTGATGGGAGCGCTACGGGGCAAAGCCTTGCCGTTGGACAAAATAAAAAACAGAAAAAAACGCTACCTGGTAGTGATGAAGAACCGCCGGGCTAAGGAGTGCGATTTAGACCGGATAGACGACGTATTGGCTAAAGAGCTAGGACAACCAAAAAAGGTGGCCCAAAATTTCGTTAAGGGGCAGATTGCGTGCAGGGGGAAAGTACGCGGTCCGGCTGTGGTCGTGTTTAGCCGGGACGATTACGTCAAAATTAAAAAGGGCGATATTCTCATTACGCCCATGACCAAACCCAATATTGTACCTTTTTTACCCAAAGTTCGCGGCATTGTCACTAACGATGGCGGAGCTCTTTCCCATGCCTCAATCATCTCGCGCGAGATGAAAATCCCTTGCGTCGTGGGGACAATATATGCGACCGACGTATTCAGGGATGGTGATTTGGTCGAAATTGATACTGAAAAAGGGGAGGCCCGAAAACAAGGTTAATTCTAACAATTTGTATATGCAAAATAATCCCGCCCACAGTAGCCCCTGTCCAATCTGCAAGGGAAATGAATTTACCTGGGGTGATCTCCGCGCCCAAGGTATAAAGTTTGTTCCCGGTGATGGGTCGGTATTAGACAAATTGGGCCTTACCTGGGGAACAAAAATTCAAGCCCGGCAATGCAATGCCTGCCACAACGTGCAAATGTTCAATGCCTAGATTTCGATCAAAAAATATCCTATTTATCCTACCTAATAATGGTAAAACGCCGGCGTTTTCTGTCTATGATGGCTGTTAACCTACCAGGCTAAAACTTTGACTCACTGCATTACGGGTCTATGAGGAGCATTTTTTTTATCCTCCTTTGGTCTTCGCCGGTTCTCAACACCGCTCTTTATTATTATCGAAAATGGATCAATAAACAGCGAAAAGAGGGAAAATTTTTGAAAGCGGGGGTGCATATCCATAAGGTAATTATCAGCGGACCAAAAAATTGGCTGTGGTTTCGCCATTTTTTTGAAGACTTTCTTATAAAATTTGTTCTGGCCTCTGTTCCGGCAATGATTCTGTGGGATATTCGTTTTTTTGCTGTTCTCCTGTCTATTGGATTTTTGGCTTTAATTTTAAAGATTGGCCTTACTTTGCATCCCTACCCGTGGCCGGTATTTTTTTGGGGTAAGAGGGGGGTATGGACTTTTTATCGTTTCACTTTTTACTATCTACGCGGTTTTGGCGCTTTTATTCTGGGCGGACTTGCCGGCGCTGCTTTGCTAATAATATCCGTGGAAATTTTTTCGACGAAACCTGAAATGCTACTGTTCGAGCCTACCGTTTTGGCCCGCTTTATCGACAATAGCGTGGGGACGACTCCGATTTGGGTACTTTACGCGGCGGTGATTATTTTCGTCATTGCGATGGTGCTGAATATTTTTTACCTGCTTTTTAGGATCACGCCGCTATTCACCAGATTCTATGTTGAATACAATAGCGGGGTACTGCGGCTAGTTGGCCGGGTGAGCAAAAAGGAAATGGCGAAAATAGATTTTAATAAGCCATATTCATGCGAACAAGCCTGCGATGATAGGTCATCATGGAGTTTTGGCGAACTGGAGACATACATTTTCGCACAAGATAATAAAGCGGTCGCGATTACGGAGAGTTTGTACGGATCTTGGGGAGAAGATTCCGTGCCCCGCGGCAGGCCCCGCACCCGTGCCAGGCCGTGGATATGGGACGCCAAATTGCCCAGTCAAGTGGGCGTTACCTATGTGCTGACTCCGGAAGAGTGTGGTATCATCTTCGATGAATTAATAAAAAAATACAAGAAAAAGGGGTGATCTTGCGGTTGATAGGTGTTTACCGACAGACCATCCGTACCGTTAACAGTTGCCGTGAACTTTTAGAATCAGTGGTACCGATGGTTGCTGAACTAAGGTAATCATCCTCCCTTGTATTGACCTTGTACTGATAAAAATAACGGCCGCGCGGCCGTTATTTTGTGCGTAAATCTTTTTTAGACGCCGACCGCCTGTTTAATACCCGCTTTTTGCTCCAGCACGGTAACGCGTTCGTCGAGATTGCGGTAGTCAATCTGCCAGGCGGCCTGCGAGAGGCGCAGGTCGATGCGCTCGATATCGGTTTTGAGTCCCTGTAGTGTGCCGTCGACTCCGATAAGTCTGCTCTCGATTCCATCGATTTTTCCGCCCATCTCTGCAAAACCCTGGGCCACCATGGCCGCCAGGTCATCCAAGGTAATTTTTTTCTTCATAAAATTTTCCTCCTTAGATAATAAATGGCGCTCTTTAAACGAGTATACCACGGCGCTAAACGCTGTCAATTTGCTTTTGCGTCTATTGCCAGGCAGCTTTAAAATGGCGTACAATGAGGGGTGTCCTTCCAGGTAATGACAGCCAGGTATGGTTGAAAAAACTTTGCTCAGGGAGAGCTTGCTCTCCGCGGTAACTCTGGATAAGGGAAATTACCGGTATATTTTGCATCCGATAAGCGACGGCATACCCCGCCTGTCGCCGGCGCTTTTGGAGGAAACAACAGGAAATTTTGTTCGCCGGCTCAATTGGCAGGAGGCCGACGCGATAGTTACCGTGGAGACAATGGGGATACCGGTGGCAACCGCGCTCAGTTTGCGCCTGGGGCTACCGCTCACTGTCATCAGAAAAAGACAGTACGGGCTGCCCGGGGAAACTGCTATCGGACAAAATACTGGCTACGGCCGCAGTACGCTGTACATCAACGGCGTGGCCGCCGGCGACAAGGTTTTGTTGATAGATTGCGTTGTCAGCACCGGGGGGACCCTGATCTCCGTCTTGGGAGGCCTGAAAGACAGGGGAGCGCAAATACTGGATGTGGCCTGTGTTTATGGGAAAGAGGGCGGCAAAGAAAAAGTGTTCGCCGCGACCGGGCTCCGGGTGAAGACCTTGCTCGATGTCCGAGTTAACGAGGCAGGCGAAGTGCGTCTGTAAGTTTTATCGGGTGGAAAAATTTGCGTGGGTTTGGAATAAAAAATGCCGGCTACTCCCGTTAACACTGTGTTTACAAATATGGAAATTAAAGGTTTTCTTTTCGACGTTGACGGCGTCCTCTACGATTCCATGCCGCAGCACGCCAAGTCGTGGGCGCAGGCCTTTGGGGAGGAGGGGATAAAAGTGCCCGCTAAACATGTATATCTTTGCGAAGGCATGCCGGAAGTGGAAGCCGCGAAGTACCTGGCGGCCGCCGTCGGCGCCAGGCTGGCCAGAAAAATTTTGGCCAAGGTTGTCGAGCGCAAAAGGGATTTGTACAACGGCTACAAAAATCCGGAGTTTGTCCCGGGGGCGGGGGAACTTCTGGCCTACTTGCGCAAACATAAAATCAGGGTGTGCCTGGTAACCGGCTCCCATCAGCTTAAGACGATCAAGAATATTAAAAAAGATTTTGCCCTCAAAAGAAGCGAGATTGTTACCGGCAAGGACGTATCGCGCGGCAAACCGCACCCCGAGCCGTTTCTCAAAGCCCTGAAAAAAATCAAGCTGCCGCCGGCTTCGGTCTTGGCCGTTGAAAATGCCCCCTTGGGAATCGAATCGGCCAAGAGAGCCGGGTTGAAATGCGCGGTCCTGAAGACCGGGCTGATAGCGAAACGCGATTTAAAAAAGTGCGGAGCCGACTGGGTGTTTAAAGATTGCCGCGAACTGCTTCAGGCGATAAAATCCGGGGATTTGTTGAAAGCCTGATGCCGGCCGGCGGTAAGTTCTTTTAGGATAGCCGCTGGTCGTGATATACCCTTTTTCGGTTTAATTTATTCGTGAAGGAGACATGAGGTTAAAGATGCTCAGAGCGCGGATAAAGCAAATTATGGCCGGAATACTCCCGGGCAGGCAATCCGGACGATCCACTTGGCGGAACATAGAACAGGCGAGGCCGGTCTACTGGCTTGTTTTTTTGGTCATCTTCGGGGCGTTCATCTATCGCGCGGCCCTCGGGCTGTATTTTTTTCAGGACGACTTTGTCTGGATAAGCCGCGCCAAAGATTTCGCCGCCGACTGGAGGCTGATATTTTCCGCCGATATTTCCGGTTTTTTCATGCCGGTGGTGCACGCTTATTTCGTTTTGGCCTTCCGACTATTTGGCCTGGAGTCCGGCTGGTATTATGCCGCCAACATCGTCCTGCACGGTCTTAACGCTTTGCTTTTGTTTAAGCTCGTGGATAAGGCGGCCAAAAGCCGCCGAACAGCCATTTTTTCGGCGCTTTTTTTCCTGTCTTTCCGCTACCCAATGGAGGCCGTGGTCTGGATTAGCGCCGTTACCGAGTTGCTTTCGGCCGGCTGGCTCTTGGGGATCGGTCTGGCCTGGGTTAGCTATTTGGAATCATCCAAGAGGCGCTGGTACGTTGTCGCTTTGATTTTGACTTTGGGGTTTCTTTTTACCAAGGAATGGTCGGCGCTTACGGTTCCTTTTTTGGCGTTGCTTGGTACTTGGCGCTTGGCAAACAGCGGCGCCTGGAATCGCGCCAATATCCGGCGTCTTTTTGTCCGGCTGGCGCCATTTTTGGCGGTGTTCGCCGGATATTTTTGTTTTGAATTTTTTTTGCAGCACCAGCAAAGTCCCCTTATCGCCAAGGGTTACTATGTTGTCGGGTGGCACGCAGTGCCGAATATCGCCGGCAATTTTTTACTGTCTTTCGTCCCCCTTACCGAAGCGGCGCACCAGTACCCGCGACTGTGGCTCACAGCTTCGGCCGCGGCACTGCTCGCGGCCGCCTTTATCGGCGTCCGCAGCTGGCGTAGGCGGCGCGATAGCGCCCCTGCTCTGTGCGCGTCATGGATAATTATCGCGTTTGTCCCCACTTCTTTTTTTACTTGGGATCCGTTTATCAGCCGCTACGATTACCTTCCGGCCCTCGGCGTGGCAGTTTTTTTAGCCGTGGTACTTAATTATTTTACCTTTGCCAAGCAAGCCGGTTTGCGCTTTGCGGCCGTATTTTTAGCCGCCGCCTACATAGGCATTAATATCTTTTTTATATCCAAAATGACCCGGCTGTACTACGCGCCTGTCCATGCGGAAAACAAAAAATTTACCGAGGCTGTGGCTGCCAAACTGTACAGCCTGAAAGACGCCGGGACTCTGGGCATATATCCCAATACGCCGCACAAAAGTTTTATACTGCCTGAAGTGCTCCAGGCTTTGTTTGATATTCCACGGAAGAACATCAGGGTGTTGGCGCCGGAAACGCCGTGCCCGGAGGCAACGGTCTGTTTGCGGTGGGATCCGGAAACAAAGGCAGTCGGTTTATCCACAGCCTTGACCGCTATTGCCGAGCTCGAGAATACTCTATAAGTAGGGTGGACACACCACTCTCGCATAAGGAGACAGGCATGAGTAGTACGAAGATCGCGATCTGGTTGCTCGCGGCGTGTTTGGGATGCGACGATTCCTCGTCCCCCCGTTTTCCGCCGTCTTTGGAGATCATCGTAGTACATGATGATGATCCGGACCCGTCCGATGCGACCACGGTGGCGAACGATCATGACCTCGTGCGGCCGGAGGATGTCGAAGACGCATCCCCAAGCTCTGGGTCGCCGGAAGCCGAAGACACGGGAGACGAACAGAGTGCCGCAGCTGGCGATGCCGGAAGGGGCTGGGACGCTGAAGATACTGAAGAAGGTATAGACGGAGAGGACGCGGCAGAAGCCGCCGATTACCTGGAACCCACAGGGACTGAGGACGCCTTCGAGTCCGAAGATTGGGCTCCCGATGTCTCTCAGCCTGAGAAAGACACGCAAGACGCTGGCGAATCCAACGATGGGACAGAGGACGCCGTCTCGGAAACGTCGCCGCCCCAGGCTGTGGATTCACTGCCGGGTTCTGTCCTGTTCGGCAATCCAGATTCCCTGGCCGCAGCGTGGGCGACCGGCAATACCGATGCCCCGGCCTCCGATTTGCAGGCGATTCACGAGCTGGCCGAAATTCCGACTGCCGCCTGGTTCGGGGCCTGGAATTCCGACCTGGCAAACGAGGTCGGCAGCTACGTGTCTTTGGCCGATAGTGCCGGCGCCGTGCCGGTGCTGGTAGCCTACCGCTTGTCGTGGTGCAACACTTTTGCCGCCGACGGGTCGGACGAAGCTGCCTACCTCTCCTGGATCGAAGAGATGGCCGAGGGTGTCGGCGGCCGGAAGGCCGCGGTGATCCTCGAGCCGGGAGCATTGACCCCGTCCAACCTTGGCTGCCTGACCGAGGCGGACAAGGGCAAGCAGCTGGCTCTCATTCAATCCGCGGTCAGCCTGCTGAAGCAGCAAGGCGCCTGGGTATACATTGACACTGGCCGACCGAAGCTGGACGAGTTGCCGGCTGTTGCCGAGCACCTGGTGGCTGCCGGAGTGGGATCGGCCGACGGATTCGCGGTCAATGTGGCCGGTTTCGAGACGTCGGACGATAGTATCGTTCTCGGACAGGCGCTGGCCGGCATCATCGCCGGGCATGGATTTGATACTCATTTCGTGATTGACACTGGCCGCAACGGCAATGGGCCGGAGGGTGGACCGGACAGCTGGTGCAACCCCCCTGGCCGGGCGCTTGGCCATATTCCCACAACCGTAACCGGCGCCCTGCTGGTAGACGCCTTTTTGTGGGTCAAGCCGCCGGGTGAGTCGGACGGCGAGTGTAACGGCGGCCCGGCCGCCGGTAAGTTCTGGCCGGCGTACGCGCTTGAGCTCATCGCGAACACCGTCTGGTGGTAGCCGCCGTTCGCTGCTTCCGCTAGACACGCCGGCGCAATTCCCCTCGCGGTACGTGTGAGGTCGTTATCGTTCTTTCCTTCGGAGGAAACGTGCCTTCCTCCCGCCAACTGCCATTTTTATATTCTGTTAGAGATGGTTGAAGCGATCGGCTAACTAGAACCCATCTCAAAAATAATTCCGAGACAATTTTGGCCTGCTTTGAGCGAAAATTGTCCGGGTTGAGGAGGCATAGTGGTACTATGGCGACGAGAACCGGACAATTTGCAGCCGAAACAGGCCAAAATTGAGCCGGAAGTTATCGGTCTTAAAATATTTATAATGTTCAAGTTATGAAAACAAAAATTATCGCCATTTTTTTGGTTGTTGCAGCGGTGGCTGCCGGTTGGGCTTATTTTCGCCTGGGCATAGACGAACCTACCGGGCCGGGAGGGAGCATCTCGGCGCTGGAACAAACCCCGGCTGCACCGGCGAACGCAGTCGAGGAACAGGTCAGGGCCGGCACGTATGCAGTGTCAGCGGCTGATAGCCGCGTAATTTGGGAGGGGCGCAAAACTCTTATTCAGGACTATGCCGATCGAGGCACGCTGGCCGTGAAAGAGGGAGTGCTAACCTTGGACGGCGCCGGAGCAGCCGGCAGGATCGTTTTTGACATGACCTCTATCAAGGCGGCGTCTACGGGCCGGCAGGCCGGAGAACCAACACTCGAGAAGCATCTGAAGTCGGAAGATTTTTTTGCGGTGGAGAAATTTCCGACGGCAGCATTTGAGCTCACGTCGGCAGAGCCGGCGGACGCGGCCGACCCCGGCCGCTATCTGCTTCGGGGGAACCTGACCATGAAAGGCCTGACGCGCGAGATCGAGTTTCCGGCGGCCGTTTACATGCGGGCGGGGACTCTTTACGCCGAAGGGACCGCCACGGTTGACCGCACTCAGTGGGATATTCGTTTTGGTTCCGATAAGTTTTTTGATAACCTGGCTGACAATGTCATCGATGACAATTTTACGGTGGCGTTCACGCTCGTGGCTAAAAGCGCACCCTAAATACCCCCGTATAGGCGGATACCAAAAAGGGCTGAGACGGTCTTAATATCCGCTAGTATCTCGAGAGGGATGGTTGCTGGCTTTTAGCTGGGCTGTCTGTTTTGGTTGGCGGCCGGATTTTTGCCTGGCTTCCGGTATGGTCTGCAGCCATCATTGCCATAAGTGCGTATCTGTAGTAAGCTACGCAATATTATGAACCCACAACCCCCCCACCACAGCACGCCGGACGCCGGGACGCCGTCCACTTTTCACTCCTTGGGCATCGCGAAAAATCTTCTGAACGTTCTCGATAGCGCCAACTTTGTTACCCCGACTCCAATTCAGCAAAAGGCCATACCGGTGGCCATCGAGGGCAAGGATGTTATCGGCATTGCCCAAACCGGCACGGGTAAGACCCTCGCTTTCGGGATCCCGATGATCCAGCGTCTCGGCCTCCATAAAGGCCGCGGTTTGGTGATTTTGCCCACGCGCGAGCTGGCCTTGCAGGTAGACGAGACCATCCAGAAGATCGGCCGGTCCCTGGGGTTGCGCACCGCGGTGCTTATCGGTGGGGAATCTATGGGCAAGCAGATAAATGCCATTAAGAACCGGCCGCATGTTGTCGTCGCCACTCCGGGGCGCTTGATTGACCACCTGAGGCAAAAGACAGTGGCTCTTAACGAAGTCAATATTCTGGTTCTCGACGAGGCCGACCGCATGTTTGATATGGGCTTCGCTCCGCAGCTCAAACAAATTCTTTCCGCCGTGCCCAAAGAGCGCCAGACGATGTTGTTCTCGGCGACCATGCCGCCCGAGATCGTCAAAATCGCGACCGCGCACATGTCGTTGCCTCTGCGGGTGGAAGTGGCTCCGACCGGCACTGCCGCCGAGCGTGTCGAGCAGGAGCTGTTTATTGTCAAACGGGACGAGAAAGGAAGACTGCTGGGAAAATTGCTCACTGAGTACTCCGGTACCGTACTTGTGTTCTCCCGCACCAAGCATGGGGCCAAGCGCATCACGCGTCTCATCCGCGAGTGGGGGCACACCGCGGCGGAAATTCATTCGAACCGCTCGCTGGCGCAGCGCAAAGACGCGCTGCAGGGCTTCAAGTCCGGCAAGTACCGGGTGCTGGTAGCCACCGATATCGCGGCGCGCGGCATCGACGTGACCGGGATTGAGCTCGTGATCAATTACGATCTGCCGGACAACTCCGAGGATTATGTCCACCGCATTGGCCGCACCGGCCGCGCCGGACGCCATGGCCGGGCGATTTCATTTGCCGAGCCTGGACAGCGCGATGAGATCAGAAGCATCGAGCGGGTAATTCGCCAACCGCTGCCCCAGTCGAAAATGCCGGAATTGCCGCCGGCCGTGGACCAGCCGTATCATCCCGAAACGGATCGTCAGCGCGGCGGCGGGCGTCCGGCGCGGTCTTTTGCCGGCCATCACCGGCGGTCGAGCGAGTCCGGAAGCCGGCCGGCTAAAACCGGACGGCGGCCGTATCGCCATGGGGTCGGGCATTCCCGGCCATCCGGCGCGCGGACTTAGGGTTTATTGATTATTGCCTATGGGGAGATTAGCCGGTTTTATTTTTCGCCATAAAATAACCGCCGTCATTGTTTTGGGTATTGCCGGCATCGCCGGCGTAATGGCGTGGCGGAGCCGGGCTTCGGACTCCGGCACTGCCGTTACCGTGTCTGTCGGGCGCGGCCGGGTTGTAGAGGAAGTGAGCGTTACGGGCAAGGCACAGGCGGCCGAAGCGGTCGACTTGGCCTTTGAGTCCGGCGGCAAGGTGGCGACGGTACGCGTCAAGGTGGGCGACAGGGTTTCGGCCGGCGCCATTATTTCGGAATTGGCCTCCGGCGACCTGGCCGCGAATATCCGTCGGGCCAACGCCAGTATCGTGAGCGCGCAGGCCGATGTTTCCCATTATGCCGCGATAGTCGAATCGGAAAAAGTGAAACTGGCCGAGTTGGAGCGCGGACCCCGTCCCGAAGAAGTGCGGATAGCCGAATCGGCGGTGGCAAGCGCTATTACCGCCCTTGACGACGCCCGCGAAGCTTTGGTTAAAACCCAAGAAAAGGCGGACCACAGCCTGGCTGTCCTGTATGAATCGGTTGACGAGGTGATCCACGAAGCCTACTCCAAAGCCAGTGAAGCGCTTGATAAGCAAGTGGCGCCGTTATTCACCGGTGTCCCGGGAAATGAGCGGCTGTCTTTTATTGTTAATAGCCAACAGACGGAATTTGACGCGACTGTCAGAAAGTCCGCCGCCGATCGGACGCTTTCGGACATTAACATTAACATCTCCGGGCTGGGCAGCGATGAAGCCAGCCGGGACGCCGCTCTTTTGAGAGCGAAATCCGGTTTAGTCTCGCTGCGTTCTTTTTTTGACTTTTTAGGTAGCGCGGTAGAAAATTCATCTCTCTCCGCATCCGATCGCCAGACTTACTCCGGCTATATCGCTTCCGCTCGGACGCTCAATGACAGCGCTATTTCTCTTTTGACGGGCCGGCAGCAGGATATCTCCGAACAGCGCGTGGACAACTTACAGACCGTGCAGTCGGCCGAGACCGCGGTAAATGCGGCCGAACGCGCTCTGGAAACCAAGCGGCGCGAACTGGAATTGAAACAAGCCGGGTCCAGCGCCGAAGAGGTGGCCGCCCAAAGAGCGCGCCTCAAGCAGGCAGAGGCCAATTTGGCCTCTGCCCGGGCCCGGATAGCCCAGGCCGCCGCGGACCGCGACGGCGCCCAAGCCAATTACGCCAAAACCGTACTGCGCTCACCGATTGCCGCCCTGGTAACTAAGGTGGATTTGGAGGTGGGTGAGATCGTGCCGCCGAACCAAACCGGAGTGGTTCTCATGTCGGAAGCCCAATACGAGATCGAAGCCTTTGTCCCGGAGGCGGATATTGCCAAAGTGGCCTTCGGGCAGACGGCGCGTGTAACGCTCGATGCCTATGGCGATGCCGTTACGTTTGCGGCGGCGGTTACCCACATCGATCCGGCCGAAACCGTGATCGAGGGTGTGGCCGCTTACCGGGTAGAGCTGCAGTTCTCCGACAAAGATGAGCGGGTCAAAAGCGGGCTTACGGCTAATGTGGATATTGTTACCCAAGAGAAGGGCGATGTCCTGGTTTTGCCTGTTAGGGCTGTTACCGCAAAAAATGGCGGCCAGTTCGTGGCCGTAATGGGAGCTGGGGGCGAACCGGTGGAACGGCGGATAGAGACAGGTGTCCGCTCTGTTGACGGCCTGGTAGAGATAGTCTCCGGACTCGCCGAGGGCGAGACAGTGGTCCTCGACCGTTGAAAGCGCGCCTAGGCGCCTTTCGGCCAACTGACGCTTTATGCCGGCCAAAATTCTTCTTCTTATTCTTGACGGCTGGGGTCTGTCTTCCGCGTACCGGCACAACGCTATTGCCGCCGCCCGTCCGCCGTTTTGGCAATCTCTTGTCGAGCGTTATCCGCCGGCCGTGCTGGCCGCCAAAGAGGACGCGGTAGGCCTGCCCCCAGGATGTCTCTCCGGTTCCGAGGTCGGTCATATGACTATCGGGGCGGGACGGGTGGTTTGGCACAGCGTCGCGGCTATTGACCGGGCTATTGCTTCGGGCGAGTTTTACCAAAAAGAGGAACTCAGAGAGGTGGGGACTTATTTGCGTGCGTCCGGAGGCAAGCTCCACTTGATGGGTCTTTTGAGCACCGGCGGTATTCACGCTCACGTGAACCACCTGAAAGCTCTGATTGAGTGGGCCAACCGCGGCGAAATTGGCGCGGTTGCCCTGCATCTTTTTCTCGATGGGCGGGATATGCCGCCCGCGAGCGCGGCCGAACTGCTGGAAGCCGAAATCACTCCCGAGCTTAGCGACCGCGTCCGGATCGCCACCTTATCAGGCCGGTCAATCGCCATGGACCGAACCGAACGATGGGAACGGACGCTCTTAACCTGGCAGACGCTTACCTCCCAGTCCGGAATTTCCGCCAAGCGTCCGGCCGATCATCTGCGCGCTCAATATCGCGAGGGAATAACCGATGAGTTTGTTCAGCCGATACGATTTGACTCGGCGGCGGTCCGGGACAATGACGCTATCGTCTGCTTCAATTTTCGCGCCGACCGCATGCGCCAGCTAGTGCGTCTGGCCACCGGGCGCGCTCCGCGAGCCGTGCAGGCGCACGCTTGGTTGCCGGCCAGTCTGCGTCTTTGGAGCCTGACCGAATATGACGACGAATACGCCGACGTGCTTGTACTTTTTTCGCCGGAGAGGCCGGTAAATACGGTCGGAGAATGGATCGCCAAGCAGGGCATGGCGCAGTTTCGATGCGCGGAAACGGAAAAGTACGCCCATATTACGTATTTTTTAAACGGCGGCCGGGAAGATAGTTTTGCCCGCGAAGAGAGACTGCTCGTGCCTTCGATCGGGTTGTCCAATTACGCGTCGCAGCCGGAAATGAGTTTGTGGGAAGTAACCGCCATGGTCGAACGCGTACTCGCCGCCGGCCGCCATGAATTCGTTGTCGCCAACCTGGCCAACGCCGATATGGTGGGTCATAGCGGAGACTGGACAGCGGCCATAAAAGCCGTCCGGGCGGTTGACGCGGCGCTCTCGCGCCTTGTGCCGGCGGCACAGGCGAATGGATACACGGCCGCTATCACTTCCGACCATGGCAATATCGAGTGTATGGCAAACAACGGAGAACCGCATACCGCGCATACTTACAATGATGTGCCGTTTATTGTGGCCAATCCAAACATTCGCCTCGAGCCGCGCGGGGCGCTGTACCAGGTGGCGCCGACTATTCTTAGGCTAATGCGGCTAACGCCGCCGGAAGAAATGACGCGCCGGACTCTGCTGACCGGTCCGGCTTGACACCTCGAGCGCCCATCAGAATAACTCCGCGATGTCGGCCGGTATTTCTTTGCGGATTTTTTCCGCTTCGCCCGGACTCATGTGTTCGAGTATAACCTGTAAAGCGTACGAAACCAGGCCTTCGAAATCGATCTCGAGGGAAAAGGGGAATTCGCTGCGAATATGGTCCAGGAAATCGGTTCGGTGCATCCTTAGGGGAAGATTCGCCGGCCGCCAGCCTTCGTAAAACACGCCTTGCAGGATGAGCGGCAACTGGGCCGCGAAATGCGCCGCTTGTTCGACAGTAAAACGGTCCCGCAGAGCATGCAGCACGCCGCGGACGATGGCGTATGATTGTTGTCGCCTTTCCGTCCAGCCGAATTCGTCTTCTATGTCGCGTAAAATAGCGATGGTTTTTTGGATCGAAGCGTCGAGCGAGCTTACATTGGTGGTCATACGCAGGGTGTTAAACAATATCCAGGTAGCATAGGCGCCCGCGTTTGCCGGGTCAAGGGAGGTGTCCGGTATCTCTCACCGGTAGATTTCGCGTATGCGACTCGGCCCTAAGTAAGTGCCGCGGGTGCCAGGCGTCAAAAATACTGAAGGAAAGCGGCATCACCTGTTTTTGAACTTATGCCCAATGAACGTCCCAGTTAATTGGCAGATTATTTTTGGGAGTAGGCCCTAAATACTTTGTATGGCCCAAGTGAGTACGGTCAAAGTCAGCTATACCGCCACGCACCCGGCTGTCCAGGCTTATAATGTTTTGCATGTCGGCTTTTTTCTGCTGCCTGTTATTGCCGGTCTGGACAAGTTTTTTGAACTCTTGGCGAGATGGGGAATTTATTTGGCCCCGGCGATTCCCGCCGCTCTGGCCGTCAGTCCGCAGGTGATTATGTATGCTGTCGGGATTATTGAAATTTCTATCGGTATAATAGTACTGGCCCGGCCGCGCGTCGGCGGGTATTTAGCCGCAGTTTGGCTGTGGCTCATCATCACTAATCTGCTTATTCAGGGCGTTTACTACGACATTGCTTTGCGGGATTTTGGTCTCTCTTTGGCGGCCCTGGCCCTAGCGCGCTTAGCCGAAGCAGACGGCGAAGAATATACCGAAGTAAGCGGACGGGCGGAATGAACGACAGAGCGTCCGCCTAGCTCAAATATGAAAATTACCAGTAATTTGCCCCAATTTTCCGGACGCCCCTATCTAATCATCGTGGCCGGGCGTCAGGAAGCCAAATTTTATCTCGCCGGGAACAGTGTCATCCGCACTCTGGAATCATTTCGGGTACGTACTCCGCTCTATTCCGATCGCGAGGGATTTTTCGAGGCCAGCGGCCGCATGGGCGTGATTCGCTCCGGTTCAGCGTACGAGCCGCCCAAAGAAGCCGTGATCCAGGAATTTATCCGCGGTCTCAAGGAACATTTGGCCGCCATCGAAGCTGCCGAAGAAATCGCCAGCGCGGCCGTTTTTGCCCCCAATTACATGAAGGGCTATATCCGTTCCGCTTTGTCTGCCAGTCTGGAGCAGCGGCTGGAATTGGTGGTCGAGGGGAACTTTTACCGCTCTCCGCCTTTGGCGTTGTGGCGTAAAATATGGGAAAACCGGGAGCCCCGCGCGGTTAAGCCCCGAAGCGGCGAGGCGGACAATTTGTGGCATCGAGGGGCCAAACCGCCGCCATGATTTTTTTAGGCCGCTCTCATCACCAGCCGGCGCATCCGCCCCCTCCACGCGGACGGCACCGGCTGGTGATGAGGGCGGTCAGCGCCGGCGAACCAGATTGTCTTGGATCAACCGGCGCATTGCCCAATGATAACGCGCGGATATGGCGAGACTGGGAATCATGGCACCGGCTTTTTTGCTGTACGCGGTCATTAATTTTTTGATGTCGGCGCGCGCTGAGTACTTCTCGGCTAGCTGTTTGACGAGGATGATGTCGTCGGGGGAGGCGTCTCGATTTCCGAATATCGTCTCCAGCCGGGCGCGCACGCGCGGCGTCGCTTGGCGCGTCAGATACGACCGGAGCAAGGTTTGTTTGCCGGCGCGGATATCGGAGCCTGCCGGTTTGCCGGTTTGGGATTCTTGGCCGAATAGTCCCAGGTCGTCATCTTTGAGTTGGAATACGAGCCCTAGATATGCGCCGAAACGTCCGAGCTGTTTTAATTCTTTGTCCGGCTGTCCGGCCAGGAGGGCGCCGAGCATGAGCGGCAGCGAGAAGGTGTACCGGGCGGTTTTGTAAAGGTACAGCCGCGTTATTTGGGCTGGACAGACCCTGGCGCGCGTGGCGCCGAGTTCCACGTCCGACATCTGAGCCAAGATTACTTGGCTATATTCTTCCGTGGTTATTCTTGCTAGCCGTTTTTGTCGAGCCGTATCAGGGCTAATCTTGGCAATAATTCCCTGGGCTAAGAAAAAGCAGAGATCGGCGAGACAAATAGCCAAACTAAGGCCGAAATGAGGACAATCCCTCAGCCTTTTGGCCTCGCCCATAATAGAGAGCTCACGATGGATGGCCGGACGGCAGCGTCTTTTATCGTCTCGATCCATAATATCGTCATGAATTAACAGCCCCGCGTGCATAATCTCTGTCGCTGCCGCCAGGGGATAAACGGCGGTTTCGGCGTCTCCGCAGTACCAGCGGTGGGCGCGTATAAGCAGAGAACCGCGCCATAGTTTACCGCCGGTAGAAAAGCGTTCGATTATGCGGCCGGCCTCCGCGCCCCAGGGCTGGCGCCGAAGCAGTACTTGCTCTTGTCTAAGGACAGTCCGTATTTCGCGGATCAGCCGTTTTTTGTCTTGCGCTTCGCTGGCCATATTTTTAGACTGCGCAACGTTTAATAAATTGCCTTATTTTGAGGGCCTCAACCTCAGCCGCGGACGCGGCTTGGACCATTCGGTCGGCCATGCGCGCCAAATAGTCAGGATTTTTTATATAGACGGCGCTCGACAAGATATCCTGGGCTTTTTTCGCTTCCCGCAGGATTAGTTGGTTTCCCTCGGCCAGAACTTCGTGCCAGAACAAAGAACGGAGACGTTCTTTGTTTGCGGCCAGGGTAATGCTTCCGTTGTCCCCGTGCTTCTTTGAGAATTTACGCAGGAGGAGCGCCACTATAGGCGTGATTCTTCCCTGGTCCAGGTCTTCTTCCCAGTCGTGGATATCGTCGTGTATTTGGCGCGCCCCCAGGTAGTGCCGCATGAATTTGATGGTTTGTTCGACTTCCGGTCCGGTCGGAGAGTAACCGGATAACACGGTTACTGCCGCTACCCCAGCGGCATGTCCGAGAGAGCGATTGGCCCAGAGGCTCAAATCGGCGAACTCCGGCAGGGGGTTGAAATTAAAGACGCCTTCTGTGTGTTCGGCTCGGGCGTTGGTCAGTTCCCAATAGTTGGCTTCTTCGAGCTGGTCGAGAATACCGTGGAATAGGGCCAGGGCCTCGGGGTGGCTCGCAAACAGCTTGCTATACACCGCGGTAACATTTCTTAGGCAAAGATTGGCAACTGGCAGGAGGCGTTCGCTCCGGCCGCCATCCATAATGCGATCGTAAATGGTGTACGCTATCCAGCCCATCATATTGGCGCGACCGAGTTCGGTGAGACTGTGGTCGCGTATTTGGTTCGGAGTCTCCAGCGCTTGAGCCGCATAATACGGGAGGAGACCGATTTCTTGGTCAGTATCTTGGCGCAGAACCATGGCCAGACAATCAAGCCCGGCTGTTTGCATATCTGGTCCGCAACTGGCGAAGCAGCGGGCGGTTTCTCGTGTAATACGGTCGTACAACTGATGTGCCCTGCTCCGGAGTGGGACAGTCGGCCGCTGGCGGGGCAGACTTCGATAAAGCGCCAGAGCCTCCAGCCTGGCGGCGGCCGAGAAAGCGCGAGAACCGGAATACCAGACAGTGTTGGCAGCGGTTTTTTCAATGACGTAGGCGTACGGTCTGTCCCAGACATTTGTCGGCCAGGCCAGCAAAGACTGTATTCCGGATTCAATCATATTGAGCGGGGACTGACAGCGTATCAGGGCCGACACCATGAGCGCCGTAAAGAATGGATTCAGCCAAATCCCCGGGCCAGTTTGCCGCGCGGCGATAGCCCCTGTGAGCTGAATTCGCCGGCCGCTGCCATGGCTGCGGGCCAGGGCGTACAAAACCGGGTAAGGGCTAAAGTAGAAAGGGGACTGCGGAGGATCGCCGGATAGCGCCTCGTCGAGGTAGCGTTCCAATGGCGGCAGGGTTACCCCGTAAAGGCTAAGAAAGTAGGCGATATTACTGTTGACCACCACGTCTACGTTGCCAGTTTTTTCCGGGGCGCAGTCGGCCGCGGCCCAGGTGTAGTAGGGCCCGCCGAGTTTTACTTCCAGCCTGGACAGCAGCATCGTAATCTCGGCTAGCGTCTCTCCGGTGATAGCTTCGGGCCGGAGTCGGGTGAGCGCGGATAGACCTAGACAAGTATCATCCAAATCATCGGGCAGGCGTTCGCCGGGCGGCAAAACACTGTCTCTCGTCCAGTAATTATACGACGAGCCCTCGCGGCGTTCGGCACAGAGAAAGTCGGCCAGCCGCTCTTGGGCCGGAAAATAGTCTGCCTCAGTTATCTCGGCCAACGACAGGGCGATTGATGAAGCATAGAACGTGGTTTGGCGCTCTTGCGGAGCCAGAGATAAGTCCTTGTCATAGCTGGTGGTGCTCTTAAAGCTGCCGTTGGCATTTTGTTCCTCATGGAGACAATTAATAACAAGAGCGCACTCTCGGCGCCACTGTTCTAAGCTTACCATAGGTTATCTGCTTGGGTTTAACGGTAAGTGGACTATAAATTTTGTGCCTATGCCCGGCCGGCTGGCGACGGTAATCGTGCCGCCAAGCTCTTGAGTTACTATACGAGAAACAGTCGCGAGCCCTATCCCCAGCCCGTGTCCTGGTTTTTTGGTGGTAACCAGCGGATCAAATATGCGCGGCAGGATATCGGCCGGTATGCCCTGTCCGCGGTCCGATACGGTCAGTTCAACTCCGCCCGGTGTCTCTGCCAGGGTGATATCGATGAAACGCTCTCCGGGTTCGGGGACTCCTTCATAAGCGTCAATGGCGTTGGCCGTCAAATTGACCACCACTTGGTGGAATTTGATGGCGTTACCCCACATAAAAACAGGCTTTTCCGGTTGCAGGCGGATTTCCGCCGACAGCGTGCGCGCTTTGTACCCGAGGACATCGATGGCTTGTTGTATTTCGTCGCGCAAAGAGAAATACGTCCTCGTGTCTTCGTTTTGAATTTGTTTTTTGATCATCCCCATAAACTGCTCCAGTTTCTTGGTGGCCGAGAATGCCTGGTTAAGGCGATTTTTGGTTTCGTCGAGTGTCGTCAGCCGGCCGGAAGTGAGTTGTTCGAGGTGAAGCGATACGGCCGTTAAGGGGTTTACGATGTCGTGGAAAAAGCCCGAGGCCAGACGCCCGAATTCGGCGAAGCGGTAGACCTGTTCAAAATTTTTGAGCTGGACTTCTTTTAATTTTTTCGTCCGTTCTTCCACCCGGCTTTCGAGCAGGTCGCGGTCTTTTTTTATCGTTGCCTCCGAACGTCGCGCGCGGCGCAGCGATTTTTCAATTTCCCGGTTGGATAGCCAGGTAACAATGGCGAACAGGCCCAGCATGACGCCAAGCTCGATAACATATGTCCATTGGACCGGGTCGGCTAGCCAACGTTGGTCGAAAGCGACAAACCCCCGGCGATTGCCGTAATACAGGCAGCCAAGATAAAACACGATGAAGCCGGAGACGGCGAAGGCGGCTCGCGTGCCGGCAAGGATGCTCAGCATGACCACCACCAGAGCAAGTCCGAGCAGAGGAATTTCGAGAAGCAGTCCCCAATGGTACAGCGAATAGGCGCTCGGAAAGAAATACACGGCCACCAGCAGGTAGGCAGCGGGGTGGTAGTGCCCCAATCTCGATAGGACATAGAGCCCGATAAAGACGCTGACGAGGAGACCGGCTGAAAGCGGCGTGATGCCTTTGTACGAGCTGCCTTCGGCCAGGCGATTCAGACAAACTGACAAGAAAAATAAAGCCGAGAGCGCGAGTGAGCCGGCGAGAAGTATGTTAAGGATATATTCCCGGCGGGCATCGTCTTCGCGCCGTGATTTCGGCGCCAGTTGGCGGCCAATAAGAAAACAGATACTCCGGGCTATTGACGCGAAACGGCGCACGACCGGGGGCCAGTTTGGTTTTAAGCGCGGAGTATCCATTATCTGCCGGGCTAGACCGCCGACCACGGCGGGGACGAGCTGGCAATAGAGACGGCTAAACTGCCGAGCATGATCTTGCCTCTCGCGGCCTTGGCGGTCAGAATGGCGGTGATTAGGTTCGCCATATTTTGTCTTTCCGGTATCGCTGTCCCTAGGCAAGGGAAACGATACTAGAGGGATAAAATTTTGCCGTAAACGCGACGGCTGTCGACCCCAGCGCGGTTTTTCGGCGAGTACCCCACAGAGAGCGCGCCGTGGTGTACCAGACTAGTATACTGGGCGGGAGATGAAATTTTCATAACATTTATTTTTGAGTCAATTAACAAAATTTTCCTCTTATTTAAGAGGAAAATTTTGTTCTCAGTCAGGCTTTGCTGTCAAGTTTGTAACCTCTTCCGGGAACGGTGTGGATAAGTTTTTGCTTGCCATGGCCTTCAATTTTTTTACGCAGACGCAAGACGTGGGTTTCAATGGTATTCGAGAACGGATCAGCGTCGCGATCCCAGACATGCTCGAGGAGCGCGGCGCGCGACACTACCTCGCCGCGCCGTCGTACAAGATACTCGAGGAGCATGTATTCCTTGCGGTTGAGAGTGATTTCCCGTTTGCCCCGCCGGACACTCTGACGTTGGGTATCGAGGGACAAGTCGCCTACGCAGTACAGATCGTCGGTGATCATGGGACGGCGGCGGAGCATGGCGCGGATGCGGGCCTGGAGCTCGGCAAAGGAGAACGGTTTGGTGAGATAGTCGTCCGCTCCGGTGTTCAGCAGTTCGACCTTGGTTTGAATATCGGTTACTACGGAGAGGATCAGGATCGGTACCCGCTTATTTCTCTCCCGGACTTCGCGGCAAATTATTGAGCCGTTTTTGCCGGGTAAATGATAGTCAAGAATTATCAGGTCGTAATCGTGCGTGCGCGCCCAGTACGATCCGGTTTCTCCGTCGCGGGCCAGGTCGACAACATAACAGGCATCACCGAGGCCGGCCTTAATAGAATCGCCAAGTTCGTCTTGGTCCTCGATAACTAAGAGACGCATAGGGCCGTTTGCTTTTTGCTATTTACTCTATCATTTTATTTCAGGTATAGCAAAAAGGACCCGGGCGGGTCCTTTTTGGCGTTCAACCTAGAATCCGAATGACTCCAGCAGATTTTTCAATTGCGGCACTAAACCGCGCAGCTGGTTCAACAGCGATTCGCGTACGGTAATAACGAAAGTGCGCGCCCCTGGTATATCGTCCTCCACTTCGCGGATGGCAATATCTGTCGAGGTGGCAAAAGGCGGGCCGCCGATGCCGTCGGATGACTTCATCTCGATCTGGCCGCGAATTTCGCCGTCAGGATTGGCGCTCGTGTGCACGTTTACGTAAAGCTGGCCATCCCGCATAGCCTGAGTGAGCGCGGCCAGGCTGCCGATACTGGGGTTGCAGGTGCTGGCTGCCGGGAGAATGTCGTCTGCCTGGATGGCGCCGGCGGCCAGTCGGCCTTCGATATCAACCGGAGCGTCGGGGATAAACAGATTAACTATTGGCGGCCCCTCAGCTCCCGGCGCCGCGAGCCCGCCGGAGATCGCGGACCATTTCTGCAACAGTCTGATAACGGTCTTCCCGTTGCTTCTCAAGCGCGCTATTCAGGACATGGAGAACCTCCGCTGAAGCGTCGGGAACGAATTTTAAAAGGGACTCTGGTTCTTCATTCAAGATCGAATACATCAGTGCTGCATCATGTTCGCCGCGAAAGGGGAGGTGACCGGTGAGCATTTCGAACAAGACAGCGCCGAAGGAAAAGATATCGGAACGATGATCCGAGTCCGCGCCCTGAATTTGTTCCGGCGCCATGTAACCAAGCGTTCCCACCGTGCTGGTGGCTTTTGTGAGTTTAAGCGAGCCTTTCAGCTTCGCCAGACCGAAATCCATCACTTTGATTTGATTCTTCTTGTTCACCATGATGTTGTCAGACTTAATATCACGGTGGACGATGCC
>LCRX01000002.1 GCA_001004885.1 Candidatus Magasanikbacteria bacterium GW2011_GWA2_56_11
GGCTCGGGTTCTCCAGGCCAACAAGGGCGGTCTCATGCTGCAGGTGGATGCCGTAGTCGGATTTTTGCCGGTTTCCCAGCTAAACCCCGATCATTACCCGCGCGTGCCCGGAGGAGACAAGAACCGGATTCTCGAGCACTTACGCCAATTTGTGGGTTCCGATCTCAAAGTTCGTGTTTTTGACGTCAATTCGGACGAGGAGAAGCTGATTCTCTCCGAAAAAGCGGTCTGGGAAGACGAACAGAAGAATATTCTTGATTCATACAAAATCGGCGATATTGTCGAGGGCGAAATTAGCGCCCTTACCCCGTTCGGTGCCTTCATGAAATTCGGCGACGGGTTGGAAGGCCTGATACATATCTCCGAAATCGTGTGGCAGAGGATTGACCATCCGAAAGATATTCTCAAAATCGGCGATCAGGTGAAGGCGCAGATAATTGACCTTAACCGTTCGAAGATCTACCTTTCGCTCAAGCGCCTGGTGGAAGATCCGTGGAAGAGCGTGAAAGATCGCTACCGGGTAGGCGAGACTGTCGAGGGTACGATCCACAAGGTAGAGCCGTTCGGCCTTATGGTCAAACTGGACGAAGAGATCCACGGGCTGGCCCACATCTCGGACCTGTCGGACAAGTCCATGGGCGACCAACGCACTTTTCTTGATCAGTTTAAGGTCGGCGAAACGCGCCGTTTTGAGATCATCTCCATGGAGCCGGCCGAACACCGTCTGGGGCTGCGCCTCGAGGGCGTAGTCGGTGGCGGCAAACGCGTTGCGCGCCGGGTGGCGAAAGCGGACGAGCCCGCGCCGGAAGAGGAGAAAGCCGTGCCGGAAAGTGGGGCAGCGGAAGAGAACACCTAAACAAAATACATTGAATACTAGAAGCCCTGGCCACAGCCGGGGCTTTTGGTTGACTTGAAGGTTGAAAGTTGGCTACAAGTACTCTACTCGCACCCCACTATGGGGCAGACGACGCACATCGTTTGCCAGGGTCCTCAATCGCGCCCCTTATGGTCGGAGGCGCGTAGAGGAGAGGGGATAGTATGGGTATTCCCACGCTATCCTTGTCTTTTTCCGGAAAATATGTCTTTATATTGGTGTCTCTTGACCATCAGGACACCAAAGGAGAAGATTGTCATGGCAACAACCTACGCGCCTTACATCTGCCCGTTCTGCCAGGCAGACCTTGCGGCCGTCGTTCCCGAGGAGTGCGACCGGTACTTCGCCTGGTTTGATTGTCCGGGCTGCGGCGCTCGCTGCTGCCGCGACTATCCCCATGACCTCGCGGAGAGCCTGGCGGATCTCGCTGAGGCCAGTGACGGCCAGGAGTTCGACCGCACCATGTACCGTGTAGTCCACAACGTGGACGCCCTCAAGGATAACCCGCAAGACACGGACGGCGACGAGGTCGTACTCCTCTCGGTGCCTCGAAGGGCGCCGGCAGCGTAGGGACCGCCAAGACTCGCTGGGCGAAATCCGCATCGGAGAGTAGCCCGCCCCCCTTCCCGCCCGGCCGAACCTGGCCGGAGAAGATCCGACGACGGATCCCTTAATCGGGAATTCTCTCTCCCCGTCCACGATCCTTTTCGAACAGTCGGCCGGGCAGGAAGCGGGGCAAAACAGAAACCGGCGTAAGAATACGCCGGTTTTGGCGTCATAGACTGTATCTCAGCCATATTCAATTGTTTTTTGCTAAAGTAAGCCAAACAAAACTTGACAAACTCGACCTTTTGTGCTATACTTCGTTCATTATTTAGCTAAAACAAGCCATAATTATTAATTAACTTCTATGATCCGCATCCTCGCGCGGTACGTCGGAATAAGCCTTTTGGCTATTACCCTTATAGCCTCTGTGAGTCCGGCATATGGAGTTGTTTCCGGCCCGACCGCACAGAAGCCGGCAACAGCCAATGGAAGCCAGGTCGGAAACAATATTAAAGCTCCGGCCAAAGCCGGGCCTACGATTTACGGCGTCAAGTTGGGAGTGCCGACGGACAAACCTATCGTCCCGGGCGGCGTGGCGCAGTTTACCATCCTTTACCAGACAAAAAAGAACGGCCCGTTCGCGCCCGCCACTTATTACAATCATACTGTTTCCCTATTGGGCGTCGGTAATGCCGAAGCCCTGGATGACCAGGGCCATTATCAGGTATCTCTTACCAAAAATAACGGCGAACCGCTGCCGGCCGGAGAATTTCCCGTCCGGGTCAAGACGCAAAACGGCGTCTTTACCCCCGGATCGATTTTTGCCCACGAGGTAAAAGTTTGGGGCGTAAAGGCGGAGATCAAGAACAAGCCGCCGATATACGTCGGCGATCCGCTGTATTTCACGGTGTCTTACCAGCTTGAGGAAAATGGGCCGTTCTATTCGCTGACGCTTCCGAATCATAAGATCGAAATAAAGGGCCTGGGCCAGATTTTGCCTCTAAACCAATTCGGCCAGTATTCGGTCGTTTTGAAAAAGCCGACCGGGGAATTATTGCCAGCCGGGGAATACGTTATCAATAGCGCCCAATACAATAACAAGGGCGAATGGGAAGGAAATTTAGGGGTTGATGTGTTCACTATAGAGGAGTCGCAAATTTTCGGCGTGAAGATCGAATACCTGGATCCTGCACCGTACTACACCGGCGAAAAAGTGCGTTTTCGAACGCTGTATCAACTCGAACCGGACGGTCCATATGTACCGCGGAGTCTGGGTGCCTACCAGCTGGGAGTGAAAAAAACCGACCAAAATCTTTACGCGCCGCTCAAAAAGCTCAATCAGAAGGGCTACTACATGGCCACATTCCGCGGGGAGAACGGAGTCAACCTGCCGGCCGGAACTTATATTTACGAGCTTAAAGACGAAAGCGGAAAGCTACATTTTGACACTATAGAAGTAGCCGATGCCAAGGTCAATGCCGTCAAGTACCAACTATTAAGTCCAGCCCAAGCTTACGGCGGTAACACGATCGAATTCAAACTTAATTACCAGTTGGGTTCCAGTCCCGGATTCATCGGTAAAACATTCACCGGCCACAGCGTGACGGTAGAGGGCAGTGATGATGCCTGGATAGCGGCGGCTTATCCACTCGACAAGCAGGGACTGTACCAGGTTTCCCTGCGTGACAAAAAAAATCAGAGCTTTCCGCCTGGTTCATACTTTGTGGTCGTGAACACTCACGAGGGGGCGCTTGGGGACTCCGGGTTCGCGCTTGGCGGCCTCGTGGTGAAAGATAAATCCAGCCAGCCGCCGATCGATCCCGATGATATTCTGAAATACAGCCCCGCTATTGGGGATAAGGATGGCGGGCCAGGAGACGGCAAATTGGAAGAGATCATCAAAAAGACTGACGATGTAATCATCAAACCGGTCGAGCCAAGGAGCAAAGAGGACAGCGGTAAAGATAGAGCCAAAGAACCGACCGCCTCCGAGGACCCGAAAAGCGCTCCAGGCGTCACGGAGTCCGGACCGGTAATCGCTTCTTTGGCCGTAACCAATAAAGACAACGGCGCCTGGCTCGGCACGGCCAACTCCGGTTACCAGACGCTCGGCACATACGCGGCCAAACAGCTGATTACGGTACCGGGCACGATAGCGGAAGTGTACTTTAAACCGGCCATAAAGTCTCAGTCCGCCTCCGATACCTATGGGTATGTCTGGGTGGACAGCGGGACAGGGCCGACCAACTTTGATGCGACCCTGGCGGCCAAACTGGCGGCCAAGGCTAACTTCTTTAAAAACGATTACAACACAATACCGGTTACGGATTATTACCGCGGCCGGTACATCACTCTCCTGCTTTTTGCCCGCGATAACGATGGCGCGTCGCGCGTCGCCAATATGCCGGTAGAAGTAGACGATGTTATAGCCGTGCATGTCGAGTTCCTGCCGAAAGCCGCGCCGACGGCATCCTTGGCCTGCGCTGACCAGACCGGCGGCGACGGTTCGTACACGCTTTGCTGGGGCAAAAAACTGACGCATAGTTCCGGGGTTAGCGTCGCCTATAGTTCTCTAGACGGCGATGGCGCTTGGATCGTTCTCAACGGCGGCGAAAATACCTTTGTTCCCGCGCCGAGCAAAAGCCAGACCATCTTGTCTCCGGACGGCAAAACCTCGGTGACGGTGAAAGTCGTCGCTCTCTCGAAGACCGATTCCACGGTTACCGTGCAGGTGTCGTCGACGGCAGTGGTGCCGACTCGCCCGGCCCCGGAGGCCGCCGCATCTAGTCCTGCGGCTACCTCGACCGTCATAACCACGCCGGTAAGATCCATCTCCCGGGCGACGGCCACGCCCATCGGCTCGGCCGCCCTCCTGGCCTTGCGGCCGCTCGTTATCGACTTCGAAGACGTTACCGCTGATCCGGCGGCGAGTTACCTCGATAAATATGGCGTCACTTTTACCGCCGACAACGGCAAGGCCATCTTCGTCGGCCCGGCAAACCGCAATAACGCGGCCACTGCTTCGGGATCATACTCGCTTATGAACGACGCGACTTTTCCGAAAACCAGCGCCAATGATCCGCTTGTCGTAAAAATAAAAAACGGCGCGTCCGCGATTGGGTTTTATCTCGGAAACGCCAATATCTATGGCATTCAGGCCACGGCCAAGGTGACGCTGTCCGGAAAAGAGGGGAACGTCCTCGCCACGTTTAGCGATACCCCGGGCTACCCGGTAACGACCTATTTCGGCGCTCAGTCGAGCCAGCCGGTATATGAGGTCAGGATTGATTACGGGGACACCACTCTGAGCGAGGTAATCGACAGCTTCATGCTGGTGCCGTCCGCCGCCGCCTTTGTACGGTAGACGGATTTAGACAGGCAAAAAAGAGCGTTGTGGCGCTCTTTTTTGGCGTCCGCCTATCTGAAAAGCCGCGCTCACCGCCCGGCTTGATTTTTTTGACCAGGTGGCGTATTGTGTCTATACTTTCTATATAAAGGGACTAGCCTCGCAGAGCCGTAATGTTTTCGGCTAAGTCAAGCGGCCCTAGGTCCGCGCTGGCTGACGGGCGGCTGGCGACTCTACTCTAACTTGCCTATGAAGAATTTACTGAAAAACTTTGCGTACGTGGTTTTGGTGCTTTTCGTGATCGCCGGAGTATTGAGCTTCTCGAACGTGGCCAAAGAAAAGCCGGAGAGCGCCGGCATCAGCCGTCTGGTGCAGGAGATAAATAACGAAACGGTCCAAAGCGTCGAGGTCGAGGGGGACACGATGACGGTGCGGCTCAAAGACGACCAGGCCAAGCCACTCGAGGTGAAGAAGGAGTTCAACCAGTCGTTTAGCGAACTCATGGATAATTACGGCGTAGCGCCGGAGAAATTACAAAAGGTGGACGTGGCCGTGAAAGAGCAAGGCGGCTGGAAATTCTGGCTCGGAGCCCTGGCCCCGTACTTGCTTCCATTCCTGCTGATTATCGGTCTGGTATATTTTATGAGCCGGCAGGTGCAAGGAGTCAACAGCCGGGCGATGAATTTCGGTCAGAGCACGGCGCGCCAGGTGAAGCCGGACGAGAAGAACAAAAAGACTTTCAAAGATGTGGCCGGAGCGGTTGAAGCCAAGGAAGAGCTGGAGGAGATCGTGGATTTTTTGCGCGATCCGGCTAAGTTTGCCGCTGTCGGCGCCAAGATACCCAAGGGTGTCCTGCTTATGGGATCGCCTGGTACGGGCAAGACCCTTCTAGCCAAGGCTGTCGCCGGCGAGGCGAATGTGCCTTTCTTCCACATGAGCGGTTCGGAATTCGTGGAAATGTTCGTCGGTGTGGGCGCTTCGCGCGTGCGGGATCTTTTTGGCCGGGCGAAAAAGTCCGCCCCGGCCATTGTCTTTATCGACGAAATTGACGCCGTCGGGCGCAAGCGCGGCGCGGGTTTGGGCGGCAGCCACGATGAACGCGAACAGACGCTCAACCAGATTTTGGTGGAGATGGACGGCTTTGACCCGCATATCGGCGTCATAGTCATGGCCGCCACCAACCGGCCGGACGTGCTTGACCCGGCTTTGCTCCGTCCGGGCCGCTTTGACCGCCGGGTGGTGATAGACTTGCCGGATATCAATGACCGCGAAGAAATTTTGAAAGTACACGCGGTCAACAAGCCCTTGCGTCCGGAAGTGTCGCTGCGCAAATTGGCCGAACGGACGCCGGGATTTTCTGGGGCCGATTTGGAAAATCTCCTGAACGAAGCCGCGATCCTGGCCGTGCGCCAGGGCCGCAAAGAGGTAACGGAGCGCGACGTGCTTGACAGTGTGGACAAAGTGCTCCTCGGGCCGGAAAAACGCTCCCGGCTTATGACCGCGCACGACCGCGAAATGACGGCTTACCACGAAGGCGGTCATGCCTTGATAGGCCATTTTATGCCCAACTGCGATCCGGTGCGGAAAGTCTCGATTATCGGCCGGGGAATGGCCGGCGGCTATACCCTGAGCATGCCGGAGGCAGATGTGCGCTACCGCACGCTGGCCAAGTTTAAAGACGACCTGGCCATGATGCTCGGAGGCTACGTGGCCGAACGGCTGATTTACGGCGATGAACAGCTGACCACCGGTCCGTCGAGCGACCTCAAAAAAGCCACGCAGACCGTAACCGCGATGGTTATGCAGTACGGCATGAGCGACAAGCTCGGCCCCCGCCAATACGGCGACAATGAGGGGTTGATATTTTTGGCCGAGGAGATCCATCACAAAAAAAATTATAGCGAAAAAACGGCGGAAATGATTGACGCGGAGATAGGCCGTCTGTTGGACGAGGCGACGGCCCGTTCACAGAAGGTGTTGAAGGACCACCGGGCAGAGCTTGATAAATTGGTTAAAGCGCTTTTGGAAAAGGAAACCGTCGAACAGGAGGATTTTCTGGCCTTGATGGGCGGTCCGGCCCCAAAGACAGCGGAGGCTCTTTCCGGCAAGGGTCCGGGCAATGTTGGCGGCGTAGAAACCGGGCCAGGACCGGCCCCGGTGGGGAAGCCGGGACAATAGACCTCCGCCGCCAGCAACTGACTCTAAATAAACAGCCCGGGCGGGTTGTTTATTTTTTTGGGAGTAGGTTCTAGTTTAAGGCCTCTGCGATCCTATGATTCTTAAATAAATTAAATTTTGACATAGGACGTCTGTGGGATTTACCGCATCTGTGGTATACTACTTTCGATTAAAGTCAAAACTCTGCCGTTGCCGCTTTGCCAGGCCGAGACTTCAGGTTTTTGATTTTAGGTTTTTCACTTCTTTAAATCTATGCGCGAACCAACTTACGCCGAGGCCCTCCGGGCCAGCTGGCGGCTCGCTTGGAAGCACAAGGACCTTTGGGTCTTCGGTCTTTTTGCCATGATGCTTGGTCAATTCGGCATCGTGGACTTGTTAGTAAGGGTCGGAATAACGGTCCGGACCGGCGGATTAACCGGCTGGTGGGAGTGGTGCCGGCTGATGTTTTCGCCGCGCGCTTGGCAGCTGGTGGGGCAGAGCCTGAATTTAGCGGTCGACGGCTGGGTATGGTTCGTGTGGCTGGCCGTACTTTTGACCGGGCTCGCTTTGGCGGCAGTATACGTAGCTGTCGTTAGCCAGGGAGCGCTGGTTTACGCCGCCGCCAAGTATGCCGGGCGGCTGTCTGTTTTTCCTGACGACCGCACCTCCTGGCATAGAGGAGTGTCCCATTTTTGGCGCTTGCTCAGTTTGAACGTTTTGCGCAAAGTACTTTTTGGTTTGGTCGCGTTGACAGTAATGGCCGCCGGTTTGAGCCTGGCCGCGGAGCCATCTGCCTGGGACCGAATATCCTTTCTTTTGGTATTTATATTAGCGGTTTTGGCTGGACTCATATTTTCGTTTCTTTTGGTCTATGCCGCGGGCTACGTAGTGGTGGAGGAACGCAGTTTCGGCGAGGCCGTGGTGGCGTCCTGGCGGCTTTTTGTCCGCCACTGGCTGGTGTCTATCGAGGTCGGTTTGATGGTTTTGGCCGCCAATGTTGTTTTTCTGCTCATCGCCTTGGCCGGAGTGGTCTACGTGTTTTTTCTGCCGGTTCTGGCCGCCAAGTGGCTGGCCGCCTGGTCCGGAAGTTACTTGCTGTTTCAGGCCGGGGTTTTCTTCGGCTACGTACTCTTTATAGTCTTCATGCTGTTTATCGGCTCGGTTTTCACCGTGTTTACCACGAGCGTTTGGACGTATCTGTTTACCAAGATGCACCAGACAGGCCTGGCTAGCCGACTCACTCACTGGCTGCGCCGCTAGGGTTTACCTTATGTCCGGTTTTGGCAACATCAACGATCTTCGGCCGTCGTCCCAGACGCCGAGCGCGCCTTTGCCGGTGGCGTCCGCCGATATGGAGGAAAAGTTTACCTCCAAAATGGGCGAGATCAAACGCAAAGAGCTGGAGCTGGAGACCAGGCGCCAGGCGGACGAGAGCGGCACGCCGTACATCAATTTGGAACGCTTTCCGATCAGCCAGGAGGCCCTCAAACAAATCCCGGTGGAGACGGCTAAGGAGCTCGGTACGGTTTGTTTTTTTGTTACTCCCGACGAGATCCGCTTGGGCGCCCTAAATCCCAAAGACGGGTTGGTGGAGCAGATGTTGCGTGAGATTGAAGACCGTAACCACGCTTCGGGGGCCATTTACGCCATCTCCGAGGCAAGTCTGGAGCGGGTGATTGAGTTGTATGCCTCCTTGCCTGTCGTTAAAGCGATCAGCAAGGATATTAATATTACCGAGGAAGAGATCGCGGCTGTCGAGACCAATGTCAATGATTTTGCTTCGCTGCAGGCCGCGCTCAAAAAAAGAACCACGACCGATGTCATGACGGTTGTTCTCGGGGCCGCGCTTAAGCTCGATAGTTCAGATGTGCATATTGAAGCCGAGGCCGAGCGCGTCGCCGTCCGGTTCCGTTTGGACGGCGTACTCCACGATGCGGCTACTCTGCCTAAGGACGTTTACAAGCATCTGGTTTCGCGTATCAAACTGTTGTCGGCCTTAAAAATAAATATTACCGATAAACCGCAAGACGGCCGTTTTACCATTAAGCTGAAGCAGTACGACGTTGATGTCCGGGTGTCGACTATCCCCACCGTTTACGGTGAAAGCATCGTTTTGCGCCTGCTGCGGCAGACGCAGGAGGGCCTGACACTCGACGATCTGGGTATCCGCGGGCAGGCGCTGGCCGTTTTGAAGCGCGAAATTGAACGGCCCAACGGCATGATTATCGTTACCGGTCCGACCGGCAGCGGCAAATCCACCACTCTTTACGCGATCATAAAAATTCTCAATAAGCCGGGAGTCAAGATTGTTACCCTGGAAGATCCGGTGGAATACCGCATCGGCGGCATTAGCCAAAGCCAAATCGAACACAGCAAGGAGTACACCTTTGCCAAAGGGCTGCGCTCAATTCTGCGCCAGGACCCCGACATTGTCATGGTCGGCGAAATTCGCGATCTGGAGACGGCGGATATCGCGGTGCAGGCGGCGCTAACTGGACATTTGCTGCTTTCGACTATCCACACCAATAACGCCGCCGGCTCCATTCCCAGATTTTTATCCATGGGCGTGAAGCCGTTTTTGCTGACGCCGGCCCTGAACTGCGTTGTCGGCCAGCGTCTGGCCCGGCGGGTATGTCCCCGGTGCCGCCAAGAAAAAACTTTGGCAGAGGTTGGCCAGCCGCTGCGCGAGCGAGTGGAGGCTGTGCTCTCCGGTCTGCCGGCGGCCGAGGCGGAAAAATTGGCGGGCAAGCCCACCGTAGTGTATGCGGCGGCGGGCTGTCCGGAGTGTAACAACCTGGGCTACAAGGGGCGGATAAGCATCTGCGAAGTTTTTACCATGATTAGAGAGATCGAAGCCGCGATCACCGGCGGACAATATTCGGAGTATGAGATAGCCAATCTGGCCCGGGAGGCCGGCATGTTGACGATGGTCGAGGACGGTATCCTCAAGGCGCTCGACGGACTGACGACGCCGGAGGAAGTATTCAGAGTGATTGAATGATAATTTTTACGGCCGGCCGGCGGCTTTTCCGTTTTTTGGCCGCGTGGTATACTAGACTAAAATCCAGCGCAGAAATTTTTTGGCGCTGGATTCCCAATTTACATTAAAACTAAACGCCTGTTTGCGTATGGTGAATAAAACGCGGAGCACTGTCCCGGTCGGCGCCAACCAGCCGGTTCGGTTTTATAAATTCGTGGCCGTTAGTTTTTTGTGTTTGACGGTACTTTTGCTGGGTCTTATAGTATTCATGGGCGCCAAACGGGCCGAGATTACGGTTATTACGCGCTCCGATGCCGTGGACGTTACTTTTCCGCTCGAGATCGGCGCGGGCGCAACCGCCGCGCCGGTGTCCGGCACGGTTACCACAACCGTGGTAACGGCCCAAAAATCTTTCCAGCCCAGGAGCACCAGACAAGAAACAGTATCGCGCGCGTCCGGGGTGGTTAAACTCTATAATGACTCGGGCACGGCCCAGCCTCTAGTGGCTACTACCCGTTTGCTGTCCCCGGCAAACATACTTTATCGCCTCAAAAAAGGCGTTACGGTTCCGGCCAAAGGGACTGTCGAAGCCGAGGTTTACGCCGACAAAGAAGGCGAAGACAGCAATCTAGATCCGGCGGTTTTTTCCATTCCGGGCCTCAGCGCGGCCCGCCAGAAAGAAGTCTACGCCAAAAGCGAGCGGCCGCTCAAAGCCGGAGTGAGGCAGATCGGGATAGTGGGGGAGGCCGATATCGAAAGAGCCACGGCGGAGATGCTCGAAGAACTCAAGGTGCTAGGTCAGGCCAAGCTAGAAACCCAATTTCCCGGCGCGAAGGTTTTCTCGCTCCCGGTACAGCACGTGGTGGAGCCGGATACCGCGATCGGCGAGGAGACAGATTCGTTTGTCCTTAGCGGCCGGTTGACTCTGGCCGGGGTGGCTCTCGACGCCGGGCGTCTGGCCGAATATGGAAGCGGTTTGCTTGGCAAACAGGTGGTGGAGAACAGCGAGATACTTGAATCCGCGGCCGAACAGGCCGGGGCGACGCTCGACGAGTATGATCCGGCCCAGAATCTGGCGAAGCTCAAAGTCGTACACACCGGCTTTGTCAATATTGACCCGAACAGCCGGGCGCTGCAAAAAGCAATGTTTTTCGGCAAGACCGAAGACGAGGTGCGCCGCTATCTTTTGTCTTTGGACCACGTTCAGGGCGTAGAAGTTAAATTTAAGCCCATGTGGAATAAAACCGTGCCCCACGTGGGCGACCACGTGTCGGTAACGGTCAAACAGGTAAAATAGGGTTTGCCGGCGCCCTGGCAATAGAGCTTGACACCGGAAGAGCTTTTTGGTTAGATACCCGGCGGTACGTTTGTACGGGAACCAGCCCAGTTTTCCCGCCGGCCTGAAAGCCACGGCGGACGAAACATGGTACCACTCTCGGAGTATCGAAGACAATTTTGCAAAAGCAAAAAATCGGGTGGAACCGTCTTCAAACATCTTGAGGACCCCGGTAGGGAGCCTATTCCAAATAGGCTCCCTACCGGGGTTTTTATATAGAACGCAATCCCCAAAATAATTTTCAGGCGGGCCGCAGTCTTTATTTATTAGTGCCCGCCAGTTTTATGCCTATGAATCAAGAAGAAATGGATCATCTGCGCCACTCGTGCGCGCATCTGCTGGCGGCGGCCGTTCTTGAGCTTTGGCCCGGCAGTCATAATGCCATTGGTCCGGCCGTTGACGACGGGTTCTACCAGGATTTTGACCTGGGCGAGCGGAAGATAACCGAGGCCGACCTGCCGGCGATCGAAGCCAAGATGCGGGCAATGCTCGGGACCTGGGGCCCGTTTGTTACTCGCGAGGTTACGATCGAGCAGGCCCGGGCGGATTTTGCGCATAATCCCTACAAGCTTGAGCTGGCCGAAGAGTTCGCCGCTGGCGGCAAAACTCTTACGGAAAATAATCCCGGCGGTTTTCTGGATTTGTGCAAGGGGGGACACAGCGATAATCCTAAAGAGGAAATCAGACATTTCAAGCTGCTGTCCATCGCCGGCGCCTATTGGCGCGGAAACGAGAAGAACAAAATGCTCACCCGGATATACGGCACTTGTTTCCCGACCCAGGCCGAACTCGACGCTTATCTGAACCAGCTGGCGGAATCAAAAAAACGCGACCACCGCAAGCTTGGCCAAGAGTTGGATTTGTTTACTTTCTCCGACCTGGTCGGACCGGGTCTGCCTCTTTGGACTCCGCGCGGGACTCTTATGCGCCATCTTCTTAACGACTATGTGTGGGAATTGCGCCGCGCCCGCGGCTACGAGCAGGTGGAGATTCCTCATATCACGAAAAAAGAACTCTACGAGACTAGCGGCCACTGGGCTAAATTTTCGGCCGAACTTTTCCATATCACCACCCGCGAGGGGCATGAATTCGCGATGAAGCCGATGAACTGTCCGCACCACACGCAGATTTACGCCCGCCGCCAGTGGAGCTACCGCGACCTGCCGCAGCGCTATGCCAATACTACCATGTGTTACCGCGACGAACAAACCGGCGAGCTGCATGGCCTGTCGCGCGTTCGGGCGTTCACGCAGGATGACGCCCATGTTTTTTGCCGGCAGAACCAGGTAAAGGAGGAGTTTCTTAAGATTTGGGATATAATCGACACCTTTTACCCGGCCGTCGGGTTTACCCGTCTCAAAGTGAGGTTGTCTTTGCATGATCCGGAGAATTTCGAGAAATATCTCGGCACTCCGGAGCTGTGGAAAGAGGCCGAGGAGTCTATCCGCGATTTGGCGCGGGAGCGCGGGGTGGAGTTTGCCGAAGCCAGGGGCGAGGCGGCTTTCTACGGCCCCAAGGTGGATTTCATGGCCAAGGATTCTATCGGCCGGGAGTGGCAGGTGGCCACGATCCAGCTCGATATCAACCTGCCGGAGCGGTTTGATCTGACTTGCATCCGGGAGGGCGGAGAGAAAGAACGCATTGTCATGATCCACGCCGCCATTATGGGTTCTATCGAGAGATTCATGTCTATTATTATCGAGCACCACGCCGGCGCTTTCCCGGTGTGGCTTAGCCCGGTCCAGGTGCAGCTCGTGCCGGTGTCGGCCAAGCACGCCGAGCGCACGCGCGAACTTGCCGGGGAGCTGCATTCCGAGGGTATTCGGGTAGCGGTGGACGATGCCGACGAGACGGTCGGCAACAAGGTCAGAAAAGCCGCCGGGCAGAAAGTGCCCTATATTGTCGTTGTCGGCGACCGGGAGCTTTCCGGGGAGGAGTGGTCGGTGCGGGTGCGGGGGACGGAGGAACAAGTTAAAATGGGAAAAAAGGCGTTTTTGGAGAAAATCCGTTTACAGATTACCAACCGGACTTAAATACAAAAAGCGGCCGTCTAGGCCGCTTTTTGTATTGGTTCCGTTATCTCTGTATTTTTCTGGCTCCTGAGCTGGTCTTCGCAGTAGCGGATAATTTCGTCTATGACAGGCAGCTCGTCTCGGTTTTGCTCTATGTACACTTTGTCGTACTCGGGGAATCTGGCGGTCTTGTTCTTAATTCCGGTGTCCAGCGCCTTGAGTCTTTCCCAAAAAAGCTGGCGGTAGGCGCGTAAGTCCTCCACGGTCTGCGGGGTGATAAAACGGTGAAGTTCTGCCTTGACGTGCTCAGCGTCGTTTTTTAACGCCTTTATCTCTCTCGAGAACTTGTACCGTTTAAGCAAGTTCCAGCCGATTTCTTTTTGCGTAGTTTTAACCCCGCTTTCTTTGGCCCTAAATTTGACGTACAGATTGGATGCGCGGCTATAAGTTTTGTCGTGGGCAAGCGGCGGCAGAATCGGTGTCGCGTCTTGGCCCCGGACCGGCTTTACTTCCGGCGCGGGGACGACTTCAAGCGCTGGCAGCGTCGGTTTTCTGTTTTGCAGTCTTAGTATCCGCGCCTGTGTTTTGCCGATATAATCTTCCAGGCGTTTTATTTCGGCTTCTTCTAGGTTTTGTTGCGCCGCCAAAGCCGTTTCCATACTTTTCGGAACTTCAAGCCCGGCCTGCTGATATTGCTCAACCAGCTTCTGGCTCAGGCTGGAATTCCGGTATCTATCAAGCTCATTAAGGCGCATTTCCAGGTCTTCCTCCAAGCGATGGATTTCGTCCGCAATATTATTGTCCGACTGGTAGGTTGTGGTCTTTCCTTGGGCTATTGGGCCGCGGTTTTCCGATTGAACTGGGAGGAGGATGTCATTTTGGTCTGGCCCCAAAGTGTTCGGATCGGCGGCCGCCATTTCTTGGTGGAGGGCCGCGGGTTTCATCCCGGCGACGGCACGAAGCACCTTTTTGGCTCCGGGTTTAGGGTCTTTAGTTCCGGGCATAGGTTTTTTTTCTGGGTTTTCATGACTGGCCGCCGCGGCCCGTTCACCTGGCATAATCAGATATTAGACAGATTTACTCTGCCAGCAATCCGCTCCTAACCTTCGCATACGTATCTTTTGTGCCGCTGCCCAGGGAGCCGGTAACGGCTTCTAGATTGTCAACCAAAGATGCCAACCTGGCCGCGCTCCCAGAGTATCCTTTGACGTTCCTGACTGCCTTGGCGAGCTGTCGCGCCATGTCTGTCTGCCGTTCTGCCGGAAGCTGGAGCATGACCCCGGTTAGGTGCTCGAGGATCAGGCCTTTCCACAGCTTAAGTTTATCCTGCCCGTAGAAGCTCGAATCGGAAAAGCAGAGGCGGGACATGTCTTCGGCAACCGAGTCCAGTTGTTGGCGGGCAGCGCGCAGAGATTCAATCCGGTCTCCGTGTGTTTTCCTCAAGGAGGCGGTCGCATTGTCTTCTGGCGCCGGCAGTTCTTCGTCGGCCGCCTTATCAGCTCCGTCCGGCTGCCGGTCCAATTTGACCGGTATTTCGGTCTTTGCTGACACCGAAGGACGATAATTGGCCCGCGCCTGGTCCAGGGCAGCCCGGCCTTGCGCACTGACATCGCGAGTATCTTTAATTCTGTAATCGGCCTCTACTGTGGGCGCTTCGGCGTGAGTAGCATCGTCCATCACTGCTCGGGCCGTATTTATCGCCGCGGCAGTCTGCCTTCCAACAGTGTCTAACATGGCCTGTGCCTCGGCCAGGCCAGCCTGATTTTTCTGGCCGTCACTCTGAAGGCGCTTGGATCGAGGATCATCCAGCTCTACGGCTTTTCCTGGTTTGGCCTTCGCCGCTCCGCCCGCGGTAGCGTTCTCATTGGCGGCGGCGCGTTTCGCGCGCGGGTCTTCCAGGTCTAGGCCTTTCCCCGGCCTAGCGTTTTTGGCTCCTCCGGCCAGAGTCTGTTCACTAACGGCGGCCCGGCTGGCACGGGGATCTTCGAGCTCGATGCTTTCGCCCGGTGTGGCCTGGCTTGCGCCATGGCCAGCCATTTTTTTGGCGGTAACGCCCGGTGGGCCATCCAGACCTGGGCGCGGTTCGGCCGGGATGACAAACCGATATTTTTTGCCGCCGCTCGCCGTTGCCCTTTCATCCAGTCCGCGCGGTCTGCGATCTTCCTCGGCTTCGGGCGCGCGCGGCCCGGTGGGCTGGGTACGGTCGACTGGGCGGCTTAAGTCGATACCTAGTTCAACCGTTGTTTCGTCTGTGTCCGCAAACGGAACGTAGATTTCCTCGCCATTTGGCCCTGGCTCGACAGCCGCCGGCGTGTTTGTCGCCGCTGGTCGTGTCTCCACTGTCTCGTCGGAAAGCCGAACCGGGATGGCAGGTTCGCTTTCGAGCGCTGCTTTCAACCCGGCTGCCCCAGAGGCGGCGGCCAAGGCCGAACCGACTACCAGGGCCGGCTTAACACCGGATTTGGCCGGCTGGGCCGCCGGAGCGGAATCGCCGAAAACTTGGCGGCGGAAGTCTAAATAGGCCTTATAGATTTGGTAAGTTTCGCTGGTTTTGACTTGCTTTGTCTGGCCGAATAGTTTGCCCAGCAATCCGACGACAGGTTTGCCGTCAGCGTCAAATTTAATTTTCGGAAATTGGACCGCCAAAAGCCCTAATTCGCGGTCTACGATGGCAGTCAGGGCGGCATGTAACTTGCCGTGGTCGCCGGGGACGAAGCCGGAGGCGATAAGTTTTTCCAAAAAATATTTGTCGCCCATGATCTGGGTACGCTCTGATTCGCCGAGAGTGGACTGAGCCAGAAGTTCGGATAGATACGCCTTGACCTGTCCCGGGCGCATCCGTTCTTGGATTTCGGTAATCTGCCGGCGCGCTTCCCGCACCGAAGTCGGCTCTGTATCCGACGCCACGCCGCGGGCTTTCAGTTTTTCGTATATGGCTATGTTTTCTTGCAGGCTGGCGATGGTTCGCTCCGGTTTGGCTCCGGACTGGTTTTTTTCCGGCGGCGCAACAGTTAGTCCGGCTCGTTCTGTTTCAACTTCCCGGAGTTCGTCAACGGTTTTTTTTAGCTCTTTCTCCGGGTCCACTGTCCGGTTTTCGCCGCCTGCGCCGGGGCGGCGTATAAGGTCTTGGCGTGCCATAGTATGGGTTTAGAAGTAGAGTTAAGTTTGTTATATTTTAGCATAAAATAGACCCAGAGTCAAATTGTACACATGTTTTAGTTGACGACAGCGGTTTTTTTCTTTAAAATAGACTGTTTTTGAACTCACAGCCAGTTTCCCCCCTTCGCCGAAACATAGACTGGTTTTCGCGGCACCAAAACTCGCTCTTAGAGGCTCAGACATTGGCGTCGCGAAAACCAGTCTATGTTTCGGCTCAACTTAGGAAGGAGGCCGGGTATGATTTGGGCGACCGGACCCCCCTGGGGGGTCAAGTACGACGCCGGGAGGCGGCTGCTGGTCCTGGTCTTCGAACCGGGACAAAGTTTGCCGCCCCTGGCTTGGTTCGCCAATATGGGAGCCGTCAAGTGGGCCGGCTGGTCCCTAGAGGGACTGGTCTGCCTCTACGCATACACGCAGAGGAGGGGCGACGGCCGGGGGATAACGATGTGGGCCTTTGAGGTGGGGTCGGCGCGCTACTGCGGCCACGCTACCATGAGATCCTTCATCGAACCCTGGCCCGACGGGCTGACGCTGTTTTTTCGGGACGGCCGGGAGATCCGGTTTCAGGAGGCACCCGGATGACAGCCGCAGACAACATTCAGGCGCTCACCACGACGGTCGAGCGCCTTACCATTTTGGGGCTTGATTTTTGCCTTGCCGGCGTCTACAATAGGGCTGTTTATACTCTATGGCCGCCTTCTTTTTTGTGGTATGGTAGAGACGTATATGCCAGACTCCGCGCGGACGTACCGCTACCATATTGTTACCTTTGGCTGCCAGATGAATAAAAATGACTCCGAGCGTATCGCCTCCATTCTTGGCGGCATGGGGTTAGAGCCAACCAATGACCCGAAAGAGGCGGATGTGGCCCTAATCAACTCCTGTTCAGTCCGGCAGAGCGCGGAGGATCGGGTTTATGGGCTGGGAGCGAATTGGGTCGGGCTAAAAGCCGCCAAGCCGGAGCTAATCGTCTGTCTGACCGGCTGTATGCCCGGACGCGATAAAGACGGCCGGATGCGTTCGAGGCTGCCAGGGGTGGATCTGTATTTTCCCACCAAAGACATGGTCTATCTGCCTCAGAGGCTGGCGGAGATAAATCCTAATTTGCGGCCAATGGTGGATTTGGCCAGCGATTACTTGAGCCTGCGCCCCACTTACCAGAAGACCTGCCAGGCTTATGTTACTATCCAGACCGGCTGTAATCACTTTTGTACCTATTGCGTTGTTCCGTTCGCGCGCGGACTGGAGGCCAATCGGTCTTTGCGGGACATTCTCGATGAGGTGCGCGCTCTGTCCGCCGGCGGGTGTCTGGAGGTAACGCTTTTGGGCCAGATCGTAAACCATTACCGGGCGCCGGATCCGGAACATTTTTCGCGGCTGAACCCGTACGCCAAAAATGATTTTGCGAAATTATTGTGGGAAATCAACGAAATCCCGGGTATTGCCCGCGTCCACTGGACCGCGCCGCATCCGCTTTATATGGACGCGGAGGTGATAGACGCCCTGACGCTGCCCAAGCAGGTGAATTATCTGCATCTGCCGGTTCAATCGGGGAGCAACGAAATTCTCGAGCGCATGAACCGACGGCATACGCGCGAGTTTTATCTCGAAGTTGTGAAAAAAATTCGCTCCAAAAGGCCTGACATCGCTTTGGGGACAGATATAATAGTCGGGTTCTCCGGAGAAACCGAGGAGCAGTTCGCCGCTACGGTCGCGCTGTACAAGGAATGCGACTTTGATATATCATATCACGCCCAGTACTCACCGCGCACCGGCACGGTAGCGCACAATATTTTTCAGGATACGGTGCCTAGAGATGAGAAACGCCGGCGCTGGTGGGTACTGCAAAATTTGTTGGAAAGCACGGTCCGGAGGAAAAACCAGGCTTTCGTGGGAAAGGCTGTCGAAGTGCTGGCGGAAAGCAGCGAGAACGGCTGGGTCAGCGGCAACTCCCGCGAGATGAAGCGGGTGCATTTTCCGGGCGGTCCGGAACTGGCGGGCACGCTCCAGCGAGTGAGCGTCGAGCGCGCCGAGGAGTGGATACTCTGGGGAAAGCCTGTTTAGCAATCAACCATACCCTATGTTTACCAAGGCGGAGCGGCTGCCCAAACTTATCGTGATACTGGGGCCGACCACAGCCGGCAAAACAGCGCTGGCATTGGAATTGGCCGGTAAAATCAACGGCGAGATTATTTCAGCCGATTCGCGGCAGATTTACAAAAAAATGGATATCGGCACGGCCAAAGTGAAGGGCGAATGGCGGCGCAACGGCCTGAGGCGCACTTACTTCGTCGAGGATGTGCCGCACCACCTGGTGGACTTTCTTGATCCGGGCAAAACTTTTACTGTGGCCGAGTTTCGCGACAAGGCTATCAAATACACCAAGCTGGCCTACAAAGAGCAGCGGGTGCCGATGATAGTGGGCGGTACCGGACTTTATATTTCTTCGGTCATCGACAATTTTGTCATCCCCCGGGTGTCTCCGAACAATAAACTGCGCCAGAGTTTGTCCGAAAAAGACGCCGCCGATCTTATGGAACTGCTGGGTAAACTTGACCCGGCGGCCGCCAAAAAAATCGATCCTCATAACAAAAGGCGGATTATCCGGGCGCTCGAGGTGTGTATTTTGACCGGCGAACAGTTCTCCGGCCAGGCCAAGAGGGGCGACCAGTTGTTTGACGTGCTGCAGGTAGGTATTTCCTTGCCCCGCGACGTGCTTTATGAGCGTATCGGCCGGCGTGTGGACGAGATGATGGAAACCGGGCTTCTAAAAGAGGTCGAGGCGCTTTTGAAACAAAAATACGGCTGGCATCTGCCGAGCATGAACGGCATCGGTTACCGGCAATTCCGCGGTTATTTCGAGGCCGGCAAACCGATCGAACAGTGCGTGGCCGAACTCAAACGAGACACCCGCCAGTACGCCCGGCGCCAACTGACTTGGTTCCGGCGCGATAAGCGGATCCAGTGGTGCGAGTCGTCTGCCGAGGCGGACGAACTTATCGCCAAGTTTCTCGCCGCTTAACAGTGTGGTATACTAGAGGTGCCCGTGACTGGGTACCTTTTGCACTATGTTTATTAACCGCGGCCAAAAAATTAGCGGCGCTCCCCGGGAGATTTTGAGCGCTCCCTACAAGAAAAAATCTGTCGGGGCCATTATGGGCATAGTAAAGCAAAGTGCCGCCGCCCAAAAGCTTTTGACCTCCCGGGCGGCCAGCCTGGTAGCCCGGCGCTTTGTTACTGGCCAGGATAAACTGGGTATTAGCCGCAAAAAAGAACGACTGCTCATGAAAGACCTGGCTGATAAAGGCGTGGTGAAACCGATTTTGCGCGCTTCCCCGTTTCGGGCCATGGGAGTTTATCATCGGGAGGCGGCGGCCCAGGCAGCGGTGCAGAGGGTGCCCGTGTCGTCGGAATCAGCCAGCTCCGAAAAGCGGCCATCTCTGGGCGCGCGGCGCTGGCGCGAAGCGCGCGAGGACGCAGGCTCTAAGCGTGAAGATCACCAAGCCGAGGAGCGTCGGCATACCACGAATTTTGGCCGCCAGACCGCGGAATCCGCCAAAGTATCGGCAGCCCAGGCATTTCAGAAACCGAGCACTACCTCAATTGAACGCGCCTTGGACACGCCTTACCGCCCGCCGGATGAGCCGGCCGCCGATGTCGAGGCTACACCCGAAAATACCACGCCCACGCCAGTTACGCAGCTGGAATAAAAATCCCCTAGAGGGGATTTTTTAGTGCTTCTTGATAAGCCTGCCAGCCGGCGGCGCGATAGTTTCGGGCGGCTCCTGCCGGGTCGGGCGCGGCGGTAATGCCGCGGCCGACAATAATAATATCGCTGCCGCGCTCTCGGATGACCGCGTCCGGCGTAAGATAATTTTGGCCAAACCGGTCGCTGCCCGCGGCGAGCTGGACGCCAGGAGTAAGGTGGACAAACGCCGGGTCGAGCTTCCGAGTGGCGATAAAACCGATAACAAATTCCGGGTATCGCCGGGCCATTTCCACGCTCGCGGCAGTGTACTCGCCGGTGGCGAGGTTGCCCTTGGGGCTCATTTCGGCGAGGAGGATGAGGGCGCGGCCGCGTTCCTCTCCGACGGTTTTCAGCGCCTCGATAATGCCCGGACCGGACACGGTGTGGGCGTTGACAATGTCGGCCCACTCGGCAATGCGGTAAATTCCTCCGCGGTACTGCTCCAAAACGGTCTGGCCGATGTCGGCAAACTTACGGTCTTCGAAAATAAGAAATTGGTGCCGGTCAGCCAAGGCTTTCAATTCCTTTGTCAGCGCGGGCGTGAAGTCGGCCACGATGTCGATGTGCGTCTTGAACAGGCAGATCTCGGGACCGAGTCTTTCCGCCAGAGCCAGCAGTTCCGCGGCGGTGGTAACGTCGGCGGCGACGCATAAGTTGGTTTGTTTTTCTTCCATGAGCGCGAGCAGGCGCCGGGCGGCGGGGTTGGCCTGGGCTAGGGCGCGTTCGGCGTAAGTGGGCATAGGTTTGCGGTGATTACCGGCGGTTATTTTTGTGCATGTTAGACTTCAGCCCGGCGCGGCGCCGGGGCTTGGTTTTTGTTGATGAACGTCTTTATTTGGTTGGCTTTTTCCGTCGCCAGATTGCCCGTTGTTTCCAACTCTTCGATTAGTTCCGTAATTGTCATGACCGAGCGCAAACGGTAGCCCCTGTCTTCGATATATTTTTTTCCGCCTTGTTCGCGGTCGATAAGGACGATGATGTCTTTTACTATGAGACCTTCATTTTCGAGCGGCTCGACAGTCTCAAATACGCTTGCCCCGCTGGTTACCAGATCTTCGATAATGAGCACCGTTTGTCCCGGGGAGTAAGATCCCTCCAGCGCTTTTTTGGTGCCATAGTCCTTGACCTCCTTGCGCCGCATGATCATGGGTTTGGCGTGGGAGAGCGACATGGCGGTGGCAATCGGCAGGGCCGTATAGGGAACGCCGCAGATGAGGTCGAACTGAGCGTCCCGGGCCTGTTCCCACATCGCGTCGGCTACGCCCTGGAGGAGATCGGGGTGGGAGACGGTGAGCCTGAGATCAATATAGAGCGGGGAGATGAGGCCGCTTTTGAGCGTAAATTCGCCGAATTTAACGGCGCCGATGGCGTAGAGAGCCTGGATAAGGTCCGGAGTAGACATAAGATTTATTCAAATAAATAATATTGAACTCACAGCGAGTTCCCCCCCCTTTCGCCTCAAACATAGACTGATTTTCGCGGCCCCAATGTCTGAGCCCGTAAGAGCGAGTTTTGGTGCCGCGAAAATCAGTCTATGTTTCGGCTCGACTTAGGATAGAATTGCTAGTAACTCGCTGTCAGTTCATTTTAATACCTGATTTTTGTTCCGCTTTTGTCGCGGTGGTACGCGCCGAACTCGCTAATCCGGTTGGCCGTTTCGCGGTCTACAACCGGTCCCTCGACACACATCCGAATGCCTAACGGGTCGACGCAACATTGTCCGCAGACGCCGAAGCCGCATTTCGTATAGCGTTCCAAGCTGATCTCGCACTCGACGTCGTGCTCGTTGCAGAGATCCAGCACCTTTTTTTCCATTAGTTCCGGACCGCAGGCGGCGATCAGGCGCGTCTGGGCGCCGGTCTCGAGCAGGAGCTCTTCCAAAATTTCGGTTACGTACCCCCGGCGTCCGAGACTGCCGTCATCGGTGGCGATGTGGACCCGCAGGTTCGGAACCGTCTTGACTCTCTGGGCGAAAAGAAGGAGACCCTCGGTCTTGGCGCCCAGGCAAAAATCCACCTGGGCGCCGGCCGCGGCGGCTCGTTCGGCTAACAGGGCGAGCGGACCGGCACCGTAACCGCCCCCGATTGTGATGTAGTGTCTGTCTTTTTTCACGGAAAACGGATGACCGTAAGGGCCGGTGATTCCGACTCGATCGCCTGGTTGGAGGGAGACTAGAGCCTGGCTTAAAGGACCGACGGGAAAAACCGTGAAGCCGAATTCGCGCCCGTTGTCGTAGGCCACGGAAAACGGTTTCTGGTCTATCCCCGGCAGCCAGGCCATAACGAACTGCCCTGGCTGGCTGTGGAGCGCGTGGTCAAAATACAATGTTTTTGCCTGCGCATTTTCCGGTTGGACGCGAGCGATCGGCAGGAGAAGCGGGGAGTCCATAAAGTTTAGGGACAAGCGCGGTGGGCCGCGCCGCGGATTTCATCGAGGGTTTTTATACCCTCCTCGGCCATTATACCCTCCATTTCCGCTCTTATTTTTTTAAAAACTTCGGCGCCGCGGTAGTAAACGGCCGAGCCGATGCCGACGAGCGTCGCTCCGGCCATGATCATGGCCAAGGCGTCTTCGCCCGTAGTAACGCCGCCGGTGCCGATAATCGGTATCCGCACGCGTTCGTAGATGTCGTAAACGCATTTAAGAGCGAGAGGAAAGAGCGCCGGACCGGAAACCCCGCCCTGTTTGTTGTGCAGAACCGGAGAGCGGGCGCGGACATTGATCGCCATACCGCTCACGGTATTGACAGCCGTGATCGCGTCGGCGCCGGCGGCTTCGGCCGCGGCGGCCAGGCCGGCTATGTTCCAGGCGTTGGGCGAAAGCTTTACGGAAACAGGTACGCGGGTGGCGGACTTCACCTGGCGGGTAATCGCCCCGATGGCGGCGGCCGAATAGGCGAATGGCTCGCCGAACTCGCGGCCGACGTTCGGACAGGAAAGATCCAGTTCGATAAGGTCGATCGGCGAAACGGAAACGGCCGCCGCGAGCTGCGCGAACTCATCGGCCGTGCCGGCAAAGATGCTGCCGATGAGCGGGGCCGCGGCGAGCTCTTTGTAGCGTCGCAATTCCTCTTTGCCCGCTTCAATGCCGGGATTGGAAAGGCCCACAGCGTTGAGGAAGTATGTTTTCGTGCCGACCATGGTCGGATTCGGATGCCCGGCGCGGGGGGCAAGGGAGAGAGATTTTACGGTTACCCCGCCGGCGCCGTTTTCGACCGCGCGCGCCAGGCTCGAAGCGGCGGATCCCCAAACTCCGGAGGCTAGAATTAGCGGGTTTCCAAATTCAACTCCGCAAAAAGAAGTCGCGGAGATCATAAGATTTCCTTTTCTTTCTCCAAGAGCCAGACCAACATAGCTTTTTGCATGTGCAGGCGATTTTCGGCTTGGTCGAAGATAATTGAATGCGGATGATCGATCGCGTCGCGCGAGATTTCGTAGCCGACGTGGCAGGGCATACAGTGCATAATCCTGGCCGCCGGCGCGTAACGTTCAACCGCCTCGGCATTAAGCTGGTAGGGCGCGAACACCCGCAGCCGCCGTTCGTATTCTGATTTGAATTCCGGCCTGACCTGCCCGTTCTCGAAGAACTCCATATTCATCCACGTATCGGTGTGGACGAAGTCGGCGTCGGTTAACGCTTCGGCCAGATCGGGCGTGCGTTTGACAAGTCCGGTAGCCCCGGCCACGGCGTTCAGCTCGGGGTCGACGCTGTTCTTGTCCGCCTCCGGAGCGGCTATGGCTACCTTGATTCCGAGCTTGGCGGCGGCGAGCATGAGCGTATTCGAAACATTGTTTTCAATGCCGAGCCAGGCGATTTTTTTCACTTTTTCAATCCCGCCGGCCGCTTCAGACATAGTCAACAGGTCGCTTAGGGCCTGGGCCGGATGGTATTTTTCGCTGCAAGCGTCGATGACGGGTACGCGGTCGTAGGCCGCGGCAGTAATGACGTCGGCTGCTTTTTGCGCGCGAAACATCAGGATTTGCCCGAAGCGCATTACGGCCTGGATCTCGTCGCGAAAGTCGGTAAGGGAAAACTGGGTGGTTTTGGCGTCGAGAAATATGGCGTGTCCGCCAAGCTCGGTCATGCCCGCCTCGAATGACAGCCGGGTGCGGGTGGAGGTTTTCTGGAACAGCATGATAAGCGTTTGGCGCGGCAGGTAGTTCGTCGGCTCCCCGGCTTGCCGCCGCCGTTTGATCGTTTCCGCCAGTTTGAGGAGGGTCAGGAGGTCGTCCCGGGTTTGTTCTTTGAGCGATATGAGATGGCGCATAGAGAAAGATTAGCTTAATAGTTAAGTTAAGCGTGATCGGATTTTACCCGGCGTTATTTAGCTGGGTAAGCGATGGTAATTTAATTTTTTGCCTGCGGAGTAATACCCGCTTCGCTCTCGCACTCGTCCTCGGCGAAAAATTAAATTACCATCGCTTACCTAGTCGCGACCGGAGAATCCGGTGGGCGACGGTCGGATATTATAATCTAGAAAGATCATGCTGTCGTCCGCGGCAGGTGACGGCGACCGGGAACCCCCGCAATTGCCAGCCGGCAAAGGGCGACCAGGCACATTTGGTTTTTAGGCGTTCAGGCTCGATCGGGCGCACGTCGTCAAGGTCAATCGTAACGGTATCGTCATTGGGTGGCAGGCGGAAGATGCGTTCGGGGTTAGTCCGGGTAAGCCTGATAAGTTCGTCTTTGGCCAGCCGCCCTTCTTCGAGGGCGGTAACGAGGAGCGGCAGCGCAGTTTCGATGCCGGGCACTCCCGAAGGGGCCTCGCCGTAGGGCCGGGTTTTTTCCGATAGGGTGTGCGGCGCGTGATCCGTGCCGACAGTATCTATGGTGCCGTCGTGAATACCGTCCCAAAGCGCCGCCTGATCCTGATTCTGCCTGAGGGGCGGGTTCATTTGCGCCTGGGTGCCGAGACGCGAATAAGCTGACACGTTCAAAAACAAATGATGCGGGGTAGCTTCGGCATAGACGCGAAGGCCTTGGCGTTTGGCGGCGCGTACGGCCGCCACTTCCGCTTTCGTGGACACGTGGAGAATGTAGAGCCGCGTGCCGTAGTCGCGGGCGAAATTGAGCGCTTTTTGGACCGCTCTGAGCGCTACCGCCGGCCCCCGAATGCGGGAATGGTCAGCGACGGCGGGGGTCGGGAAACGACGCTGGCGCCGCGCCATTTCCGCTTCGTCCTCGGCATGGACCGCGAGCAGAATGTCCAAGCGCGCGCACTCGGCAAATATGCGCCGTTGCGTTTCTTCATCGGCCACCGTGAGTCCGCCGGTGCTCGAACCCATAAAGAGCTTGACAGCCGTAATTTCGTTTTTGACGTGTTTGAATTCACCCCAGTTTTTTTCCGTGGCGCCGAAATACAGACGATAGCGCAGCGGCAGTCCGCCGCTTTGGAGCTGGCTCTCGATAAGTTCGCGTTTGGAATAGAGCCGGGCGCGGGATATAACCGGCGGATCATTATTGGGCATGTCGAGGACGGTCGTTACTCCGCCCGACAGGGCGGCCCTGGCCCCGCTGGCCCAATCTTCCTTGTGGGCCGCGCCCGGCACGCGGAAATGGACATGGGGATCGATAAGAGCGGGCAGGGTAAGCAAACGCGTCATAATTAGCGCAGAGAAACTTCTTCGTGGGAAAATATTTTTTCGCAATAGTGGCAGCGCAGCCGCAGGCGCTCGCCATCCGCCAGCGGGTAGAACGTGCTCGGGGTTCTCTCGTGGTTGGTAATACAGCGAGAGTTGGGGCAAATGACGAGTTCGGTGAAAACCGGCGGGACGGCGACGGTAAATTTTTTTACCACCTTGTGTTCGCGTATGATGTTGATTGTGGCGGTGGGTGCGAAGAGACAAACTTGATTGACTTCGCTCGGGCTGAGCTCCTTGTGCTCGATTTTAACGATGTCCTTGCGGCCCAGTCTTTTGCTGGTGAAATGGGTGCCCATGGTAAGGACCGTGTTCATGTCGTTTAATTTAAGGGCGGCAATCAGCCGCAGTCCTTTGCCGTTGGGGATGTGGTCTATGACCGTGCCGTCCTTGATGGCAAAAACTTTATAGGCGCGCATAATTTTGCGATTGGTTAAGGTTAAATGGCGTTGTCCTCCGCTCGCGGCCGGGTGCCGGGCTAGAGTTTCCCCAGCACCAGCCCCAGCAGAGCCTGCCGCACATAGAGTCCGTTGGCGGCCTGCTCGAAATAGTAGGCGTACGGCGTACTGTCTACCGCCGGACTCAGTTCATTGACCCGCGGCAAAGGATGCAGAACGCGCAAATTCGGTTTTGCTTTCGCCAGGAGCGGCACGTCGAGGACATAGAGATTTTTGGCTTTTTCGTATTCGGAGATGTCGGAGAAACGCTCTTTTTGAATCCGCGTCAGGTAGAGGATGTCCACCTTGTTTACTACCTCCTCAATAGTTTTTTTGAGGCTGTATTTTATGCCCGCTTCACGCAATTGTTCAAGGAGATGATCGGGCATCTGCAGAAAATCCGGGGCGACGAAGTAGAATGTCGGCTGGAAATGGATAAGCGCCTGGGCCAGAGAGTGGACGGTACGTCCGTATTTAAGGTCGCCGACCATGGCAATGGACAAATTGGTCAGTCTTTTTTGGCATTCCCGGATGGTAAATAGGTCGAGCAGAGTCTGCGTCGGGTGTTGGTTGGCGCCGTCGCCGCCGTTGATGATAGGCTTTTCAGTCGCCTCGGCTGCCCGCCGGGCGGCGCCGTCCAGGGGATGGCGCATGGTGATGACGTCCGCGTACTGGCCGATAATCCGGATGCTGTCGTACAAGGTTTCGCCTTTGGTCGCGGAGGAGACGCCAGGATCGGCAAAACCGATAACGCTCCCGCCCAGGCGCTGCATGGCCGTCTCGAAAGATAGCCGTGTTCTGGTCGAGGGCTCGAAAAAACAGCTGCCCATGACGCAGCCCTTGAGGAGCTCCGGCTCCGGCGCACGCTTGAGTTTTTCGGCCTGGTTCAAGACCAGAAGGATTTCTTTTTTGTTGAGCTCTTTGATAGAGATGATGTCTCTGCCGGTAAATCCGGTTGGCATAGGGGCGCATTAGAGTTAGATATAAAAAAGACCACCCGGACGGGTGGTCTAAAGATACGCAGGTTTGCTCTCGCAGAGGCAGGATGGGCGGTTCATCTTCATATTAAACTAAGTTTAACACACGGGGCCGCCAGCGCGCAATAGCGGCTGTGTATACGCCCGGCAAATTTGATTATTTGTCGAGTTCGGCACGCAGGAGTTTTTCCACCACTGCCGGCTCGGCGCCGCCCTCCGTGGCTTTCATTACCATGCCTTTGAGGAAGTGGAAAACCGGTTCTTTCCCGGCCCGGTATTGCTCTACCTGCGCGGGATAGCTATTAATGACCGCCGATATTATGGCCGCTAGAGCGACCTCGTCGTTTATTTGGCCATAGCCCTTTTCTTCCATAATATGGGTGGGATCTATATCTGTGCCGGCGGCGACCATTTCGGCCAGAATTTTGGTGGCGCCGCCCGCATTTATGCGGCCGGCGTAGAGCAGCGCCACGAGTTCGGCAAAATTTTCCGGCGAGACTTTCAGGCGGCGGATATCTTTTTTATGTTCGTGCAAAAGACCCAGGAGTTTGTTCGTGAGCCAATTGCCGGCCAGCCGGGCGATTTTTGCCTTTTTTTGTTCCTTGACGTCGCCAGTATCAGACGCGGTTTCGTCCAGGCTGCATACCCAGTCAATAATTTCAGACATCACCGCATCGGTATAGTCGGAGAGAAACTTGTCGTCGGTGAGGATTTTGGCATCGGAGTAGGAAAAGCCGTATTCTTCGCGGAAGCGGGCGCGCCGCGCCGCCGGCAGCTCTGGGAGCAGGCTGTCGCCCGCGAGCGCTAGCGGGTGGAAAGGAGGAATGTCGGGTTCCGGGAAGTACCGATAGTCGGCGGCGTTTTCTTTGGCGCGTTGGGGCAGAGTTTCGCCGGTGTCCTCGTCCCAGCCGCGCGTCTCCTGAGGCCAGCTTTCGCCGGCCCCGATCAACCGGGTTTGGCGACCGATTTCAAACTCGATGGCCCGCTCCACGGCCCGGAATGAGTTGATGTTTTTAACTTCGACCTTGTTGTTGAGGCGGCAGCCGCCGAGCGGCCGGACTGCGCCCGATGCGATTTCAAAACTGCCGGCCGCCTGAACCGAAATATTGGCTTCAACGCGCATTTGTCCTTTCTCCATATCGGCATCGCTGACGCCCAGGTAACGCAGGATGGTTTGCAGTTCCTGGGCGAAAGTTTTGGCCTCAAGCGCGGTTTTGAAATCCGGGTCGGTAACAATTTCGACGAGCGGCGCGCCGGAGCGGTTGAAATCCACGAGCGTGGCGCCGTCTTGGTCGTGGAGCAGCCGGGCGGTATCTTCTTCCAAATGCGCCCGGCGGATGCCGATCTCTGCCTCATCCCGGGTGTTCGTTTCCAGGGGGAAGGCGAGGGTTAGCGTTCCCCGTTCGGCTATCGGTTCGTCATACTGCGATATTTGGTAGCCTTTGGGCAAGTCCGGGTAAAAGTAATGTTTGCGGTCGAATTTGGACAGCTCGCGGATAGAACATCCGAGAGCGCGGCCTACCTTGACGGCGGCGACGATGGCCGCCCGGTTCGGCACCGGAAGAGTACCCGGATGCGCCAGACAGACCGGACAAACATGGCGGTTGGGTTCGCCCGCCCCCGGGTCGTTCGAACAGGAGCAGAACATCTTGCTCTTTGTATTCAGTTCGACGTGGATTTCCAGGCCGATAATCGGCACGAGGGTAGGAATAGGGAGGTGGCTCATATGCGCAGAGTTTACCACGCCGGCCGCGCTATTGAAAAGACCCTGGGCCAAGCGGCACGGGGTCTTTTTTGGTTTTAGGCCTGGGCAGCCTCGGCCGGTGGGGTAAAGAGCGGCGTACGTTTGAGTTCCAGGTAAAGTATGGTCGGAGCCGCGGTAAAGAGGGGCAGAAATACCAGCGAAATTATCGCGGCCAGGATGTTGAGGCCGATTAAGTTGAATTGAATGGTGCCGGACATGGAATTGCCCTGGCCTAATAAGGTGTTGACGAGAACCGAGCCGTATATCATGCCAATAAACGCCTGTAAGACCAACAAGACAGCCATGAAGGCCAGAGCCGGCGCCAAAAGGCGCCAGAGTACCGCGCCCCAGCGCCCCCTAACCAACTGTTTGCTGTAAGAGAGAGCCTGGGTACCTTTTTTATTATCGAGGATGACAGCGTGCGTGGAAAAAGCAAACCAAATAGAGAAGATAATTCCTGGTATGACGAGGAGAATAACGCCGCTAAGAATCGCGAGGACCGTCAGGATTACCACCAGGATAGCGGCGGGCATGGTCGCCAGGCCGGACGACAGCTCGGCTTTGGCGCCAAGCGGCTGGTTGTTGAGGTAGCGCGCGGCGAGGCCGCGGGTAAAGGCCAGAGAAATCCACAGCTCGGCTATGCCGAGCACAATGGCGGCCAGTACTAGCCAGACAGAACCGCCGCTGTAGCTCTCAGCTATTGACTGCTCCAAATTGTCCGGGAGCATGTAGACTTCGATGAAGCTGCTTAGGATATAGGGTACGGCCATGATACCCATGTAGGTGAGACACAGATGCCAGTTGTCGCGGTACAGGGCGATGCTCCGGCGTATGATCTCGGAAGCGGAAATTATCATAGATAAAAAATAAAAAAAGACTAATTAGGGGGTAGGGTGGGAGCGAATCTGCTCCTCGGCATAGGCAAAAATTTGGTTATGGATATCTTGTATGGCCCGCAGACGGCCGTCGGAGACGCACTCGATGACATGGAATTGGCAGAAAAGACGGGAAATTTCCAGGTACGTGGCTTCGGCGCGGGCCAGGTGCCCCAGATCATCTTCGTGGATATCGCGGCTTTTGCCGTGCAAGTAGGCGCGGGCGTCTTTTTCGTCCACAAGTTTTTGGGAAATCTCAGGCGTAACGTGCAAGACGATGTTGACGTCCGGCTTGGGGATGCCAAATATATTATACTCCAGATCGTATACCCAGGTAAAATAGCGGTTACGCTCCTCGGGAGTAGAGATTTTTCCACCCTGGTGGCCGAGGCTCGCACCCACGTAGCGGTTCGAGACCACAATTTTACCTTCGTCGAGCCAGCGGCGAATCGTGGTACTGGCAGCATAGCGGTCGATAGCGTAAAAAATCGAGGCGCGGTAAGGGCCGACATCCTCAGCCGAACCGAAAGCGCCGTTCAGATAGTCCTCGACCATGGCCGCGCTGCGCTCGCCGTAGCGAGGGAAGCTAATGGTTTCAACGGCGTAGCCTGCTTGGCGCAGTCTTTCCACCAGGAGTTCGGTTTGGGTGGTTTTGCCGGAGCCGTCCGTGCCGTCGATAGTGATGAAAAATCCCTGGGGCATAAGCGGCTATATTCTGGCGTAGGTAACAAATTCGAAATTGCCGCGCGATTCTCGTTCGGTAGGCTCCCACTGCTGGGGGTTTATTTCGGGGAAAAAAGCATCACCGTCCACAATTTGGTGCACGTGAGTGATGTATAACCGGTCGGCCCGGTCGATAGTCTGCCGGTATATGTCCGCCCCGCCGATTATCATAATCTCTTCGTCCGGGTGCGCGGCGATGGCCTCGTCAATCGCGGCATACCGTTCGACGCCGCCCGGCGCCGGATAGTCTGCCTGCCGCGTAATCACCATGTTTGTCCGTTGCGGCAGCGGCCGGAATTTGTCCGGGATCGATTCCCAGGTTTTGCGTCCCATGAGCACTGGTTTTCCTAGGGTCAGATCCCGGAAGTGCTGCATGTCTTCGGGGATATGCCAGGGGAGGCGGCCCTTTTTGCCGATGCAGTTGTTGTCGGAGACGGCGGCGATGAGGGAGAGGGGCATAAACTCTTAAAGTATCCCGAATTATTCGGAAAGTAACACCATTACTGCCAGCCCGGCGTAGACGATAAAGAAGGCCAAGCCCCATTGGTTCCATTTCCTTTGTTTGGTCAAAAAATCATCTACGCTGACCCATTTGTTTTTTTGCCAGGCCCATTCATTTCCTTTTCGTCCCATCACGATCCACCAGATGTACCCCCAAAATGGGATTAATCCCAAAAGGGATATCCAGACGCTGTGGTATGCGCCCCAAATCCAGCCCAGCCCGGCCGCGCCCCAGCTCCATTTTTTGATTTCGGGCGGTATTTCCGACAAATGATTATTTCCCGAGCGTTTGTCATATTGTGCCCCCGGTTTCAGTTCCTTTTTGGTGAGGAAAATAATACCCAGGGGAATACCAATGAGTAGAGCGATTACGCCCACGAGGCCGATAAAGGCGAGGGTGACGTTGAACACCCCCCGCACCGTTTCGCTGACCCACAATTCAGTGGTGGCGTATGTCAAAATCGCAAACACGATCGGAGTAGCCACCAAAAGGCCAGCGGGAACCGTGAGCCAAAGAATGCCGGCCTTTCGGTTTTTTTCCGATCTCACGTAGATACTATCCGGCGTGTCGTTTTTTTTTGACAGGGGAGTTTCCACCATAGGTTTATTTTAATTTAGCAGTCGAATTAGAGTTTCCGCGTCCGGAACCACTTTGTCTATGAGTGTGTCCCGGCAGGGGTCGCCGGTTTTGGTCGAGAGGGCGAATATCGGCTTGCCGAGCGCGGCGGCGTAGCCCATCTCCAGGGTAACGCTCACGCCGGCGTAGCTATCTTTATTATACACGAAACAGACGTCAGCTTTGCGGATCCAGTCGAAATGCTCGAGAGTCAACCCTTTGAAGATCATCCTTGTAACGTGCTCCGAGTGGAAAAAAGAGTCTTCGGGAATCGGACTTTGCACGTTGGGCTCGTACACCAAAACGCCGGCTTCCTCGAGCGCCCGGCAGAATTCTTTGATTTCATCTTTGTATTTTTTTGAGCCGCAGACGACAACGGATTTCATACTAATTTATGGCCAAGAGCATTAGATCGCCGACATTGGTGCCGGTCGGACCGGTAAGAATATGGCCGGCTGTTTTTTTAAAGAAATGGTAAGAATCATTGCGAAGCAGGTACTTGGTCGGATCCAACCGGAGTTGATTGGCTGCGGATAAGCTCTGGCTGTCCGCCAGGGCGCCGGCCACCGGCCGCGGCGTCAAGCCGTCTACCCCGTCGGTTCCGAAGGAAGCAATGGTTAAGCCGCTTTTAAGATAGGGCATAGCCGCGAGTACGAGTTCCTGGTTTCGTCCCCCTTTGCCCGGGCCGCGGATGGTAACGGTTGTCTCCCCACCCGCTACTAGGAGCGCTGGACGGCGTACTGGGCGACCATAGGCTTGGATGTGGGAGCCGATAGCGGTAAGCGTTTTCGCCACTTCGCGCGCTTCACCGAATAGGGAGCTGGTGAGCTCGAGTGTTTGATATCCGAGTTCTTTTCCTTTTTGGACAGCGGCGCTAACCGCTGTCTGGTGGTTGGCGATGGTAAAATTGACCAGGCGGCCGGAGCAGAAAGCCGCGTGACCCTGGTCCGGAGTTTCCGGCCGTTCTCCCTGGTTGCCTTTTTGTAGTCGGTCGCGAACCGCCGCTGGCACCTGTCGCCAGATGCCGTGGCGTTCCAGTATGCGCCGGGCGTCGGCAAAGGTCGACGGGTCGGGCGCGGTTGGGCCAGAGGCCTGGATATCCAGGCTATCGCCAATGATGTCGGAGATATAGATGGCGGCGAGAGTGGCGGGATAGGCGAGGCTGGCAAATTGGCCGCCCTTGATCTGGGATAGGTGCTTGCGCACGATGTTTATTTCGTGAATGGTGGCGCTGGTTTTGAGTAAAAGCGAGGTGACGGCAATTTTATCGCGCAGGGATATGTCCGCGGCCGGCAAAGGCATGAGCGCCGAACCGCCGCCGGAAATGACGGCAAGGACAAGATCATCGGCTTGCGCGGCGGCGATAATTTTTTTGATGCGCTTCGCGCCCTGTACGCCGCGGTTGTCGGGTATCGGATGCCGGGCTACCTGGGCGGTAATTTTTTTGAGCCGGCCGGAGAGTGGCGGCGCGGGAATGTTGATGTGGCCGCAGGTAATTTTTTCTCCCAACACGTTTTCAGCCGCCCGGGCCATATCGTAGACTGCCTTGCCCGCGCCGACGACGTAAATGTGTTGGTAGTCAGCCAGATTGAAAGTAGCTTTGCCGGCGACTGTGAGCCGTTCGTTTTTGAGTTTGAGATTGTTTCGTACCAGCTCGTAGGGGTCAATTGCTTTGAGCACGGACTCAATAATCGCGCACAGATCACGGCGCGCTCGGCGTCCACTCGGCGTGCCGCGCGAACAGAGCTCGTGGGTATTATTGATCATACCGCAATCTCAAAGCTGATTTTGGGATAGCTCTCGTAGGCGAGAAGTTTCGTGTCCTCGGCTTTCCAGTCGAAAATGGAGGTGAAATTTTCGGTTTCGATCCGGGGCAACGGGTACTTGTTCGGATCGCGCGTTAGTTGCTCTTTGGCCCCTTCAAGATGATTTTTGTAGATATGCACGTCGGCCAGGAAGCCAACGAGTTTTCCTTCTTGGCAGCCGGTTTCTTTGGCCAAGAGGTGGAGGAGCGTGGCGTAGCTCGCGATATTAAACGGCAGGCCGAGCATGGTGTCGACCGAACGTTGGTTCCAGAGGAGATTGAGGCGGCCTTTGATGACCGTTACCTGGTAAGAGTAATGGCAGGGCGGCAGCGCCATCTCTGGGAGCATGGCGGCGTTCCAGGAATTCACGATCAGGCGGCGGTCGCCCGGGTCGGCCTTGAGGGTTTCGACCACCCGCTTGAGCTGGTCGACTCCTTGTCCGCTGTAGTCGGCATCGTACCCCCGGTAGGCGGCCCCGAAATGCCGCCACTGGAATCCGTAGACCGGGCCGAGATCGCGCTCGTTGAGCATGCGTTCCTTCGCCGTCGCGTCATGGCCGTACGGGGCTTTGACCGGCGTCGCCCATTCATCCCAAATGTGGTTGTTGCGTTCTTGGAGCCATTGTTTGTCAGTAATGCCTTTAATAAAAAATTCGAGTTCGGAGGCGACTACCCTAAAAGGTATTTTTTTGGTGGTAAGAAGCGGGAAGCCCGCGGCCATGTCGTGCTCGAACATCGCGCCGGCGATGGCGACGGTGCCGACGCCGGTGCGGTCGGCTTTTTCCTCGCCGGTTTCGAGCACCCGGCGGACGATGTCGAGGTAGGTTTGCATGTGATTGGGGGTTAGCCGCCGGTGCTGCCAAAGCCGCCGCGGCTCTCTGCGGACATCGTTTCGGTTTCAAGCCAGTCGGCACGATCAATTTTGACAAATATTCCTTGAGCCAGCCGTTCGCCGCGTTCGATCGTTACCTCATGGTCAGTGAAATTGTAGGCCAGAAGATGGATTTCATCCGCGTTGCCGCAATAGTCCTGGTCGATGATGCCGATGCCGTTTCTCATGGTCAAGCCTTTCTTTTTGGCCGAACTCGACCGGGCAGAAATCATGAGCATATAACCGGGTGGCGTGGCAATAATAAGATTGGTGGGGAGAAAAGCGGTTTCCCCGGCTTTGATCGTGGCTGGAATTCGAGAATAAATATCGAAAGCAGCCGCTCCCGGTGTTTGGTAATCAGGAAGGGGGAGGCTGGGGTCAAAGCGTTTGATCTTAACCTGCATACTACTTTTTTAGGCCGTAGCCCGGAGTTTCGCCACGATCTCGTCCATTTGGCGGTACAATTCTTCGAGCGGTCCATTGTTATCCACGATAAAATCCGCGCCGGCGGCGACTTCCTTTATCTTGGTTTCCGTTTCCTTTTGGCCCTCTTTTTGGAAATCTGCCCACGTTTTGGTCTGGTCGTCGGTTTTTTCGCTGCGTTTGAGCAGCCGTTCGTAGCGCGTGCGTTCGGCCGCGACCAGGCTTACCAGCCGGTAGCCCGGCAGGGCGCGCAGATAGGCGACGTCGGTCGGGCGGCGGACTCCCTCGGTGATAATGAAATCGGCCGCTGCCTCGGCCACGTCGCGCGCGATGACTTGGGACATGATGTCTTCGCCGAAAGTTTGCCTGAGAGCGGTAGACAGATCCTGGAAATTTTCACGCGCCGGCTCTATATGCAGGCGCTCTAAAATATCCCCGAGCATGTCGGAAAAGCGGAACGTAACCGCGCCGTATTTTTCTTTGAGATAGCTGGTTATCGTAGATTTGCCCGCTCCCATCTCGCCGATGATGCCGAGGATAATTTTGGCGCTCATACGGACGGTTGGGTAAAAGTTATCGGCGCCGCAGAGGGCAGAGAAGATTCGGCCCAGTCCGAGATGTATTGGCGGTACGCGACGCCGGCGGCGTCGAAGAGTCGGCGCGAAGCGACAAAGGCGTCTACGTCGTGGTACTTGTCGCTCTCGAAGACTATCTCCCGGATGCCGTTTTGGATGAGAGTTTTGGCGCACTCGTTGCAGGGGAAAAGGGTACAGTAAATCTTGCAGTCCTGGGTGGAGTTATTGGCGTTGTAAACGGCGTTTTCCTCGGCGTGGCAAACGTAGGCGTACTTGGTGTCGAGAAACGAACCCTCGCGGTTCCAGGTGAAGGACTCGGCCTCGACGCCGCGGGGAAAGCCGTTGTACCCCAGACCGACTACGACGTTGTTTCGGTCGGCCACCACGGCCCCGGCCTGGGTAGAGGGGTCTTTGGAGCGTTCGGCGATGACTCTGGCCATGCGCATAAAGCATTCGTCCCAGGAGATGTGGTTCGCTCTTGGCTGCATAGAGAAAGGGGTTAGTTTCCCTCATTCTAACAGAGACCCTGGGGTTTGCCAAGGTGGGCGGGAATGGGCAAAAGTTGGTTACAGGGGGGCTCATTGGGCGGGTGCGTAAAAGTGAGGGTGGATGCACAATTTGGGTACTGGTGTTATAATGATGTGGTATTTGACGCTTACGGCATTAATTTTTTTGTCCAAAATATGAATTGGGTTCTGCTTGCGCTAATCACGGCTATATTTTTTGGAACATACAATTTTTTTATAAAGGTATCGGCAGGCCACATTAATCAAATTGTTGGAGCCGTTATTTTGCAGATTGTCGCTGCGTCTGTGGGGGGGGTAGTATTGCTTTTTTTGAAGATGACACACAGTCCTCTGGCAATTACTTCTAGGGGGATTTGGTTCGCACTCCTGGCTGGAATTATGGTGGGGCTGGCAGAAATTACCTCGTTTTACTTTTTTGCTAAAGGCGTGCCGGCCTCAGTAGGCATTCCAGTGGTTATCGGCGGTTCAATTTTAGTGGGTGCTTTGCTTGGCGTGGCGTTCCTCCACGAAACATTAACTTTAATTCACTATTCCGCCATCCTGCTGATTATTATCGGAGTAGTTTTCTTGACTGCTAAGTAGCGGTATGGTGGCGATTGGGTTTCGGGTACAGAATTAAGGGGTTAAAAAACCGGCCGCGAAACAAAATCCAAGTTCTGAATTTGACTAATTCCATCTTTCGGCTATACTAGGGGTGTAGGTAACCTAGATTTATGAGTAATTTAGACCTAAAGGCCGCGGTCTGGAAAGAGGGAAAATACTTTGTTTCCCAGTGCCTGAACGTGGACGTTTCCAGTTACGGCAAAACAAAAAAAGAAGCCCTGGGCAATCTTCTCGAAGCTCTGCAGTTGTATTTTGAAGGCGTCCGCAAACCGAAGCTGTCCGAAGTTAAGCAGCCCGATGTGGTGTCACTTAAGCTCCGGCATGCCTAAGCCTGTATCGTTAAAGGTTATTTTGAAAGTCCTTGAGATAAAGGGCTTCTTTTTTGTTTCCCAAAAAGGCAGCCATGCGAAGTACAGAAATAGCAGCGATCCGGTCCGGACGGTTATCGTGCCAATCCACGGCAGAGAAATTCCCTACGGCACTTTTCGGTCTATTTTGCGTCAAGCTAATTTGACGGAAGAGGACTCCGAAATAACGAGCCAATCTTTCTAAGTTTCCGCCAGAACGAAAACGCTGCCGGCAGCCGCATCAATCCGGACTAGTTGGCCATCTCTGAGCACCGAGGTGGCCGTTTTGGTTCCTACGATGCAGGGCTTCCGGAGCTCCCGGCTGACAATGGCCGCGTGCGAGAGGATATTGCCGCGGTCGGTGATGATGGCGCCGGCGCGTTTCATAAGCGGCACGTACTCGACCATGGTCATGGGGCAGACCAGGATGTCGCCGTCGTTGAAGTCGGCCGTTATCGGGTCGGTAACAACGCGGACCCGCCCCTCGACCATGCCCGGGCAAGCGCAAATGCCGGTGAGGTCTCCGGCCGATTCGGGCAGAGCCGCCCGGGCGTCTTTGAGCAGGGTGTACAGGAGTCGGTTGTAATCTATAAACTGGATTTCTCCCGAGGGGAGGACCACGAACTCGAAGTAGCCTTTGATATGCCCGCTCGGGGTAAATTCTGCCGCTACGCTCTTTTGCAGTTTGGCCCGGAGGCCTGGGTCCGCGACTTTGACGGCGTCTAGGGCCGACTGGGCGACATTTTGGATATCAGGATCCGGTTCAGACAGCTGGCAGCGCGAGAAATCGTGCGCGAAACTCACGATGGCGTGGTCGTTTATGCCCTGGGTCAGCTGCCAGTGCCAGCCGGGCACGATTTCGCCGTAGGCGCCGTGATCGTTGATGAGAAAAATGGCGGCGTAGGGCGTAATTCCGTCTGGGTGCGGGATGACTTCGACCCGGTACTGGTCCGGATCGATCGCTTGTTCGGAAAACCAGATCAGGTTTTCCTTGAGCGTTTTGCCCCGGACGCGCAGCTTGGGTAGTTCGGGGTTGTAGGGTATGAGCCGGAGCGCGGTTGGGCGGTCGCCGTGGCTCTTTAGGACCTCGGCAAAGCGCGGCGTCCGGTCTGTAATGTCGCGGGCGGTAAGGCGTTCCGGACGGTCGTAATTGAGGCCGATTGTTTGGTAAAGCACCTCCAGCCGGTCCCGTTTGGCGTTGTCCTCGGCCCGGAAAGCCTCGGCGTCGCGGTGGCCGATTTTCTGCAGCCACTCGGTGAGCGAAGGCATGACAGCGTCTTTGATTTCGGAGATGGTGTCCATGTTTTTATTTTAGCAGATTTGGTTGCTTGTGGACAGGCCAGTTGACATTATAACAAATTTGTTATACGCTAAATAAGCGGAGGTTTTATTCTTTAAATTTATGCACCTAGAGTTTTGGAGGGCTCGAGGCGGATCTTCGGATATAGAGGAATTTATGGTCGGTTTGGATGATGCCCAAAAAGACAAGCTCGGATTGGGCTTTGCCGTCCTTGATAAGCATGGGTTGCATCTCGCCTTAATATCCCAGCTGGTAAAGCTCGTACATAAAGACCGTCCTAAAGTTTACGAATTGAGATCAGGTAATATTCGCGTCTTGTTCGGTATTCACAACGGAGTTTATTGGCTATTAGACGGTTTTAGAAAAAAAAGTCGGCAGACGCCGCCCAATCGTCTGAAGAAAGCTGTTGGCCGGATTCAGTCAATAATATAGCTCTTATGAAATTAGAAGAACTTAGAAATGGCTTGCTGAGCAATGTCTATAGCCGCGGCGAGAAAAAGAGGCCGCTAGGCTTGGAAATTTCGCAGATGGTGCTGGAAGCGAGGGTATCTCTCGGTTGGACACAGCAAAAATTGGCCGATCGTATGGGGACGAAACAGCCAAGCATAGCCAGGCTGGAAAAAGGCGTTGGTTTGCCCAGCCTTTCTTTCCTTGAAAAGATGGCCGAAGTCTTTGGTACGCGATTGGTTCCTCCCCGTTTTGAATTTTTAGACGGCGCTACTATGCAAACCGGGGCTGAACTCTCGACCAGGAATATCAGCCGCAACTCTGAGCCGGCTGGGGCTGTCGGCTGCCCTTTTGTGGTCGTGGATGTTAAAAATTTAACTTCAGGATACAGGTCGTCCCAGGCTATGTTTATTCAGCAGTAAAATACCTATGGGCCTTAACGTAGAGCATATTTGGACTGTCCTTTGTAAGACTACGGCGATTGACCAGCAAACGAATAATATTAGTCTTTTTAACGTGGTTGAAGAACTGAGGATAGAAGTTGAGACGCATGACAGACACGCCGCGCACCCGACATTGTCAAAGGATCTCGTGATACCGGCTGAAATGGCGCTCGTTTCCTTGTGGAAAAGAATAAATGCAAATGCGGCGGCAGCGTATGCCGGCGTTATTTGTCTGAAATCCCCCACGGGGGTTATCCTATCCGAGGACGCTTTTGAAGTTAGGTTTAATTCGTCTCAGAAAAGGCTGCGCACGATATTGAACTTTAGGGGGATCAAGGTGGCCGAACCGGGTGAGCATATATTCGAGGTTTGCCTTAAGCTAAATCGCCATGCCAGTCCTGAACCAGTGGTGAAGATACCTCTCGATGTTAAGATTGTCAGACGATAAAAAACCGTCCCGGTTTAGCGGGACGGTTTTTTTGTTTTGAACCTGGGTTATTTACTGCGGAATTTCCAGCTTCACGCTCGGCCCCATGGCGCTGGTGAGATAGAGGCCTTTGAGGTAGTTGCCCTTGGCGCTCGCCGGCTTGATGCGTTTGAGAGTGTCAACAAACGCCGTGATGTTTTCTTTCAACTGCTCATCCGTGAAGCTCACTTTGCCGACCGCGATATGGAGGTTCGCGCCGTCGTCATTTTTGAAAGCGGCTTTGCCTTTTTTAAGATCGGTAACCATTTTTTTTACGTCCGGTCCGACGGTTTCGGTTTTCGGATTCGGCATGAGGCCTTTGGGACCGAGCACCTTCGCGGCGACCGCGAGCTTCGGCATCATGTCCGGGGTGGCGACGGCGATATCGAACTCAATTTTGAGCGTGCCGTCTTTGATCTTTTTGATATCCTCTTCGCCGTAGACGAAGTCCGCGCCGGCTTCTTGGGCCGTTTTTTCGTTGTTGGCGCCCACGAAAGCGGCGACTTTTTTGGTTTTGCCGGTGCCGTGCGGCAAGGCCACGGTGGCGCGGATCTGCTGGTCGCTTTTGGTCGGGTCAACGCCGAGACGGACGTGCACCTCGACCGAGGCGTCGAATTTGACGTTGCTCGTCTGCTTGATAAGCGCGATACCCTCGCTCAGCGAGTAGGTCTTGGTCTTGTCGACCAGAGCCTTGAGGGCTGTCATCCGTTTGGATTTGGCCATAAACTATGTGTCTATTCCGGTAATCCCCGGAGTAGCGTGGTCGGTAACCCCCGAGTGGTCGGGGTGCCACGAAAATAACGTGCGGTATTTATACCGGAAACCGGCCGTTTTGTCAAGGGACGACACTATCGGTATTCAAGCGGAAAACCTTCCTTTCCGGCCACGGCGATCGGCGCCGCGGTGAAATGACCGGAGTATCTTTTTTTCAGCTCTGCCCCGGACTCGTTCTGCCGCGGTCCGCCCTGGCAAGCGGACAATAGGAGTCCGATATGCACGGCTGTTTCGCGGTCGAGCCAATAGCCGGTGTGGGCCACAGATTCGTCGTCGAGCGCCCCGCGCCGTGACTCTTCGTAGATCGCCATGCCCCGCTTGCCGCAGCGGTCGCACTCTATACTCTGGATCGCGACCTCGTCAAAGTTGCCCGCGGCTCCGATATCCACGCTCTGCAGAATCCGGAGCGACCGGGAAGTTTCGCAGTGGGGGCACCAAAAACCGTCGGCCATATATAGTTAGTGTTAAACTGTCTAATAACCTGGCGCCAAGTTACCGCCGGCTGACATTATTGGTCGGGTTGCCCGCGAGAAACGCCCGCATGTTTCCGATCGAGGTGTCGATGATGCGTTTGATGGCCTCCGTGGTGTTGAAGGCGTTGTGCGGAGTAACGATAGTTTTGGGATGGTCTATAAGCAGTGAATTCATCAGGCTGGTTTTGACCGTGCATTCGTCGCACTTGTCCCCGAAGATGAGCACCGGGTCGCGCATCACCTCTTCGTCTTCCAGGACATCCAGACCGGCGCCGGCTATCTGGCCGCTTTGCAGCCCGGAAAGGAGGGTGGCGCCGTCGATGAGGCCGCCGCGGGCCGTGTTTATTATGTAAGCTCCGGGTTTAATTTTTTTGAGATTTTTTTTGCCGATCAGGTGGTGCGTCGCGGGCAAAAGGGGTACGTGCAGGGTAATGATATCCGCGCTGCCCAAGAGTTTGGACAGGGGTACGTAGCTAAAGCCGCGCTCGGCCGCGAACTTTTTGTCTGGAAAGGGATCGTAGGCCACGATGTTCATCTCGAATCCCGCGAGCAGCCGGATGAGCTGTTTGCCGATATGTCCGGTACCGACCACGCCGATAGTTTTGCCTTTCAAATCAAAACCGCGCATGCCGTGATAGTCGTATTCTCCCTCCTTGACCCGTTTGACCGATTCGAACAGTTTTTTGGACAGCGCCAGGATGAGCGCCAGTGCGTGCTGGGCCACGGTGTAGTCGCCGTAGGTGGGAACGTTGCACACCGGAATACCGCGGCGAGAGGCCTCTTTGAGGTCTATATGGTCAAAACCGGTGGAGAGGGTAACGACAAGTTTAAGGCGCGGCAGCCGGGCGAAGATATCTTTGGTAACTTTGGAATCGGTAAAGACGCCGAGAATCTCGGTTTTGGGGTCGAGTTCGTCCACGGTCAGGACGTCCGGGACAATCCGGTGGGGCAGGCCTTTGATTTGATTTTTGATATACGACGTGAGGTCCGGGGTGAGACTCAAGAAGAAGAGCGCGAACGGTTTCTGGTTTTTTTTGGCGGCGCGGGGCATAGAGAAGGCGGCTACGATTAGAGCGCCGGCCGGCGCTGTTTGGGGGCGGCTCCGGCCAGGGGGGTAAATTCCAGTTTTCTAGTATAGCAAAAACTCGCCGGTTTCGGCGAGTTTTTCTCACGGTTAGTTTTCCACCGTTACTCCCATCTGGCGGGCCGTGCCAGCGATGATCTTCATGGCGGCGTCGATATCGTTGGCGTTCAGGTCCATCATTTTCTTTTCAGCAATTTCGCGCAGCTGCTGCCGGGTAATCTTGCCGACCTTGTCCTTGAGCGGGCTGGCAGAACCTTTCGGTATGCCGGCCGCCTTCTTGATGAGCTCCGAGGCCGGCGCGACTTTCATGATGAAGTCGAAACTGCGGTCGTCGTAGACGTTGATGACTATCGGCACGACTTCGCCCTTGCGGTCCTGGGTCTTGTCATTGAACTCCTTGCAGAACGCCTGGATGTTCACGCCGTGCTGGCCGAGAGCCGGGCCGACCGGAGGGGCCGGATTGGCGGCGCCGCCGGTAATTTGGAGTTTGATCTGGGTGGTAAGTTTTTTGGCCATAGGTGCTTAGTTCTCCTGTGAGAAGCGTCCCGGGAAGGAACCACAGGGTTTGTAGGTGTTTAGATTTTTTTTACTTGCAGGGCATCGAGCTCCACCGGCGTTTCGCGTCCGAACATGCTCACCAGCACCTTGATTTTGCCGCGGCTTTCGTCCACCGCGCTCACCTTGCCTTCGAAGTTTTTGAACGGTCCGTCCACGATCTTCACCGGATCGTTCATGCCGACGTCTATCCGGTGGCTCGGCTCTTCGACTGCCATGCGCTTCATGAGCGACTGCATTTCTTTTTCGTCTATGGGGGTGGGAACCGTGCCAGAGCCGACGAACCCGGTAACATTGGGAGTGTTTCGCACCACATACCAGGAGTCGTCGGTAACCACCATCTGCACCAGCACATAGCCGGGAAAGATTTTTTCCTCCGCCACCGTGCGCTTGCCATTTTTAATTTTGATTTTTTTCTCTTTGGGCACCATTATTTGCGCGATTTTGTCCTGCATGTCGAAAGAATCAACTCTCTGTTCCAGGTTGCGCTTGACGTTTTCCTCGTAGCCGCTGTAAGTATGGATGACATACCAGCGCAGACCGAGATTGGGATTTTGTTTGGACATAGGTTTGGTCGGTGGCGGAATCCGGAGACGAGACGGTACGGCTTTGGTCCCGGGGATTCCGGTCGAATTTAGATAATGAGTTCGAGTACCTGGTTGAGCAGATTGTCGACCACCGCAAAGAAAACGGCGATGCCGACGCTCAGAGCGATGACGATAACGGTGTAGTTTATCGTCTGCTTTTTGCTCGGCCAGATGACTTTTTTCATTTCAATTACGGCCTCTTTGAAATAGGTGGTGAGTTTGAGAGCTAGAGACATATTGGGGAAAATGGGACCGCTTCGCCAAGCCGTACCGGCGGCGAAAGCCAGGCCCTTGCCAGGGCTATGGCGGGGCTGCGGATATTTAAAAACGGCCTGCGGCCGAATTGCTGGAACTACTATATACTAAACCGGGCAGGCTGTCAAGTATTGACGGCAGTGGATAACTGTGCTATGATGCTGTGTTTTATCGGACTCACAGCGAGTTCCCCCCTTTCGCCTCAAACATAGACTGATTTTCACGGCACCAAAACTCGCTCTTACAGGCTCAGACATTGGTGCGGCTAAAATCAGTCTATGTTTCGGCTCAACTTAGGATAGAATTGCTAACAAGTCACCATCAGTTCATTGTATTTGTGAGATAATCAGAGGGCTGGTTGTGGTCTGGAGATAAGCGTCTTTAGACCATAGCCTGCCACGAGGGGTGGCGGTGCTGAGAGGAGGGCGAGATGCGAGCGACTTCTGTTTTGGGCCTGTGCTTTGTCCTTGCCGCTGCTCTGTGCTGCGACCAGGTCGAGATTTTCACCGTGGGGCCGGCCCCGGTCCAGAGCCCGACGCCGCGGTACGACCCGGCCTCGCCTCCGGCGACCAAGCCGGACCCGGCCCCGGTGCCGACGCTGCCGGCACCCTGGCCGGACTATGGGCGCAGGACGTACATGTTCGCCCACATCCATGTGGTGTCCTCCGGGGACACCATCTGGAATCTGGCCGAGGCGTACGGAGTGCCCTACGAGCTCATCGAGCGGTTCAATAGCGAGCTGCTTCAGGAGTACTGGCACGCCAACTGCCCGGGCCGCCGGCGGCCGCCCAAGCCGGCGGGTTATTGCTCCATCCCGGAGTCCACTATCCAGATCGGGATGACTATCCTCATTCCGGAGCCGGCGCTCTACATCGTGCCGGCCGCCCTGGACGGTCCGGACATCCGGATGTAGAGCCCCACCGTATCTGGGATCCATAGCACTGGATCCCCTCAAGCCGGTATACTTTAGCGAGAGTCTAGCGGCTTGAGGACTCAACTAATTAAAACGCCCCGGGTTCGGCCGGGGCGTTTTAATTAGTTGAGGTTTATATATCCAAGTTTTTCACGTTTTTCGCGTGCGTCTGGATAAACTTTTTGCGCGGCGCGACTTCGCTGCCCATAAGGACGTCGAAGATTTCATTGGCGCGCTCGGCGTCTTCGATCGTTACCTGCTTAATAATGCGGTTGCCCGGGTCCATGGTGGTTTCCCAGAGCTGTTCGGGGTTCATCTCACCCAGACCTTTGTAGCGCTGGATATTGAGGCCGGGAGCTTTGGATTTGGCAGTGGCCTCGGCCGCCTCCGGAGCGCCCTCGGCGTCTTCGTCAGATTCGGTGATTTGGATTTCTTCGCTCTTGATGCCGTGCCGGCTTAAGTACTCGTCGAGCGCTTCCGCGTTGTAGATCCAGCTGACCTCTTTGCCTTTTTTAATGCTGTAGAGAGGCGGCTGGGCGATATAGATGTGGCCCTGGTGGATGAGAGCGGGGAAGTAGCGGAAAAAAAGCGTGAGGAGCAGGGTACGGATATGGGAGCCGTCCACGTCGGCATCGGTCATGATGATAATGCGGTGATAGCGCAGCTTCGATATGTCGAACATTTCGCCGATATTGGTGCCCATGGCGATAATGAGCGATTTGAGTTCGTTGTTGGTCAGAATTTTGTCCAGGCGGGCCCGCTCCACGTTCAAAACTTTGCCGCGCAGCGGCAGGATGGCCTGAGTGGTGCGGTCGCGGCCTTGTTTGGCCGAGCCGCCGGCCGAGTCGCCCTCGACGATAAAAAGCTCGGAGGCCGAGGCGTCGCGCGTGGAACAGTCGGCCAGTTTGCCTGGCAGGGTAAAGCCTTCGAGCGCGCTTTTGCGCAAAACCGTGTCGCGCGCGATCTTGGCGGCGGCGCGGGCTTTGGCCGCGATAATACATTTGCCGACAATGCCTTCGGCGTCGCGCGGGTGCTCCTCGAGGAATATCGCCAGCTCCTCGGCCAGGACGTTTTCCACCGCCGGCTTGACTTCGGGGTTGCCGAGTTTGGCCTTGGTCTGGCCCTCGAACTGCGGATTGGGGATCTTGACCGAGATGATGGCGGTGAGGCCCTCGCGCACGTCGTCGCCGCTCAGATTCGCGTCTTTTTCCTTGAGCAGGCCCTTGTTGCGCGCGTAGGTATTGATAGTGCGCGTGAGCGCGCTCCTGAAGCCGGCGACGTGCATGCCGCCGTCCGGGTTGGCGATGTTGTTGGCAAAAGCAAAAAGCGATTCGCTGTAGTCGTCGGTGTATTGCAGCGCCACCTCGACCAGGATGTCGTCAACCCTTTTTTCGACATAAAAAACATTCTCGTGTTTCGCCTCGCGGTTTTTGTTGATGTGCTTGATGTAGCTCGCGATGCCCCCTTCAAAATAAAATTGGTGGGTGGAAGGAAAAGCCAGCGCCGAAGAATCGGCCGCTTTTTCCTCGGCCGGGCGCTCGTCCGTGATTGCCAAATGTATGCCTTTGGTCAGGTACGCTTGCTGGCGGACGTGGTCGAGGATAGTTACCCAGCTAAAGTCAATGGTTTCAAAAATTCCCGGGTCCGGGTGGAAGATGATCGTCGTTCCGGTGGTTTTGCTCGTCCCGGTCGCTTTCACTTTGGCTGTCGGCTGGCCGTATTTATAGGTTTGCTCCCACACCTTGCCGTCGCGCTGAACGATTGCTTTGAGCTCGGTCGACAGGGCGTTGACGACCGAAGAACCGACTCCGTGCAGGCCGCCCGAAACTTTGTACCCGCCGCCCTCCCCGAATTTGCCGCCGGCGTGCAGCGTGGTGAGCACCAGCTCCAGGGCGCTGACTTTTTTGAGCGGATGGATATCTACCGGGATGCCGCGGCCGTTGTCGGTAACAGAGATCCAGTGATCCGGCAGGAGCTTGATAGTAATATCGCTAGCGTACCCGGCCATGGCCTCGTCAATACAGTTGTCGACCACTTCCCAGATCATGTGGTGCAGACCAGACGGCCCGGTGGAACCGATGTACATGCCCGGGCGCTTGCGCACGGCTTCGAGCCCTTCGAGCACTTGGATGTTCTTGGCGCTATAACCCGAGTCGGCGGTTTTGGCGGCGGACTGGGACTTGGCTTTGGGCGGGGTAGAGCTTTTTTGAACGGCCGGCTTAACAGTCGCGATCCGGCCCCGGCTGGCGATTTTTTTGGGCATAAAGTGCTGGGGTTCTGGGCTATCGCCGGGCTACGTTAAGCCGGACAATAGACAGTCTTCAATCAGAAAATTACTGCCTTAGTTTAGCATATCCGACTGTTTCGGGCAAGGTCGGATTGCTATTTTCCGAGTCGGATAACCGGACAAAAAATCCCCGAGCTTGGCTCGGGGATTTTTTGAAGTCAGTGGACGGAATTAAGCTTCTGTTCACTGGATTGGACGGCGCGCAGGTGAGAGGGCGCGCCGGCGGGAAGGAACGAGGAAGGATCAGGCCTGGCTAGGGCGTGGCGCTCGGCTGGGCGTCGGCCGGCTTCTCGGGCGTGACCGCGTCGGGGTTAGCCGGCGTCTCGGGGGCCTGCTTGGACTTCGGGTCCTCGCAGCCGAGAGCGGCGATCTGGTCAGGGGAGTAGCCCGTGGTGTCCGGGCTGAGCGGGTCATTGCCGTCGTCGAGGTAGCCCTGGATGGCATTGCACAGCCTCTGGCCGTACTTCGTCTTCTTGTCCTCGGGCGCCGCCTTCCACTCCTGGTACTGCTCCTGCCACGCCTGTCGCGTGGCCTTGAACAGCTTGGCCGCGAGCTCTTCCGGTCTGCCCTGATCGAGGACCTCGACTCGCCGGTCGCTCAGGTAGCGGATCGCCTCCCGGACCACCCAGTCGCGTCCCTGGCAGGTGGACCCGGGGAGGCAGAGGAACTCGCTCCCCAGATCACCCTTGTACAGGGCCAGCTCGACGAGGGCCGTGGCCAGGGCGTCCTTCAGGTCGTCCCACTGGGACGCCACGGTGTTGACAGTGTACTTGTGGTGGGTAGTTGGGAAGGCCTCCGCGCGGTCCCCGCTGTCCTCCAGAAACCGGTCGAACACCTCGCCGCAGCTGTCCCTCGACTCGAGGTACTGCATGGTCCGGGCCTCCAGCCCATCGAGCCCGAGGAGACGGCTGTACTCCTTCGCCGTCCCGGTCAGGGTGGAACCCTTCATGCAGTCCGTGAGCGTGAGGTCGTCAGCGTTCGGGGTCGGCTTCTTGTCGGCCTTCCGATCCCGCTCGATGCCGTCCCGCGCTCCCGCGGTGTACTGCCGAAGCTGGTCGGCGGCCTTCGCGCTATCGAGGCCGGCGGGATCCTCTAGGCAGAGCTTGTAGCTCTGGTTGACCTCCGGCAGGTTGACGGGCAGGCAGTCGCCGGTCTTGGTCGCCAGCCGAGCGAGGATCGACTCGACCAGCTTGTCGAGGTTGGTCTTGGCCCCGGAGGGGCTCCGCATCTCTACGCGACGCCTCAACTCCAGGGTGATGTTCACCCCTCCGGTGAGCTCCGTGGGCAGCTCTGCGGTGGAGACCACCATGTGCGTGTCCTCCTGCTGGGGCCGTTGGGTTTTTTGCTCCTTGGGGCACCCCCCGAGGAGACCGGCGATGACCGCGAGGATCAAGGTCTTGTGCATGGCTGTTTTCCTTTGACAAAGTTTTCAACCCTCGATCGGCCAGCCAAGCCGATCCAGTTTTTTTAGGGTGTGCCTTTAACGCCGGGTACACCCCACAAAAACTGGATCGGCTGGGTCCTAGTATATGAAAAGGACGTAATTTACTCGGTAACCCGAGTAAATTAACTGCCCAGTTAACCATAAAATCTAAATTTTGTCAAGATACGCCCGAGCTGGTATACTAAGAGTACTTTTTCGCCTGTCAGGTATGTTCAAACCCCCGAAACCGGAAGATAAATTATCGAAGTACATCGATGCTTCGGGCGATTTTAGCAACCGGGATCTTAAGCTCGGCGAATGGTACGTCCGCCACAGAATCATGTTGCGCGAGCTCGTCGTCGGGGTGCTCGTCATCTTTTGCGTGGTAGTCGGCGGCTACGGTTTTTACCGCTGGGCCGAGTACCTGATAGTCGGCTACAGCCGGGACGAGAGACTGCGGGCAGAGCTGACAAAAAATGCCATTCCTTTTGCGCGGCTGCGCGAGCGTCTGGCTCCGGACACTCTCCAGATCGGGGGCGTGTCCGTATTCCAGAGTGCCTCGGGCAAGTACGATTTTTTTGCCGAAGCGCTTAACCCCAATGCCGATTGGTACGCTGACGTGGAATACCGGTTCGTTTACCCTGGCGGAGAAACCGAGGCCCGGACAACGCGCCTCTTGCCCGGCAGCCGGCAGCCACTGACCGCGATCGGCATCGCGGCTCCGAGTTTTCCCTCGGCCCTGCGGCTCGAATTTGTCTCCACTGCCTGGCAGCGGATAGACCGGCACCAGATAGCCGAGCCGGCAGACTACCTGCGCGACCGGCTTCAGTTTTCGGTCGAGAATTTTTCTTTTCAGAGCGCCGGCGGCCCATCCGAGGCGCCGGCGCATACCATCGCTTTTACGCTTTCCAACCGTTCCACCTACAGCTACTGGCAGGCGGTTTTTTACGTGCTGTACAAAGATAACGGTTCTCTCGTCGGTTTCAAGCGCCTGGTAGTGGACAATTTTCGGTCGCAAGAGAGCCGTCCGATAGAGATAAAATCTTTGGCCGACGGACTCAACGTTACCGACATCGACGTTCTTCCGGCCATTGATGTCTTTGCCCAGGGGGTGTATATTCCGCTCGGACGATGAGGCTGCCCTAGTCCGAATTGATACCTATGAGCCGCTTTTCCTTTGCCGCTCCCTGGACCCGTCATTTTGACTGGCTGCTCCTGGCAGCCGTACTGACACTGTCTTTGGTCGGTTTGACTTCTATTTACAGCGTTGATCTGTCCCGAGGCGAAGGCCTTAATTTTTTTTCGACGCAGACGCTCGCGCTTGTAATTGCCCTGGCTGGCTTGCTCGTCGCCGGCGCCCTGCATATTACCTGGTATGAGTCCGGGGCGCGTTTCTTGTATCTGGGCGCCATAATCCTTTTGGCGGGTGTTCTGATATTCGGAGAGACGATACGCGGTACGACCGGCTGGTTTCGTTTGGGGACATTTTCGTTTCAGCCGGCCGAATTGTCCAAAGCGGCCGTGGTTATTTTTCTCGCCTGGCGGATAGAGCGCCAGGGGCGCCAATTCGGCCGGCTGCAGTTTGTGGCGGGCGCTACATACTAGGCCTGGCCGCGGCCATACTTTTCGCCCTGGCCGCCGGCTGGTTATTTTTATTTCAGGATTACCAAAAAGAACGGCTTTTGACTTTTATTGATCCTGGTCGCGATCCGCTGGGGGCCGGCTACAATGTGCAGCAGTCGCTGATCGCGGTCGGCGCCGGTCAGTTTTTCGGCCGCGGCCTGGGTTTTGGGTCGCAGAGCCAGCTCCACTTTTTGCCCGAAGCGCAGACAGACTTTATTATTTCTGTTATCGGCGAGGAGCTTGGTTTCGTCGGTCTATTGATTATTTTGGGCTTGTACGTGGTAATCATTTACCGGCTCATCCGCATCGCTGCCGGGTGCCGGACAGATTTTGCCGCCTACACCGTTTTGGGCACGGCTCTGCTATTTTTTATCCAGCTTACCGTGAACGCCGGGGCCGCGCTTGGCCTTTTGCCGGTTACCGGGGTAACGCTGCCGTTTGTGAGTTACGGCGGCTCGTCGCTTATCATAAATTTTGGGCTGGTGGGCATAGCCGAGAGCGCCGCCCGTTCGTCGCCCGCTCTGGCGGAGTAGCGGCGCGTCCGGCCTGCTAAATTAGGCTTGACTTCACTCCTTTGGTCTGCTATAGTCATGGACGCTCTATGAACATTCACCAGCCGCCGGACCGCGCTTCCCAAACTGCCGAACCGGTCAAGTTAGTGAAACGCTGCCCGGTGTGCGCCAGGGAACACAGCCTGGAGCGGGTAAAAATCATCTACAGCGAACCCCAGGCCAGCGTTTTGCATATCACCTGTCCGCACTGCGCCCATGCCATGGTCGCCGTGGTCGGCGCGACCCGCCATGGGGTGGGGCTGTTCGGCGCCGTTACCGATCTGACCGGCGACGATGTGGAGCGTCTGCAAACCAGACTGCCAATGAGCGGCGACGAGCTCATTGACGCGGCGGCAGTAATCCGCCGCGGGTCATCCGCCGTTGTTTCGGCCCTTATGCGTAGCGGTCGCGCGGGTGCGGCCTAAATTTTTCGGAAAATATTTATTTGTCTCTAACTTATTTTTACTATGGCGTTTTCGATCGAGGCCAACAAACGTACACCCGGGGGAGCGGCGCAGGTACGAGCGGCTGACAGCGTCCCTGGCGTAGTATATGGCGGCGGCCGGAGCGAGAGCCTGTCCTTGTCCGTCGGCTATAACGTGCTCGACAAGCTTTACAATGAAGCCGGCGAGTCGAGCTTGATTGATCTGTCGCTTCCCGGCGAAGCGCCGGTGAAGGTGCTGATCCAGGACCTGCAATTTGATCCGGTCAGCGGACGGATTACGCACGTGGATTTCCGCCAAATTAATATGACAGAGGAGATGACGGCGGCTATTGAGCTGACTTTCATCGGCGAAGCGCCGGCGGTCAAAGGGCTGGGCGGCACGCTTATGAAAACCATCAATTACGTCAATGTCCGCTGTCTGCCCAAGGATTTGGTGGGCGAAATCGCGGTTGATCTCGGCCGTTTGGCCACTTTCGACGACGTTATCCACGTGAGCGATCTGAATGTTCCCACCGGGATCACTGTTACCGACAGCTTGGATTTGGTGTTGGCCAAAGTTTCTCCGCCGCTCTCAGAAGATGAAATCAAGGCGATGGATGAAGCCGGATCGGTAGATATTTCGACGATTGAAGTGGAGAAGAAAGGTAAGAAGGAAGAAGCCGGCGAGGCGGCAGAAGCGGGCGAAGCGCAAAAATAGATTGGTCTAGCAGAAATTTAAAACCGGCCTGGCTAAACAGGGCCGGTTTTAAATTTGGCGTTGGCGCCGGGCGGGGAGTCTTTGCGGCTCGGTTTCTTTGTGGTATGCTAGGATTCATCTCAAAAAAGTCCCGGACCACTTTGAGGAGGATATTTTGATCTAAAATTGTATATTTTTAGATGAGCCCTAAGCGAACTGCGGCCAAATTATTTCGTTTGTTCCCCAAGCTAAAACAACCGTTAGCGCTGGCTATCTTGGTGCTTTGCTTCGGAGCGGCAATTTTTTGGTTTAGCGCCGTACGGTCCTGGCGCCCGGTCCACGAAATCGAGCCGCCCAGCATCGCCGATGACACGGCGCGGGCGGAGGCCTGCCGTTACCGCCGCGCTCTCGACGGCCGCTGCGTGGCCGCTTTGGCCGAGACGGCCGAACCGGTTGTGGCGGTAATGATAGAGAATCACCCGGAGGCCCGGCCGTTGTCCGGTCTGGCCCAGGCGGCAGTGGTCTATGAGGCTCCGGTCGAAGCGAATATCACCCGTTTTTTGGCTATCTACCCCTTGAACCAGCCGGTGTCCAAAGCCGGTCCGGTGCGTAGTGCCCGGCCGTATTATCTCGACTGGGTGGAGGAGTACGGCCAACCGCTTTATATGCATGTCGGGGGATCGCCGGCAGCCTTGGACGGGGTGAGAGAGCGTGGTATCCTCTCCATAAATGAGTTTTACCGGGACTGGTACTTTTGGCGCGGTCGCGAGCGCCGCGCCCCGCACAATAACTACACTTCGCGCGATTTGTGGGAGCGGGCATACAATGATTACGGCCAGGGCGCCGCGGTACTCTCCAGCTCAACCTGGCAATTTACAGACGAGCCGGCCTGTGAGGCGGACTGCGTCCGGACAGTTACCGCTTCATTTTTGCCGCCGGTTTACGAGGCTATTTGGGAGTATTCCACTACTACCGGGCGCTACGCGCGGTACCAGGCGGGCGAACCGCACCGGGATGAAGACGGCACGGCCATTATGGCCGATACGGTTATCGTGGAGAGGGTAACCAAACGCGTGCTCGACAGTACCGGCCGGCTGGAGCTCGGAACTATGGGCGGCGGCGAAGCTTTGATTTTCCGTGACGGTCGTTTGCGCGCCGGGCGCTGGAGCAAAACCGAGCCGGGTAAGCGCACTGAGTGGCTCGACGAGAGCGGGCAGCCGATTCCTCTTAGGGCCGGGGTTATCTGGGTGGAAGTGGTCCCGTCGGACGGCCGGGTGAATTATGAATAGCAGCCGCGAGTAAAAAAATTATCTTGGCGGCGCCAGCTTAACCGAGGCGGTATGGGGCGTAGAATAGTTGTTTCCGGACTGCCGATGCTGGCAGTTTTTATTCTCAATGTCATACTCGATACGCAGTGGCGCGCGTATGATGTCTGGCCCGGCTTAAGCTGGGTCATGCACGGCATCGGCGGCTTTGTCGTTGCCTGGAGCACTGTCCGCTGGTATGACCGTTTGCCCACAAGCGCGCGGCCTCGCGTCGGCCCGCCGGCCGCGGCCGCTTTTTGTCTGGTCGGCGCCGCTGCCATGGTAGGCATACTCTGGGAAGTCTACGAGTACTTCCTTGACCGGGTGGCTGCGGCCGCGGTTCAGCCGAGCGTAGGCGATACAGTGGCCGATTTGGTCATGGACATGGCCGGCGCGGCCGTATATTGCCTGGCCGCCTGGCAGTCAATAAAGCGCCGTTCGTATTTAGGCCCGCGGTAAACGGATAATGATAACCCGGTCTCGCCGGCCAAGATCTTTTTTTATCTCCAGACTGGCGCCGGGCAGATGGCGGCTGGCGAGTTCTCGCGCCCAGGCTGTCTGGCCGGGATCAATTTCCAAAAAAACAGTAACCGGACAGCCGTTGTTTTTTGTTTGCCGGTACCACAGACCGAGGCCGGAAAGGAATTCATTATACAGTGAGAGTCCTCTCTCTCCTCCGACGAGCGCCCGCCGCGGTTCATAGGCGAGTGTCGGCTCGCTTGCGTGTTGCGCGGCCGTGAGGTAGGGAAGATTGGCGGTAATGATAAGCGCGGCTTTCGGCGCGCTATCAAGACGGCCCGGGAGCGGTTTCCACAAATGACCGCGGACAAAACGTATGGCTACCAGATGCCGCCGGGCATTGCGGCGGGCGACGCGCAGCGCCGGACGGGATACGTCTGTGGCCCAGGCGTCGAGGCGCTCGCGGTCCGGCAGGGAGGCCGTGAAGAGCAGGGAAATCGGGATACAGCCAGAGCCAGTGCCCACATCCACGAGACGTATGAGTCCTGAGGGGCCGCTATCCGCCAGGCGCTGTCGCAGTTCGGCGGCCGCGGCTTCGACCAGGATCTCTGTGTCCGGCCGCGGTATCAGCACCTGCCGGTTGACATAAAAAACCCGGCCGAAAAATTCTTGGCGGCCGGTGAGATAGGCGACAGGCACTCCTGCCCGGCGAAGCCGGACCAGGCGGCCGAAACGCCAATTTTTAAAATAACCGATTTGGGCCTCCGGGTGGCTAAGCACGTATTCGCGCGTCCGGTTTTGGACACAGGCCAAAAGGACCTCGGCATCAAGCGGGGCTATAAGGCGGACGGCAGCTTTCAAGACGGCGGCAAAAGTACGGGCAGCCATAGCTCTATCCGTTTAGAGACCGGCGTAATCCGCGCTGCGCAGGGCAGTGATGATCGGCTCCAGTCGGCCGTCGAGCACGGCTCCGATATTGTTCCAGCTTTCGTGGATGCGGTGGTCGGTAATACGGTCCTGGGGAAAGTTGTAGGTCCGGATTTTTTCGCTCCGGTCGCCGGTGCCGATTTGATGTTTGCGTTCGGCGTCGAGCTTAGCCTTCTGGGCCGCCTGCTCCTGCTCGTACAGGCGGGCCCGTAGCACCTCGAGCGCCTTGGCGCGGTTTTGCTGTTGGGAGCGTTCATCCTGGCACTGGACGATAAGGCCGGTCGGGACATGGACCACCCGGACGGCGGAATAGGTCGTGTTGACGCTCTGGCCGCCTTTGCCGCCGGCCATGAAAGTGTCGATGCGCAGGTCCTTGGGGTCGATAACAAGTTCGGTTTCCTCAATTTCCGGCAGGACCGCGACACTGACGGTGGAAGTGTGGATTCGCCCGGCTTTTTCCGTTTCCGGCACCCGCTGCACGCGGTGCACGCCCATCTCGTATTTGAGATCGCGGTAAACATCGCGTCCCTTGATGGAGAATATGACCTCTTTGTATCCGCCGAGTCCGATGCGGCTTTCGCTGATAAGACCCGCGCGCCACCCTCGCGTCTCGGCGTATTTCATGTACAGGCGCATCAGTTCGGCGGCAAACAGCGCCGCCTCGTCGCCGCCGGCGCCGGCGCGGATTTCAACGATAACATTTTTTTTATCCATGGGGTCTTTGGGCCGGATAAGCTCTTGGAGCTCCGCCTCGATCCGGTTTTTTCTCTCCGTGAGTTCCTGGATCTCGGCCTCTGCCAAGGCCGTCATTTCTTGGTCGGCTTCTTGCCCGGCCATTTGGCTCGCGGCCGCGGCTTCCGTCTCGACTCTGTGCAATTTTTCAATAAGTTCAATCGTCGGTTTCAGCTCGGCGTAATCCGCGGAAACGGCCTTTAATTTTTCCGGATTGGCAAGAGTGGCGCTGTCCTCCAAGGAGCGCTCCAGTTCCAGGTAGTGGGCTTTTAGGTCTAGGTATTTTTGATCCATAGTCTTGATTAGCGCGGACTTTTTTGCGTAAAATATCAGCCAAACTGGCTCCAAATTATTTTTCCGACGAGTTATTGAAAATAAAAAACAGGACAGCAATGTCCTGCTTTTTGCAGTGGCAGCTACTGGGCGTCTTTCTCGACCGCAGTCTGCTCGGCCATCTTGGCCGCTTTCTTTTTGGCCACTTTGGCGCGTTTGCCCTGGCGCGTACCGGACGTGGCGGCTACCCGGGCCATTTTTTCTTGGAATTTCTCGACGCGGCGGGCCGTGTCAACGAACTTTTCTTTGCCCGTGTAGAACGGATGGCAGGCACCGCAAATTTCTACGCGCAGCGTTTCGCGGGTGGAACCCGTAACGAACGAGTTGCCGCAGGCGCAGGTAACAGTGACGTTCGGGTGGTATTTCGGATGAATGTTAGCTTTCATAGCAAAAAATTATAGGCCCAGTTTACCATAGGGCCGGCAGGCTGTCAAGTATTGTCCGGGCGTCCGGATTGTTGACAGTTTATCGGTTTTTATGTATAGTAGGCCCACTTAAATTATCCCTCATTTTTGCTCCGGTCGGGCCGCCTGGCCCTTACCGGCAACATTTCCTCCCTCGGGCCACCCCGCGGGCCGGCAAAAAGAGGCAAAAAGGAAATCTATGACATACCCCAGCATCCTGGAGATGCTCCAGGCGGGCGTCCATTTCGGCCACCAAGTGTCGCGCTGGCACCCGAAAATGAAGCCGTTCATCTTTACCGAGCGCAACCGCGTCCACATCATCAACCTCGAGAAAACCGAGGAACAGCTGAAAGCGGTGCTTCCGGCCGTGAAGCAGATGGCGGCCGAAGGAAAAACGATTTTGTTTGTTACCACCAAGCCGCAGGCCCGGGATATCGTGAAAGCGGCAGCTATCGATTGCGGCATGCCGTATTTGGTCGATCGCTGGCTGGGCGGAATGCTCACCAACTTTGTCGAGATCCGGAAGCTTTTGAAGAAGTACATTTCTCTCAAAGAGAAGCAGGCCAAGGGCGAGTTTGAACAATATACCAAAAAAGAGCAGCTGGAAATCTCCAAGGAGCTGGAAAAGATGGACTCGTACCTGGCCGGCCTTGTCAGCCTGGAGCGAATGCCGGATGCCTTGTTTATTCCCTCCGTGCAGCGGGAAAAAACCGCGGTAGTCGAGGCCAATAAAATGGGCGTACCTATAATCGGGGTGTGCGATACTAACGCCAACCCGGGCAAGGTAGCCCATGTTATCCCCGGCAACGACGACGCGGTTAAATCCATCACCCTTTTGGTTGGACTCGTGGGGGCGGCCGTGAAAGAGGGTAAAGCTGAAGGCGCTCAACCTAAAGAGGCCACGACCGAGGAAACTAAGTAGCCCTCTCCAGGCGGCCGCCGCGCGGGAAGAGCCGGCATGGCTCTTGCGCTTAAATCAGAAACCTTTAAACAAATTTTATGTCTATTTCCGCTTCTGATATCGCCAGACTCCGGGCGCAGACCGGCGCCGGTATGCTGGACTGTAAAAATGCTCTGGAAGAAGCCGGCGGCGATTTTGAGGCCGCGGCGGAACTGCTGCGCAAAAAAGGCATTGCCAAGGCTGCCAAGCGCGCCGGCAAAATTGCCGCCGAAGGGCTGGTCTGGAGCTATATCCACGGCAACGGCAGGCTCGGCGTACTGGTGGAAGTGAACTGCGAGACCGATTTTGTGGCCCGCACCGATAATTTTCAGGATCTGGTGAAGGGCGTGGCCATGCATATCGCCGCTGTCTCGCCCCGCTACGTGTCGCGCGCTGAAGTCCCCGGAGCGGAACTGGAAAAGGAAAAAGACATCTATCGCGCCCAGCTCGCTGCCGAAGGCAAGCCGGCCGAGATGATTGAAAAGATCGTCGAGGGCAAGATGAACAAATTTTACTCGGAGATTTGCCTGCTTGAGCAGCCCTACATTCGCGACGAAGACAAGACTGTGGAGCAGCTCCTGGGCGAAAAAACCGCCGAAATCGGCGAGAAAATTTCGGTGCGCCGGTTTGTCCGCTTTGAGCTCGGCGAGGGGATAGAAAAGAAACGGGTAGATTTTGCCGCCGAAGTCGGCGAACAGCTTGGTTAGCCGTTAGCGGAAATTTTGGTGAGTAAAAAAAGTGTTCGCGCTAATTAGCGACTCTAAATTCGAAGACATAATCCCGCCCCTGCCAGGGCGGGGTTTATTAACATAGAAAGTCTTTTACGGCTGCCCTCGACATGGTATACTTGGCCTAGTTTTTCTCTTCGCAATCAGGGTGGATTGCATTTTTCTCTATGAGCCGTCCGCGCCGAACAATTTTTCATCGTTTGACCGCCTGGCTCGTGCTGTTGACCACCCTGTGGTATTTCACTTTGGGCTTGCTTCCTTTTGGCCTCACCGACCCCACAGTACCGATAGCCAAAGCCGCCGCTGTTACCTGGGTGGGGCTAGCCACGGGCAACTGGGAAGACGGGGCGAATTGGAACACCGGCGTGGTCCCGACGGCAAGTGACGATGTTACGATATCGAGCAGCACCGGCAATATTTCCGTTACTCTTTCCGCCGGCCAGACAGCTAATTTCGCTTCGCTGACTATTGGCGGGGATTCGACTTATTATGTTACCACGACGCTCGTCGGCAATATCGGAACCGCCGTGAGCAGCACGATCGCCGGCCGGGGAGTTTTGGTTCAGAAAAATGCCGTCGTCCAGACGCTAACAGGGGATTTGACTATCCAAAGCGGAGGGATTTTGACGCATGAGGCGAACACGACGGCGCAGTCGTACGAGGTAGATTGGAGCGTGGCTAATTTGAATGTTCAGGCCGGAGGTAAAATTGATGTTGACGGCCAGGGATATACCGGGACAAATGATACCGGCTCATCCGGCAATGGTCCGGGTGGCGGTTACAAATCTGTCAGCCTCGGCACCGGCGGCGCTCACGCGGGCAACGGCGGCGGACCATCAAACAGCGAAGACGGGCCAGCCGGGTACTGCGATATCACTAATCCAGTCTCCATGGGTTCGGGCGGCGGCGTTGGCGGCTCCGGATTCGGCGGTTCGGGCGGCGGCGTGATTATTCTCAACGTTTCCGGGACAATCACCGTTAACGGGACGATTACCGCCGACGGCGCAACTCCCATTTCCGGTACCAGCGTTGGTGGCGGCGCCGGCGGCGGCGTAAAGATCGTGGCTGGTGACATTGCCGGCACCCCGCAAAGTTTCACGATTACCGGAGGTGGCGGCCGAAGCACTTATGGCGGCGGCGGGGGCGGAGGTTGCGCCTTTCTGTCTTACACTACTGCCAATAGTATTTTCCCGACCAGCACTATTACGATGAATGGCGGCGCCGGCGTATCGGGACAGCGCGGCGGCGGCGGCGTAGTGTATGTAAAACAGACCGGCACCAATGGCGATATTTATTCGGTCAATACTGCGCCGGGAGCTCCTTCTGCCCAGGGGGCCACCTCCATCACGGCCGATTCCTTGACGGTGATGGTTTCCTCAACTTACCAGATTGCCTCGGGCAAAACTTTGGTGCTTAAAAATAGCAGCCCTTTTTCCGGCGGAGACGCATCGGGTACTCTGCGGGTAGATAGCGGCGGTACGTTCACTCCCACGTCAACCGCCGATTTTACCGTTGCCAGTACCACTCTGGAGATTCACCAGGGTTCTACTGTTACCTCGGCCTCTTCTCTTAACGTGGTTGTTGACTATGGGGGTGTCCTCAGCCAAGGACGGTATGTGACAACCAGCCCTGCTTTGGGATTGAATACTCTTTATATATTAAACGGCGGTGTTCTCACCCATGCAGCCAATACGACGACGCAGAGCCACGTGGTAAATTTGAGCGCGGCTTCTTCTACCGTGGCGGCCGGCGGATTTATTAACCTGGACGGCAGGGGATACGCCGGAGTCAGCGGCGGAAACGGCAACGGACCGGGCGGCGGCGCGGTAAAAGTATCCAGCACCGGCGGCGGCGGCGGCGCCCATGCCGGCGCCGGCGGAAACGGTTTTAACGGTTCGGCTGGCGGCGCGGCCTACTGCGTTACAAGTTCTCCGGGTACGATTGGGTCGAGCGGCGGCTATGGCGGAAACGGCGCCAGTCCTGCCGGCGGAGGCCTGGCCGTGTTAGCTATTACTAATACGCTTACCGTAAATGGTACTATCACGGCGGATGGTGGCGCCGCGCCCGGATCTCAGTCGACTGGTTCTGGCGGCGGCGGCGTAAAAATCACTGCCGGTGTTATCGCCGGTTCGCCGCAGAGTTTCACCGCTACCGGATCGGCCGGCAGGGGTTCGAGCGGCGGCGGAGGCGGTGGCTGTATTTATATTGGTTACTCAACCAGCAACAGTATCTCATCCGCGACCGTGTCCGGCGGTGCCGCCGGCGGCAGCGGCGGCTCCACCGCCGGAGGCTCCGGTGAGTTTAATGCCGCGCAGACCAACCGCGCGCCATCGGCTCCGGCCACTCTCTACGCCCATGCTACCGACGCCCAGTCCGGTACTGCCAACCCGAGCTGGGTTAGCAGTATTACGCCGGCATTTTCTGCTATTTATGCCGACGACGATGTGGGCGACATCGCGAATAAAGCTCGCATACAAATAGGCACTGACTCTAACTTCAGTTCCATTACGCACTGGGATTCCGGGTCATCCGGCACTTCTATCAGCAACTGCACTGCCGGACAGCGCTGTCAAAATATCGTCTACGGTTCTTTTGGGTCCGCGCCTACCCAGAACTTGGCTCTTAACGATGATGCCGACGAGGCCAGCCAGACGACTTACTACTGGCGCATTAAATTTTTTGACGATAGCAGCACCGAGGGCGCTTTCTCCGCCGAGTCGGCGTCGTTTACTTTGCTCGACGCGCCCAATGAACCGACCAATTTGGCCACCTCCTCCCTTAGTATCACAGGTGTTACCTTGTCCTGGACAGATAATTCGTCACTCGAAAACAACTACGTTTTGCAGGTTTCCGAGGACGGCGGGGGCACTTATTCGACCGCTTCGACCACCGTGGCCAACACCACGTCCGTGACTACCAGCACACTGTCGGCCGATACCCGCTATGTTTATCGCGTACACGGAGCCAACACGGCCGGCGACTCCGATGCCATCGCCACAGCGGCTTTTTACACTTTGGCCAATGCGCCGGGAACACCGACGCCGGGTACGGTTACTGCCGCCACAATCCCTATTACCATCTCCGTAAACGGCAACCCCACGAATACCCTGTACGCCGTCTTTGATACCATCTCTGACACTTACGTGGGAGCCGACGGCTCGGCTTCGGCCGGGCCGGTATTCCAAACTACGTCTACCTGGGGCAACAATTTTGCCCGCAGCGGGCTTACCCCCAACACCCAACATGCGTTCGCCGTGGTTGCGCGCAACGGAGACGGCGTAAGCACGGCTACCTCCACGGCCAGCGCCGCCGTCTACACACTGGCCGCCACTCCGTCGTCGGCGAGCGCCAGCGCCGACAGCGCCAGCCAGATCACGGTTTCCTGGAACGCCAACTCCAACGCGCCGGGTACTAGCTATTACGCGGAGGATGCCGGTTCGCCGACGCGCGCTTCGGGCTGGATTACCGCCACCTCATACACATTTAGCGGGTTGAGCGCCGGTACAGCCTATACGTTTCGGGTCAAGGCGCGTAATGACGAGGGCACGCAAACAGATTTTGGTTCATCGGTAACGGCGACTACTTTGCCGTCCGGCGGATCTCCTTCTCCCACTCCTCCGGCACCGCCGCCGCCGCCATCGCCGACCCCCTATATTTCGGCAGAAGAAATAATCGAGTTTGCCCCTACCGGGCTCATTAAAATTATTTCTGTTTCCGGCGAAACCGAAGTTGATGTCCTTGACGGAGCGGGCATAGCGGCGCCCCATGTCGTGAATGGTTATAGCCAGGTGAAAGGCGTGTCCAGTGATGACGGTATCCTCGACCTGTCATCTCCATTTAGCCTGGATTTTTCTTTTGCCCTCGACAAGACGCCCCTTGATTCAAGTCTGGCCGGGAAAAAGCGCCGGTTGTTTTCGAAGTACGACGCCTACAATGCCGGGTACAGCACGAATAACGATATCGCGGCCACGAAAGGATTTTGTTTCAGCGCCGGCACCGGGCAGGTCTGCGATTACCGCAATCCGTTCGTGAAGAGTACCTATGTTTATAATATTGTCTGGTCAGGCAGCACTCTCGATCTCATCGAGAATAATAAAAAATTGGATAGCGCCCCGCTGGCGGCTATCCCCAAGAGCCAGCACCCTTTGGCTATTGGCGGTGAATTAGTCCCGTACCAAAATGGCAAGTACGCCACTTCGTTTTATCCGTTCACTCTTTATACGCTGCGCCTGAAACAAGATCCCGGACTGCTTATCTACACCAACACGCCCGTAGTCAAGCTTAAAATAGATGCCACGTATGCGCAGCAGCTGGCCCTAAAGGAGAGCCATGGCTCTCCGTACACCGATTTTTCGGAAGTGTCGTTCAACCCGGTGGTTTCCGAGCTCACTTGGCAGCTGGCCGGAGAGGACGGTAAAAAATGCGTTAATGCCCGGTTTAAGGGAATTGAAGGCAAAAACCTTACGTATGATACCTATGCTTGCGTCATTCTGGATCGTGTCAAGCCTTCCGCCGACTTTTTGATCGACGCCGGGCCGGCCAATCCAACGGCCGCCGCCCCGCGCATTTACGGCGTAAGCGAACCCAAGGCCGTGATTGTCATCACCAAAAAGAGCAAACAAGCCGCGGCCGCTTTGGCCTCAGCGGCGGAAAAGGCGACTTTTCATCTCGCGGCTGAACCGGCAGCCTATACCACCATGGCCGATAACACCGGTGCTTGGAGTTACACCTTTTCCGCCCCGTTTAACCCCGGCGACCATATTATTACTGTTCAGGCCACTGATCCGGCCGGCAATACCTCGGACCCGGTGAGTCAAGAGCTGTCCGTAACTACGCCTCTCCCGTCCGAACCGGATCCGGAGGACACTAAACCCGATGAAATCGAAGATAAAAAAGAAGACACTAAACCGTCTGACCAAGACCAAGAAGACACTAAAACCGATGAGACTGAGAAGGGAGATGAGGTAAAAAAGGACGATACGGCGGTGGCCGATGCCGAAGAAGAAAAGACGACCAACCCTGACCAGGCGGACCAGCCGGTACTGAGTCTGCCAGGAGAAGCCGGGCCGGGTTTGGCACCAATCGCCCGGCGACCGGATCGGGCGGCTGGCAAGGAGGAGTTGGCACCGATGGCAGAGGTGCCAGAATCGGAACAAGCCGCGGCCGCGGCCGAAATGATCGCTCCTGCATTTGGCCCCTCCCTTTTGTCTCAGGTATGGAATAAGTGGCGCGCGCTGAAAGATAATCCCTTTCTCGAGAAAATCAACGAAACGGCCGCGGCCCCGGCCATCGCCCTCTTGGGTGCTGCCAATCTGGCTGTTGGCGTTCAAATTCCGCGTCTTTTAGCCCTGCTGCGGTATCTGTTCAGCCAGCCGGCGCTCCTTTTGCGCCGACGCAAGTACAAAGGCTGGGGCACGGTCTACAATGCCTACAGCAAGCTGCCCGTGGATCTGGCCACGATTCGTCTCATCAGCGATGAAACAAATAAAGTGGTTAGCTCCCAGGTAACGGATTTTTACGGCCGCTATTTTATCTCGGCGGAAAACGGCCGTTTTCGCCTGGAGGTCATTAAACCAGGATTCACGGGTTTCAGCGCGCTGTTGAGGGAACAGACCGAGGACGCCAAGTACCTCAATCTGTACCACGGAGAGGCTTTTTATCCGCCGGAGTCCGGGAGCGCCGTTACCTACAGTATCCCGCTCGATCCGGAGACGATCATCAAGCCCACGACCCAGATTCTCAAAGACCATTCCCGGTCGGTGTTGCAACAGGCGTTTACTTTGGTGGGATTGGGCGCCAGTTTGGTCTCGTTTGCCGTCTCACCCACTCCAGGCGTGGGGTTTCTCGTGGGGCTGCATGTCATTTTTTACTTTTTATTCCATCGTCTGGCGCACCGTCGGCTTCCCAGTTCCTGGGGCGTAGTCCGCGATCTGAAGGACAAATCAACGCTGTCGAGAGTGGTTATCCGCGTCTTTGACGCCGCTTACAATAAATTGGTCAATACCGCTGTTACCGACAGCCGCGGCCGTTATGCCGTGCTGGTCGGGCCAAGCCGGTATTACGTCATGTACGAAAAAGACGGCTACCACCGGAAGCAGTCGCCGACTTTGGACTTTAGCTCAGAAAAGACCGGCGGCCTGGGCGGTATCATCAACCGGTCGGAGATGATGGAAAGGGGGACAGGCTCTCCGGCGGCGTCGGAATCCGGCGGACCGAATCCAGGGCTTTGATGTTGAGACTATCCGGCGTAGTCTGTTATACTAGAACCCACTCCCAAAAATAATTCCGGCTCAATTTTGCGCCTGTACCGCTGGCAATTGTCCGGCTGGCGTGGCCATAGCACCGCTATATCTCCTCAACCCGAACAATTTTCGTTTGAAACACGACAAAATTGCCTCGGAATTATTTTTGGGAGTGGGTTCTAAATTATCCGCTTTTAATTTCCTTTTATGCTGCGTGTCGCTATCAACGGATTTGGCCGGATCGGCCGGCATGCCTTTAAAGTCGCCTGGAGCAAGAAGGGGATGCAGATCGTGGCCATCAACGATTTGACTGCCCCGGCGACACTGGCTTACCTGCTCAAGCATGATACGGCCTATCCGGACGTGCCGTACCCGGTGAGCTCTGACGACAAGAATCTTATCGTGGCCGGTCGGAAAATTCCGGTGTTTGCCGAAAAAGACCCCGGCCTGCTACCCTGGAAAAAACTCAGAGTTGACGTGGTCATCGAGTCCACCGGCAAGTTCACCAAGCAGGAGGGCGCCGAACTCCACCTTAAGGCCGGCGCCAAAAAGGTCGTTATCTCGGCCCCGAGCAAGGGCGGCGGGATTGTTACCTATGTCCGGGGCGTGAACGACCGGGCATACGCCGGCGAGGCGCTTCTCGACAATGCCTCGTGCACCACCAACTGCGCGGCGCCGGTTATGCTGGTGCTCGAGCGCGAATTCGGCATCGAAAAAGCCATGCTTACGACCGTGCACTCTTACACGGCCACGCAGGCGCTCCAGGACGGGCCGGCCAAGGATTTGCGCGAGTCGCGCGCGGCGGCCGAAAATATGGTGCCGACCACTACCGGCGCGGCCATTGCCACGGCCCGGGTCATTCCGTCCTTGGCGGGCAAATTCGACGGCCTGTCGGTGCGCGTGCCGACGATTACCGTGTCGCTTACCGACATTACGGCGCTCTTGAAGCGTTCGGTGACGAAAGAAGACGTAAACCAGGCGTTGCGGAAGGCTGCCCGGAGCTATCTCAAAAATATATTAACGACCACGGAAGAAGAGCTGGTCTCGTCCGATTTTATCGGCAACCCATATTCGGCAATAGCGGACTTGAAGTTGACTGCCGTAGTTGACGGCAACCTGGTGAAGGTCATCGCCTGGTACGATAACGAATGGGGGTATGCCAATCGGCTCGTGGAGATGGTGGCAGTGGCCGGGAAGCACAAAGGCCAGAAGAAGTAATTTTATGGATTATAGCGCCGTCCGGTCGATCAAACAGGCACGTCGTCTCGCAGGCAAACGCGTGCTTTTGCGCGTGGATTTTAACGTCCCGCTTGATGGCCGGAGAGTAGCCGATGACACGCGCCTCAGGGAGGCGTTGCCTACCCTCCAATATCTCGCAAAAAACAAAGCTAGAATCATCATTGTTACCCACCTGGGCCGGCCAGAAGGCCGGCGGGCGGCCGAGTACAAGCTGGATCCGGTGGCCAAGCGCTTGGCAGAGCTTTGGAAAAGGAAAGTCGCCAAGCTGCCGGATATTACCGGGCCGAAAGTCGAGCGGGGCATACGAGCGTTGCGGCCCGGACAGGCGCTTATGCTCGAAAATATCCGGTTTTCCCCCGACGAGAGCGGCAACCGCGGTACTCTCGGCCGCGAACTGGCCGCGCTCTCTGATATCTTTGTGCAGGACGGCTTTGCCGTGTCGCACCGCGGCGACGCTTCCGTGGTCGGCGTGGCCCGGTACTTGCCGTCATATTCCGGGCTGCTGCTCGATAGAGAAATCAAGGGCCTGGCGAAAGTAGTGGACAAACCGGTTTCTCCGTTTGTACTCGTGTTGGGCGGGGCCAAAATGGAGACCAAGGTGCCGGTAATGAAAAATCTTCTGCCCCGGGCCGATTTTGTCCTGGTCGGCGGCGGCATTGTTAACACTTACCTGCATGCCCTGGGATACGCGGTCGGCCAGTCTTTGATTGATCCGGGACAGGCAGCGGAAGCGGACAAATATGTCGGGCGCAGAAAAGTCATTAAACCTGTGGACGTCGTGGTAGGATCCCGTGACGGCGCTAACTACCGAGTGGTGAAGCTAGAGCGCCGGCCGCATGCCGTGTGTAAAAAAAATGAGGCTATTTTGGATATCGGTCCCGCCACTATCCGCCTATTCGCCGGGTACATCAAACAGGCGCGGACGCTGGTTTGGAACGGCGCCATGGGCTATTTTGAACAGAAGCCCTACGATGTCGGGACATTGTCTATCGCTCGGCTCGTAGCCGCCCGGTCGAAAGGCCCGGCTTTCGGAGTTATTGGCGGCGGCGAGACCGTTTTAGCTATGGACCGCGTCGGCATGGGGGAAAATATTGATTTGATCTCCACCGGTGGCGGGGCTATGCTGGAATTTCTTTCCGGCCGCGAACTCCCGGGTATTGCCGCGCTCGTGCGGAAACGTTCTTAGTGTGCTATACTGCTTCTGTGAATGAACTCACAGCGAGTTTCCCCACTTTTGCCTCAAACATAGACTGATTTTCGCGGCCCCAAAACTCGCTCTTACAGGCTCAGACATTGGCGCCGCGAAAATCAGTCTATGTTTCGGCTCAACTTAGGAGAGAATTGCTGATAACTCACTATCAGTTTAGTCGGTATTAGACACTAGCCGATTAGCGCTCGGTCCTGTTTTGCGGGATCGGACGTTAATCAGTTAATGTTCTTCTATGCCTGTCAAAAAGAACGGCGCGGCCGAAATGCCCGAATCGGCCGAGGCTAAGTCGATGCCCCCGGTCCGCCGCGGCGTCGCGGGTAACGGGTGTTGCGCCGGAGCGAGCGACGGCACGCGCAAATTAATGCTGACTTTATTAGGCATACTGCTCGTATACCTAATAGTTTTTTTCGGTACGCTTATACGCAACAATTTAAAACGCTACGATACCATCGGTCGCGTGGATAAATCCGAGCGGACTATAGTCGTCGAGGGGGAGGGCAAGGTGGCGGTTAAGCCGGACATCGCGGTTACTACCATGGGCATGATCGCCGAAGCCAAGACCGTGGCCGAGGCCCAGGAAAAAAATACGGCGGTCATGAACAAACTCCTGGAACGGTTGAAGCAGCTTGGCGTGGAAGAGAAGGACATCCAGACCACCAATTACAATATTTTTCCGCAGTACGATTATACGGATGACGGGCAGGTATTGCGCGGCTACCAGGTGAGCCAGAGCGTGGCGGTTAAAATTCGCGACACATCCAAGGCGAACCAGGTGATCGCCCTCGCCGGGGAAGTCGGGGTCAACGATGTGAGCGGCCTGGAGTTTACCGTGGATGATCGCGAACAGTACCGGAGCGAGGCGCGCCGGCTGGCGCTCGAGCAGGTGGCGGCCAAGGCCCGCGCTCTGTCCGAGGCGCTGGGCATCCAGATTCGCGGCATTGTCTCTTACAATGAATATGACGAAGTTGGCAAAGGCATGATGTACGACACTTTTGTCGAGAGCGTGCCAGCCGAGAAAGTTATGCCTGGCATCGAACCGGGCAGCACCGAGGTGGTGATGGACGTGAGCGTGGTATTTGAAATCCGTTAATACGGTCGCACCAGTTCGGGTGTATTTATGGAGCACCTTACGGTGCTCCATTATTATTTATTGATATGGCCAAAGCAGTGATTAAACATGTCGAAGGGCGGGAAATACTGGATTCGCGCGGTAATCCGACCGTGGAGGCAACGGTGATCCTGTCGAACGGCGCTACTGGCACGGCCGCCGTGCCGAGCGGCGCTTCCACCGGCACGCACGAAGCGCTGGAGCTGCGCGACGGCGCCAAACGCTACGGCGGCAAGGGCGTGCTCAAAGCGGTCAAAAACGTCAATACGGCTATTGCTCGGATTTTAACCGGTATGGATCCGCTGCGGCAGCGCGAGATTGACGGCGCGCTGCTGTGTCTCGACGGCACCGAGGGCAAAAGCAGTCTCGGGGCCAACGCGATTCTGGCTGTGTCCTTGGCCACCGCCCGCGCCGCGGCCATGAACCGTGGACTGCCGCTTTACCGGTATCTGCGCGAAACATTCAAACTGCCGGAAAAGAAGTGGCGGCTGCCGGTACCTACGATGAATATACTCAACGGCGGGCGGCACGCGGCAAACGGATTGTCGATTCAGGAGTTTATGATCGTGCCGATCCACCGCACGTTAGCCGAGCGGGTGAGAATCGGGGCCGAGGTTTTTCACGCGCTCTCCGGTCTGTTGCATAAAAAAGGCTTTTCGACCGGGGTCGGCGACGAAGGCGGATTCGCCCCCGAACTCCAAAACAACGAACAGGCGCTCAAATTTATCATGCAGGCGATAAAGGAAGCCGGCTACGCGCCCGGCCGCCAAGTGGCTATCGCCCTCGACATCGCCGCGAGCGAATTCTATCGCCATGGCAAGTATTTTTTTGACAACCCTAAAGAAGGCTGGGGCGCGGATCAGATGATCGAGCTGCTCCAAAGCTGGATTCGTCGCTATCCGATCGTATCGATCGAGGACGGTCTCGCCGAGGACGATTGGGACAACTGGGCGAAGCTCACCAAGCGGCTGGGAAAAAACGTTACGCTCGTCGGCGACGATCTGTTTGTTACGAACGTGAAACGGATCGAACAGGGGGTCAAGGGCGGGGTCGCCAATGCGGTCCTCATCAAACTCAATCAGATCGGCAGCCTGTCGGAGACGATCGACGCCATCTATTTGGCGCGGCGGCACCGCTATCAGGTCGCGGTGTCGCACCGTTCGGGCGAGACGGCCGACACCTTTATCGCCGACCTGGCGGTGGCAGTCAACGCGGAGTTTATCAAGACCGGCTCGCTGTCGCGCTCGGAGCGGGTGGAGAAGTATAACCGGCTGATGAAAATCGAGACGGAAGCAGCCGGATTATAAGCCAAACCGGCGCCAGGGTTGGGGCCGCGCGGCTGGTTTTTGCGTTTGGGTCATTTTCGACTGTCGCCGCCTGGCGGTCCCCGGTTGTTTTTTTTCGTCCTTTGCTCTATAATAGCGGGTACTATGAACTCACAGCGAGCCCCCCTTCGCCGAAACATAGACTGATTTTCGCGGCCCCAAAACTCGCTCTTACAGGCTCAGACATTGGTGCCGCGAAAATCAGTCTATGTTTCGGCTCGACTTAGGATAGAATTGCTGATAACTCACTGCCAGTTCTATGGCTGCACACCCGCAGGGACAAGTACAGCGCATCCGTCCGACTCTTCTTATCATTCTCGATGGCTTCGGTTTAGCCCCGGCCGAGAATCCGGGCAACGCCATCACTCCCCAAACCGCGCCCCATATTTTTGGCTGCCTGGAGCGCTATCCGTCTACCATCCTCAAAGCCCACGGTCGCGATGTCGGGCTGTTTGCGTCGCAGGAGGGCAATTCCGAGGCCGGACACTTCAATATCGGCGCCGGCCGGGTGGTGGAACAGGATTTGGTCCGGATTTCCCGGGCCATCAAAGATGGAACTTTTTTCAAGAATGAGGCTTTCGCGCAAGCGGTTTATCACGTCGAAAAATATCAGGCGGCGGTCCATGTGATGGGGCTGTTGAGCGGCGGGCAAAGCGCGCACGCTCACCCGAAGCACCTATACGCCCTTCTGGAATATTTGCGTCGTCAGAAAGTAAAAAAAATCTATTTGCATCTGTTTACCGACGGGCGCGATTCGCCGCCGCATGCGGCCATCCGGCATCTGCGCGAGCTGCGCAAAGAGATGAAAAACGGCGAGCGTATCGCCACCATTATGGGACGATTCTACGCCATGGACCGCAATAAGTCCTGGGAGCGCACCGGGCGGGCGTATGCCGCCATGGTACACGGTAAGGGAGAATGCGGGTCTGCGAGCGCCGAAGAGGCGCTGTCGCAGGCGTACAACCGGGGCGAAACTGACGAATACGTGTTGCCGACGATCGTGTGCGAGAACGGTCAAGGGAGCGCCACAATCCAGGATAATGACGCGATATTTTTTTTCAATGCCCGCAGCGACCGCGCGCGCCAGATTACCAAGGCCTTCGTCCAGCCTGATTTTGCGAAAAAAAATCCCGGCGCTTTCCGCCGGGAGCGTTGCCCCAAAAACATCCGTTTTGTGGCCATGACCGACTTTGGACCGGATTTGCCCGGAATTTTCACCGCTTTTCCGAGTCCCGACGTACCGCTGAGTTTGGCCCGGGCAATCGGCGAGAATTACCGACAGCTGTATATATCGGAAACGGAAAAATACGCTCACGTAACTTATTTTATCAACGGCGGGGACGCCGAGCCGATAAACGGCGAAGCGCGGGAACTCGTGCGTTCGTCCGGCCATTACTCTTACGCGGCGGCGCCGGAAATGAGCGCGGTGGAATTGACCGCCAGAATCGTCCGGTATCTGCAAGACGGCGTTTACGATTTTATCACGGTGAATTTTCCCAATGCCGACATGGTCGGGCACACAGGCGACTGGCAGGCAGCCAAACGCGCTGTCCGGGCGGTCGACCGGGCGGTCCGGCGGCTCACGGACGCGGTGCTCAAATTGAAGGGCCAGGCCGTAATTACCGCCGATCATGGCAATGCCGAAGAAATGATCAACTCCCAAACCGCAGAGATAATGACCGAGCACACCCGGAATCCCGTGCCGTTTATCGTGGTCCGCCGGAATTTCGCGGCCAAGCTTCGCCCTGGCCGGCTCGCCGACGTGGCGCCGACGCTGCTTAAGCTCATGGGGGTGGATAAGCCAAAAGAGATGACCGGAAAAGCGTTATTTTAGGCGGGGTTTTAACAGTCCCAAGCCGTCGAGCGCGCCTGGGCAACTCGTAACTCTGACAGCAAAATTTCTCAACTGCTATGTCCCGACCAAAACCATTAGTCCTGGCTATTCTTGACGGCTGGGGAGTCGCCCCGGAGCACGAGGGCAACGCCATCACCCGGGCCAAGTTGCCGAATTTTGCCCGGTTTATCAAAGATTACCCGGCCATGACTCTTTACGCTTCGGGCACCGAGGTCGGCTTGTCGTTCGGCGAGATGGGTAATTCCGAAGTCGGCCACTTGAATATCGGCGCCGGACGCGTCTACTACCAGACTTTTCCGCGTATCAATAAATGCCTGGGGGACGGATCTTTTTTTACCAATAAGGCCTTTTTGTCCGCGGCTGAACACGCGCGGAAGAACAAGTCCGCTTTGCACCTTATCGGTCTGGTCAGCCCTGGCAATGTCCATGCCAGCGATACGCATCTTTTCGGACTGCTGGAATTTTGCAAACAGCAGAAGTTGAAACAGGTGGCGGTGCACGCTATTTTGGACGGCCGCGACACGATTTACAACAGCGGCGCGGATTTCATCAAGAAATTGCAGGCGAAAATAAAAGACATCGGCGTGGGCAAAATCGCTTCGCTCTGCGGGAGGTTCTACGCCATGGACCGCGACAACCGGTGGGACCGGATTGAAAAAGCCTACCGCGCCATGGCGGACGGAGTGGCGGCCGAGTATTTTAAAGATCCGGTCAAAGCCATTGAGTCCTCGTACGCCAAAGAAATTTATGATGAAGAATTCGTCCCGGTGGTGATAGGCAAAGAAGGCGAGCCGGCGGCCAAGGTGGAGGCCGGAGACGCCGTCATTTTTTTCAACTTCCGTCCGGATCGCGCGCGCCAGCTCACGCAGGCTTTCGTCCTGCCGAGTTTCGCCAAATTCGACCGGCCGTATATCAAGGAGCTGCGCTTTGTTACCATGACCGAGTACGAAAAAGAAACGCCGGTGGTCGTCGCCTTTTCGCCGAACGTGGTCGTCAACTGTCTGTCCGAGGCCGTAAGCCAGGCCGGACTCAGACAGTTTCATATCGCGGAGACCGAAAAATACGCGCATATCACGTTTTTTTTAAACGGCACGATTGAGGATCCGTTTCCGAACGAAGAACGCGCCATTATACCTTCGCCAAAAGTTTCTTCTTACGACCAGGCGCCGGAGATGTCGGCCGCGGAGATAACCAGAGAAGTGGTAAAGGCGGTGGATGAAGAGAAATACGATGTCATAATGCTGAACCTGGCTAATGCCGACATGGTCGGACACACCGGTAACCTTAGGGCGACTGTCAAAGGCGCGGAGGCCGTAGACAAGAGTCTCGGGCAAATTGCCGAGCACGTGCTGGCCAAAGGCGGAGTCCTGCTTATTACCGCCGATCACGGCAATGGCGAGGAGGTAATTAATCTTCAAACAGGAGAAAAGGACAAAGAGCACAGCACAAACCCGGTGCCGTTTTTGGTGATCGCCGAGGCGTACCGCGGACAAACGGGCCCGTCCGGCGACCCGCCTAACGGAGACCTGAGTTTGCTGCACCCGGTCGGCATGCTGGCCGACGTGGCGCCGACGGCGCTCAGCCTGCTTGGCATTCCCCAGCCGCCAGAGATGACCGGGCGGGCTTTGATGTAACTAGAACCTACTCCCGAAAATAATTCCGAGACAATTTTGTGCCTGTTTCGAGCGAAAATTGTCGGGTTGAGCAGGCTAGTGGTACTATGGCGACGAGAGCCGGACAATTTGCAGCCGAAGCAGGCCAAAATTGAGCCGGAAGTTATTTTTGGGAGTAGGTTCAAGACGTTCATAAATCCCCGCTCGAGCGGGGATTTACGTTTGGAGGGTTTGTTTTTTGAGGTGGGAGACGACGTCTTGTTCCACCTCGCGCAGGGTTTTTTGTCCGTTGATCGTAAATGTGCACTGTTCGGAGTCGCCTTGAGGGGCGAACGGCAGCATAAGTTCTTTGGCCTGGCGGCCGTTACTGACTTGGAAAATACCGTGGATCGTGTGCGCGTCCGAGGGTTGCGGGTGTTCGTGCAAAAGCAGTATAAATTTGGCGGCCGGCGAGTTGGCAATGAGTTCGTCTATAATCTCGGCTAGGTCGTTTTCGTTCGCTCCAGCCCGGATGAAATCTTCGCGGGTGATAGAAGACCACACCAGCCCGATGCCGGGATCGTGCTCCAGGTGGGTAAGCGCCGCGCCCCAGAGTTTGAAAGTGGCGATAGACTTGGTCTGGAAAAGATTTTTGACGATCGTGCCGCGATCGGCGCCGAGGTTCACCAGTTCGCTCGCCACCGCGAGCGTGCGCGGCCGGACATTGTTCTTCTTGAAGCTCCCGGTGCCGGCGATCATGCCCGTCAAAAGCGCGGTCGCCATTTCGGTATTAATTATCTCCGGCTTAATTTCGTTCATAAGCCGATAGAGCAGCTCGGCGGTAGTGCTGGCAGTGAGGTCCACCAGATTCAGCTGTCCGAAATGTTCGTTGCCGGCCTGGTGGTCGATATTGACGGTCGTGGTCTGGTAGAAGAAATCGGTGTTGTTGGCATAGAGCTTGCCCAGCGAATTCAGGTCCGGCGTGTCCAAGACGAAGACCAGGTCGTACTGGAAATCGGACTGGGCGGTGCGGATGTCGTCTTTGGTGATGAAGCCGGTTTTGGGCGTAATAAAAATGCGCAGGTGCGCGTCTTTGACGTCGTAGGAAAGCTCCTGGATGCCGGTTTTATCGATATCCACGGTCAAAATAAATTTTTGCAGGTGCCCCGGGGAGGCTTTGACGAGGCCGGCCGCGGGCAGAAAGCGGTAGGCTCCAGGCAAGACAAAGTCGGAGCAGACGATTTCGGCGCGTTTCCCCTGGGCATGCAAAAAAGACCGCCAGGCGATGGCGCTGCCGATGGCGTCGCCCCGGCCGTCGGTTCTGAAAGTGATGAGAATATGCTTTTTCTCTTCGATCAGCTTTTTGATTTGTTCGATTTCGGAAAGTGCCATAGAGGATTTGACAGCTTATCACCCGGTTAAATTTCTGTCAACTGTGGGAAATCCTGGACTTTGGCAGGCAGGCAGACCCAGTGGGCGCAGGGGGTAAAAGTTGCTTTTTTTAGCAAAAATTATTAGAATGGAGGTAAAGTTTATAATTCGTCCTCGCCGTTCAAAGCCAAGGAGCTTGCCCCTGCCCGGAGCAAAATTTATGAAGGAACTGCCCAAAACCTACGAACCGGATAAATACGAAGACGCCATTTACCGCCGCTCAGAAGAGAGCGGGTTCTTCAATCCGGATGTTTGCGTAGAGAAAGGCGTGACCGCTCCGGATGCACCGCCCTTTTCTATGGCGCTCCCGCCGCCGAACGTTACCGGCACGCTTCACATGGGGCACGCGACCATGCTCGCGATCCAAGACATTATGGCGCGCTACCACCGGATGAAAGGGGAGCGCACCCTGTGGCTACCCGGGACGGACCACGCGGCAGTAGCGACCGAGTCAAAGGTGGAAGCGCTGTTAATCAGCGAGGAGGGGTACGCCAAACCGAAACAAGAACTCGGCCGCGAGGCGTTTTTGGAGCGTGTGCGCCAGTTCGCGCAAGCTTCGCATGATACCATCGTCACCCAGAGCAAGAAAATGGGTTCGTCGCTTGACTGGTCGCGGGAGGCCTACACCCTCGACGAAGAGCGCAACCTGGCTGTCCGGACCGTTTTCAAGCTGATGTACGATGAGGGCCTTATTTACCGCGGCTACCGCGTCGTCAACTGGTCGGTGAAAGGCCAGTCCACCTGCAGCGATGACGAGCTGGTGTACGTCGAGCGCCCCGGGAAACTGTATTATTTCAAGTACGGCCCGGATTTTCCGATCACGATTGCGACGACTCGTCCCGAGACTAAGCTGGGCGACACGGCCGTGGCGGTCCATCCGGAGGATGAGCGCTACCAAAAATTTATCGGTCAAATTTTCACTGTAGACGTCGGCGCGGCCAAACCGCTTGCGATTAAAATCATCGCCGACCCGGGTATTGACCCCGAGTTCGGCACAGGCGCCCTGGGTGTTACTCCGGCGCACAGCCCGACTGACTTTGAGATGTATCTGCGGGAAAAAGCCCGGGGCAACGACATTGGCCTGATCCCAGTAATCGGCGAGGACGGCCGTATGACCCAAGCGGCCGGCGCCGCTTATCAGGGACTCACGGTCGAAGAAGCGCGGGCCAAGTTTGTGGAGTGGCTGCGCCTTCGGGGGCTGCTCGAAAAAGAAGCAGACACGGTGCAGAACGTCGGCACTTCGGATCGCTTCAAGGATGTGGTCGAGCCTTTGCCCAAGACGCAATGGTTCGTGGACGTCAACAAAGCCTTCCCGATGAAGGGCGATAAAATCGCCGGCATCAAAGCCGGAGAGAACACAACGCTCAAAGAAGCGATGCACGCGGTCGTTAAAAACGGCCAGGTTAAGATAGTGCCCGAGCGGTTCGAGGCGACTTATTTTCATTGGATAGATAATTTACGCGACTGGTGTATTTCGCGCCAGATTTGGTTTGGACACCAGATTCCGGTTTGGTATTGCGCCAGCGGACCCAAACCCGAGTGCCGCCGGCCGATTGTCGAGGTTGAAGCGCCGGCCGAGTGTCCGCACTGCGGCGCGCGCCAGCTGGAACAGGATCCGGATACCCTGGATACCTGGTTCAGTTCAGGCTTGTGGACTTTTTCAACTCTGGGCTGGCCCGCCGCCAAAGCCATGGAAGGAGATGCCGGCACCGGGACCGCGCGGGACGGGCGCACGGATTTTGAAGTTTATCACCCGACGAGCGTGCTGGAAACGGGTTACGATATTCTGTTTTTTTGGGTGGCGCGCATGATTCTCATGACAACTTACGCCTTGGGGGATGTGCCGTTCAAGACGGTTTACCTTCATGGATTGGTGCGGGATGAACAGGGGAGAAAGATGAGCAAGTCCCTGGGCAACATTATTGACCCTCTCGATATGATTGCCCGGTATGGCACGGACGCCACCCGGTTGTCGCTCGTCCTTGGCACTACGCCGGGCAATGACGTAAAGTTGTCGGAAGAGAAGATTGCCGGGTTTAGGAATTTTACGAACAAACTTTGGAACATCGCGCGTTTTATGCTTCTCAACACAGAGGAGCCTAAATCCGCCGCGGTCCGGCCGCTCCCGGCGACGCTATCCGACCGCTGGATACTTCACCGGCTGGATGCGACCATCGCCGAAGCGACACGCGGCATTGAACAGTATAATTTTTCGGCCGTGGGAGAGCGCCTGCGCGACTTTACTTGGAATGAATTGGCTGACTGGTACCTGGAGATAGCCAAGATAGAGGGCGGGAAAAGTGCTATACTCAATTACGTCCTGAACACGCTTTTGAAGCTCTGGCACCCCTACATGCCGTTTGTTACCGAGGCGATTTGGCGCGAGGTGTACGGCGACGGCGGGCTACTGATGGTGGAGCGCTATCCCGAGGCCCCGGCGGCGCCGGATGCGGGAGACGTCCAGGCGTTTGCCCTGGCGCAGAGCATCATAACCGGGATCCGATCGCTTCGGGCCGCGTACCGCCTGGAATCGAATAAGAATCTTTCCGTGGTCATAAATGCCGGTGAACGAGCGAGAGAGATCGAAGAGGGCGCGGCGGTGATCGCCGGCTTGGCTCGTCTCAAAAATTTGACGGTGGCGAGACAGGCAAAGAAGCCGGCCACGGCCGTTGGCTTTGTCGAACAGGGCGTGGAGGTCTTTCTCGACCTCATGGGCGTAGTTGATACGGCCAAAGAAAAGGAACGGCTGGAAAAAGAGATCGCGACGGTCTCTCCTTATGTGGATTCCCTCAGGAAGAAACTGGCGGACGAGCAGTTTGTCCGTAACGCCCCGGCCGCGGTGGTGGCAGCGGAACGCCAGAAGTTATCCGACGCCGAGGCGAAGCGCGCTAAATTGACCGAACAATTGCTATCATTGCTTTAAATATGCGCGGTACCTTTGTAACCCTCTCCGGCTGCCTGCTCCTATTCGGAGCCGGTTGCGGACCGATTTATCAATCAGAATCCTCGCCTATGACCGTAACTCAAGCTAGCCCGGCTTCCGGTAAAAATGTCCTGGAACTTATCCTTCAGCCCCAAGACGCTCAATTTTACGTGGCGGCCGGCTGGACCGGTGGGATGGGGAGCGCTCCGGTCGTGGATCCGGCTACCGGCGCCCCGGTATTGTTTGCCGGTGCCCCGATCTATTTTGATGAATCGTACGCCAAAGAAATCGAGGCTAAATTGCCGGCATGCTATGCGGGAGAGCCCCAGATAATCGTAACCGCAAATATCACGCTCACCAAGCGCACGGATATCAACCCCTCGATTCCCGGCGCCCCCGAAGAGACGTATTACGAGGCGGTGGTGAACAGTCTTAAAGATATTTCCGTGGCGGCAGAGCCGTGCTCCTAATTTTACCAGGTATGCCAGTTTCCATTGATAACGCTTGCATAAACGAACTTCTTACCCGCGGGGTCGAGAACGTCTACCCGACGCGTGAGTTTTTGGAACAGGAATTGAAATCCGGCCGCCGGCTGACTCTGTATACCGGCTACGACCCGACCGCGCCCACTCTGCACATCGGACACGGAATCACGCTTTTGAAACTCCGCCAGTTCCAGGAACTTGGCCACAAGATTATCATGCTCGTCGGCGACTTTACGGGCATGATCGGCGATCCGACCGACAAGTCGGCCGCGCGGCAGAAGCTCACGCGCGAGCAGGTGGCGGATAACGCCAGTTTTTACCGGGACCAGGCGGCGGCAATTTTGGATTTTACCGGCGAAAACGCCGCCGAGGTCCGCTACAACAGCCACTGGCTCGCGGAGATGAAATTGACGGATATCGTCGAACTGTCCGCGCACTTTACCGTGCAGCGTCTCTTGGAGCGTGATATGTTCGAGCGCCGGATGAAGGAAGAAAAACCGATTTATCTGCACGAATTTTTGTATCCGCTTATGCAGGGTTATGATTCAGTGGCCATGAACGTGGACGGCGAGGTCGGCGGGAACGATCAGACGTTCAACATGCTCGCCGGGCGCACCCTCATGAAGGATTTGAAAAATAAAGAGAAATTCGTTTTGACGCTGAAGCTTCTCACCGACTCGAGCGGCAAGAAAATGGGCAAGACCGAGGGAAACATGGTGGCGCTGTCGGACACGCCGGAGGATATGTTCGGCAAAGTCATGAGCTGGCCCGACGAGATGATCGGAAACGGTTTCGAGCTCTGCACCCGCGTGCCGGCGGCGGAGATAAGCGCCATGGCCCAAGCGATGGCAGGCGGAGAAAATCCGCGGGACCACAAGCTCCGGCTGGCTTACGAGGTAACGAAGACATTTTTGGGCGAGGCGGCCGCCCAGGCGGGGCAGCGCCATTTTGCGACCGTTATCCAAAGCAAGGAGAAACCGGAGGCTATACCCGAACTCAAACCCTCGGCTTACGACATTGTTACCGTCCTGGTGGAGGCCGGTTTCGCGACGAGCAAAACCGACGCGCGCCGGGCGATCGACCAGGGCGGAGTAAAGGTGAACGACGGCAAAGTGGCCGGTTACGAGACCGCCACCGCCCCGGGCGATGTGGTGCAGAAAGGCAAACGGTTTTTTGTCAAAGTCAAATAAGCGCGAACAGTACCCTGGCATATGATGGAACAGATTACCAAAGAAATCTCCCGCCTGCTCGGATCGGCCGGCGTGGCCGGACCGATCGAGCTCTCCGCGCCTCCCAAACCGGAAATGGGAGACCTGGCCTTTGCGTGTTTTTCTCACGCCAAAACTGTTCTCCGGAATCCGGCTGAGGCGGCGGCGGAGATCGCGCAGAAGATAAGCCGTTCTCATTCCGGTCTTTTTTCAGAGATTAAGGCCTTTGGCCCCTACGTAAATTTTTATATCGAGAGCCGGGAGCTAACCCGGCAGGTGCTGTACGAGATTGCTCAAGCCGGCGTCAATTACGGGCGCCAGACCGTCGGCCGCGGCCGGATAATGGTGGAGTTCGCCCATCCCAATACGCACAAGGCGCTGCATATCGGGCATCTGCGCAATATTATTACCGGCGAGAGCCTGGTACGCTTATTGGAGAACGCCGGTTATCAAGTGATCCGGGCCAATTACCAGGGCGATGTCGGGCTGCACATTGCCAAGTGTTTGTGGGGCATACGCCAGCTGGCAGATAAATACGAGGCCCTGAAGAACTCCGGCCTGCGCGAGCGGGTGGCTTTTTTGGGCCAGGCGTACGCGCACGGCAGCCAGGCTTACGAAGCGGACGAAAAAGTTAAACAGGAAATTGCCGATTTCAACGTCAAAATTTATGCCCGTTCTCCCGAGATTCAGGACGTCTACAGCACCACGCGCGCCTGGAGCCTGGAGTATTTTGCCTATATGTACGAGCGGCTGGGTACCCGCTTTGACCGGCTCTATTTCGAGTCCGAAGTTTACGAGCGCGGCGCCGAATTGGTGCGGCAGTTTGTCGCTTCCGGCGTATTTGTCGAGAGCCAGGGGGCCATCATTTTTCCCGGCAGCGCTTATGATTTGCATGACCGCGTTTTCGTCAACAGCCAGGGGTTTCCCACTTATGAGGGCAAGGAAGTGGCGCTCGCCGAGCTTCAGTTTAGCGAGCACCGTCCGGATAAAATTATCCATATCACCGGCCGCGAACAGGCGGATTACTTTCGGGTGGTTTTCGCGGCCATTGCTCGGGTTTTTCCCGAAACGGCCGAACGCGAAGAGCACCTGACTTACGGCTGGGTACGGCTCAAGCACGGCAAGATGAGCTCCCGCACCGGGCAGGTGGTTTTGGCGGAGTGGCTGCTCGACGAGATCGAGGGCAAGATCGCCGCGATCATGGCCGGCGGCGCCATTGAAGATCGATCCGAGACAGTCGCCAAAATTGGCCGGTCGGCCGTGAAGTATGCCCTGTTAAAGACCGATATCGGCAATGACATTGCCTTTGACCTTGATGAATCCGTAAGGACTGTAGGCGACAGCGGCCCGTACCTGCTCTATATCGTGGCGCGCGTTAAAAGCGTGCTTAAAAAAGCCGGGCCGGGCGAGTCTTATCAGACCGCGGCATTACTGCCAGAAGCAATTCATCCGGCCGAGAAGCAGTTGGTTCTCAAACTGGCCGATTTTCCGGAAGTAGCGAGCGCGGCCGCTCAGGAATTCAACCCCTCGCTCGTAGCCGCGTACCTGTTCCGTCTGGCCCAGGCTTTCAACGCGTTTTATCAGGACTGTCCGATTTTGTCGGCCGCGGCCGAGCAAAGGGGTTTTCGGTTAGAGCTCTGCTCAGCCGTCGGTTTAGTTATGGAGCGGGGGCTCAATCTTCTGGGCATTGACGTCGTGGAAGAAATGTAGGTTCTCTAACCGTCCGTCTTATGATAGCCCCAAGCACTGTGCTCTCCTCGGCGACCTTCGGCCAGCAGCTGCAAGAAACGCTTCGCCAACTGCCCCGTCCCCTAGCCACCTTCGAACGACAGGCGGTGAGATTGCAGGTTTACCGCGCCAAAGAGCCGTTTACCGCGGTATGGGCCAGCCAGGCGCTCAACGCTATCGTGGGTATCGCCCGCCAGTCATTTTGGCGTTACGGCGACGTGCCATTATTTGATGAGTATGACCGTAAGGCGTTGGTCTATGCCATTCGGGCGGCGTATCCGCGAGACCCGGACGGGCACCTCTGCGAGGAATGGATCAGCGTGCGGTTTATACCCGCGTACGGGGAGCCAGTTTCTACGGAAGACCTGGAAAATTTGCATTGGCGCGGCCAGACTCTGCGCTCTCTTCTCACGGATCATTTTACCGGTTCAGAAGATTCGGCCATGAAAAGCGTGGTGACTATCTCCCGGCTTTCGGCTGTTTCTCCCTACGCTTCATCGTCCGGCGTCGTTTTTGAGACAGAGGGCAAACTGCGCTACACGGCCCTGGCTCTCACGGCGGCTTTGCAAACTTTTTTTACGATTGACGCCGGCCGGTTTCCAGAATTTAAATTTTTGACCGCTCTTTTCCGACCGGAAATAACTGAAAAATTACGCCTTGGAGCCGCCGCGGTTGCCGAGGAGCGCCTGGAATTCCCGACAGCCCACGAAACGCTCGGTTTGGATCCGGCGGAGCCGATGCGGATAAACCGGAGCTTGCTGGCTTACCGTTTTCCGGGATATTTTTTATCTTTGCCGGACCTGCTTCGTTTCCTCGAAGATTTATCTCTTAGCGGCCGGCTACCAGAGCCGGTCATTGACAGTATCTCCCATCTCGGCTACCCGTTGGAAGAATTAAAAAAAGCCTGTGCTGTCTCCGCCAGTTCCGTGCTTTACGCCACCCGCGGGCTCGGCCGTTTGCTCACCTGGCAGGGGCCGATTCCCGGGGCAAACCTGACCGGCGAAGAACTCAGAGACATGCTCGCCGCGACTGTGGGCGATGGGCCGACGCTCCGGGTGATGGAGCAGGAAACATTTAGAAAGCATGTCGCCGGGCTTATCGGCCGGCTTGGGCTGTCTAGCATTGACACATTATGATCCCGCATCCGAGGCTAACGCGCAAACCATTCGTAGTACCCGCAAAAATAGCGCACGAACGTTCATTGGTCGCCTACCGCGCGGACGGCGCTGCCGTCGTTACATTCGAGGACGGACAGGCGTTAGTTATCCCGCGTGAACGGCAGTACGACCTAATCCCGGCGACGTTGTTTGGGCTCAATGAACGCCTGACTTTGTCCGCGACTTCTCCGGTCATAGACGAAACCGGGCGAACCCTGCGGGAAGCTTTTAATGACGAGTGGGAGAGGTACAACGAGATACTCGCGACAGCGGTTGGTCCGGTTCACGATTACGGCTATTATGCCGTCTACGGGGCCCGCGGAGAATTGGTGCGTTACGCGCCCCCTGAATGGCATCGCCTCGTGGCTGTGGCGAGCAGCTCCACCCTCCTCGGCGATCCGGAGGGAAAGTTGAACTGGCAGGAAGTGCGGCGCGTATTCGAGACTACAGTCGTCGCGGTAGCTGGCGCCAGCGTGGGTTCGACCGTGGCGCACAACGCTATTATGGATATGCGTCCCCGGGCCCTGAAAATCGCGGACAAGAGTGTTTATAAAATGGAAAATATGAATCGCGTCCGGATCGGCTACGCGGATATGGTTCTGCCCAGGTCCGAGGTGAAACATGAGTTTGACCCGGGTTTGCGCAATAAAGCCTTGGCGGTAGCGGAACAGGTTTATGCCATTGATCCGTACATTGATATTTTTGTCTACGCGGAAGGCATCTCTGCCGGGACAGTCGGAACATTTTTTGCGGGCGGCGAAGGCGAGCCGCCGGCTGATGTCTTAGTTGAAGAAGTGGACGATCCAAGGATTAAGCTGCTCTTGAGAGAAGAGGCGCGCCGGCGCCGTCTCCCGGTGGTGATGGTTACCGACGCCGGATCGGCCGTGCAGCTGGATATTCTGCGTTATGATTTGGAGGCCGGTTTGCCCCTGACTTACGGCACGAGCGACGAAGAACTCTACGCCAGGATGGAGGCGGTGTATGATAACCCGGGCAATCGCGAAATATTTTTCAACTTCGTCGAGGCGCTCGTCGGAGCGGACTACCGCCAGGGGGAAATGGCCGGTATTTTGGCTGGGAAAAGAGAAGTGCCGACTTCCACTATTATTCCCCAACTAGGTTCGACCGCGGCCATGGCCGGAGCTGTGGCCGCCGAAGCGGTGGCCAGGCTGCGGCTGGGGGCCAGCTATCCGCCCCGGGTGTATATCAATAAAGCCAACTTTAAGGTGTCGGTTTACCAGTAGCGGACAGTGTTACCTGGGAAATTTCGAGACGGTGCGAAAAAGGGCGTTCGGCGTCTGGGGCGTTTTTAACGTACCCGACGCGGAACAGGCCCATAATACGTTCGGTCGTCCCCAAGGCGACCGCAAACATCCGATTGATAAGGCTAACTTCAACAATCCCGGCATGTACGGAACTGGCCAGTCCAAAGCGGGTCGCGATTAAAAGCGCCCGGTCGAGGGCGCGCCCGGCCGTGATCCAGTCGGCAATAGTATCGCCGGGCGTGGTAATAAGGCCGATCAGAGGGGATTTTTCCAAACCGATTTTACCCCCCAGAGAAAACCGCAGGCCATCTTCCGGCAAAAGCGGCGCATCTCCTGTGAGGCCGCGGTGCAGGCGGAGGGCTTCTTGGTCTTGTAAGCCAAATTCAATGCCGCGCATGCCGAGCGGCCCGGCATCGTCATTGGGCCGGAGCCATTCGCCGAGCTCGCGGCTGAAACGTTTGGAGTTGATGACGAAGTTGTCGGCCTGCGCCTGGAATTCGGCGATCATGAGCCGACGCACCGGATCGGTTACTATGTGCAGGGTGAGCGGTCTCTTCGCCAGCTCGGCGGTGAGAGCCGGGACAAACTCTATCGGCAGCGCGCGCGCCGGATCGTACTCGGCCCGGATTACTTTGCGCCGCAGCAGGCTGTCTGCCAAGCCAGACTCCTCCGGGGAGCCGGCGGCTCCGGGCGTAAATTTTACCCGGCCGATGCGGGTAAAACGGCTTGTCTCAGACTGGGACGCGGCTATGGGCCCGACGGCTTCTTTGGAGACAGGCTCAGGTATAAAGGCGGCCTGCCAGCCATAATGGCTGGCGCCGATAAAAAGGTGTTCCAGCGCCGCACCCAGGCTGATCACAGCTTGCCGGCCGATAACATCGGAAGCCGGCAGCACCCTCTCTCGGTTGAGGCAAATATCCAGGGCCAATTCTTCGGGATGGACAATGAATTGCCAGGGTTGGGTATTGTGGGTATTGGGCGCGAGATGCGCCAGCGCGCAGAGGTGGCGGAGCTCTTCCTCCGGAGATTGGGCGCGGAATTCTTGGGGTGTGAACAACACCGGGTCGGGGCGGAAATTCATAATTTATTTATTGTCTGCCGGGCGTAAAAAGTATATACTGTGTTTGTCCACGAACTCACAGCGAGTTTCTCCCTTTTCGCCTCAAACATAGACTGATTTTCACGGCCCCAAAACTCGCTCTTACAGGCTCAGACATTGGTGCCGCGAAAATCAGTCTATGTTTCGGCTCGACTTAGGATAGAATTGCTAATAACTCACTGTCAGTTCCACCTCATCCATACATACTAAATAATCTTTTCGGTTTTGTCCACTGCCTGTTTATGTTTTATTACGACACGCAGACCGTCGAACTCCTCTTGGGCGCTTTCACTTTTTTTGTCAGCACCTATTTGGGTGTTACGATTTTGCACACCAAGCCGGCGAGCGCCACCCACCGCCTGTTCTTGGCCTTGGCGGTTTTAATCGATGTTTACGTCGTCGTTAATTATCTATCGCTGCACCCTCCGGGCGCAACGGCAGACAGCCAGTTGTTTTGGGTCCGGGTGGTGATGGCCACTACGTCGGTTATCGGCCCGGCCCTGGTACTTTTGGTTCATACATTTCCCGAGGATCGCATCACGCTAGGCCGGCGTTACCTGGCGCCGTTGTTTACGCTCATGATCCTTTCCGTTTGCGCTTCTCTTCTGCCCCTGGTGTTTACCGGCATTGAGTATCGCGACGGCGAGCCCGTACCCATTCCCGGGCCGGGCATCGTTGTTTTTCTTTTGGACTTCGTCGGTCTTTTTATACTCAGTTTTGCCATACTTATCGTTAAGTTCAGGCGCGCCCGGGGCGAGGAACGGCAGAAACACCTGCATCTCCTACTGGGCGTTTTGAGCTCTTTTTCGCTCATGGCCCTCTCGACTGTGATATTTGTCGTCGTTTTGGAAACCTCGGTCGCGGTCTTCTTGGGGCCTCTTTACCCCATTATCCTCATGATTTTTATCGCTTACGCCATCGCGCGCTACCAGCTTTTTGACATCAAAGGAGCGGCGACGACCATTTTGTCGGTTATGCTCTGGTTTTTGCTCTTTGCCAAGCTTTTGGTTTCGGAATCCGCCAGCGAATTTATGGTGGATCTCCTGGTTTTGGCCCTGGCAGTTTTGTTCGGCATTTTTCTTATCCGCAGCATCAAGCGAGAGGTAAAACAGCGCGAGGAACTGAGTTCCCTGGCCCGGTCATTGGCCGCGGCCAATGACCAACTCAAGGAGTTGGACCGGCAAAAAACCGAGTTTCTTTCTATCGCTTCGCACCAGCTGCGGACTCCCTTGTCTATTATTAAAGGTTATATCGAGCTTATCCATGACGGGGCCTATGGCAGACCGACCAAGGCCTTGCGGGAGGTTCTCGGCAACATGGACGAGTCCAACGAAAGGCTGGTAAAGCTGGTGGACGAGTTTTTGGACATTACACGGATCGAACAAGGACGGACCAAGTTCGATTTTGCGCCGACAGACTTGGGCGCGCTGGTGGACAGCGTGGTGAAGGAACTCGAGAAACGCGCTTCGGACAAAGGCTTGGAAATCGCGTGGAAAAAACCGTCGTGTCCGCCGGTACCTATGGACGCGGAAAAAATCCGCCATGTGGTGTTCAATTTCGTGGATAACGCCATTAAATACAGCGAACGCGGTCGGATAACCGTCCGGGTTCACTGTACTGGCGCCGCAGCAGAAGTGTCGGTGGCCGACGAAGGTATCGGTTTTGGACGCGCGGACCAGGGTAATTTTTTTCAGAAATTTTACCGGGGTGAAAACACCAGGACGGTCAATGTGAACGGCACCGGTCTGGGACTGTACGTTTGCCGGAAGTTTATCGAGGCGCACCGCGGTACGGTTGAGGCCGCCAGCCCCGGAGCCGGTAAGGGCAGTACTTTTCGTTTTAGCATACCGTCCGCGGTTTAGTTCTTGCCCGACGCGTATAAGTCCGCTATACTACTGAGGCATTCCTTTTCATTTAACCAGGATTATAATATGTTTCCCAGGTCGCCTATGGATACTTCACTCAATGAATACAGTCGCGACGCGCATGCGCACGATGACGTCGAGACGGTCGTCGGTCCGTCGGTAGTGGTCGAAGGCGATTTCGCCTCCGAAGGAAATATTTTGGTCAAAGGCACCGTTTCCGGCAGCGTCAAGACGGCGCGTCTGTTAACGGTTGAGACCGGGGCCAAGATAATGGCCAATGTCAAAGCCGGAGACGCTGTCGTGGCCGGAGAAGTGCGGGGGAACGTGAAAGTAGACCAGCAACTGGAATTAACCTCGTCAGCCAAGGTACTGGGCGACATTCAGTGTCAGGTTTTGGTAGTCTCCGCCGGAGCCTTGCTTCAGGGAAAAGTTAACATGAAAGGCCTGGAGGGCGCCGAGGCGTCTTACGACGCCAAGAAGCGGCCGGTCAGACCCAAGCTGAAGTCCGAAACTATGGAGGGTGAAGCCGAACCGGCGGACATGGCGTAGACCGGAGCACAGAGCGCAAGCGCGGGTGTTATGTATGTCTACCTGTACGACAACTTCCTCAAGGAGAAGCGCTATCAAGGCGTGGTCAAAGCGATTGAAACGCGGTTGACAGATTTTGGCATTGCTGGTAAAATAATCCGGCTCATGAATCTGACCAATGCGGAAAGCATTGTCGAGGACGAAATCAAAAAAGGGGCGGCGACAGTGGTTATTGTCGGCGATGACGGAACATTCGCCAGAGTGCTTTCGCGGGCGGCGACCTGCCAGGTACTTTACGGGTTTATTCCCATTGGAGCGAACAATTCCATAGCGCAGGTGCTGGGAATCCCGGAAGGCGAAGCGGCTTGCGACGTACTGGCGCGCCGGCGGCAAATGGAACTAGTGGTCTGCAACCTCCAGCCGTACCGCTGGCAGCGGCGCAAGGGAGAGGATTACGTGGTTCATCCGCAGGACGGGAAATTGGAAGCTTTTTTGCGTCCGGTCGTAAGGCGCGGGTTGCTCCGCCGCGACCAGTTCGAGGAACCAAGCATCTTCCCCTTTGAGGAGATGGTCGTGTCGAGTAAAACGCCGTTCGTCGTCGAGGCGGATGGCAAGAGTTCCAAAGAGACGAGGATCACCATCAAACTGGCCAAGAGCCGGATCGAGATGGTGGTAGGGAAAGAACGAAAGTTCTAGGCGCGGGTGGCGAAATGGTAGACGCACTACCTTGAGGTGGTAGCGCTCGCAAGGGCATGGAGGTTCGACTCCTCTCCCGCGCACCAAAATCTGGGTCTCGCCCAGATTTTTTTGTAACAGTTTTCATGGTATTGTGCATAAGTGCCTGGCGCCGGGTTTACATTTTTCGCGGCCGTGCTTATACTCAATTTAATTAAATCATCTTAACAAGGAGGGGTATGAGAAAAGCGATTTTTTCATGCGTTAAGGTACGCATGAAAAGCAGTTTTGTCATTACTGCTTTTTTATTAGTCTTCGGTTTTTTGGCGGAAGCCAGGGCAGCCGGGCCGACTACAGTGGCCTACGATCCGGGCGGCGGCATTGCCACGCAGATCCTGACCAGAGACAATAGTCCCTATGTTATTTCGGGCGGTTGCGCCGATAATACTTTGCGTCGAGGCAAGACGCTCGCAATCGAGGCCGGGGTGGTAGTCAAATTCCAGCCGCCCGAGTACTGCAACGGGGGAACACGTCCGACGCAGATTCTGGTGTACGGTGATTTGTTCGTGAAGGGGACGCCTGCCGATCCGGTGGTTTTTACTTCTTGGCACGATTCAGACGCGCAGCCGGCGGCAGCAAGCAGCACCTCCCCGCGGCCCCAACCCGGCGACTGGGGCCGGATTCAGCTCGGCGGTACGGCGGCCGACTCGCAGGTTTCCATTGAATATGCCGAGTTTCGCTATGGCGGCGGCAATGTCTCGGCCATGCTTGTGGCATCTAGTCCGGCGCCGAAAACACTTTTTCTAGACCACTTGGAGTTTGCTTCAAGCTCGAGTTACGGCATTACCACTTATGTCCCGCTCGCTATCCACCACAGCCGGTTTTACGGCCATGCCTTAGGCGCCATTAACGCCGATCCGGCACCCGGGGCTGTGCCGGCGCAGACCGTTCGGGGCGAAAATAACTGGTGGGGGCACGCGTCCGGCCCGAGCGCGTCCAGCAATCCGGGCGGCCGGGGGCAGAGGTTTACCGGCAACGTGTCTTACCGTCCCTGGTTGGGGCAGGGGACTGTGCCAGAGCCGGTCATCATCATCCCCGGAATTTTGGGTACCGAACTTAAAAAGGCTGGCGAGCTGATTTGGCCCAATGTAGGCCGAATGCTTTTCGATCGCGGTGATGACTTCATGGATGTGCTCAAGATGAAGGACAACGGCGACCCTAGCGACTCTGGCGTCGAACCCGGACGCGGTATTCGATCCTACGAGATCGGGCCCAAAACAGTGTCCGATTATCTGGATTCGCTGATGGCCGAGTTCTCGGCCGCCGGGTATGTTGAAAACGAGTCTCTGTTTGTTTTTCCTTATGATTGGCGAGTCGACGCGCGGATAACGGCGCAGGGTTTAAAAGACAGGATAGACGATATTCTCGCAGAGAGCGGCGCGGCCCGGGTGGATCTGGTGGCCCATAGCCTCGGCGGCATAATCGCCAAAAGCTATCTGTACGCGCATCCCGACGCTCCGGTGGACGCCGCGGTCTTTGCGGGCACTCCGCATTGGGGCGCGCCGGAGGCGGCCAAGACTTTGCTTTGGGGCGACGACCTGGGGATGCGCTTTATCATACCGTTTTTGAGTCCGAAAAAAATTGGCGAGATCAGCCGGACAATGCCTTCGGTGTATCAACTTTTGCCGAGCGCGGCATATACGGACCGGTTCGGATCCTACCTTGTAGACGAGACAAAGAATAAAACTTTTTCTGCGGCTGAAAGCCAATCTTGGTTGGTTTCGCAGGGCCTGAAAAAACCGTTCTTTGATTTTGCCGCCGCGCTGCACACGCCGGAGTTCGATGCTTTCGCGCCGGAGGGTGCCAGAACTTATTCCTTATCCGGTTGCGCGAGGCCGACAGTCGGGCAGATTATCAAGAAAAATTCTGCCGCCAAGAAATCTGTCTACGCGGTCAATTTCGTTGCCGGAGACGGTACCGTGCCTGTCGGGAGCTCGGATGCTTTGGCCAAGGCGGAAAATTTCTACGTTCCGGGAGCGGCGCATCGCCGCCTGCTGAGCCAAGCGCCGCTGCGCCGGTTGGCGGTTGATCTGGTTAGCGGGTCTTACCGGCCAGAAGATCTGCCGGATACTATTCGGCGTCACGCGGCAGGTTGCTCTCTTGGAGGCCGTCTGTTAGCGGCGGCCGGTCCGGCTATCGTACATACACGGTGGAAATCGCCGGCAGCGAAACGGGCACGGTTGATTTGAAGGTGTCGGAGGTCGCGGGTTCCGAGATTATCAAAACCGCTTTTTATCCAGAGCTGCCGGTGGCCCCCGGGATAACCGGACGTTTAGCCGCCGGCCATTCCGGAGATTTGGTTTTGACTGTTGGGGCCTCCGGGGCGGCGGAGGGCACAACAGTCGCGCCTAGTGTTGAGTTGCGGGGCGATGCCGCCGCGGATCAAATTCCTCCCGCGACCGCCGCCGCGCTGTCAGGCACGCCCGGTTTGGACGGCTGGTTTATTTCCGCCGTTAGCGTCCGTTTAACCGCCAGCGACTCCGGAAGCGGTCCGGAGAGGACATTTTATCGTTCGTCCGCGGCCGGGGCGTGGCAGACATACCGCGAAGACATACTCATCTTGGCCGAGGGCACACACGAGGTGCAGTATTTTTCGGTCGACCGTCTGGGAAATGAAGAGCCGATTCAGAGACTCGAGATTAAAATCGATATGACCCCGCCCGAAGTGCTGGTAAAATTCACCCCCGGTAAGGCTCCGGTTACGTACGACGGCGCCGACGCTTTGTCCTCGACCACGGCCGCTGTCGGTTTCCAGGAGACGACCTGGTCTGACGCGGCCGGTAACAAAACCACGCTGGCGTTTGGCGGCGGTTCTTCTCCGGCGGCGGCATCAACCACTCTCCGGTCCGTTACCTATGGCCATGGGGCGGCGGTATTTTTTCCGGAGAATTTTTTTTCGCTCCAATGGAGGGATTCTGTTTTTGAGCCGGGAGGTATTTATCTTCGTTTTGCCATGGCGGGCGGTTTGACTTTCGAGAGCCGCTACTCGGACGCGGACAATGAGACAACGGCCACTGTTACCGCCGGAGAGCGCGATCGTTTGCGGGTTTTTTGGAAAGGCAGGGATTTACCCTGGATACGGCTGAAAAGGCGGTTTAAGGGGGTGTGAGTCGTTAAATTACGTTGAAGGAAAGCCTGATGGACGCACACATAAAAAAGACCCGGCCGGGTCTTTTTTATGTGTGCGTCCATCACGTAAGCCGAATTTTGTTTCCCTAGTACCGCCAGGCGCTGGGGACGATGATCATTTATCTAGACCCGAGATCGCTCGCGGGTTCAAACGAACTAACTTTTCGACCCCGGTACCAGACGGTACCGGGCGGGCCCATGCATAAACACAGTGGGCCTGCCTGGCACCGTATGGTGCCGGGACGCTGCTCTTTCTCCAGGCAGGGTTTGCCATTCCCTGCCGGCAGAGCCGGTAGGGAAAGTACGGTAGCTTTTGACTCGAGAGCAAAAACTTCCGTACGCTTTTCACCTTTCTCCCGACAGAGTCGGGATAGTATAGTCTCTGTGGCCCGGGGCCAAAGACCCCGGATCCCCGTGAGGGGACACTGTCCCGCTCTAGCCCGTCGCCGGGCCGAGGGTGGGCGTTACCCACTGCCGCTTTCATTGCGGAGCACCGCAGGGCGCTCTAAATGAGGAGTTCGGACTTTCCTCTTCGTCCGCCGCGTTTAAAAGCTACGGCGGGCAAAGCGATCATCTGTAATGAACGCAACAGCGATAAAATACCAAAAAAACCGCTTTTTGTCAAGTTTGACCCGGGCGCTACTCTACGGTACACTACGGGGGAAAATTATCTATGAAACGTTCCGAGCTTATCCTTCTTATCCTGCAGGTCCCGGTAGACTTGTGCATGCTTATTTTGGCCGGAGTTACGGCCTATTACACCCGGTTTACGCGTTGGGCTCTGGAGTTAAAACCGGTTTTGTTTGCTTTAACTTTTTCGGAATTTTTTTACATTATTGTCTGGGTCAGCCTCGGCTGGCTGGCAATTTTTGCCCTGGCCGGGCTCTACTCGACCGATCCCAACCGGAAACTGACCCGTGATCTTAACCGGGTGGTCCTGGCCGCTTCTGCCGGGCTCTCAGCCGTCGCGGTCTACGTTCTTTTTATGCAGGAGCAGTTTGACTCCCGTTTTTTAGTGGCCGCCGGCTGGTTTTTCGCCATTCTCTACGTTAGCCTCGGGCGGGTGGCGGTACGGGGCTTTAAGGGCGTCTTGTACCGCGCCGGGGTGGGGTTACGCCGGGTGGCTGTGGTGGGCAACGAAGAGACGGCGCGTCTGATTGTGGACAATTTGCGGCGCCGGCCGGAGCTGGGCTACAACGTGGTGGGCCAGCTGCCAGGTTTCAACCGGGACATGGCGGCTGAACTTGACGACCTGCGGATTGACGAGATGATTTTTACGAATCCGCGGGCCCGCGAAGACGAGGCGCTCGCCGCCCTGGATTACTGCAATGACCGGCAGGCGGTATTTAAATATTCGGCCGATCTTTTCGCTACCTATTCGGCGAACACGGCCGTGCATCCGCTGGCCGGCATCCCCATAGTCGAACTTAAGCGCACCCGGCTTGACGGTTGGGGGAGAGTGGTCAAGCGCCTGACGGATATATTTGTGGCCGGTTTCATGATTTTGGTCTTCTCTCCGCTTATGCTCGCCGTAGCTATCGCCATACTGGCCGAGACCGGACGGCCGGTGATATATAAGAATGAACGCGTGGGACTGCGCGGCCGCCGTTTTTTTACTTTAAAATTCCGTTCGATGTACCAAAAGGATTGTACCGGAGCGCAGTTTGCGCAGGCAGGCAAGAAAGCGGAAGAACGGGAAAGGGAGCTGATAAAAAAGCAGAATTCAAAGGCCGGGCCAGTGTACAAAATCGCCGATGACCCGCGCGTAACGCCTTTCGGCCGGTTTATCCGGCGCTTTAGCCTAGACGAGCTGCCGCAGTTTTTCAACGTACTCGGCGGCTCGATGAGTCTGGTCGGGCCGCGTCCGCACCAGCCGCGCGAAGTGGCGCTTTATGAAAAGAGTCATCGCCAGGTATTCGCCATTAAGCCCGGCGTTACCGGTCTGGCCCAGATTTCCGGCCGGAGCGATTTGTCGTTTTCCGACGAGGTCCGGCTTGACGTACTTTATATCGAGAAATGGAGCCTGTGGCTGGATTTTATTATTTTTCTTAAAACGCCTTTTATCCTGTTTAAAAGGCGCCGGGCCTTATGAAGATCGCCCTGGTCCATGACTACCTGTCCCAGGCCGGCGGCGCGGAACAGGTGCTCAAGGCCTTTCATGAGATTTGGCCCGAGGCGCCGATTTTTGTTTTATTTCACGATCCTAAAAAAATTCCCGAGTTTGCGCAGGCCGACGTGCGCGAGTCTCTCATCGCGCGGCTGCCCTGGGGCCGGACGCGCTACCAGTGGTACCTGCCGCTCATGCCTCTGGCCACCGAGCGGCACAATCTGCACGAATTCGATGTCGTGCTGTCTTCGACCAGCGCTTTTGCCAAAGGCGTTTTGACCCGGCCGGGCACGCTGCACATCTCGTATTGCCACACGCCGACTAGGTATTTGTGGACCGATACGCACGAGTACATCGCGGATTTAAAATATAACCCGCTCGTTAAATCGGTGTTACCCCGGCTTATACACCGTCTGCGCCTGTGGGACAGGATGAGTGTCGACCGGGTGGATCATTTTATCGCCAACTCCGGCACCGTTCGCGGCCGCATTCTTAAGTATTATCGCCGGGAGAGCGATATTATCTACCCGCCGGTAGACACCCACCAGTTCGCGGTGGCACCGGTTCTCGGCGACTACTTTGTGTCCGGCGGCCGGATCGTGCCGTACAAAAGGTTTGATCTTCTCGTCAAAGCCTTCAACCGCCTTCGTCTTCCGCTTAAAATCTTCGGAACTGGTCCGGCGCTGGATGATTTGCGTTCATTCGCCAAGCCGAATATTGAATTTTTGGGTCGGATCGGCGATGCCGAAAGAGGGCGGCTTTTGAGCCGGGCGCTGGCGTTCCTCCATCCGCAGGTCGAAGACCTAGGTCTAACCGCTATCGAGTCCATGGCCGCGGGCCGGCCGGTGATTGCCTACAGCGTCGGCGGCGCGACCGAAACGGTGATTGCGGGCGAAACCGGGGTTTTTTTTCACGATCAGAGCTGGGAGACGATTCTCGACGCAGTTTTGAAATTCGACCCGGCGGCCTGGAATCCGGAGTCGATTCGTACGCGGGCAGAGCGCTTCGGCGTCGAGCAGTTTAAAGAGCGCATCCGCCGGTACGTCGAGCAGAAATACGGTGATTTCCAGCGTGAGCGCGAGCAGTGCCGCCTGGAGGTGAGGTAATATGCGTCTCAGCATTGATACCCGGTCTTTGCTCCCCAGGGCGCGGACCGGAGTAGGAGAGTACACCTTCGAGCTCCTGTCGGCTCTTTTTTCCCGGGATCAAAAAAACGACTACTTTTTGTTTTCGAACTCCTATGGCCAACACGCGCAGCCCCAACCATGGCGCCAGGCCAATGTCCACTACCGCGCCAAGCGCTGGCCCAACCGGCTGCTGAATGCCAGCACCGCGCTCTGGCGGCGGCCGCAGCTCGACCGTTGGATCGCCGCGGACACGGCGTCCGAACCGGACTGGTTTTTTGCCCCGGCGCTGAATTTTACGGCGATTTCTCCGCGGACGAAATATATTCTCACTGTCCACGACCTGGCTTTTGCCCTTTTCCCCGACTGCTTCTCGCGGAAGATGCGCCTGTGGCACCGGTTTTTGGCGCCGCGGCGGCAGTGCGCCCGGGCCGATATTATCCTCACTCCGTCGCTGAATACCAAGCGCGACCTGGTGGAGAAATACGGCGTTGGCGAAGACAAAGTCCGCGTGTTGTATCCTGGACTCGGCACGGAATTTTTGCGCGCAGTTCCGCCGTCGGCCGGCACCGCCGCCCTGGTCCGGAAGAAGTACCGCCTGCCGGAGAGTTTCATCCTGTTTTTGGGGACAATTGAACCGCGTAAAAATTTATTGGGTCTGATAGAGGCATACAAACTTTTGCAGACGGACAGCGGGTTCGGAGCGCGAAACCCGGCACTGGTTATCGCCGGCGCTCCCGGCTGGAAGAGCCGCGAGGTTTATCGCCTGCTTTCCCAAACTCCGGGAGTGCTCTATGTCGGTTACGTGTCCCCCGCAGACAAACCGGCGCTATATTCATTGGCCGAACTTTTTGTCTATCCCAGCCTTTACGAAGGGTTTGGTTTCCCGGTTTTGGAGGCTATGGCCGCCGGCGTTCCGGTAATCACGAGCCATCGGTCTTCGCTTTCCGAGGTGAGCGCGGACGCGGCCTATTTGATTAACCCTTATGACATTGCCGACATCGCCCGGGCCATGAAATTGATGCTTACAGACAACACGGCGCGGGACTGGCATCGCCGCCGCGGCCGCGCGCAGGCGGAAAAATTTACCTGGGACAGGGCCGCGCGCCAATTTATGGAGATAATCGGCTAAAATTATAGCCGGCTCGCGGTTATAAACACAAAATCACCCGGCCTCCTTCCTGAATCCCCATAGTTATCGGGAGTCGGGAAGTGGGTGGGTGATTTTGCGGGCGGGAGGCCTGCGGGAGACTAGCGGAAGAGGTCCGCTGTCGCCCGGTCTGTCGCCGTCAGCCGATCGCCCTCGGGGAGAGGCTGTGCCGCTCTGCGCTCGACGCGCGGCACCTCAGCGGCGCCATGCCAGTCTGCCGCCGAGGTGGTGGCTGCCACACGTTCGTGGGCGATGCCTTCCCTCGGGCGGCGGTGGAATACCAATCTGCTGCCAGTTCTCATTTGCCTCCCATTGTCTCGGCGGATACCCGCCGATGTTGAACGTCCATAGTTTACTCCTTTGTTATCAAATGTCAACAAAGCAAAGCAGTGTTAAAGCAAAGCAGCACGCAAATAGTCCTAAAAATTTACCTTCTGCCCAAAAACTCCGGTTCGAATTATTCGAACCGGAGTTTTTGGGTTATTTTTACACCCACTCCTGTTTTAACTGCGAGAATCTATCTGCCTGTATCGCCTGCCTGATCTCGGACATCAGGGTCAGGAAAAAGTGCAGATTGTGAATCGTGGCCAGCCGGTAGGCCAGGAGTTCTTCGGCTTTAAACAAATGGTGCAGATAACCCCGTGTGTGGTTCTGACAGGTAAAGCACGGGCAGCTGGGGTCCACCGGACCCCCGTCGGCGCGGTACTGCGCGTTGTTGATGTTTATTTTAAACGTCGGGCTGATGGCCCGGTGCACGAAGAGCGTGCCGTTGCGGGCGACACGCGTGGGCGCGACGCAATCGAACATGTCGATGCCCTGCTCGACGACGGCGAACAGGTCCGACGGGGAGTAGCCCACGCCCATGGTATAGTGCGGTTTGTCTTCCGGTATGAGCGGCATCACCCAGTGGAGAATATTTTTGGTCGCCGCCATATTGTAACCGACCGACTCGCCGCCGATCGCAATGCCGTCGAATTCCAGCCCGGAGATGAATTCCGCCGAAATTTTGCGCAGGTATTCATGGTTGGCGCCCTGGATAATGCCAAACAAAAATTGGGGGTAGCCGAGAGCCGACGCCTCCTGTAATTCGCGGTGTTTGCGCCCGGAGCGGGCGGCCCAGCGGTGAGTGCGGCCCATAGCTTCTTTGGTGTAGGCTTCACCGGCGCTGTCCGGCGTACACTCGTCAAAAGCCATGATGATGTCGGCGCCGAGTTTGTGCTGTGCCTCCATGGCCGACTCTGGCGTGAAGTGGTGCGCCGAACCGTCCAAGTGGCTCCTGAAGGTTACGCCGTCCTCGTTGATTTTTACCAGCTTGCCTTGCCCGTTGGCCGCGCTCTTTGTTCCCCCGCGCTCGACCCCGAGAGAAAAAACCTGGAAACCGCCGCTGTCGGTTAGGATCGGCTTATCCCAGCGCATAAACCGGTGGAGGCCGCCGAAATTTCTTACCGTATCCTCCCCCGGACGCAAGTGCAGATGGTAAGTGTTCGAGAGAATGACAGACGCGCCGACGGCGTGCAGGTCGTTAAAATCCAGGCTTTTGACCGTGGCCTGCGTGCCGACCGGCATGAAAACCGGCGTTTCTATGGCGCCGTGGCCGGTATGAATAATTCCGGTCCGGGCCCGGGTGGCCGCGTCGCGGTGGGTAACGGTAAACATGGTCATAGGATAAATGAGTATACCTGAGCGCGGCGATTATATCAAGAGCCGGTATTGTTTTTATATCCATTCTGTTATACTTTCCCGGTATGCGCCGCGCCCATGGCAGACTTAATTTTACCGGTTTGGTCTTGTCCGCTCTGTTCGCTGCCGGGACGGTTTGGCTGTGGCGCGGGTATGACTCTGCCGGACCGCTCTATTTCCCGGAGTTGCCCGACAGGGAGGAAGCCGCGGCGCCGAGCGAGCCGGCCATAATTTTAGCCGAATCCCGGGGCAGCTTTCCCAAAGATAAGCCGGCGGTAGCGACACTACAGGGCAGCCGTCCGGTTTCGACCACGGCAGTGTTGGCACTGGCCGAACAGCAGGAGGCGACGGCTTCGTCTTCGCCGGTGCGAAAAACCACCCGGGACGCCTCGTCGCTCTTGACCGGCTGGCTTGAACTTTCGGGCGCGGATGTAAATCTGGCGGTGCCTTACGCTTCGCAAGCCCCGGAGCGCAACTGGGAACAGCCCTGGCAGGATGCCTGCGAGGAGGCGGCGTTGCTTATGCTTGACGCCTATTACAAAGGCTACGGCTTGAGTCCGCTTTTTGCCAAGGATGAGCTGCAAAAAATGGTTGACTGGGAAACCGCGCGCGGCTGGGGCGGCAGCATTAGTATAGACAAAATTAAACGGCTCTCCGACGAGTATCTGAAGATCGGCCGCCCGGTGCACGTGATCGAGAATCCGACGGCTACCCAGATAAAAGATTACGTCGCTACCGGGCACCCAGTGTTGGTGGTGGCCGACGGCAAGATTTTGCCCAATCCTTATTACAGCAACGGCGGGCCGGTTTATCACGCGCTCATCATCCGCGGCTTTACTGCCGACAAATTTATCACCAACGATCCGGGCGTGAACCGGGGCGCGAATTTCGTATTTGAAATCGAGGATCTCATGAGCGCTATCCGCGATTGGAACGGCGGCGACGTAAAGCAGGGGAGGCGGGTGGTCTTGGTCGTAGAATAGATATTCTTATGACAATTCCTTTCGAAAAAGAACTGAACCGAGAACAGCTCGATGTCGTCCGGGGCGGCGATGGACCCTGCCTGGTACTCGCCGGAGCCGGCAGCGGCAAGACGCGGACGGTTACTTACCGCGTCGCCTACCTGCTCGAGACGGGCATAAAGCCGGAAGAGATACTTTTGGTTACTTTCACGAACAAGGCGGCGCGCGAGATGGTCTCGCGCGTGCAGACGATCACCAAGTCGGCGGCCCCTTTGCCCTGGTCCGGGACATTTCACCATGTAGCTTACCGGTTGCTTCGCCAGTACGCTCCGCTTTTGGGCTACCGGAATAATTTTACCGTACTCGACAGCGAAGACAGCCAGGAGCTGGTGAAGCTTTGCCTGAAGCGGGAGGGAATAGAGCGGCGCGACCGGCGGTTTCCGTCGGCGGCAGTGGTGCGGTCGCTCATTAGCTACGGCCGCAACGCCGAGATGGCCCTCAACGATATTATCGCCCGGAAACACCCGCAGTGGATAAACATCGCCGACACTATCCTGGCCATAGCCGGCGAGTACGCCGGGCGCAAACGGGCGGCCAACGCGATGGACTTTGACGATTTACTTGTAAACGTGCGCGATCTTTTGGCGCACTCCGAGGCGGTCCGCAAGAAATTTGCCACCCAGTTTCGTTACGTGCTTGTAGACGAATACCAGGATACAAACAAGGTTCAGGCCTCGATCGTGCGTTTGCTCTCGTCGGTCTATCGCAATGTTTTGGTCGTGGGCGACGACGCCCAGAGCATTTATTCCTTTCGGGCGGCCTCCATCCGGAACATATTGGATTTTGAAGCCCAGTACCCCGGCGCCAAAGTGTTCCGTCTGGAAACCAACTACCGGTCGACGCCGGACATACTGGATTTGGCCAACGATGTTATCTCTCAGAACGCCGACCAGTACGAGAAGGCGCTTCGGGGCGTGCGCGACAGGTTCGCCAAGCCGCAGGTGCGCGCTTTTGCCGACCAAACCGAAGAGGCCGGATTTATCGCCGACCGGATTCTGGAGCTTGGCGCGGAAGGGGTGCCGCTCGCGCACATGGCCGTGCTGTTTCGCGCCGCCTTTCATTCCCAGGCGCTCGAAATCGAGCTTACCCGCCGCGATATCCCCTACGATTACCGCGGCGGCGTGCGGTTTTTCGAGCGGTCGCATATCAAAGACGTGCTGGCGTACCTCAGGATTTTTCACAACCACAGCGATACGCTCGCCTGGATGCGCGTGCTCAATATGCACGCCGGCATCGGACCGGCCACAGCCGAAAAGATTGTGCCGCTCATGGTCGGCGCCCAGGACGAATTGGCGGTCGCGTACTTGGAGGAAGTCGGCTCTGGTTTGTCCGCCCGCGCCCGCCTGGGCTGGAATGATTTTCTCTGCGTCTGGCGCGGCCTGGCCTCGGGCGACCATACGCCCAGCGGCTTGATCACAGCGGTCAAGGATTCAAAATACGCCGAATACCTGGAGTTGCAGTATCCGGATTACCGCGACCGGCTGCAGGATATCGAGCAGCTGGCGCTGTTTGCCGAGCGCGAGCCGGACCTGACCAAGTTTTTGGCCGAGGCGAGCATGCAGGAGAGCTACGCCGCGGCCCAGGCGCGCGGCGCGGACAAGGAAGAAGAAAAGATCGTGCTCTCGACCATTCACCAGGCCAAAGGCCTGGAGTGGGAAGCAGTTTTTATCCTGAATCTGGCGGCCGGACAGTTTCCGAACGAGCGGGCAAGCGCGGAGGAGGGCGGTCTGCAAGAAGAACGGCGGCTGTTTTATGTCGCCATTACCCGGGCTAAAAAACATC
>LCRX01000003.1 GCA_001004885.1 Candidatus Magasanikbacteria bacterium GW2011_GWA2_56_11
CCTTCTCCAGCCCCAGGATGCGATGAGCCGACATCGAGGTGCCAAACCGCGCCGTCGCTATGGACGCTTGGGCGCGATCAGCCTGTTATCCCCGGAGTAACTTTTATCCGTTGAGCTTCCGCCGTCCTATATCGTACGGTCGGATCACTAACTTCCGCTTTCGCGACTGCTCGGGTGGTAGCCCTTGCAGTAAAGCCGGCTTTTGCGTTTGCACGTCCAGTCCGATTTCCATCCGGACTAAGCCGACCTTTGTAAACGCCTCCGTTACATTTTAGGAGGCAACCGCCCCAGTTAAACTACCCACCAGATACTGTCTCCTAGGCCAGATTCATGGTCCAAGATTAGACGCATCACTACACAAGGGTGGTATCTCACTGTCGCCCTTTCGGGCTCCCACCTATGCTGAACATGTGAAGCAATGCGCCAATATCAAGTTGTAGTAAAGCTTCACGGGGTCTTTTCGTCTAGTTGCGGGTATGTCGCATCTTCACGACACTTGCATTTTCGCCGAGTACATGGTTAAGACAGTCTCCACATCATTATGCCATTCGTGCGGGTCGGAACTCACCCGACAAGGAATTTCGCTACCTTAGGACGGTTATAGTTACCGCCGGCGTTCATCAGCGCTTCGGATCAAAGCTGCCGCCACCGAAGTGGCATGACCTCTCCCCTTAACGTTCTGACACTGGCCAGGCATCGCCCCCTATACATCCTCTTTCGAGTTAGCAGGGAGCTGTGTTTTTGGTAAACAGTTGCATGGAGTCTTTTGTTGATCCCGACTGAGTCGGGAAGGCCTTATCCCGAAGTTACGGCCGCTGTTTTGCCTAGTTCCTTAACCATGTTTCTCTCGTCCGCCTTGGTCTGCTCGACCTATCCACCGGTGTCGGTTTCCGGTACGATTCGCGAGCGCTATTACGCCACCATACTTTTCTTGGCACCTGTTCAGCGTGAATTGTCCGAACCTTGCGGTTCAGTCTCTCCCTTGCGGGACGTACATTGCCTAAATACGCTCACACCGCGCTTGATGCGGATACGGTGACAACACGCTCTCGAGTGCAGGAATATTAACCTGCTCTTCCATCGGTTACTCCGCTTATCGCGGACTGGCCTTAGGATCGACTAACCCAGGGACGATTCTCGTGGCCCTGGAAACCTTGGATTTTCGGCGTCCGGGACTCTCACCCGGATATGTGCTACTTGTGCCTACATTCTCTCTTCTGAACGCTCCACACTGGCTCACGCCATATGCTTCGCAGCAGTTCAGAATGCTCCTCTACCAATCCCGAAGGAAACTTTGCTTTCAAATTTCATTTCTCAGAAAAAATGCCGCGGCATTTTTTCTGAGAAATGCGCTAAACACGGAATTGAAACCAAAGTTTCCTTCGGGAGTTCGCAGTTTCGGTACGATACTTAGCCCCGGTACATTTTCGGCGCGAAAACTCTTGACCAGTGAGCTATTACGCTATCTTTAAAGGATGGCTGCTTCTAAGCCAACCTCCTGGTTGTTAGAGAATTGACACCACCTTTTACACTTAGTATCGATTTAGGGACCTTAACTGGCGATCTGGGCTGTTTCCCTTTTGACCGGTGAAGCTTAGCCCTCACGGTCTGACTTGCATATTGTAATCCCCGGCATTCGGAGTTTGATTGAAAGTGGTATCCCGAAGGACCCAACTTTCATCCAGTGCTCTACCACCGGAGGGATCATACGCAGCTAGCCCAAAAGCTATTTCGAGGAGAACCAGCTATTACCGAGTTCGATTAGAATTTCTCTCCTATCCACAGCTCATCCCCTTGTGTTGCACAGCAAGTGGGTTCGGACCTCCCCCTGTATCTCTACAGGGCTCATCCTGGCCATGGATTGCGCACCCGGTTTCGGGTCTACTCATTGCGACTAAACGCCCTTTCAGACTTGGTTTCCCTTCGGCTCCGTCCCAGAAGGACTTAACCTTGCCGCACCGAGTAACTCGTAGGCTCATTCTTCAATAGGAACACCGTCACCCTTGCAGGCTCCGGCTCATTGTAAGCGCACGGTTTCAGGATCTATTTCACCGCCCTCGCCGGGCTGCTTTTCACCTTTCCCTCGCGGTACTGGTTCACTATCGATCACTGTGAGTATTTAGCCTTAGACCATAGTCGGCCTTGCTTCCGACGAGATTTCTCGTGTCTCGCCGTACTCAAGAACAAGAACGATACTGGGTCTATGTATTTCGTCTACAGGATTATCACCTTCTAAGATGCTCCGTTCCAGGAGTCTTCGACTATACATGGACACGCAATATTCAGTTTTATCAGGAAACTGAAGTTCTTATCTTTCTACACCTGTACTGCAACGGCCTGCCCTTTAAGGCACCGCGTCGAAAAAAGTCAAAGACTCCTTTTTTCGCGATGCCAACACAGTATAGGTTTAGGCTCTTCCCCTTTCGCTCGCCACTACTAAGGGAATCATGCTCTCACAAATTCCTAATATCTAACTCCAACCCTTGCGGATTGGAAATTAGAAATTAGGAATTGAAAGTGAGGCTTGTCGTATTTTCTTTTCCTCTGGCTACTGAGATGTTTCACTTCACCAGGTTGTCTCCGTATGCCTATGGATTCAGCATACAGTGTTCAATAAAATTGAACGGGTTCCCCCATTGGGAAATCTCCGGATCAAAGGTTGCTTGCCACCTCCCCGAAGCTTATCGCAGGCTGCTACGTCCTTCTTCGTCTCACAGTGTCAAGGCATCCACCGCGCGCTCTTAACACACTACAGAAGCACACAATGGTGCTTCCTGAACCTAATTATTGGTTTGGTAAATTGTAATGATCAGTCAGCACGCTCGCTTTGCAGGATTCCTGTCACAGACCGAATACCTATTCCTGCTTACGCATCCGGTCTGTAATAAGAACTTTGTCCGCCGCCCCGATTCCCGAAAAAAAAGACCGCAGTCAAGCGGTCAAGCAACGTCATCGTTGAGTCTTAACAGCTTGGAGATTCTGAGTATGTCGGAAATTGAAGCATGCGGTTAAATGGTTCAATTAGCGTACCCAGAGGTCCGAAGCTTTGGACATGGTCCCGACCAAATCGGGATTTAGACGTGTGGCCATTGTATATTATGACCAAAAGGTTGTCAAGAGGGGTTACAGGGAGTAAAATGTGGATAAGTTTTAAGCCAAATTTTGCCCAACCAAGCGGTATGCTGAACCTACGGTTAATCGTGATCGGCAAATACAAAGAAACCTACTGGAAGCAGGCAGAGGCAGAGTACCTCAAGCGCCTCAAACCCTATGCCCGGCTCGTTATTCATGAGATCGCCGAAGAGCCGTTTCGAAACGCGGCTGAACGAGAACGCATACAAATAAAAGAAGCCGAAAAAATCCAAAAACTGGTGCCGGACGGCAGCTTTACCATCGCGCTTCATGAACGCGGCCGTGGGTATACCTCGCGTGAACTGGCGGACTTTTTGTCCTCACTGAGTTTGCGTGGAGAGACGCTCACATTCATCATCGGCGGACCTCTTGGTCTGCACGAAAACCTGCTTAAAACAGCCGGCTGCCAGCTGTCGCTCTCGCCCTTGACTTTCCCCCACCAAATGGCGCGGGTAGCGCTCCTTGAACAGCTGTACCGGGCTGCCACGATCTTGAACGGCAAGACATACCACTATTAATTATTGACATCCCTGGGCCGCCGGCGTAGGGTAAACAAGCTTCAATCTTTTTTTCTTTTTATGTCCGCGTTTACCGATGCCCAAACTCGCGATTATTACGAATCCTACAGCGATGTTTATGCTTTGATCTGGAGCCAACAGATGCATACCGGCTATTTCGACCGGCCAAAAAACCTTGAAACTGCTTGCGCCGACATGAATCATTACCTGGCAGCGGTTGCCGAAATAACCGCCGGTTCATCCGTTTTGAACGTCGGCTGCGGGCGCGGCGGTACCGACCGTTTTCTGGCCCGCCAGTTCGACGCCTCGGTTACCGGCATTGATATTAGCCAGCGGCAACTGGAAGAAGCGAGCCGTGAGGCCAAGCAAGCCGGCCTAGATAAAGCAATCAGGTACGAGTACGGCCTCATGACAGCGCTGCCCGCGGCCGACGCTTCGTTTGATTACGTCTGGGTGCAGGAGGCCCTCTTCCATTGCCACGACAAAAATCAGGCCGTGCGCGAATTCCACCGCGTGCTTAAACCCGGCGGGCGGGCGATTATTGAGGATACTGTGCTCCTCCACCCCGCCGCCAAGGCCGAGGTGATGGCCGCTTTCGGCGAACGCGTTTTTATCAACAGCCTTTCAACCAGCGCAGAGTATGAAGAGGCTTTCCTGGCTGCCGGTTTCCGGCTGGTTACAAAAAACGACTTGACCGACCATTTAGCTTCTACCTACCGCGCCATCGCGGATTATATCGCGGCCAATATCCAGGAGTTAAAACAAAAAATCGACCAGAAATACTGGCCGACCCTGGAGAATGACGGCGGCCGCGAGCGCACTCTGAAATTGGTCGAGGAGGACAAACTCGGCTGTGTCTGTCTGGTGTTCGAAAAAAGTTAGCGGGCCGACAACTTCCGGTCAAGCCCCAAAACCCGGAGAATCCTCTCCGGCGAGAGAGCCTGAAACTCGGCTCGTCTGTCCGGCGAGGAATACAATACGTTATAGATATCCGGCAGCAGCGGACTCATCGCCTCGGACAAGGTGATTTTTTTTGCCAATTCCACAAAATGACCGTAACGTCCGGCGGACTGTTCGATTAGCATGTCGATGCCTGTGGCCGGCGACAGCCCCTGTTCGGCATCTCCCATGTAAGCGAGCACCATGCCGTCGCCTCCCAGCTCCTTAGTCTGGACCGGCAAGACAGCCGCCGCTTCGGTTTCTTCACCGACCGCGGCCAAAAAACCGCGCCAGGCTTCTTTGAGCATGGTCAGATCATTTACCTGGCTAAATCCTCCCAGGCACTTTACGCCGTAATATAACGAAACCACCAGGTAGCACAGAGCCATACTCGGAAAAATTTGTTTGCGCGCCAGCGCTTCCTGAATCGCCTCCGGCGTCAGGGCGATCACGTGTTCGCCGCTATCGGAGCGCAGTTCGCCGTCTTTGAGAATCAGCCGAACGCGGTGCAATCGTTGATCCACCGCCCAAAAAAAATAGGTGCCCCAGCCGTTCTCAAGCGAGAAGCCGCCCGGCAGGTTATTAAAAAACCGCTGGGCCAAATTCTGGTGCCCGGGGTCAAAAAAGAGACGATACAAAAGCGACTCGGAATTTGTGAGGTGAAAACGCAGCAGGAGTTCATTCACCAGGGTTTCGATTTCGAGATAAATCAAATCCGGAATCCTCCCGGAGGGCCGGACGGGAGTCGCCGCCTCCGGCTGGTGGTGAAAAATAGCCGGCCACAGGTCGTAATTGATCTTCGTTACTTGAGCGGCAAAATCTGGCGCGGCCAAAACCGAAGGCAGAGAAAAATAACGATCGAGGACCTCCCCGATGCGCTGCGCGCGCCGGGCGGCAATCTCGCCGCTTTTTTGCTTCAGAGCGAGCTGCGCTTTGGCTTTGGCTATCTCTTTGTCGGCAAAAGCCGGCGCGCCATAGACCACCGACATCTTGAGCCGGTCGGGCAGGATGGGCAAACGGACAAGCACTCCGGCGCCATTGTCCTGGCTGTGAAAAACCAGACCGCGGGGGAATGAAGTATTGTTTACCGAAATGCTCGCGAAAGAAAAACTGACCAAATATGGAAGGTCGGGGCCGGACTGGTCAAAGTACGGCAAAGCTGAAATGATGTTTGAATTGACGAAAAACGGGTGGGTGATGGGGCCGTGATGGTCGGCAGTCGACACCAAGGGAAGACGCCCAAGCTGTCGGGCCACTGCGTCGCCGACATCCGCGCCGAGACGCGCGGTAACAAGTTCTCTGGCGACAGTAACCAAATCCTGTTTGCGGGTGTCTAAATGCGGAGTTTTGTTAACATCGGTAAAATCTTTCGCGTAGTCGTAAAGAGTTTTGCCGGCGTGCTTGCGCATGATCTCGCCGAGAATCGGCCGCCGCTGCCAGATATGCGTTTTCATCTCTTCGAAAACGGATAGCAGGTCAGTGCCAGTCTGTGCCGGTGATAAGCTCTCTGTGAGAGGATTAATGTCGAGGTTGGCCTCGCTAAGGGGCATAGGGGGGATTTTGAAACCAAGCCAGTATAAGAGAAAAACCTAAATCCGTCAAGGGATAGGCAAATTTTAATTTTAAAATTAGCCCTGTAGGGGCTAATTCTGCTCGGGCCTAGGGCTAATAAACAGCTCTTTCCAAAGCCACAAGACAGGCGGCGCCGTCTTCGCACTCCCAAACTTTTACCAGCGTATGGCCCGGCAACACCCGGTGCGCTGCCGCGGCGAGCGCGCCGGTGCCGATGCCGTGGACGACCCGGCAATACAGTTTTCCTTCTTTATAAAGCAAAAACAACTCGCGTTCGAGCTGTTCTATGGCGGCGGGGATAGTGCCGGCCTGGTGCAGATCAATAACCGCTATATTCGGGTCAAGACGGGCGGCGAGGAGACGGAAATAATTGTCATTCTGAGAATTCTTCGCTGCGCTCATAGCTTGCCGGGTAGGCGGAGTACAAATTAATTATAATCGGCTCTGCCAGGCTGTCGGCCGGCCATGTGCCGCGGGAGAGACTCGAACTCTCATAGGTTGCCCTGCTTGCTCCTAAAGCAAGTGCGTCTACCATTTCGCCACCGCGGCCTGGGAGCGATTAAACCATACCGAAGCGATAAAATCAAGACTGCTCGGCCAGCATACTACCTGACACTGCGAAAATAAAGACCCCGAAAAGGGGCCTTTTAGCTTGGCTGTCATGTCTTGGCTGGAGTTCGAGGCGGCTTTTTCCCCCTGGCTCGAGCCAATCTCTTTATCTCCGCGTCGTACACAAATCTTAATTCATGAGGAGGGACATTACCAATAATCGCCCCCATCTGCCGCATGGAAGCAGCATCTATCTCTTGGTCCCTTTTTTGTATTTCCGCCTTTATCGTGTCTTCTTCTTTTCTCTTTCTGGCCATAAATTCGTTGTACACCCGCTCTCGCGCGGCAGATTTTTTCGCCCTTAATTCTAGCTCCGCGCGTAACCTTTTTGATTTGCCGGATTGTTTAACCCCTTCCCTGCGACCACGGTCTTTATAACCGCCAAATTCCATGACCACCTCTTTGCCCATACCCACCGTAGGTACGTTGTAGGGCGAAGAGTCGTCATTATGCTCGGAGTGGATCCAGCCTGATTCTAGTAGTGATTCGCTTCGGGCCGCCCGGTCCCCTCCCGTTACCGCTCCATGATCCTTCCCTGGTTCTATAGCCGCCGGCTTGATTTCTTGTTCTCCCCTTAGTCCATCCCCAGATGGTTTAGCCTCAGGAAGAGAATGAACTCCGGGTCGGCGGCCTTCTTCTGGGACAGAATCAACCGGAACTTGAGGATAATCCGAAATGTAGTCATCGCCTTCGCCGTTGTCTGCCCCCATCTCTTCGCGGTACAATAGTTCCTCTTCAGGGGTCCTTCCGCCATCAGGTAATTGTTCTACCGGCACAAAATCGCCGCCGACGCGAGGCTGAAAACTGGCTGCGGCTGTCCGGCCATGCCTGCGGTGTGTTTTTAGCCCTGGCGGATCCCCAATCTTGGGGTTGTCGCTCGTACCCTTAGGTTCGGCATCACCCCAACTTTCCGCCGGTATATAGCGGCCCGAATCTGCGCGGGCAATTTCGCCAAAAGCATCCTGGCTAGGGTGTATTCCCAAAGTATCCCGGGAAGGATCCTCGCTCGGAGCTTTTTCAGGCCTGGATCTTTTAGGTGGCTTCCACCCGAACAACCCCCAGGGATTTTCACCTGCCGGTATACGTCGCATATGTCTTAATATTAATAAGCAGTACGATAAAAGTATAACAAATATTTAAATGACCAACAAAAAAGGACCCATCATGGGTCCTTTTTTGCTACCGATCCCGAAACGGCCGACGCGGGCCGCCGAACGGCTTGCCGCCGCCCGGGCGCGGGCCGCGGTCAAACGTCGGCGGGGTCCAGCCTTCCGGTTTGGGCTTGAGTTCTTTCATGGTGAGATTGACGCGGCCGAGGTTGTCTATTTCCCTGACCTTGACCTGCACCTTGTCGCCCATCTTGAGCACATCCGACGGACGACCGACGCGCTCCCAGGAAATTTCGCTTACATGAACGAGTCCATCCTTGTTGGGAAGAATCTGCACAAAGGCGCCAAAATCCTCAAGGCGCACCACGGTGCCGTCGTAAATCTCGCCCGGAGCCACCTCTTTGGTCAGGTCCTGCACCATCTTGATGGCGCGCTTCATGCCCTCGCTGTCGTTTGAAGTAATCATCACGCGGCCGTCCTGCTCGATGTCTATCTGGACGCCAGTCTCGTCAATAATCTTGTTAATAATCTTGCCTCCCGGACCGATCACGTCGCGAATCTTTTCCGGATCAATCATAATGGTCTCAATGCGCGGGGCATACGGCGAAAGATCCGGCCGCGGCGCCGGGATAACCTTGGCCATGGCGTCGAGAATTTCGAGGCGGGCGCGGTAGGCCTGCTCGATAGTCTGCTTCACGATATCCCACGACAGACCCAGGGTCTTGGTGTCCATCTGAACAGCGGTAACGCCGTCGCGCGTGCCGGTGATCTTGAAGTCCATGCCGCCCGGACCGTCCTCCACGTCCTGCAGGTCGGTCAAAACTTTCCAATTGCCGGCCGTATCCGAGGCCAACCCCATGGCAATGCCGCCGACCGGTTTTTTGATCGGCACGCCGGCCGCCATCAGGGACAGGGTAGAACCGCAAGTAGAGGCCATCGAACTCGAACCGTTCGAGCCGAGCACCTCGGAGACGACGCGGATAGCGTACGGAAAATCTATTTCCGGCGGCAAGACCGGTTCCAAAGCGCGCTCGGCAAGCGCGCCGTGGCCGATAGCCCGGCGGCCCGGACCGCGCAGCGGCCCGGTTTCGCCGTAGGTGAACGGCGCGTCGTTGTAGTGGTGCATGTAGCGCTTCTTGCCTTCTTCTTCCATCGTGTCAAGCGTCTGCACGTCGCCCGGAGCGCCGAGCGTGGTCAGCGAGAGCACTTGCGTGTCGCCGCGCATAAACATAGCCGAGCCGTGCACGCGCGGCGGCAGGGCGTCAACTTCGATGTTAAGTTCGCGAATCTGCTCCAGGGCGCGGCCGTCCAGGCGCTGCCCGGTCTGCAAAATCCTCTTGGTCACTTCGCGCTGGACATAAAGCTTCACGTTCTTTAGAACCGGCTTGTAGTTGTCTTCTTCTATGCCCTCTGCGATCAAATGCGTTTTGAGCGCGGCGCTGATTTTCTCGATCATGCCGTAGCGGTCTTTGCGGTTGATCTTGGGCGAGTCAAAAATCATGGAATCGGCGACACTCGAAACGAACGCGGCGCCGAGTCCGTCTACGCGGCGGGCAAGCTCTTCTTCGTCCGACTGAGGACCAGCGGGTACGGCATCTTTGACCGTGCCCAAATCGGACTGGATAGTTTTAATGAGGTCAATCACCGGCTGAAGCTGGCTGCAGCCCCACTTCATGGCTTCGTACATATCGGTCTCGGCCACTTCGCGCGCGCCGGCCTCGGTCATGATAAGCTTGTCCGGCGTACCGGCCACGACCAGATCCAAGTCCCCGGTCTGTACCTCTTCGATAGTAGCGTTCAGGATAAACTGGCCGTCTTTGCGGCCGACCCGGGCCGCGGCGATCGGGCCGTTCCAGGGCACCGGAGAAATGGCCGCGGCGCAGGAGGCGGCAATAAGAGCCACGATAGCGGCGTCATTCACCCCGTCAACCGACAACGCCGTCAACACCACCTGCACGTCGTTGCGAACACGGTCGTCGAACAGCGGACGGATAGCGCGGTCAATCAGGCGCCCGGTAAGGATCGCCTCGTCGCTCGGACGGCCTTCGCGCTTGATAAAACGCGAGCCTTTGATTTTACCCGCGGCGTAGAGCTTCTCCTCGAAGTCCACCATGAGCGGAAAATAGTCTATCCCGTCGCGGATATTGCCGCTTTTGACGATAGTGGCCAGAATCACGGTGTCCCCATAGCGGACAGTGCATGATCCTTGCGCCTGAAGCGCGAGCTTGCCTACCTCGATTTCGAGTTTACGGCCGGCCCAATCCACCGACCACTGACGAATGTTCAACATAATTGTACTCCTCGCGCTGATCAAGAAGCGATAGATCCCCAAGGGACCTAGATGTCTCCCGACCAGCGAATTAATAAATTTAATTAGTTTAAGTTAGAAACTTAATAAGATTTTACCCCTAGTAGCGGCGGGGATAAGCCGTTTTCATTCCGCCAGCTGTCTGAGCTGTAAAGCAAGCGAGTTCTGCCGGAATTAAAACGGGTTATCCCCGCCGCTACGCCCCGGCCGGAGCACTCCAGCTATCATCAAAACGCAAACTATAGACGATAGCGCAAAAACTCCTACTGCGAAGCAGCTCCCCGCTTCAATTCCCGCCTCCGGTCAACAATCAAAAATTTCTCTTTGTCCCGGCCCAGATCAAGAAAATCGTCCGCGGCCTCGATAAGCCGGCCGGAAGTAGTGCCGCCGAAAGCGGCCACCTCGACCTGTTTGCCCATGCTCTGAAGATAATCCACCAGCGGCAGATAGTCGCCGTCGCCCGAGACAATCACGATGGCGTCTAGGCTGGGCGCGAGCCGGATAGCGTCAACCGCGAGCCCCACGTCCCAGTCGGCCTTTTTAAGGCCCGTGGAAAAAATCTGCAAATCCTTTTCGCGCGTTTCAATGCCAAGATTATACAGCGCCTCGAAAAAAGGCTGCTCTTCTTTGGACTCGGTCCGGACCACGTAGGCTATAGAGCGAATCAGCTTGCGGTTCAAAACCGACTCTTTAACGATGTTGCCAAAATTCACTTTCATGCCGAAAAGATTTTTGGCCGAATAGTAGAGATTCTGTACATCAATAAACACCCCAACACGTTGGTCGGGGTGCTTGAGCGGATGTCTGGTACTATCTTTCAGGTTCGGGCTCATGAGATTCCTCGATTAGATCGGCGTCATCTTCTTTTTCTGCCGCGGTCTCGAACTGCTTGGCCTGCTTAAGTTTGAGTTTCTTGACCAGATCCTCGTACGAGGCGGCGTTCTCGCGCTGCAGATAGCGCAGCAGGCGGCGGCGTTCGCCGACCTTGCGCAACAGACCGCGGCGGGAAGAGTGATCCTTGGCGTGAGCCTTGAGGTGGCCCACCAACTCGTCAATTTCCGCGGTCAGAATAGCGATCTGGACCTCGGTCGACCCAGTGTCGCCTTTGTGGGTCTGGTACTTCTTGATGACGTTCAACTTTTTTTGCTTGGTCAGCATACATGCATGGTATTATCGAGCGGGGGCGGGGCATGTCCCGCGGCCGTCCGGACCCGACCGAGTCGGGATTAGTAGATGGGATGATTATACCAGGAGAGGCCGATTATGTCAAGGTATCACCGAGGAATCGAGGCTGAATCTCAACCCGACCTTGGACTACGCCGGGATCGTTTCAGAGCCTGGGTAAAAGGCAAATTGGCTCCGGCGGCCAGGGCCACGGCGAGAGCGTCGGCCGCGTCGTCTTGCAGCCGCCCGGGCTTGAGGCCCAGGATAACTTTGACCATGTACTGCAGCTGGCTCTTTTCGGCGCGGCCATAGCCGGTCAGCGACTTTTTTATCTCAAGCGGCGTAAATTCCTCAATCGGCAGCCCGGCTTCGGAGAGCGTCAGGAGCACGACGCCGCGCGCCTGGCCGACCTCAATGGCGGTGGTAACATTTTTGTAAAAAAATAACTCCTCCACGGACGCCGACGCCGGCCGGTATTTCTGGATAATTTTAACTAAATCGTCGCGGATCTCGCACAGACGCTCCGCAAAAGAAAGCTCGGCCGACGTTTCTATCAGCCCGTATACCACCGCCCGCCAGGCGCCGTTTCTTTGTTCGATTATCCCATAGCCCAGCCGGCCGAAGCCGGGGTCAATTCCCAATATCCGCTGAGTTTTATTTCTTTTCATACGAATACCAGACGTTAGACTTCATTCGTGTACACCGCCCGCACGTCGTCGTGGTCTTCGAGCGCGCCGTAAAGCCCCGCCGCCTGCTCGCTCCCGGCCTCGTCTGCCGAAACCCTGTCTTTGGGTAGCCATTCCAATCCCGACTCTTCCGGCTCGATGCCGAACCGCTCCACGGTATGCAAAACCGGCTGGAACTTATCCACGGCGCAAATAATCTCCCACCCGAGCTCGCTCACAACGATATCCTCAGCGCCCGCGTCAATCACCGCGAGTTCAAACTCCGGCTCTCGGTCTTTGATTTTAGGCCTCTGGCTCTCGCCGACCCGCACCACCGCGCGCCGTTCGAATTGCCACTGCACGCTGCCCGGACCGGCGACGCTGCCGCCATGCTTGGTAAAAATATTTTTTACCTCGCCGGCCGAACGATTGCGGTTGTCGGTCACGACTTCAACCAAAAAAGCGATGCCGCCCGGGCCGAAACCCTCATACAAAAGCTCCTCCAGCGCGGCCTCGTCTCCAAGCTCGCCAGTACCTCGTTTTATAGCCCGATCTATATTATCTTTGGGTAAATTGGCGGCCTTGGCTTTTTCGATCGCGAGGCGCAGGGAAAAATTCATTTCCGGGTTGCCGCCGCCTTCTTTGGCGGCGATGGTAATCAAACGCGCCAGCTTGGTAAAAGCGCTGCCTTTTAGTTTGTCCTGCTTGCCCTTGCGGACCTGGATATTGTGCCATTTCGAGTGCCGGGCCATATAGTTAAGAGCCGTGAAAAAGACTGTAAAAACTCAGGAAATGAGCGGCTCAACCGGCAAATCCGGTAAGCCACCGACGACCTCACAGCCCTACATTATAGTATTTATTGCCAAAAATCAACGCTGCGGCACCTTATTTGCCGCTACTCGGACAACGGCCGGCTTATCTGCTCGATAGTTTTCGCTTCCGATAATCTGTACGGTCCGATTCTGGTGCGAACCAAAGCCGCCGCGTACGCCCCCGCACCCAAATCCTGCCCGATATCGTGAACCAAACTTCTAATATACGTCCCGGAGCTGCAAACCACCCGCAGGCGGGCCGAATCAGGAGCGCACTCCAAAATTTCCAGCTCAAAAATCGTCACCGTCTGCGGCCGGCGCTCGATTTCTGCTCCCTGCCGCGCCAGTTCGTATAATTTTTTCCCGCCTACCTTTTTGGCCGAAAACATCGGCGGAACTTGTTCAATGACACCGCGATATTTTGGTAAAATTTTTTCCAGTTCTTCCTTGGCCACCGGCCGCGCCAAGGGATGGGGAGCGATGACGCCATCGCAATCGTAGGAGTCGCTCACAAAGCCGAACTTCATCGCCACCTCGTATTCCTTTTCCAGCCGTTTGAATTCATCCAACCGTTTCGTCGCCTCGCGGCCCACGCCCACGATTAGCAACCCCATGGCAAACGGATCAAGCGTGCCCGCGTGGCCAATCTTTTTTTCGCGCAAAATACCGCGGAGTTTGGCCACCACGTCATGCGAGGTCCAGCCGACCGGCTTATTCACCAAAAGAAAAGGCATACAAAAAGTAAAACTTAGCCCACGGCCGGCCGCTAACTCCGGCCGAAGGAAAGGAGATCCAAGCAAGAACAGTCTGTAATACAGCAAAGCTCCCCCGCTTGGGCGGGGGAGCTGGCAATACGCCTAAAAGCCAACAAACACTGTTGAACTCATAGTAACCGGGCGGTATAACTCATTTTAATTCCGCCAGCTGTCTGAGCTGCGTAGCAAGCGAGTTCTGCCGGAATTAAAATGAGTTATACCGCCCGGTTACGCCTTTGCCGTAGCAGACTATTCCTGTGCCGGAGCCCCCTCAGTATCAACTTCAGCTTCAGACACAAACCCCGTCCCCGCCGGAATCAAACGGCCGATGATAACGTTCTCTTTGAGACCTTCCAAGTAGTCCACCTTGCCGGTGATAGCGGCGCTGACCAAAACCCGCGAGGTTTCCTGGAACGAAGCGGCCGAAAGGAAACTCTGCGTGGTCAAAGCGACCTTGCTGATGCCCAAAAGAAGTTCGCGCCCTTTTGCCGGCTTACGGCCGGCACTTTGGGCCTGGGCATTGGCCACCATCAACTGCGCTTTTTCAATAATTTCTCCGGGCAACAGGTCCGAGTCGCCCGATTCTTCCACGTAAACGCGGCTAAACATCTGCTTGATAATGATCTCGACGTGCTTGTCGTTCAGGCGCTGCCCTTGGGCGGCGTAAATTTCCTGTATTTCGGTCAAAATATAGCGCTGCACCGCATCCCGGCCCCTGAGCTCGTAGAGCTCGTTGAGGTCAATGCTGCCTTCCGTCAGCTGGTCGCCGCGCTCTACCTCGTCGCCGTCTTTCACCCAGAGCTTGTAGCCGATCGGGATGATATACTCTTTTACGCTCTTGCCTTCATAGACCAGAATCACCTTGTCGCCTTCGTGCCTAATAGTGCCATTGTACTTGGCCAGGACCTCTTCACCCGAAGAACCGCGGATCAGAAGACAATCGTCTTTTTTTACTTTGTCTCCGTCATGGGCTTTGATCTCGTCCTCTCCGCTCACTTCAAAAGTCATTTCCTCTTGGCCTTCATGGTGTACCTGGATAATCTTCTGGCCGCGGCGGCCTTCAAAAATCTTACGTCCGGTAGGACTCGTGATAACCTTGCCGTCCGCGTCCTCGATCTCCACCTTGCCGGAAACTTCGGACAAGACAGCTTTGCGTTTCGGCAGTCGCGATTCGAACAGCTCCTCCACGCGCGGCAGACCCTGGGTAATGTCGCCGCCGGCCACGCCGCCTAAGTGGAAAGTACGCATTGTCAACTGCGTGCCCGGCTCACCGATGGATTGCGCCGCGATAACTCCGGCGGCCACCCCAGGCTTGATTACTTCATTGTGCGCCAGGTCGTAACCGTAACATTTAACGCACACGCCCTTGGGCAACAGACACTGAAGAACGGACCGGACATGAACCGTATCAATGCCGGCCTGTTCAATCTGGCGGACGGCTTCGGCCGTTACCACGCCGCCTTCTTTGACGATAGTCTTGCGACCGTCCTTTACGGCCGAGATGACAAAACGTCCCAAAACTCTGTCCGTCAGTTTCTCACCCATCTGTTCCGATTCGTCCTTAGTGAAAATTTCACCCGTCGTGTCGCCGCAATCCTCAAACTTGACAATGACATCCTGCGCCACATCCACCAAGCGGCGGGTGAGGTAACCGGCGTTAGCCGTGCGCAGAGCCGTGTCCGAGAGACCCTTACGGGTGCCGTGCGAGGAAATAAAGAACTCGATGACGTCAAAGCCTTCTTTGAAGTTGCCCTTCACCGGCAGCTCGATAATCTCACCGCTCGGCGAGGCCACGAGGCCCTTCATGGCGATTACCTGCCCGAGTTGCGCCCAGCTGCCGCGGGCGCCGGAATCGATCATGGCAAACACCGAGTCATTCTTATCCAGGGCGTCCTTGGTGTGCGCCAGCATGCGTTCTTTGACTTCGGTCCAAATCTCCAGCACTTTGGCGTGCCGTTCGGCATCCGTCAAAAGGCCCTGCTGGTACTGGTCCTCCACGATTTCGACGCGCTTAGCGCCCTCGTCGAGCAAAACCGGCTTGTCGGGAATTTCCGGAAACTGGTTCTTACCCAGCGAATAACCGGACTTGGTCACGTATTTGTACCCTAGATTTTTTATCTCATCGAGCATCTTGGCGGTCGTCTCTTGGCCGTAAAATTCCAATAAAAGCTGAATAATGGCCGACAGGTGCTTTTTGGTAATGGTCTCATTGTAGTACGGAATCCGGACCGGAAGAATTTCATTGAAGAAAACGCGGCCGATAGACGTTTCGATAATTGTGCCCGTACCTTCGGGGAATTTGGACAAATCAGTGAAGCGGACTTTGATGCGCTCTTTGAGGCTGATTACCCGCGTCTTGTACGCGTACTTGGCTTCGGTGATATTGGCGAAAAACCTCTTCACCTCGCCGGTGTCGCGGTCGTCGTATTTAGTCAGGTAATAACAGCCGAGGGCGATGTCTTGCTGCGGCGTAATTACCGGAGCGCCGGTGGCCGGCTTGAGCAAGTTTTTCTCCGACGCCATCAAATGCTCGGCCTCCCACTTGGCCTGTTCCGACAGTGGCAGGTGGACCGCCATTTGGTCGCCGTCAAAGTCAGCGTTAAAAGCGGCGCAGACGAGCGGGTGAAGACGGATGGCTTTGCCCTCTACCAGCCGCGGCCGAAAAGCCTGGATACCGAGCCGGTGCAGGGTGGGCGCGCGATTGAGCAGGACACGCGTGCTTTTGGTCAAATTTTCCAAGATATCCCACACCTCCGGAGCATTGCTTTCGATAAACCGCGAAGCGCTGCGGACATTGTGGGCCAGTTCACGCTTGATAATCTCGGCCATGACGAACGGTTTAAAAAGTTCGAGCGCCATAATTTTGGGCAAGCCGCACTCGTCGATATTGAGCTTGGGGCCTACCACGATAACCGACCGGCCGGAGTAGTCTACCCGCTTGCCCAGCAGATTCTGGCGGAAACGCCCCTGTTTGCCTTTGAGGATGTCGGCGAGAGAGCGCAGCTGACGTTTTTGTCCGGTCGAGGCGCGCACAGTCTTGGTGGCGCGGGCATTATTGTCGATAAGAGCGTCGACTGCTTCCTGCAGCATGCGTTTTTCATTGCGGCAGATCACCTCCGGCGCGTTAAGCTCCAACAGGCGCCGCAGACGGTTGTTGCGGTTGATCACCCGGCGGTACAGGTCATTCAGGTCGGAAGTCGCGAACCGTCCGCCGTCTAGAGCCACCATCGGACGCAGGTCCGGCGGCACGACCGGAATCACGGTCATAACCATCCATTCCGGACGGATTTCATTTTTGGCCAGGCTCGTCAAAAGCTTAACGCGGCGGATGAGCCGGCCGCGCTTGGCGCCTTTGCTCTTTTGAATTTCCCTCTCCAAATTGACGATGGTGTCCTCCAAGTTAAGCCGGACCAAAAGTTCGCGGATCGCGCCCGCGCCGATGCCGGCCTCGAACAAATGGCCGTAACGGATAGAGAGTTCCTGGTAGCGGGCTTCCGAAAGGATATTAAGCATCGTAATTTCCTTGAGCTCGGACTCGGCCTGATGAAAGTCTTCATCGAGCGCCGCGAGCTTCTCATCCCGTTCCCGGACAATCGCTTTGGCGTCTTTTGAATCGGCGCCGATGGCTTCGATTTTTTTGCCGAAATCGCCCTCGATCTGTTTGCGTTTGCTCTTGTATTCTTTCTTCAGCGAGTCTTCGGTGGACGCACGTTCCGCCTCGTCAACTTGCGTGATGATAAATGAAGCAAAATAGATGACCTTTTCGAGCGCCTGAATGGATAAATCGAGCACCAAACCCAGACGCGAAGGAATAGTACGCAAAAACCAGATGTGCGAAACCGGCGTAGACAGTTCAATGTGCCCCATGCGTTCGCGCCGCACCAAAGAATGCGTAACCTCGACGCCGCACTTATCGCAGACAATTCCTTTGTAACGTATTTTTTTGTACTTGCCGCAGTAGCATTCCCAATCCTTGGTCGGGCCGAAAACTTCTTCGGCAAAAAGACCGCCCTTTTCCGGCTTTTGCGTGCGGTAATTTATCGTCTCCGGCTTGTAGACCTCGCCGTACGACCATTTTTTTATTACCTCTGGCGACGCCACTTTAAGGCGCAAGGCGTCAAACTGCAGGACGGTAAGTGAGTTGCGGGGTGTCATAGACAGAAAATTTCAAATTCCTAATATCTAAGCTGTCCCTATTGGTTGGGCACTTCGGCCGCGGCCGGCTCATCCGCCGCTTTTTCAGACGCAATGGCCGTTTCATCGACCGAGGCGAAGCCCTCGCCCTCAACCCTTTTCTGAAGTTCGACATCCAGGGCCAGACCCTTAAGTTCGCGGACCAAAACATTAAACGACTCCGGCAGATTAATCTTCGTTATCGATTCGCCCTTGATAATCGCCTCGTAAGCCTTGGCGCGCCCGGGCACGTCATCGGATTTAATCGTCAGCATTTCCTGAAGCGTGTGCGCCGCGCCATAGGCCTCGAGCGCCCAGACTTCCATTTCGCCAAAGCGCTGGCCGCCGAATTGCGCCTTGCCGCCGAGAGGCTGCTGGGTAATCAGGCTGTAAGGCCCGATAGAACGCTGGTGAATCTTGTCCTCGACCATGTGGTTTAGCTTCAGCATGTAGCTGTAACCCACCGTGGTTTTGTAGTCGTACGGTTCGCCGGTCCGGCCGTCGTAAAGCTGCAGTTGGCCGTTGTCCGGGAAACCGGCCTTCTCGAGCTCGGCCGCAATCTGCTCCTCGGTAATACCGTTCAAAACCGGAGTAGCCGCGCGGTAGCCGAGCGCGTTGGCGGCCAATCCCAAGTGATTCTCCAGGAGCTGGCCCAAATTCATACGCGAAATAACGCCGAGCGGCGAAAGAATGATGTCAATAGGCGTTCCATCCTCCAAGAAAGGCATGTCGCCGACCGGGACCACGCGGGAAATAACGCCTTTATTCCCGTGGCGTCCGGCCATCTTGTCGCCCACCTGCACCTTCCGCAAATCGGCCACCGTAACCTGCACCTGTTTTATTACTCCGGGCTGGAGTTTGTCGCCTTGTTCGGCCGAAAAAACTTTCACGTCGATCACCTTGCCGTGCTCGCCGTGTTCCAAATACAGCGACGAGTCGCGCACATCTCGGGCCTTCTCGCCGAAAATAGCGCGCAGCAGCCTTTCTTCCGGCGTGAGTTCGGTCTCGCCTTTGGGCGTGATCTTGCCGACCAGGATATCGCCGGAATGAACTTCGGCGCCAATACGGACAATGCCTTCCGAATCCAGATTCTTGAGCTTTTCCTCGCTGACATTCGGGATGTCGCTTGTTACCACTTCGGGCCCAAGCTTGGTTTCGCGCACGTCGGTCGTATAATGCTCAATCTGGATGGAAGTGTAGCGATCGTCGCGCACCAGCCGCTCCGAGATAATGACGGCGTCCTCGTAGTTAAAGCCGTCCCACACCATGTAAGCCACGAGCACGTTCTGGCCCAGAGCCAGCTCGCCGTCCTTGATAGACGGACCATCGCACAAAGGTTGGCCCTTTTTTACCTTTTGGCCAAGCGTCACGATGGGAGACTGGTTAATGCAACTCGAGGCGTTCGAGCGGACAAATTTATGAAGGCGGTAAGTGTACACTTTGCCTTTCTTGCCGGTAAGCTCGATACGGGCGCCGTCGACGGCCGTAATCTCGCCGTCGTCAGGAGCCGTAAAGACGTACCCCGAAGACATGGCCGCGGCCCGCTCCACGCCGGTACCGACGAGCGGCGGGTCAGCTTTGATGCACGGCACGCTTTGGCGCTGCATGTTCGTGCCCATGAGGGCGCGCGTAGCGTCGTCATGTTCCAAAAAGGGAATCAGGCTCGTCGCCACGCTCAAAATCTGGTTCGAAGCCACGTCCAGGTAATCTATGACAGACACATCGGCGACGGCCGGCTGGCCATGAACGCGGGCCGCCACTTTTTCTTCTTGAAAATAGCCTTTCTCGTCAATCTCCACGGTAGCACTGGTTGTGCTTACGCGCTCTTCCTCGAAAGAATTGAGGTAGACAATCTCGTGAGTAACGCGGGGTTTTACCGGAATTTCCGTCCAGTCTTTTAGACCGGCGATCTTTTTGGCTTTCTCCGCCGTAATCACCTCGCCGGCGGCCGCCGCACTGCCGATATCCTCCCGGGCGATTTCCCCTTCCGTGAATTTGGGATCATTAGGCACTGTTCGCAAAACTTTTCTGTACGGGGTCTCCAAAAAACCGAACCCGTTCATGCGCGCGAAAGCCGACAGATGGCCGACCAGTCCGATGTTGGGGCCTTCAGGAGTGGCAATGGGGCAGATGCGGCCATAGTGGGTACTGTGCACGTCGCGTACTTCAAAGCCGGCGCGGTCCCGCGACAACCCTCCCGGACCAAGCGCCGAGACGCGGCGCTTGTGCTCCAACTCGGCCAGCGGGTTAACCTGGTCCATGAACTGAGAAAGCTGCGAACTCATGAAGAACTCGCGCACTACGCTGATAACCGGCCGGGCATTGATGAGCTTGTTGGGCACTATACTGTCGATTTCCATGGTGCTCATCCGGTCTTTGATGATGCGCTCCATGCGCGCCAACCCGATCCGAAAGCGATTCTGCACGAGTTCGCCCACGGCGCGCACTCGACGGTTGCCCAGGTGGTCAATATCGTCCGGTATGTCCTGGGTAACATTGAGGCGGACAACTTCTTTGATCACTAGGATGAGTTTTTCGAGAGAAAGCACGCGATGCTCTTTGGTGTCGAAATCTTTTTCACCCAAGTTGAGGTTGAACTTGGTGCTGAATTTATAAACGCCGACCTTGCCGAGATCGTAGCGATCAAAATTGAAAAACATCGAATGTATCAGGCTTCTGGCGTTGTCAGCCGTCGCCAAGTCGCCCGGCCGGATCCGGCGGTAAACTTCTATGAGGCCTTCTTCCTCGGAGCTGGCAGCGTCTTTCTTGAGTGTTTCTTCGATGTAATCAATGTTCGGATGGGCGTTAACATCTTTGAAAGTCTCACGGATACCGTCATCATTGGAGAGTCCAAAAGCGCGCAAAAGCGAAGTGGCGGCCACCTTGCGTTTGCGGTCCACTTTTACCCAAATTACGTTGTTTTGGTCGGTTTCCACTTCTATCCAGGCGCCGCGGTTCGGGATTATTTTGGCGCCGTAAAAACGGCGGCCGCGCGCCTGGTCGGCGGTAAAGAAAGCGCCCGGACTGCGGATAAGCTGGGACACGACGACGCGTTCAATACCGTTTATCATGAAAGTACCGCGGTCGGTCATGAGCGGGATATCACCCAAATAGATTTCCTGTTTATTGGATTTGCCGGTGCGCTTGTTTACCAGCTTGACCTGAACGCGCAACGGGGCTTCGTAGGTGATATTCTTTTCGCGGCAGTGTATTTCGTCAAATTTGGCTTCATCGAGGTAGTAATCTTCAAAGTACAGTTCAAGATCGCGGCCGGTAAAATCTCCGATCGGAGAAATCTCGTCAAACAGTTCGCGAATACCCTCCTTGAGAAACCACTCATACGAGGTCTTCTGCACCTCGATCAGGTCCGGCGTCTCGATAGCGTCGCGGAGCTTCGTAAAGTAGACGCGCTCCAAATGCTGGAGGGGCTGGCGCTTATAGACTGGCGTCATAGGGGGACAAAAAAACAAAAAATTCCTTGGATGAAGGGAATTATGTTGTCAGAGTTAGAAGTTAAGCTGTTCGGACATGGAGGTGAACCTGCTACCGGACAAGGGCCTGTCCGACAATAGCTAGCGCGTAGCCGGACCCCGTTGCCCCGTATGGTTTAGTAAAGCGGATTTTTCCGCCTGTGCCTCTAGTATCGCGAAGTATTCTGTAAGCTCCATCACTATACCTTAGTCGGGAGGGGCTGTCAAGGAGAACCATATCGTTGATTTTTGTCAAGAATCCATGATATTTTACTTTATTTTAGCCTTTTTTCTCAATTGTATCCGCCTCTTAAGGTTTTAAGCCCGGAGTTATCCCCACTTAGCGGGCCGTTTCGACCCCAAAAGCCGAACCAGCTTACCCCGGCATAACTGCACGAGACTGGCCCCAGCCGGATTGAAAAGCCGGGAACCTTCCGGCCGTCATCCATTTGGTAGCTTAGAGCAAATTAACGCCCTCGCCACTGTACGGCGCTGCCCAGCGGCAAGCTGGAGTCAGAAATATTCATTCCTTTCCTACCTCGTGGTATACTATGAGGTACTATTCGCGCTTCTACCCCCTATTTATGCCCCGTCGCCGCGAGTCTGCCCTCGATCCCACCCTTTCGCGTGGTATTATTGTCATTATTCTTGTCATCAGCGCGCTCATTATCGGCTTGAGCTTCTTCCACCGGGCCGGCGCTGTCGGCATCGCGCTTGATGAGTATGTCTTGAGTTTCCTCTTTGGCGTCATGCGCTACGCCTCCCCCTTTGTCATCCTGCTCATTGCCTGGTTCCTCGTCAAAGACGTCGAGTACAACTATCGCCCCACCCACGGCCTGGGGGCGTTTCTCTTCTTTGTCTCGCTTTCCAGCCTTTTCCACCTAAAATTCGACCCTGCTCTCATGTGGAGAGAGGCTCTCTCCGGACATGGCGGCGGGATTTTCGGCCTGTTCGCCTGGGTTCTAAAAACTTATTTAGGGTCCATAGGCGGCATTATCGTCCTCGTCGGCCTGGCTTTGGTTTCGGTGATTCTCATGTTCAACACCTCAGTAACCGCGTTTATTCTGTTGCACCGAAAACTTTTCACTGGCCTCGGCGCGGGCGGCGTCGCCCTTGTTAACGGCGTAAAAAAACTCTTTGTCAAAAACCCGGGGCAGGTACAATTCCGTATCCGGGGAGATTATGCTGTAGCGGCCGAAGAGGAGCAAGATTCGGCCGAGGAAACGCCAACGGCCACGGAGCGCGCTTTCCAGAAGAAATCCCTGGCTCCTGAGCGCGCGGAGAATGAAGATGACGACGGAGAAATGGACGAACAAACTGATAGCGAAGACACCAAACGGCCAAACCGGCCGGATGTATGGGCCAAGAAAGTCGTCATCCGCCAGCTTCCGCCGCTCGATCTCCTGTCGGACAAACGCAGCAAACCCACGAGCGGCGACATCGAGGCCAACGCCGAGATCATCAAGGATACGTTCGAACAATTCGGCATCGATGTCGAAATGGGCGAAGTCCGCGTCGGCCCGACAGTAACGCAGTACACGCTCAAGCCGGCCAAAGGCGTAAAGCTCTCGCGCATCACCGGTCTGAGCAACGACCTAGCGCTCTCTCTGGCGGCCCACCCGATACGAATAGAGGCGCCGATTCCGGGAAAATCGCTGGTCGGCGTCGAGGTGCCCAACCAGCGCACGGCTCTAGTGAGCCTCAAAGAACTCCTCGAAGACAAAAACTTCAAACTGCGGCCCCACAACCTGATGCTGGCCCTGGGCAAAGACGTAGCCGGCAAAGTCTGGTTCGCGGATCTGCCCAAGATGCCCCACCTGCTGGTTGCCGGCGCGACCGGATCGGGGAAAACTGTCTGCGTGAACGCGGTGATTATGGGGCTTTTGTACCAAAATACGGCGGAGACGCTGCGTCTGATTATGGTGGACCCCAAACGAGTCGAGCTAACGCTGTACAACGGCATCCCCCATCTTCTGACGCCTGTCATCACCAACGTGCAAAAAACCGTTAACGCGCTCAAGTGGACGATTGGCGAAATGGAACGCCGGTTCGAGGTGCTGGCCACGGCCGGCAGCCGCGATATCACCTCGTACAACCAAAAAAATCCGGAAAACAAACTCCCCCATATTGTATTTATCATCGACGAGCTGGCCGACCTCATGGCTTCGGCCGCCAACGAGGTTGAGGCCGGCATCATCCGCCTGGCGCAAATGGCGCGCGCGGTCGGCATCCATCTGGTTCTCGCCACCCAGCGCCCCAGCGTGGATGTTATCACCGGCCTCATGAAAGCCAACATCCCGGCGCGGATCGCTTTCTCGGTGGCCTCGATAATCGATTCGCGCACGATTCTTGACTGTCCCGGCGCCGAAAAACTCCTGGGACGCGGCGACATGCTCTTCTCGTCGGCCGAGCTTTCCAAACCGGTGCGTATCCAGGGTGCCTATGTGTCCGAAGAAGAACTGAAACGCCTGTCCGAATACCTAAAAGGCGACGAGGAACCGGAATACGACGAATCCATCGTCGGACAAGCCGGCAACAACGGCACCATGAGCCTGTTTGGCGGCCCGAGCGATGATCAAGACCCGCTCTTTAACGAAACAAAAAATTACGTCATTCAGGCCGGCAAGGCGAGCGCCTCATTGATGCAGCGCCGTTTTAAGATCGGCTATGCCCGGGCCGCCAGAATTCTCGACGAACTTGAGGCCGCCGGTATTGTCGGCCCGGCTGACGGGGCCAAGCCTCGCGAAATTCTCGTGACAATCGGTGCTGGCAATGATACAATGGACTCTGGGCAAGAGTTGAACGTGTTCACCGACGCCGACAGCGAGTCCCAGGAAGAAAAACCCGGCCAGTTATAGACAAAAGCACGGATCAAAAAAGACTTTGTTAATCCGCTGCCCGTTTCGCGATTATGCCGCCTTTCACCAAAAAATCCCTCACCTCTCCTTACCGGGTCTGCTTGCGTCTCAAGCAGGCGCGCGAAGAAAGAGGGGTATCCCTGGAGGCGATTGCGGAAAAGACGAAAATAAACAAGTGTTACCTGGCGGCGCTAGAAGAGTGCCGTTTCGACGATCTCAAACTGCCCCCGCTCTATCAGAAAAATTTTGTCAAAAAATACGTCTCCGCCCTGGGGCTGGATCCGGAGCCGTACGTAACCCAGTTTTTTATTGAGGAACTCGACCTGTCCGACCGCAGCGACTGTCACCCCAAAAAAACGCCGCGCTTGTCCAGCTTGAGCAACCTGCCCCGCCTGCTGCGGGCCGGCGCCGTGGGCCTCATTACGCTCGTCCTCGTTCTTTACCTGGGCCTCCAGGTAAAGAATACCCTCGAACCGCCGCGCCTGGCGCTCTCCTCGCCCTTGAACGGATTCATCGCCCACAAAAATTCGATCGCCATCATCGGCGCCACCGATCCGGAAGTAAAGGTATCAATCAACGGCCAGCAGATAAAAAGCGATGAAACCGGACGCTTCAACGAGTCGGTTACCCTCAACCCCGGCATTAACACGATAGTTGTTTCAGCCGAAAAAAAACACGGCCAAATAACGGAGGAAACACGCCATATTATATACAAACAGACAGACCGGTTTAGCCTCACGGACAGCCCGGAAGATGGTTGACGGCCAGCCCCGGGCAGAGTATTATAGAGGTGTAATATACAGAGAGTAACTACTCTCTGTTTTAAATCGCGGAGAAGGCTGCCGAGCCAACCTTGAAACGTCTTCTCCAGAAAAAGAGCGCCTTAATTTTTCATGAAATATGGCAAAAATTTCCGAAGAACAAAATCTGAAACTGAAAGCCGCCGCTTCGGCCATTGACCAAATAAAAGAAAAATACGGCGAAAACGCGATCATGCGCTTCGGCGAGGCTGAGCGGAGCAACGTGGACTCCATCTCTACCGGTTCGCTCTCCCTGGATATCGCGCTCGGGGTCAAGGGCGTACCGCGCGGCCGGGTGATCGAAATTTTCGGACCGGAGGCCAGCGGCAAAACCACCCTAGCCCAGCATATTATCGCCGAGGTGCAGAAAAAAGGCGGCATCGCCGCGTTTGTGGACGCCGAGCACGCCCTAGACCCGGACTACGCGCGCAAAATCGGCGTGGACGTGGATAATCTGCTTATCTCGCAGCCCGACACGGGCGAACAAGCGCTCGAGATCGTCGAAACGCTGGTGCGCTCGAACGCCGTCGACGTCATTGTCGTGGACTCGGTCGCCGCGCTCGTGCCCAAAGCCGAAATCGAAGGCGAAATGGGCGAGTCCCACATGGGGCTCCAGGCCCGGCTCATGAGCCAGGCTCTGCGCAAGCTCACCGGCGTCGTGAGCAAAACCAAAACAGTCGTGATATTCATCAACCAAATCCGCCATAAGATCGGCGTCTTTTTCGGCAACCCCGAAACGACGACCGGCGGTACGGCGCTTAAATTCTACTCCTCGGTGCGCATCGAGGTGCGCCGGGCCGCTCAGATCAAGCAGGGCGACAAGATTATCGGCAACCGCGTCAAAGCGAAGGTAGTAAAAAATAAAGTGGCCGCGCCGTTCCGCACCACTGAATTCGACATCATGTACAACGAAGGTATTTCCACCTCGGGCGATACCCTCGACACGGCCGTTCTCCACCGGATAATCGCCAAAACCGGCAACAGCTACAGCTTCGGCGAGGAAAAGCTCGGCGTCGGCCGGGAAAAAGCCAAGCAGTACCTGCGTGAAAATCCGGCGCTCTTGAAGGCTATCTCTGACAAAGTTTGGGAGGCCGTCGAACGCGGCGAGGCGCCGGAAGAGGAGAAAGGACGCCCCGGAGTCGCCGAAGAAATTGGCGACGAGGCGCCGGCTCCGCTCGAGTAATGAAAATCACCGGCTTGAGCCGGTGATTTTGTTCTTCGCTTTGTTAAGAAAAAATCTTAGCTACCTCCACGCCGGAATAGTAGTACTTAATCAAAGCCACCCAATCCAGTCCCTCCTCTTCTGCCCGGATAGCCGCATCCCGCTGGCTCATGCCCACCCCGTGGCCGTAAAGGCGTTTGCCGTCACGCTTGTCGTAGGTAGCCGGCACGGAAACCAACCAGGGTTTATGGCTGCCGCCCCAGACTTCGGTCCAACTCAAAGTCCGTCCGCCGGTGTTGCCGAAATAAGGCGTGATGACGATGTCGTTGTCATAAGTTACCATGTAGCCGCGGGTAGCCTTGGCAGACTCGACGAAACGCGGCATAATCCGCTCGCTTTCGTAACCTAGGTAGAGCTGATCGCCCGTAGTAGCGACCACATCGAAATTACGCGTGTCGTGTTTTGAACTCTGCTCCTTGATGTAGTAGGCATAGGTCCGCTGGGCCACTGCCTGAGACTTGAGGTACTCCAAGGGAGAACTATTGGCATTCTCGCCAATGCCGTTTACATAGTCCTCCAAAAGCAGATCGTTGATAACATAAAGAGTGCTGCCGTCTTTGGTCAGCCGGTACTCGATCGCTCCGCGATAGGCGTTAAAATTGCGGCTGCCTTTCCAGGAAACCTCCCGGCTGTAATTCAAAAGCGTAAACACGGCCCGGGCGTCCGCGGCCGGTTCGAGGCGAATGTAGCGCCCAGTGGCAAATTCCATCCCGCCGCCTTTGAATGAATACTGCCCGTCCGCGAAGCTCAAAAAGCCTACTTTATTTTTTTCTAATACGCCGACCAAATCCGTGCCGTCGTACACATTGTAATCATCATCATAGGAGACAAACTGCACCGTAGCATCGGGTTTGTAGAGTCCGACCCTAATACGCGGCTCCGCGGACAAGCGCGGCGTCTCTGCCGGCGGCTCGACGGCGTCCTCCCCGGGAAAAATCGGATCGGCATAATGCGTCGGGGCGTCTTCGGTGACTGTTACCGGAATACTGAAAGCCCCGCCTTCCACCGGCGCATCATTTGCCTTTAGTTCAAAACTGGCGGTATACGAGCCCCGAACGCGCGGCGCGCGGAATAAAAATGTCTCACGCAAAATACTGCCCGGACCGATATTCCCTTCGCGGGCAAGCACCAAAGACCGACCCTGCCAGGCAGAGTCGGCAAACGACGGCGAAACCGAGGCCAAGGCAGTGGCTCCGCCCGGGACCAGAGTGTATTTTGGCCAGGCCGCCGTGCCGGTGTTTTGAAAACCGACTACTATCTTGACCTGTTCCCCGCCGACTGCCGTTACTGCTTTGCGACTCAGGATAAAACGGCTGGCGCGGTAGGCTGTCTGCGGACTCGAAACACTGTCAGCCGGAACATTGGCCGGCAAATCCGACGGCAGCGGTGGCGCCGGTTTTGCGGTTGCCGCGGTTACTTTAATCTGTAAATAGAAATAACCGCCCTTAACCCAAGTATGGTTCTCGGCGGCCAGATAAAATCGCTCGGTGTAATCGCCCGGCTTGGACGGCGCGACCAAATCAATAATTAATTCTCCGGTCTGGCCAGGATTGGTAATGCCGGCTAACTTTCCGGTCTGCCCGGCAGAGAGCCAGGATCTCCCCCTAAACTCGGACGCGCGGTAGCGTGGCTCCATGGTATAGGCGGAAATAAAGCGGCTGCCCGAGGAGTTCCAAACGGTCGTACCGGTATTTTTAAACTTAATGGCCACGCTTTTCGTCTCGCCGGCGGCCAGGACAATCGGATCGGGCACAGACTGAGACACGTACTTGGCCGCGTAGCCAGTGTCTTTGACCGCAACCTCCGGCTCGGCGGCCATGGCTGGCAGACTCAGCAGGATCAGGACTAGGCTAACCAAAGTCAAATAAATCCACCGCAGTGGACTTAAGGGGCTTTTTTTGCTAAGATAACGCATAACAAGCGTATCATCAATACCTTTGTAGTATAGCAAAATTTGGGCCGCTCGGCAATTGTTTTTTATTGATGAGGTAGCGTAAACCTATGTCTCTCAGCCGCCAAATCGCCTGGAATACACTCGTCCAAATCATTGGCAAGATAGCCTCCACTGGCCTCGGGCTCGTGGCTCTGGGCATGATGACCCGCTATTTAGGCACCGAACAGTTCGGCTGGTATACGACCGTAATCAGTTTTTTGGGATTTGCCGGCATTGTGATTGATTTGGGTTTAATCCCGGTCAGCGCGCAGATGTTTGGCGAGGCCAAATACGGCCAAACAACACTGCTCCAGAACCTCATTGCTTTTCGCCTTGTCACCGCCGTCATCTTCTTTGGACTCGCCCCTGGGCTGGCCTGGTTTATGCCGTATCCGGAAGAAGTTAAAATCGCTATCAGTTTTACCACTATTTCTTTTCTGGCAATAGCGGTAAACCAGGTCCTGACCGGTTTCTACCAAAACGAACTGAAAATGCACCTGCCGGTGATCGGCGAGAATATCGGCCGGGTGGTGCTCGTGGCCGGACTGTGGCTGCTCATGCGCGAAGGCGCCTCGTTTTTGCCCCTCATGGCCGTCATTTCACTCTCCAGCGTCGCCTACACCGCTTTCCTGTGGATCGCGGCAGCCAGAATCCGGCCGGCCAGCCTGGCCTACGATCCTGTAATCTGGAAAGACATTCTTAAAAAAAGCTGGCCCATAGCCGTTTCCATTATATTCAATGTCATCTATCTCAAGGGCGACATTCTGCTTTTGAGCCTTTACCGGCCGCAAGCCGAGGTTGGGGTCTATGGCGCCGCCTACCGCGTGCTCGACATTCTTTCCCAGACCGCGATGATGATCATGGGCGTGATGCTGCCACTTTTGGCCGCGGCCTGGACGCAGGGCAAAAAAGAAGATTTTCGCGCCCGCTATCAAACCTCGTTCAACGTGATGATGCTCTTGGCCGTGCCGGCGCTGGTCGGGATCATGGTGCTCTCCGTCCCGATCATGCGCCTGGTTGCCGGCGCCGAGTTCGAATACGCGCTTTCCGGCCGCGTACTCGCCATCCTGGCCCTGGCTGTTTTTGGGCTTTACCTTGGCGCCGTGTTCGGGCATGCCGCCGTGGCTATAAACAAACAGAAGGCGACTATGTGGATATATATTTCCGATGCCCTGATTACGCTTTGCGGTTATCTTATCGTCATCCCGCGCTACGGCCTGTGGGGCGCCGCCTGGATGACAGTCTTCTCCGAAGTCTACGCCGGCCTCCTATTGGCGTACGTGGTCGGCCGCCATGTAAAACACAAACTGCGCCTCATAACTTTGGGCAAGATTATCCTGGGGAGCGGCCTCATGGGCCTATGCCTTTTGGCGGTCCGCGACTGGCCGGTGCTCGGAGCCGTGGCTCTGGGTATCGCCATCTATACCGGCGCGATCTACCTGCTCAGAGCCGTGCCTCGTGAAACCCTGCGCGAGGTATTTTCGCGCGCCCCTTAAAACTACCGCGACTGGCTTTTGATCTGATATTGTATGCGGGCAGACGCGAGTTCCTGGCCCAGATAGCCGGGTTTGCCCGCGAGGAGATTGATTTTGAGTAACTGCTCCGGCCTTCGAACTTGGGATTATAAATGAGCCGGCTATTAGCTGGCTCATTTATAATCCCAACGGCTGGATCTTGCCAGCCGGAGGGCAAACTACGCCCCAGATTGAAATCCGGTGCCGCCAAACCGTATACTGGATATATACCTTCATTACTTGTCATTATGGCCAAAGGACTCCGACACAAACTCGGCCAGCATTGGCCGACCAAACCGCTCGACCGGAACAAAACCGCCCGCAAACCGGTGCGGGAAAAATTGGACATGGAAAAATGCCAACAGGAAAAGGACAAACTCAGGACCCTGTACGACATCGGGGAAAACGAACTCAAACGTTACGTAAAAAAAGCCATCCTCTCGCCCGAAGATGACGCCGAACATTTGCTGCGCAAACTGGAGCTGCGCCTCGACACCGTCGTCTACCGCCTGGGCTTCGCCGCCACCCACGCCGGCGCCTGCGAACTCATCAAAAGCGGACACGTATCGGTAAACAACGTTATTTTGGACACCCCGTCATTCCCGGTGGCGCATCACGACCAGGTGGCGTGCAAACAAACGTCGCTCCAGCAAGCGCTCGTCAAGGCCGGAGCGCCGCCCTTGCCGCCCTGGCTCACGCGCGAGGGACTGGCCGGCTCGGTGCGGCATCTGCCGTCGCTGCACGAGCTGCGGCGGCGTGATGTAGATATTAACTGCGTACTGGAATACTACGCCGTCATTTGAGCGCCGCCGCCAAAGCCTGCTCTATCGAGAGCATCTCCGGCGAAGCGGGCGCGAGAATGTAACTCTTTTCCGAACCATTTTTTTCGAGCTCGATAAGACCAGAAGTCAGCCTCCTGTTATCTATATGCGCCGCGGTATTTTGGACGCCGCTCTCGAGACGCGACACAATATCCGCGTACTCAGTCTCAGCGATGGCCTTCCGGACCGGCTCCCCGCCGCTGTAAACGCCGCTCGAACTCTGGGACGATTTCACCGGCACATATTCCAACTGTTTCTGTTTTCCGCCGGTAATAACATAAGTGTTGCCGCTGCCGTCGGAGTAGCGGTAGACGGGAGCGGAGGCGCGGAGACAGCCGGAAAGAAAGACGAGACTTAGACCGATAAAAAATAAAGTGGACAAACTCCTCAAGGTCGAACTGGCCATATTTTCTAGAATAGATTATCTAATGCCGCCTCTACTCGGTCTGCAAATACCGGCGGTTTTTGTACAACCTAAAGCTGTAGGCCGTCCCAAGCAAAGAAACAATAAACATAGCCGCAAACACCGCCCGAAAATCGTAAATGTTGGCCAGATAGCCGCCGGCCAGAGCGGCCGCGGCAGTTACGATGTAGCTCATGGCCTCCCAAGCGCCCCAGTTCGAGGCCTCGTGTTTGGCTTTCACATAGTGGGAGTAGACGGCGTCAAAGGCCGGATCGAGCAGCGCGACCGACAGGCCGAGCACGGCCTGGGTGGCCATGAGAGTGGCCTGATTAAATACAAATATGTACATGAGGCAGCCCAGACTGGTGATGGCGTAACCGATGACCACGAACTTCTCCTTATGTTTGGAACGGTCTTCCCAGCGGCTCAAGAGATACATAACGGCGCCGGCGGTGATCATGTAGACAAAGTAGGCCCAACTCGCGTCTAATATGTCGCCGCCGATTTCTTCGACGAAGATAGCGTAAATAGGACCGATCATGCCCAGGGAGAAGTCAATCAAAGCGTCGGCGAGAAGAAGAACTTTGAGGCCGTTTTTCATAGCGGCGGCGCGGTTCTAGATAAATATCCTACAGTATACTACAATAAAGCCGGTTAGCGGTACTCTATGTTAGAGACAATACTTATTACTTTCTTCGTCTTCGCTTACGCCGCCCTCGCCTGGCGCCGCTTTAATATCGCCCTTAGCCTGCTGTTCCTGCTGCTGCCCGCCTATCTTATCCGCTTTGAGATCGGCCCGCTGCCGACAACGCTTCTTGAGGCCATGATCTGGGTTATTATTCTGGTCTGGCTGGTTAAAAATTGGCGGCAGCTACCCCATAGCATCTTCGCCTGGCTCCTTTCCCGGCAAAACCGCTCCCTGGTCATAGCCGTCGCGCTTTTCCTTCTGGGGGCCACGCTGGCCGTTTTCACATCTGCGCACACCCGCGCCGCGCTTGGCGAGTGGAAGGCTTTCTACATCGAGCCGGTACTCCTGTTTTTGGTCCTCACGACAGTGTTTATCAAAAAGGGCTCCTCAGGAGATTCTCAGGAACGGCTGGCCAGCAACCCTCCCGATCTTATTCTTTTGTCACTGATTGCCGGCGCCCTCGCCACGAGCGCGCTCGCCATTTACCAGCACTACACCGGCTGGCTCGTGCCGCATGCTTTTTGGGCCAACCGGAATACCTACCGCGTGACTGCCTGGTACGGTTTTCCGAACGCGGTGGGACTATTTCTGGCGCCCGTCATGCCGCTCTCCGCGTACCTGGTACGACAGAGCTGGACGCGGCTAAAAAAAGAATCCGCCGGCGCGCGGTTCAAACACTGGGCAGCCCTCGCAACCTCCCTCATTTTTATTCCGGCCTCTCTACTGGCTATTTTGTTTGCCAGATCCACGGGCGGACTCGTAGGTATCACGGCCGGAGCCGGCGTGCTGCTCCTTATCTGCCGAAAAACCCGCTACTGGGCGGCGGCGCTCGGCGTTATCGGGCTTATAGGTATTATCCTTACTCCGGGCATTAACCCGATTAAACAGGAGCTCCTTATGCAGGACCGCTCCGGAAAACTTCGTCTGGATATGTGGGCCGAAACGTCGTCATTCCTGATGGAGCGGCCGCTCGCCGGCGCCGGCCTGGCTTCCTATTCGACCCTCATTTACCCTTATCGGATAGACAAATGGATAGAAGTATTCCACCATCCGCATAATATATTCCTCACGATGTGGGTGAATATCGGCCTTATCGGACTCGCCGGATTCGTATGGATTGTAGTCTGGTTTTACCGGGTAGGGTTTGGGGGTCTAAAGGCCGGAAAAACCAACCTGCTGCCGTTTGTTATCAGCGCCATGACAGTTTGGCTCACAACCGGCCTGGTAGATTCTCCGTATATCAAAAACGACCTGTCCGTGTTATTTTGGCTCCTGCCGGCGCTCCTGGTATACGCCGGGCAAAAAAACTCCGGGGGGTAAACCATCCACATCCGGCAGGCGCGCCAACCGCTTCTCCGTTCTCGCTGACTCTGTCTCGGATCATCTGTCTCTGGAGATGGACTTCAGAGCCCGGAAATAATTTTCCCGGCCGCCAACCTCGGCCGTAAGCCGGTCAGACGAGTTTGTACCGCTACCCCGCGATACTTTTTTTTTAATTTTGCCTGTGCTACTCTACTTTCACTAACAGATCTGCCATGTCCCCCACTGCCTTCCTGGTAACTTTTATCACCAATGCCATAGCCGCTGGCGGTTATCCGGCGCTCCTGCTTTTAACCATGCTCGACAGTACGGTGCTGCCGGTGCCGAACGAGGCGATTATGCCCTTTGCCGGTTTTCTCATCTCGGGCGGACGGTTCGGCTTTGGCGAAGTGGTCGGCGTAAGCGTGATTGGAGGGGTGGCCGGTTCGCTCACTTCGTACGCTATCGGCTACTACGGAGCGGAGCGGTTCGTAGAGCGGTTCGGCAAGTACGTCCGCCTCTCTCCGGACGACCTGAAAAAAACCCACGTTTTTTTTGAAAAATACGGCCACAAGGTGATCCTCGTCAGCCGCTTCATCCCGCTCGTCCGCCAGTTCATCTCCATCCCGGCCGGCGCCGGCAAAATGCACTTGGGCAAATTCGTCCTTTACACCGCCGTTGGCGCCGCGCTCTGGAACAGCGCGATTACCTATGTGGGCTACGTGCTCGGAAACAACTGGCAGACGATCGGGCGGTATACGAAAGTGTTTGACGTACTTATTCTCGCCAGCGCGGTGATTGCCGGGTATGCGGTATACCGGAAGTTGAGGAAACGCCAAAAACCTGACTTCAACACGCATGCATAACTAGCTGGCAGTCTGTTTTAGATGGCAAATTCTTTTAATACTGACAAAATCTGCTGTCTCAAGCAGTTTTTTGTTTTAGGGCGCAAAAATGACCATTTCTTCAAGTTACCCCCACGCAAATTCGACATTGACCATCTTTACTTTTTATGATATGAAACATCCGCAACCGAAGGGGGATGCCATGACACGTTTCAAATTGCCAAGATGGCTTCTGCAAAGGGTGAAAATGGTCACCTATGACCAAGGGCGGGGGTACGTCTCGTTCGCCATCTCCGATGAGGCCCCAAACGGTCCCAGCCAATGCATCGGCTGGGAGGAGGGGGCGAACGGACACGAGTTCCCTTGCGGGGATCCCGCCTCGTTCCGGACCATACTCGAAATCGTGGAGGGCGTAACCGGCCACGACTTCGAGGCCATCCGGACCGGGGTCTATGTGCGCGACGACCATCCCCTCTACCCGCATTGTGTGCAGGAAGGGGGCTTCCGTATCCACGTCAAGACCGGGCCTCCGATCGTCGTGGTATTCGAAGACCACGGGCCGCTGCCAATGCTGCCTAGGCACGGAGTGTACCGAAGCCTGGACGAAATCACACGAGAGGCCGTCATCGGTTTGCTCCGCCACCGCTCAGACGATCTCGTTCGCTGTCTGTCGGATGCGGCGGTGCGTCTAGCCAGGCGCGTCAAGTCATCCTCCGGTTCGTAGCGCCCGTCCGTCCATGTCTGCCCTACGCGGCGCGCTGGACGGACGGGAAACAACACCATACCGGTGTTTTTTTGTTTAGTGCTGTTTAAAACTCTGCAGCCCCTGGTGCTGCCGAAGCCAACGCGAGTGCAGCGGCACTTCCGAGGCGATAAGTCCGGCCACCATAATGGCCCCGCCCGCGAGCTCGGCGAGGCCGACCGCTTCACGCAGGAAGATAAAAGCGATAAGCGTGGCAAATACCGGGTAAAGGGCGTCAAAAAAGCCTGCTTCGCTCGATTTAATCTTCTCGAGCGAGCTGTACCACAAGGTTTGCGCGAGAATAATCGGAACAACGACAATGAGGGCAATGCCGGCCAGAGAGGCCGGATCGAATGACACGCGCACCGTCTCTTCGGCGGAGAAAAAAATGAGCCCGGCAAAAATTACCAGCGCGCCCAAAAGATTGCGGTTAATAAGTATCAGTTCATGCGCGATGTGGCTGAGCTTTCGCTTGTAGATAATATTGGAAACGCCAAAAGATACGGCCGCGAGTACGAAATAAATGTCGTTCGGAGTAAACTGGGGCGTGAGGCGCAAAAGATCGGTGCTATAGAGCACGAGGCCGAAAGCCAAAAGGCCCATGCCTGCCAGATGGGCTGCGCGCACCCGTTCACGCAGGAAGATATAGGCCAGGGCGAGCACCAGTGGCGTCTGCAGGGAAATCAAGAGAACGCCGTTAAGCACGCTCGAATGTCTAAAGCCCATGAGGCTAAACAGCGGCCCGGCTACGCCGGCCAGGAGGCCCATGATAAAAAGGGGACCCAATCCTTCCCGGTGCCGCAGGGCCAAAATTTTTTTAAACTCCGGAAAAATGCCGAAGACGAGCAGCAGAACCGCTACGGATAATATCTCAGTCAAAAACGTTACCACGGCCGGGCTGTTATTCTCGAGCACCAATTTCGCCAGCGCCGGGTAGGCGGCGAACAGGGCGACCGAGGCCAAACACTTGATTTTATCCGCCATATCGTGTAATCTAATGGAACAAATCGCTCATAGTATACCGCAAATTTATTAAAGCTCCCAACCTAGTAGTAGAGGGACGCCAGAGCTGTTGAGTTAAAAATTGTAAGCGGTATACTAGTCGGGCTATGCCCAGAATAAAGTTCGTTAAAATTCAACCCTGGGACTTCTTTCTCAAAGTCAAAAAAGCCAGCGGCCTTTCGTTCAAAGAAATGGCCCAGCTATGCGCCACGCACCGGCGCACGCTTTCCGACTGGAAAAGAGGCCGGTACCTAATGCCATTGTCGGCCTATGAGGCTTTATTTAAGCTAGGCGGAAATGAAGAGGTGATTTCAATCATTCCAGATTATAGCCACGCCTCGGCAGCCGGCAAGAAAGGAGCGGCGCGACGTTACCAAATCCATGGGAATCCCGGCACGGATGAAGGCCGGAAACGCGGTGGATTGGCCGCGGTAAGAAAACTTACCGCAATTTACCCCCATGCCATAATCACTAAATTCCAAAGGAGACGGCCGATTGCCTTGCCGGAACTTTCCTGCAATCTGGCGGAAATGATCGGAATTATTCTGGGAGATGGGCACGTTAGCGCTTACCAGACTACTGTTACACTGCACTCACTGGACGACCGGTTATACTCTGGATACGTAGCCAAGCAATTTGAATCCCTCTTCCAAATTAAACCGGCCATATACGAGCGGCAATCCACACTGGTGATTACCGTTGCCCGCGTGGCTTTATCCGAATACCTGCACTGCCAACACGGACTTTCAAGCAATAAAGTGAAGACACAGGTGTCAGTGCCGTCGTGGATAGTACGCCATGATAAATTTGCCCAAGCGTGCGTACGGGGGTTAATTGACACTGATGGCTGTTTCTATGTCGACCGGCACCAATATCTGAATAAACGATATCTTAATTGCGCCCTGAACTTTACCAATCGTTCCTTGCCGATACTAAAGTTCGTGAAAGACACCCTGAGCAGCCTGGACTTGCATCCGACACAAAAGACGCCGTACAGTATTTTTCTGCGGCGGGAAAGGGAAATCGAGCGCTACTTCAAGGAAATCGGATCTAACAATCCCAAACATACAGATAAATTTAAGAAGTTCATCGCCAACAAAACACACGGAGGAGTACCGAAGCGGTCATAACGGGACGGTCTCGAAAACCGTTTGCCCTCAAAAGGGGCACGAGGGTTCGAATCCCTCCTCCTCCGCCAAATTATTCATACACCCAATGGAGAGATGGCTGAGCGGTTGAAGGCGGCGGTCTTGAAAACCGTTGAGGATGAAAGTCCTCCGTGGGTTCGAATCCCACTCTCTCCGCTTCCCGGGATGATCCCCCAAGGAGCCGTACGAATCGTACGGCTTTTTTGCTGAGATGAGCAGCGTTCCGTCTTTGAGTACGAGGTTCGAACTGAGATTTCGGATTATGACGCGGCGTTCTTCGGGCGTCCCGTTCACGAACAGTTCCGGGGCCTTGCTTAGCCAAGAAACGCGGGAGGCCAAGGGTTCGAACTGCTCTGGTCGCTCGGTCCGCGCGAGCTCCTGAGAGAGCCGCTCGCGCTCGAGCGTGTAGCGGCGCGAGTCGAGCTCGAACGCCTGGTCGTCGAAGCGGCCGTCAAGCCAGCCTTCGCGCAGGCTCGCGAGGCGCGGCGCGGGTAGAAGAGGCCGGCGTCGGTCCCGCGCGTGTTCATATTCTCGAAGAGCTTCCCGATGATGTCGAGCTCGGTCATCGTGATCATGGGTTCGTGGTTGCCCGAAGCCGTTTGTCCGCCGAGCACCATGACCCCGGCGCAGAACTGGTCGCGAAGCATACGGCAGTTGGCTGCCCGTTCAGCGATGGTATATACTGAAATTCTACACCTGGGAAGGGCGGCGGATTGCTGCCTTCCGGCTACCGATCGCAGACGGAGCTGCTGTGGTCGGTTTTGAAAGACAGGAGGAATCCATGAGGAGGACAGAGAGCTGGTTTGCGCGGTGGCATGAGCTTCTGATGGTGCTCGCCCTCATCGCCATGGTGGGCCTCGTTGCTCTGGCGGTTTGGGCCTTCGTAGCAGCCACATGAGACAGGGACAGCGTGTTGTTGCTCGGCGACACACGCTGTCCACATCCACGAAAGCCCCACACTTGTGTGCTCGTGGCGCGCAGTACCCGTGGGCCACACGCACGGCTCGCCGGCTGCTTGGGAGAGTAGTGTGGGCTGATTCTGTGTGAAGTTAGCTAAATCTAGCTTCTTGGATGAACGGCTGAGACGGTCCAACCGGGCCCAGATACGCCGTCTTCCGGCGCGCGCTTCACCTTCTGGTCGGCGTCCCTACCGAGATCGCTCCGGCCCGCCCCTTTTACCGCGCCGAAGATTACCACCAGCGCTATCTGGAAAAAAGCGGCCGCGGTTCCTGCCGCATCTAATATTGCTTATGATCGGTTCTACTTTTAGCCTGAACGGACAACTCCGGCCAATTACTGAAGCCTGCCTGCCGGTAGACCATACCGAGCTCGCCTACGGTTTCGGCGTCTACGAGTCGCTGCGGCTGCGGCGCGGATGCGTGTATTTTCTCGGCGAGCACATCGAACGCCTGCTCTGCTCGGCGCAAGTCGTCGAACTGGAACACCTCTTTACGAAAGAAAAAATCAAAAAATGGACCGAGGCGCTTGTCGCCGTTAATCCGGCCACGGCGGCCAACGTCAAAATGCTCCTCATAGGCAGCCAAACCCCGGCCGGCGCGCTCCTGTATATCTTTCTCCTGTCGCCGTTTTTTTTGGAAAAAAAAGACTACCGCGGCGGGGTCAAAGTAACCACCTTCCGCCACGAACGTTTTCTCCCCGAAGCCAAGACGCTCAATATGCTTCCGAGCTATCTCGCGTATCGCGAGGCCAGACGCGCCGGCGCTTTTGACGCCCTCCTTGTGGCGCGCGACGGCACTATCCGCGAGGGTACGCGGACCAATTTTTTTGCCGTCAAGGGCCGGACGCTCATTACTCCGCCGGTTAAGCTGGTGTTGGACGGCATCACCCGGCGCACGGTCATCGCCTGCGCCCGCCAACATGGCTACGGGATAATCGAGGACTCAATCCGCCTTAAGGAGATCTCTGCCTACGGGGGTGCTTTTGTTACTAATACCTCAGGCGGCATCGTCCCTGTTAAGCAAATTGATAATTTCGTCTTCCCGGACGTGGCGGTAGAAATTTCCGACCTTAGGAAATGCTATTCGGCCCATCTTGACGCGCTTTTCGCGCCCACTGTTTCCTGTCCCTGACTACCGAACGACTCTCCCCGAACCGTCCATACATGGCGCCGCGGTGCGGCGGTGCCATGGACTGGCCGGCGGCCCGGCGCAGCGCCTCGGCGTAGGCGAGTTCATACCCGTCCGCCATGCGGACCGCGGTAAATCGCTCCAACACCCGCGCCCGGCAGACCCGGCGGCTTATCCGGTCTATATTCCGAACCGCCGTTATCATCTCAGGCACACTGGCCACCACGTAACCGGTACGGCCGTGTTCAATCACTTCGGGAATGGCTCCGCGGTTGAAAGCCACCACCGGACACCCGCAAGCGCCGGCCTCGATAAGAGCCAAACCGAACGGCTCCGGCCAGTTGGTCGGATGCAGAAAACACAGCGCCCGGCTCATGAGACGGTTCCGCTCGCTTTCGTCTACCTCTCCTATCCAGCGAACGCGCTTACTCAAGCGCGGCTTAATATGTTCCCGAAAGTAGGCCATGTCAACAAAATCCAGCTTCGCGGCAATAATGAGCGGCAGATCCAAGGCCTCGGCCACATCGATGGCGTAGTGTACCCCCTTGTCCTTCGAGATGCGGCCCACAAAAAGCAAGTATTCGCCATAATCGGCCGCAAACGGGTAATGCTCCATAGGCAACCCGTTATATACGGTGGCCAGATGATTAAGTTCGGGCGCCAGCGCGGCCTGCGCGCGCGAAATCGTGACTACGTAAGGACGCCGTAGCGCCATAAACATATTCCGGCGCACGTCATCGAACAGGCCATGCATGGTCATAATGACGGGCGTCGGACAGATGTTGCCGGTTGACAAGCCAAAAAAAGCCGTATGATCATGAATTACGTCAAACTCTTTGAACCGGCTGTAAGCCAACCCGATGTTAAGGAGCGTCCAGGTAGCTACATTGCCCAGGCTTCTCTGTTGCGCTTCGCGCAACCCCGAAGGAAAAACTGAGGCCAACCGGGCGCTGGTTACGGAATCTCCGCTGGCAAACAGCGTTACCTCGTGACCGCGCCGGACAAGCTCTTCGGTCAAGGCTGACACTACTCTTTCGGTCCCGCCGTACTTTTTCGGCGGTACGCGCTCTATTAACGGTGAAATTTGGGCTATTTTCATAGAACTATAGGTATGTCATAGCAGACCCCCACCTGGTACGTTACCAGTTAGCCGCCAACCCGCCAAGCAAAAGTAAAGTGTCGGTACCGCCGAACCTTCCGTCCCCAGCTCTTGACCCTGCCGCCGGGCGCCGGTTACGGTACCGTATGGAGCGCGAATGCCTGCCCAGGATCCTGAACGTACTTCTACAAGAGCACTTATCACTCAGCCGGAGCATTTTCTCGCAGCCGTAAGAGGGTGGAAGCGCCGGGCGTCAAATAGTATAAGGCGCGTGAGAGCAGAATATTGTCCTTAGGGTTATGGGCGTATGCCGACCACAGTGGAAAAAATTTTGGTTGAGCAGGCTTTCTACGCTCTTGACCGCAAGGTACTGCAAATCCGAGGCCTGGCCGACAGCGGCGGACTTGGCTTTTGGTTTAAGTTCGCCCCCGCTGTGGTGGACCTGGACAGGGAAAAGGGGGCCACCCGGCTATGGCTCCACCGGGTGGAGCGAGCAGCCCGCAAGGCTGAAAGCGATGAAGAAAAAACTAAGGTAGAGGCGGAATGGGCCGAACTTAAAAGCACCATCGCCCGTCTCTCCCAAACGGCTGATGAACTGATGGAAAAAATCAGATCGGCCCGACAAGAAGAAAGAAGGTGATTTTACTTAAGAAGGGAGGTGAACTATATGGAATTCCTGTGGTTTATCCTTATCGGACTTATTGCCGGGTGGATAGCCGGCGTTATCATGAAAGGACGAGGATTCGGCGTTCTGGGTGACATCATAGTCGGCATCGTGGGCGCCCTGATCGGCGGTTATATTTTTGGCCTGTTCGGCTTTACTCCCGACAACCTCTTGGGCTCTCTCCTGACCGCGGTCATCGGCGCGATTATCCTTTTGGCCCTGGTAGCCCTTATCCGAAGCCCCGGCGGAGGCGGCCGGCCGTATTTCCATCCCCGCTAAAAGACTCGTTTCCATTCATGAATGGGAAGCCGTTACTACTCGCAGAAGCTAAATACTAACACCGCCCGGCCGGGCGGTGTTAGTATTTAGCTTCCTCCCTTGCCACCATCCACCTGCCCCTATAAACTACAAGAACAGCCCGGGCAATCCGGCGCGGAAGTAAGAAAACCCGGCTGTTTCCGTCATCCTATATGCATTCCAAGCAGGTGGAAACACAATTCATCACGGCCTACGAAGCGCATTCAGACGCTATTTTTCGATATTGTTATTACCGGGTATTCAACCGCGAACTGGCCCGGGATCTAACCCAAGAAGCGTTTATGAAAACCTGGAAAAGCCTGGCTGCGGGCAGCGAAGTGAGAAATATCCGGGCTTACCTCTACCGGGTGGCCAAACACTTGGTAATAGACCACTCGCGCAAGCGCCGCGAGGCCTCGCTTGACGAGATGAGCGAACAAGGTTTCGAGCCGGAAATCGAAGAGCGAGAGGCGATCGAGATTGGGATAGACGCCCGTTCAGCCATTGTCCATATCCGGCGTCTCAACGACATTTACCGCGAAGTCATGCTCCTGCGCTTCGTAGACGGATTTTCGCCCAAAGAGATATCGGCCTTAATTGGAGAAACCCAAAACGTTGTCTCGGTCCGTATCAACCGCGGCTTAAAGCAATTGAGGTCGTCTCTGGAATCAGAAAAATCCGTATGAAAAAAATCTTCCGTCTCCTGAAACGCGTCCGGCTGTCGGAGGGCGAACGCGCCCACATGAGGCAGGCGCTGCGCGAGTACATGGCCGAATACCCGGCACGTGTGGCCGACCATCCGGCCGGACAAAACCGTATGCCACTGTACCGGCCCGCTTTTTTCTTGGGCGTAACCGCGCTTCTCGTCTCTTTCGTCGGCGCTGCCTACGCCGCCGAGGGAACGGTACCCGGCGATTGGCTCTATCCGATTAAAATCCGCCTGTCTGAAAACGCCGAACGTATATTTTTGTTTTCCGACGAAAGCCAGACCGAGTGGGAGGCCGTGCGGGCGGCCAGACGGCTCAAAGAGGCGGAGGCGCTGGCAAAGCGCGGCGAACTAAATGCGCCTGCCCGCGCTAAACTGGAACAACAATTCGAGCGCCACATCAGACGCGTGCAATCCGGACTAGCCGAATTGGCCGCCGCCGGACGCCAAGACAAAGCGGCCGCCCTAGGCCGAAAATTTGCCGCCTCGCTGCGCGCCCACGAGCTGATTCTCGAACGTCTGGAGAGCGGCGAAATCGCTGAATCTTTTGCTTTTGAGACAATAAACGCCGAGCCGACCAGCTCGACCAGAACAGAGCCCATCCGGCTCTTCGGCCGCTAATCCGATTCAGACTGCCCCAGAGGGCGGTCTTTTATCGCGCGTGTAAAATGCTTACTCGGCCAAACTACGAAAAAAAATCTTGCCGTCTGGTAACCAAAGGTGTACACTCGTGTAAATTACGATTCCTCTATGCCGTGGATTAGCATCATTATTATCGTCGGTCTTATCGTCTTTGAGACCGTAAGCAGCGTTGACAACGCCATAGTCAACGCCCATATGCTGCGCACCATGAGCGAACGGGCGCGGCGCTGGTTCCTGCTTTGGGGTCTATTCTTTGCCGTTTTTCTGGCCCGGGGCATCCTACCGCTCCTGATCGTCTGGCTTACGGCTCCGAACGTAACTCTGCTCGGGGCCCTGCGGGCCACCTTTGGGGGCGACGATTTGGCCCGGCAGGCCATAGAGCAGAGCTCGTTCATCCTCTTGATCGGCGGCGGGATGTTCCTGCTCCTACTCTATCTCCACTGGCTATTTCTCGAAAAAAAAGAACCGTACTTCGTGCCGGATAAATGGGTAAAAGAACACCACGGAGTTTGGTTCTTCGCCTTGTCCGCGATTCTATTGGTTACTATTCTCTACCTCACGCGCCACTCTCCCCTGGCTATGATTGCGGCGGCCACCGGAAACGCGGTCTTTTTTATTCTCTACGGCTTCCGCGAACTGGCGGAAAAAGAAGAGGCCAAACTGGAGCGTACCGGGCGATCGGATATTTCAAAATTCTTATACCTGGAGGTACTTGATCTGTCGTTTAGCATCGACGGCATCTTTGGCGCCTTTGCCTTTACGACCAATATTCTTCTCATTTTTATCGGCAATGGCATTGGAGCGTTTGTGGTACGCGAACTCACCATCAGGGGCATAAACCAAGTGGCCAAATACCGCTGGCTAAAAAACGGCGCCATGACTTCGATCGGTTTCTTGGGAGTCTTTATGATACTGGAATCACTCGGCGCGCACATACCGGAGTGGCTGCCCACTGTTATTACCTGCGGATTGGTCGGCATTACCTTCTGGTCTTCGCACCGGCATCTGAAAAAAGCCTCTGACAGCGACTAAAAAAGAGGCTTACCGCCTCTTTTTTAGTCGCCAATTTCTAAATTAGATACCGCAGGTAGACGTATATCGTGCACACGATCAAACCGACAATAGTTATGGGAACTGCTACTTTCATATACTCGCCAAATCCGATTTTGTGCCCCTCACGTCCGGCAATGCCGCTCACGACCACATTGGCCGAGGCGCCGACAATCGTCGCGTTGCCGCCGATATCCGCGCCCAAAGCCAGCGCCCACCAGAGCGGCAGAAGCGGCAATCCCGAAATCGCTCCGACATCCTTTATGAGCGGGATCATGGTAGCGACAAAGGGAATATTATCTACCACGGCCGAAAAGATAGCCGAACCCCACAGAACAGAGAGGGTCGTGGCCGTCATATTGCCGCCGGTAACCTCAAGCAGCTTCTCGGCGAGCATCCGAATCGCGCCGACCTCTTCGAGACCGGTAACAAGAATGAACAGCCCGATAAAAAAGAAAATCGTGCTCCACTCCACCTCGCGCAAATGATCATCCGGCTCACGCACGGTCAAAAGCATGAGAAGCGCCGCTCCGGCCATGGCAATAGTGGCGCCCTCGAGGTGCGTAACGCTATGCGTGAAAAAACCCACCAGCACCAGGCCAAGCACGATAAGCGACTTGACGAGGACAGACCGGCTGCTAATCGCCTCTTTCGGGTCAAATTTCATGATAGCTGCCTGCGATTCGGGAGCGGCGACTAGCTGCTTGCGGTACCAAAAGTAAAGCAACCCCAAGGTTACTCCCGTAACAAGCAAAGACGCCGGCGCCAGATTGACCAAAAACTGGTTAAAGGTCAAACCGGCCGCGCTGCCGATGAGAATATTAGGCGGGTCGCCGATAAGCGTGGCCGTACCGCCGATATTGGACAAAAGAATGGTGCCGATCAAAAACGGCTTCGGGTTGACTTTAAGGTTGTTTGTTACGACGAATGTTACCGGCACCATAAGGAGCACCGTGGTAACGTTATCAAGAAAAGCGGAAAAGACGGCGACGATACCGCCCAAAATCAGAAAAATGGGAATAGGTTTGCCCCGGCCCATCTTCGCCGCCCAGATGGCGACGTATTGGAACATGCCGCTTTGCTTGGCAATGCCCACGACGATCATCATGCCGATAAGCAGGCCGAGCGTATTAAAGTCTATGCCCTCGATAGCTTTCTCCTGGTGAAGAATGCCCAGGAGTATCATGAGGGAGGCTCCTAACAGGGCGACAATCGTCCGATGAATTTTTTCCGATATAATGACTGCGTAAGTAAAGACAAACAACACGATCGCGATATAGAACATTGCCGGCATAAAAACGGGGGGATAACAACTAAAGAACAGCTAGGCGGAAAGACCGAGGACGTCGGCTATCGCCTTTTTGATATCAGTCCGGTTGAGATATCCAACAAGCACGCCGTCGTCATCCACTACCGGCAGCTGACGAATACGGAATTCCGAAAGAAGTGTGGCCGCCTCCATTAGCGAATGGTTGGCCTTGCACGTATGCACCTTGGCGGACATGAACTTGGCTATAGGGTCGTCCTTGAGTTCTTTCACCCTCTCGGCGAAAACGTCGCCGGATTCGAACGCGGCCAAGTGCTTGTCCTCTTCGAGATAATCCGGCACGATATGCTGGATAAAATCCCAGCTCGACAGGATTCCCGCTACCCGGCGGTTTTCATCCACGACAACCACGCCGTTGGTCTTCGCGCTAAGCATGGTCGCAACCGCCTCGCTCAGGGTAGCCGTCGGCGCGATAGTTACCACCTCGCTGCGCATGTAGTCGGCCACTGTGTACTTTTTGTCCGGCATACGGATAAATTAAGGTTAAACGGTCTGTTTAGACCGGCGCTAGTATAATCTATATACCGCCGTTGGTCAAGGATCAGTTCGCTCCAACGCCACGGCCGTGATTGACAAAATAGCTCCCAGAGGTATAATGATAACTGAAATATGAAGCAAACGCGGCTACACAGTCTCTACCGCCTGACAGCTTTTCTTCTGAGCATTATTTTTGCCTTTGTCTACTTCTCATCTCTGGTCGCCATGCATCCGGATCATGGCTTGGGTATGACGCCGACGACCGGCGGTTGCGCTTTGGCGCTGGCAGAAGGCGTCCCGTGCTTCATGAGCATCAATGAGCATATCAACAGTTGGCACAGCACTTTCCTCGGCATTGTGGCAGCGGGCGCGGCCCTAGCGCTTATCGTCATTATCAGCGCCTGGCTCATTCTGCCCCGGCCTCCTTTCTCTGACCAAAACACCCAAATGCGCGGCTCCGTACGGGAAAAAATCCGTTACCGGCGGCGCAACCCTCTTGACCAAACTTACACCTACCTCCGACAAATTTTTGCCCAAGGCATCCTGCAGTCCCGGCTCTACGCCTAATACCTCTCTCGTCCGTTTTGCTTCGAGAGTCAATTTGGTATTAGGTTTTTATTATTTTCAGTATGCCGGAAACACATGTCTACAAATTCTCGGCGCCGGGCATTAGCGACGCTGCCCGGGCCAGTGAGCTAAAAAAATTCTGCCGTAATTACCCCGGCGTTGTGCAGGTGGATGACAACCGCGACAAAGAGCTCCTGCGCCTCATCAGCCAAGAACCGCTCAATCTAAATTCGTTCCTAAACGAAGCCAAAACCGCCGGCTTTGAGCTCTCCGCTCTCAGCGAACCGCCGGCACCGCAAAAAACCCCGCCGCCATCTTCTGTCATGCGCGTCTCGATCGAGGGCATGACCTGCCGCAGCTGCGAACTGACTATCGAACGGGCCTGCGTCGGCCCCACAGAGGTGGTCCGTTCCAAACAGTTGGCCAAGGAGCGCCCCTCTTTCATAAGATTAATAGGCCTATTCGGACTAGTTTTCATGCTGGGGCTCATACTCTCCAATCTTGGACTCTTCCAAACCAGCTTCACGCCCGGCGCCGCCATGAGTTTCGGCGCCATCTTCGTCGTCGGACTCATTGCGGCGAGCTCTTCGTGTATCGCGGTTACCGGCGGACTCCTGCTCTCCTCGGCCGCGCGTTTCAACGAACGCTACGCCTCGGCCACACGGGCGCAAAAAATCCGGCCGGTCCTTATCTTCGTGCTTGGCCGGATTGCAAGCTACGCCGTCTTGGGCGGACTGCTCGGAGTGGTGGGAAGCGCGCTCTCGCCCTCGCCCGCCGTTACGGCCGTCATCACGATCGTGGCCGCTCTCTATATGCTGATTATGGGGCTCGACATGCTCGGCCTCGCCCCGGTCTGGCTCAAGCGGTTCCTGCCCCGCCTGCCCAAATCCCTCTCGCACCGAGTGCTTGATGCCGACGACAAATCCCACCCGGCCATGCCGTTTTTCCTCGGCGCCGGCACGTTCTTCCTGCCATGCGGCTTTACCCAGGCGCTTCAGCTCTATGCGCTCACTACCGGCAGCTTCGCTGTCGGAGCCACGAGCCTCCTGGCCTTTGCCCTGGGTACCGCGCCGGCGCTCATCGGCCTGGGAGTGGCCTCGGCCTCGCTCAAAGGAAAAACCGGCAAATTCTTCTTTCAGTTCAGCGGGGCGCTAGTGGTGGTCCTGGGTCTGTGGAATATCCAGAATGGGCTGGCTATCGCCGGTTATTCAGGGCCAGACCAAACGGACAACTTGCCGGGTCCGGCCGCGGCGGCCGACCCCGGCGTTGTCATAAAAAACGGCGTGCAAGTAGTAAAAATGAAGGTCAACTCCTATGGCTACTCTCCAGAGCGCTTCACGATCCAAGCCGGCGTGCCGGTCCGCTGGGAGGTGGACGGCACCCAAGCCGGCGGTTGCGCCGGAGTCATCATCTCCCGCCAGCTCGGCATCCAGAAGCTTCTCGAAAGCGGAATTAATGTCTTCGAGTTCACGCCGGACAAACCGGGAGAAATTAAATTCAGTTGTTCTATGGGCATGTACCGCGGCAGTTTCACGGTCGTGCCCCAATCTTAAACCCTTGCCCATTATGAAAACCGCCATCAAAGTTACAGGCATGCACTGCGCCTCGTGCAAAGTTCTTATCGAAGATATCGCCGGAGATATCCCCGGCGTGCAGGCGGCCGAAATCGACTTCCGCACCGGGGAGGGCGTTATCGAGCACGATGAATCATTCGACCTAAACGCCCTCAAGCGCGAGGTCGCAGGCGCCGGCGATTATTCAATCGAGACAACCAAGTAACTCGCTCCCCCTATGTCGCCCATCAATCTTCACGATCCGGATTTCGACTCCCCCAGCCATACCATGGGTAAAAGCCCGGCCGGTCTTCCGGCCCGGTTCCTGTTCGCCGCCGGCATCGTGGCTGGTTTTCTCTCGGTGTGCACGGTTGGTTTCTTCATCCTTTTGGCAGTACTGATCAAAAACTAATATGGTCTGGCGCGACCGACAACAGGCCGGACAGAAGCTGGCCGAACGCCTGGAAAAATACCGCGGCAAACAAAAAGCGGTAGTTCTTGGCTTGCCCCGCGGCGGCGTAGTTACGGCGTATCAAGTGGCGCGTTACCTTGATTTGCCGCTCGACATTATTGTTACCCGAAAAATCGGCGCGCCGGACAATGAAGAATACGCCATCGGCGCCATAGATGAAACCGGCGCCGGTTTCTTCAACGACACGGCTGTCCAGGCGCTCGGAGCCGGCCCCGGCTACCTCAAGGAAACCGTGCGAAAAGAAAAAAAAGAAGCCGAGCGGCGGCTCCGGGCTTATCGTGCCGGCCGGCCGCCGCTTGATCTAACCGGCGCCACTGCTATTATCGTGGACGATGGCGTTGCCACCGGGTACACTATGCGCGCCGCGCTGCACTCGTGCCGGAAAAAAAACGCCGGCCGCGTCATCGCGGCGGCCCCGGTGATCGCGCCGGATACTATCCCCGGCCTCAAGGCGCTCGCCGACGAGGTCGTATGTCTTGAAACGCCCGAAAATTTCGGCGGGGTCGGACAATTTTACGCCGACTTCTCGCCAACGACCGACGAGAAAGTCCTGTCATTGTTATCCCAAAAAAAGCAATAGAAAATGCGGGGGGCGCGGTCAGTTGCTCCCGGGCGAATAATCAGCTATCATCCAGATACTATGCCGACAGTTCGAATTGAAAAACTAGTCTTCGGCGGCCAGGGTCTCGCCCGTGTCAGCGCCCAAAAAGCGTCGGTACCGGACAAAAGCGGCCAAGTGGTTTTTGTCTGGAACGCGCTCCCCGGAGAAGAGGTTGAAATCGAATACCTGAGCAACAAAAAAGATTACGCCGAGGCCGTAGCCACGCGCGTGATTATTTCTTCGCCAGACCGCATCCAGCCGCGCGAAGGCCACTTCCTCTCTTCGAGCCCCTGGCAGATGATGACGTGGGAAGCGGAAAATTCCTGGAAGCAAAAAATCGCGGCCGAAACGTACGGCCGCCAGGGCGGTCTGATTCTTGACCCCGGAGAGCCGGCGATAGAGTTCGACAGCGCCGGCCAGTACGGTTACCGCAATAAACTTGAATACAGTTTTACGGCGCTCGCCGACGGTACTATCTCATTGGCCTTTTTTGAGCGCGGACAAAAACAGCGGACTCCGGTTACCGAGTCATTATTGGCCGAGCCGGTCATCAACGAAGTTTCCGCGGCCATTTTGGCCTGGATCAACCGCCAGCAAATTCCGCTGCGCAGCCTAAAAAGCCTGATCGTGCGCAGCAATCACCGCGGCCAGGCGATCGCGGCGCTGTTTATCAAAGACCAACTGGTCTTCCCCGACTACCCCGCTCCAAACGAAAAACTAGTCGGCTTCCAGCTCTACTACTCTACCCACAAAAGTCCGGCCTCGGTGCCGACCAAAATACTGCAGAGCGCCGGAGAGAACCATCTGGTTACCGAGCTGCTCGGAACCAAACTCAAGTTCGGTCTCACTAGTTTCTTCCAAGTCAACATCCCGGTATTCGAAAACGCGCTCCGGGATATGGCCGCGTTTATCGGACCGCACGAGCCGCTTATCGACTACTACTCCGGCGTTGGCGCTATCAGCCTGCCGCTCGCCCGCAACCGGGCGGATACCAAACTGATAGACAATAATGAAGAGGCTATCCAGTACGCAAAGGAGAATATTACGCTTAACCGTCTGCCCCACTGCCAGGCCCGCTGCCTGCCGGCGGAAAAAATACCCGAACTCATATCCTCCGACGGCGTCGTCGTCCTCGATCCGCCGCGAGCCGGGTTGCACGAAAAAATTATCCGCCGGCTGGCGGCGGTGCGGCCGCCGCGTTTGGTGTACCTGTCGTGTAATCTAAGCACCCAGGCGCGCGACATCAACCTCTTGAGCGACAGCTACAAAGTAGTCCACCTGAAACTCTACAACTTCTTCCCCCGCACGCCGCATATAGAGGGATTGTGCGTCTTAGACCGGTTACGCAGTGATTGAACTCTTCCCAAGCGCGTGCTATAGTAAGCCAATTATTTTAGCAGTTTATCCGTCTCAACTTATGAACCCAAACACCCGTCGTATTCTTATCTGGTCAGCTTTTACACTGGGACTAGTCGGGCTGCTGTTCGGCTTGGCGAAGCTTGGCACCTCAGGCCAGGGAGCCAGCCCGGCGGCCGGTCTTGCGCTAGCTGTCCCGGTGACGGACGAGGATTGGAGCAAAGGAAACAAGGACGCCCCGGTAACCGTCGTCGAATACAGCGACTTCCAGTGTCCGGCCTGCCAACTGTACTATAAAATAGTCAAACAAATCAGCGAGGATATGCCGGACAAGGTGCGTTTTGTTTACCGCCACTATCCGTTGCGCCAGACCCACCCCAATGCCGAAGCAGCGTCCCTGGCCTCTGAGGCGGCAGGCATGCAGGGCAAATTTTGGCAGCTGCACGACGCCCTGTTTGAAACCCAGGACTCCTGGGCCAGGGATACCAACCCCGCTATTTATTTCGAAGACCTCGCCAGCTCCCTAGGACTGGACGTGAAAAAATTCAAAGAAGATATGAAAAGCCCGGCTGCTAAAAATAAAGTTGACCGCGACTACCGTTCCGGCGCCGGTATCGAGGGCACGCCCACTTTCTTTGTTAATGGCCGGCTGGTAAACTCTCCCCGCTCGTATGAGGAATTTAAGACTCTTGTTGAACAGGCGGCACAACCTTCCTAAGTGGCTCAGCGCGAGCTTCTTAGCCGTCGCGCTCATCGGCTTTGCCGACGCCACTTACCTGGCTGTCAACCACTACCGCGGCAATGTCCCGCCGTGCGCCATCCTTAGGGGCTGCGAAACCGTAACTAGCAGCTCCTATTCCATGCTGTTCTCGACTGTGCCGGTTGCCCTTCTGGGCGCGTTGTATTATCTTACTCTCCTGGTCCTGATTGTGGGCTATCTTGACACCAAGCGCCTAGGCCTGGCTCTGGCCGCTTTCTTTCTCACCCCCCTTGGCTTTATAGCCTCTCTTTATTTTTTCCACCTGCAACTGAACGTCATCGGGGCTTGGTGCGTCTATTGCCTGGGCTCTATCGCCAGTTCGACTCTCTTGTTCGCGCTCGGAGGCGCCGGAGCGAAATACAAAAAATTGCTCCTAGACAACTGACCGCGGCCGGCCAGTAAAAATTATTTTTCTTACCCGATATATGCCCGTCCTCATTTCCGGTTCCCTCGCCTACGACTACATCATGGATTTCCCGGATTCTTTCAAGAACCACATTCTCCCGGACCACATCCATATTCTGAACGTCTGCTTCGTCGTAGACCAGCTGAGCAAAAATCTTGGCGGCTGCGCGGGCAACATCGCCTATACCATGAAACTCCTGGGCGGCGAACCGCTGGTGATAGCGCCTCTCGGCAGCGACGCCGGCGAGTATCTGGCGCATTTTCAGAAACACGGCATTAACACCAAATACGTGCCGCTAACGCCGGACAAGCTGTCCTCCTCGGCGCACATTACCACGGACAAGGACGACAACCAAATAATCGCTTACTACAACGGCGCCGGAGACGCGGCGGCGGATCTTAGCGTATCGCAGGTAACAGAACCGATCGACCTGGCTATCATCGCGCCCACCAAAAAGGACGCCATGATCCGCCACGCCAAAGAATGCTACGAGAAAAAAATCCCTTTTGTCTTTGACCCCAGCCATCAGCTGACAGCCTTTGATCCGCGCGAGCTTAGTATGCTTATCGGCCAGGCGAAATTTTACATCGCCAATGACTACGAAATGAAACTGACGGAAGAAAAAACCGGCTGGGACACGCTAGAGATGCTCAATCACGTGGAAGTGATCATCATGACACTCGGCGAACGCGGTTCGGTCGTTATTACCGGCAATGAACGCTTCGAGATCCCGTCGTGCACAGCGCTCTCGGTAGACGATCCGACCGGCGCCGGCGACGCCTACCGGGCCGGTTTTTTTACGGCCTACTCCCAGGGTTTTGACCTCGAGACCTGCGGCCAGGTCGGGAGCCTGGCCGCCACCTATGCGGTCGAACACTACGGCACGCAAAACCACTTCTTTACCCGCGCCAGCTTTGAGGAGCGTTTCCAGACAGCCTTCCGGAAAACCCTGGCCCTGGCCTAACCCATTGTCGGGACAAAATAAAGCAGCTATACTACCGCTGCTTTATTTTTCTTCGCGTTTTTTATGTGGCTTGCCCTCTTTCTCATTCTCATTGGCCTGGGCATATTGATTGCCGGCGGCGACGCGCTTGTACGCGGCGCTGCCTCGCTGGCCAAACGCCTGGGAGTGGCGCCGATAGTTATCGGGCTCACCATTGTCGCTTTCGGCACTTCGGCGCCGGAGCTTATCGTAAATATCTTCTCCGCCATCAGGGGAACCACCGACATTGCCATCGGCAACGTGGTCGGCAGCAATATCGCCAATATCCTCCTCATCCTAGGTGTGAGCGCTGTAATTTTCCCGCTGCGCGTCGGCAAAGGCACAGTGTGGAAAGAAATTCCGCTGGCGCTTCTCTCGGCTATCATGGTGTTAGTCTTGGCCAATGACGCCCGTCTGGACGGGCTAGATACATCGGCCCTTACCCGCACCGACGGACTGGCGCTAATCGCTTTTTTTGCTATCTTCATCTATTATACTTTCGGTGTTGCCAAGGCCGAAAACGGCGGCGACAGCCAGGTAAAAACATACAGCCACGCGTTTTCCCTGCTGTTTATTGTCGGCGGACTGGTTGCTTTATTTTTCGGAGGCAAACTTCTGGTCGATAATGCCATTATCCTCGCGCGGATGGCCGGCCTGTCCGAACTCCTTATCGGCACCACCATAGTCGCGGTCGGCACCTCGCTGCCGGAACTTGTTACCTCGGTAATAGCAGCCCTAAAAAGGCACGACGACATCGCTATCGGCAATGTGGTCGGCTCGAACATTTTTAACGTGTTCTGGATTCTCGGCCTGACCTCCATCATGAAACCGCTGCCGGTTTTGCCCAGCATGAACGCGGACATCTTGGTCAACGTGGTCGCCACGCTGCTCCTGTTCAGCTTTATGTTCATTCACACCAAACACCGCCTGAACCGCTGGCAGGGCGTTATGTTTATAGGTTTGTATATCGCTTACACCACGGCCGTGATTATACGCGGTTAGGCTATGCCAGGCTCTTTCAAAGATTATCGGTACACAATCGCTTTTGGCGTTTCTATCCTGCTGGCAGCGGCCGCCTACGCCTGGGGCTGGTTTGACAAGGTCGCCGATATACCCGGTTCATTCGGCTACGTTACCAGCTTTATTGCCGGTCTCATGTTCTCCTCCACATTCACCGCCGCGCCGGCGGCGTTTTTGTTTGTCGAATTTGGCAGCCATCTATCGCCGCTCTCTGTGGCCCTTGTGGGCGGGCTCGGCGCCATGGCCGGCGATCTCATTATGTACCGGTTTATCAAAAACAATTTATTGAAAGAATTAAAAACTTTGGGCGCTCTGCTATTTTCGACCCGCAGCCGCGTCTACCTCGAAAGAATCTCCCGGCATCGGGTTTTTCTTTGGACCACGCCGTTTATCGCGAGTCTGCTCATCGCCTCGCCTCTGCCGGATGAACTCGGCGTGGCGCTGTTCAGCCTCGTAAATTTTCAGCCCAAGTACCTCTCCCTAATTACTTTCCTGCTTAATGCCGCCGGCATATTTGCGCTGGTATTTTTCGGCCACACGCTCAGCCGGCCATAAACGCAAAACCACCCGCCTCCGGCCCCAATATTCCGAACACTCGGAACATAGGGCTGAATCGGGTGGTTCTACGAAGGGGCGGGTATGAAGGGGGGGTCAAGCGGCCATCTCACCCGGCGTGGGCGAGTCGTCCGTCATCTCCCCGGACCAACCGGGCGGAACATCAAGCCCGATGTGGTCCAAGAGTACTACCACGGGGTAGTACGGCAGGAGTGCGAGCCATACAGCCCGCACGACCAGGGCCTGGGCGGCCTTTTTCATCACCCTCAAAACCCACATTGTCATGGAGCACCTCCGTATTGAGCTTACCACCTTTTCCAGAATATACAAGATGATTGGGTCCGGCGGCGACGGAACCGCGCACGCTTGCCAGCCGGCGCCAAATCGGCTATAATCAGACTGTTTTTCTATTTTTATTAACTTATGCCCGACTATAAAATAGCCGACATCAAACTTGCCGACTGGGGGCGCAAGGAGATGGACATCGCCGAACAGGAGATGCCAGGTCTCATGTCTATCCGAAAAAAATACGCCCAGAGCAAACCCCTAAAAGGCGTCAAAATCACCGGAGCGCTCCACATGACCATCCAGACCGCGGTCTTGATCGAAACCCTCCGCGCGCTGGGCGCCAAAGTCCGCTGGGCGAGCTGCAACATTTTCTCGACCCAGGACCACGCCGCGGCCGCGATTGCCAAGGCCGGGATACCGGTCTTTGCCTGGAAAGGCGAAACGCTCGAGGAGTACTGGTGGTGCACCGAACAGGCCCTAAACTTCGGCCACGGAACCGGTCCGGATCTGATTGTAGACGACGGCGGCGACGCGACGCTTATGATCCACCAGGGCGCGGAAGTAGAGGCCAAACCGGCGCTGCTTGGCAAGAGCTACAAGCAAGAAGGCCCGGACGCGCAGGAACTGATGAAACTCCTTAAAAAGGAATACGCCAAAAACCCGACGCGCTGGACCAAGGTCGCCAAAAATGTCCGCGGCGTCTCCGAAGAGACGACGACCGGCGTCCACCGACTCTACCAGATGATGAAAACCGGCCGGCTTCTTTTCCCGGCCGTGAACGTCAACGACTCGGTAACCAAAAGCAAGTTCGACAATATCTACGGCTGCCGTCACTCGATAGTGGACGGCCTAAACCGCGCCATGGACGTCATGCTCGGAGCCAAAACCGCGGTCGTGTGCGGCTTTGGCGAGGTGGGCAAGGGCTGCGCCCAGGCTCTGCGGGGCCAAGGAGCCCGCGTGATCGTAACCGAAATCGATCCCATCTGCGCGCTCCAGGCGGCGATGGAAGGTTACGAGGTAACGACACTTGAGGACACGCTCGGACGGGCCGACATATATGTTACCACTACCGGCAACAAGGACGTGATTACGCTTGAACACCTGAAACAGATGAAAGACCAGGCGATCGTGTGCAATATCGGGCACTTCGACAACGAAATCCAGGTCGAGAAGCTTAACCGGGCCAAGGGAGTGAAACGGGTCAACATCAAGCCGCAGGTAGACAAATATATCTTTCCGGCCGCCTCCGTCAGTGCTTCGGGGAGCCGAAGCAAAAAAGAAATCTACCTTCTCGCCGAAGGCCGGCTGGTGAACCTGGGTTGCGCCACCGGACACCCGAGCTTTGTCATGAGCAACTCATTCAGCAACCAGGTACTGGCCCAAATCGACTTGTGGGCCAACCGGGACCGCTATGAGATCGGGGTCTACCGCTTGCCCAAACACCTGGATGAAGAGGTAGCCCGGCTCCACCTGGAAAAGATCGGGGTCAAGCTCACGAAACTTACAAAAGATCAGGCGAATTATCTCGGGGTCGAGCAAAACGGACCGTACAAGCCGGAGCACTACCGCTATTAGACGGCTTACCCATCGTCAAAGCCCCGACCTGGTCGGGGCTTTTGCATGCCGGGTGGAGGGGAATTGAAAAAATATCTAAAATAAGGTTAAATAAGGGATATTAATTACTCGTTTTATGCCTATAAAAAGCTACCGCTATCTGGACATCATTACCATCGCCTTTGTAACCGTTCTCTTGCTCTCGAACATCATCGCCGTCAAAATAGTCTCGCTCGGGGCGCTCGCTCTTCCGGCGGCTGTTTTTCTCTTTCCGCTCTCCTATATTTTCGGCGATATCCTGACCGAGGTCTACGGCTACGCCAAGGCGCGCCGGGTGATCTGGACCGGGTTGGCGGCCAATGTTTTTATGGCGCTCGTCTTTATGGCAGCCAGCGCCTTGCCGCCCGCCGCGCCCTGGCCGCTCCAGGAGGCGTTTGCGAGCATCCTCGGCCAGACGCCGCGGATAGTGGCCGCGAGCGTTATCGCCTATTGGGCCGGCGAATTTCTGAACTCGTACGTACTGGCCAAAATTAAAGTAAAAATGCAGGGCCGCCGGCTGTGGATTCGCACTATTGGTTCAACCGTCGTCGGCGAGGCGATAGATACCGCCCTGTTTATTTCCCTCGCTTTCGGCGGCGTTTTGCCCGGCAGTCTGGTTATTACGATTATGATCTCGAGTTATCTCGCCAAGGTAGCGCTCGAAATTATACTCACGCCGGCGACTTACGCCGTGGTACGGACTCTCAAGCGCGCCGAAGGCGAAGACTACTATGACACGGCGACTAACTTTAACCCTTTTCACCTGCGTGATCGGTCGGCCGCATCCTGATAATTATGTTCCTGGACGCCTCCATTCTGATTCTTCTGATTGCTGCCTCAGCTTTTTTTTCGGCGTCGGAGATAGCCTTTGTCTCGCTGTCGAACGCCAAAGTGGATGACATGGTACGCCGCTCTGTCCCGCGATCCCGGCTTATCCAGAAACTTAAAAGCGAGCCGCGCCGGCTGCTTATTACCGTCCTTATCGGCAATAACCTCGTCAACATCGGCGCTTCTTCGCTCGCGACCGTGCTTTTTGCCCGGCTTTTCCAATCGACGGCCGTGGGTATAACGACCGGCATCATGACGCTCGCTATCCTAATCTTCGGGGAGATTGTGCCCAAGGCCTACGCCACAAACCACAACAAAAAAATCGCCGCTCTGGCGGCGCCGATTCTGCGCGCGCTCGCCTGGATGTTTCATCCGCTGGTGGTGATATTCGGGTATCTTACGACCGCTCTCGCCGGCGCCCCCAAAGAGGAGAGCATCACCGAAAATGAAGTCCGCGCGCTGGTATTGGCCGGGAGCCGGCAAGGAACAATTGAAAAAGAGGAACAAGCCATTATCGAGCGCCTGTTCGCTTTCAACGACATTACCGCCGAAGACATCATGACCCCGCGCGTCAATGTGGCCTATATCGAGGACGCATCCACCATCGCCCAGGCGGCCGCCGTGATCGCCCGCAATCCGCACACCCGCTTCCCGGTGGTGCACGAAACCCCGGACGATATTATCGGCTTCGTGCACTCGCGCGACGTTCTTTTGGCGCTTAACCAGGACCGGGACGCCGATCCGGTAACCAAAATTGTCCGGCCGATCATCGCCATCCCCAAGCAAATGCGCCTCGACGACCTAATGCGCGAATTCCAAAAGAAAAAAACCCACCTGGCGGTCGTGCTCGACGAGTTCGGCGGCACCGAGGGCATTGCCACGCTTGAGGACGTTATCGAGGAGCTGGTCGGTGAAATCACCGACGAGTACGACGTGGACAAGCATTTTATCCAACGGCTCGACAAGAACACCATCATGGTTTCAGGCGACACTCTTATCCGCGATATCAACCACTTCTTCAATATTGCCATCCCGGGTGATCCGCTCGACACCATCGCGGAAGTTCTGCTCGACAAACTGCAGGTCGTGCCCCGTCCGGGGATGTCGGTCTCCTTTACCGAGGTTACTGCCGCCATACACGAAGTGCGGCGGCGGACTATCGGCCTGGTGAAAATAATCAAGTCCAGTTCGGTCTAAAGCAAACTTCGGCCGCCAGGGCCAGGTAAATGTCGGTTATGTCCAGAAAATATCTGGTGGCCTACGCCAACGGCCTGTCTAGCGCTTTTCAATACCGGCTCAACCTGGGGCTGTTGTTTGTCAGCCATCTGGTTAGCCTTTCGGGCCTGGTCTATCTTTGGCTAGCCGTTTACGCCGCCGGCGAGAGCCTGCCCGGCTACTCTTTGCCGGAAATAATTACCTACTACCTGGTGCTCACGGCTCTGCGCATTACCATAGCCGACGGGATCGGAATGGGGTTCAAAGTATCCGAAGATATTCGGGAAGGCCTGATTACCCATTACCTCTTGAAGCCTTTCAGCTATTCTCTGGAACAAGGTCTGCTGCTCGCCGCCCAGGCCAGCATCAACCTGGTCTTTGCCTTGCCCCCGTTCATTATTTTGGGATTATTCATAAACCGGTTTATCGAGCTGCCCGACCTTGGCGATATCGCGGCTTTTGCGCTGCTGACGTTAATCGGCCTGATCTTTTATTACCTAGTTTATTTATTATCAGCTTTCTCGTCTTTTTGGATCGAAAAAGGCAGCACCGCTATCTATGCCATGATTGTCGTCAGCCTGCTCCTCAGCGGTTCGCTCCTGCCTTTGGATCTTTTTCCGGACTGGTTCCAAACCGCGAGCCGGTACGCGCCCTTTCAGTATCTCATGTACGTGCCGATCCAGGGATTCTTAGGCCAGATCACCGACTGGAGCCGGACGCTGGCGGTTGCCGCAGTCTGGATAGTCCTTTTGGCGGCGGCAGCCCGGACCGTCTGGCTCCGGGGCCTCAAAAAATACGAAGCTGCCGGCCGGTAAATTATGAAATACTTTTCTCTCTATCTCGCGTTCTTCCGGGCGAACTTGATGAAAGACATGGCCTACCGGGGCAACTTTCTTTTAGGCTCCTTGACTACGGCCCTGGAGTCGCTCATGGTCTATTTCGGCGTGGCGGTTCTTTTCCGCCACGTTACGACCATCGCGCAGTGGACCTATGAAGAGATGCTCATTCTCCTCGGGGTCTACATGATCAGCAACAGCGCGGCCTGGCTGCTCTTCCGGGCGGGCGTGTCCGATCTGGACCGGACAATTAACCGGGGCGACCTCGATTGGTACCTGGTCAAGCCGATCGATGCCCAATTCCTCTCCACCGTTACCCGCATAGATATAGAAGACGCGGCGCGCTCGCTGGTCGGATTGGTGCTGGTCGGTTTGGGCCTCTATCGAGGCACGGCCGAGGTAAGTTTCTGGAGACTTTTAGCCTTTGTCATCACTTTTCTGGCCGGCCAGGCGATCCTCTATAGCATCCAGCTCGCTCTCAAAACCGTCAGCTTCAAATCGCTCCAGGGCTGGGCCACCAACAGCATCGCTTTCCGCTTTCACGATCTGGCGCAATACCCGACGGATATTTACCGCGGCCTCATGCGCGTCGTCTACACGTTCGTTTTGCCGCTCGCCTTCATCGCCACCGTGCCGGCCAAGGCGCTGATCGGCGAGATCACCGCCGGACTTTTCGCCCTCTCGCTCCTCATCGCCGCGGCCGCTCTGGCCATCACCCGCCTGATCTGGAAACGGGCGCTGCGGACTTATACGAGCGCGTCGAGTTAGAGCCCACTCCAAAAATAATTCGGAGCCGGTTTTGAGCGAAAAATGTCCGGGTTGAAGTAGGCATAATGGTATTATGGCGACGAAACCCCGGAAATTTTTCGCTCAAAACCGGCTCGAAAATGAGCCAGAATTATTTTTGGGAGTGGGCTAAATAGTATGAAACACAGAATTTTATTCAAAAACTACCTCAGCCATTTTCTCGCCTACCGTGCCCGGGTCGGTATCTGGGCCGTAACCGACGTCGCCGAGTTTCTCGTCTTCCCGTTTATCTGGCTAGCTGTCATAACCGATAATATCGGCATCGAGGGGTACGGCCGCGCCGACATTATAACTTACTATTTGATAGCCGCCTTCGTCAGCCTGGTCTTCACCTCGCACCCGGCGCGCAAAGTCAAAGAAGACATTATGCAAGGCGGCCTCAACGCCTTCCTGGTCAAACCCCTGGGGCATTTTAGCCGGCACCTAATTGAACAGGCTACATACAAAATTTTATCCTTAGGCATAGGATTGGGCCTCATGCTGCCGCTCGTCTACTTTCTGCCGGAATATACGTATCTGCCGCTATCCTGGACAACTTGGGTGTTTTTTACTCTGTCCCTCTTGATTGCGTTTTTTGTCTCCCACCTGTTGGAGTATACCCTCGGCCTCGCCTCGTTCTGGTTCGGCGAAATCCGGGCGCTCCAACACGTGCTTGAGATTGCCTCGATTTTGTTCTCCGGCCGACTGGCGCCCCTGGTGTTCTTCCCTCCGCTGTTCGCGAGCCTAGCCGAATGGCTGCCGTTTGCCGCTTTGGCGTCTATTCCGGCGGACATTTACCTTGAACGGATGACCGCTGCCGAGTCAGTCGGTCAGTTGTCCATCTCCGCCCTTTGGCTATTCGTCTTGTCTGGCCTGGCCATCCTCGCATGGAAAAGGGGCTTACGGCGTTATGAAGGTATTGGCATATGAGAAAATACCTCTTTATTTATCTAACTCTTTTAAAAAATGCCTTCTCGTACGAAGCACAGTACCGGCGTGACACTTGGCTGCATTTAGCCTCCAACTTTCTCTACCTTGGCCTGCTGTCCGCCACAATTGAAGTGGTTTTCCGGCATACGCCGGAACTTAACGGCTGGAGCCGGGAAGAGACTTACCTTTTAATGCTTCTTTGGATTATCGCCGACGAACTGTTTACCATGGTCTCCAAGCATAATCTCTGGAACCTGCCTGGCCTCGTTACCGACGGCGCGCTGGACGCCTATCTCACCAAGCCGGCAAATACCTTGTTCCTAGTCAGCACCAAGATATTTCTCATGCGCGCGGGATACCGCCTATTTATACAAATTGGATTCCTCGTTTGGCTGGTCTGGAGTTTTGATTTTGCTCCTTCCCTCTGGCACGGTGCTATGGCCATAGTTTTAGTGATAGGCGGCGCCTTGGTTCACTATTCTTTCTCGCTCATTCTCAATACTCTCAGTTTCTGGTGGCTCAGAATAGACAACATCAACGATGCCTGGGAGAGTCTGAGCAATATGGGCCGCTACCCACTCGGAATTTTTCCCAAATTTGTTCGCGTGCTTTGCCTCACTTTCCTGCCGATCGCGTTCATCGGCTATATCCCGGCTGCCGCCATGACCGGCCGGGCCGGGTGGTGGCTGATACTGTATGCGTTTGCCTTTACCGCGCTCATATTCTATTTCGCGGTCAGTTTCTGGAAGTACGCCCTCCGGCGCTACACCAGCGCCTCGAGCTAAAACTTACTTCAAAATGAGGTCATCTCTGGCAAGCGGGGCCGGCAGATTAAATTTTGAGCTCCGAGGACGAGTGCGAGAGCGAAGCGGGTATCCCTCCGCAGGAGCTCGTCCCGCGAGCTCACCTACCGGCTCGATTTCGCGCTCGGGCGCCTGCGCCACCTGGTGGTGCTGCTTTTGCTCTATTACGTTTGGCGCACGCTCACCTCCGGCACAGGCGCTTTTGCCCTCTACAGCGATGAGCAGCTCATGACTTATCTATTCGGCGGCAATATTCTGCGCGCTTTTGTCTTCGGCACCCAGTCGCGCCGCGTCGCTCTCGAAATAAACGACGGCGCCTTCTCTCAGTACCTGGTTAAACCGGCCAATCATTTCTGGTACTGTTACGCCCGCGAGCTGGCCGGAAGAATTTTGGCGACCATAAGCGCGGCAGTTGAAGCGGCCGGCATTTCTTTGCTGCTCGACATAAATTTTTTCTGGCAAACAGATCCAGTTCTCTTGTCCTGGTTCGCGCTCGCCGTCCTCCTGGCTCACATTCTCTACTATTTCCTCAGCTACGGCATGAGCCTCATCGCTTTTTGGTCGCGCGAGGCCATGGGACCGCGTTTTTTGTTTGAGTGGCTCCTGGAGTTTGCCTCGGGCGCGTATTTCCCTTTGGATATACTCAAAGCCGCCTTTGCGCGCATCTTCATTTTTCTGCCTTTTGCCTATCTCATTTTCTCTCCTCTAAGCCTGTACTTGGGCGGCAGCGGACCACCGGGCTGGATTGTCGCCGCCTGGCAGCTCCTCTGGATAGCTATCGCTGCCCTGTCGGTATTTTTCTTGTGGCGCCGGGGACTCCGGCGCTACTCCGGGGAGGGAATTTAGTATGCGCTACGCCCGCGTCTGGAAACAACTGACCGTGTGTTCATTCTCCACCTGGTCGTCCAACCGTCTGGACGCCGTTACCTATTGGCTGGGCAAACTTATCCGCTTCGGCTTTTTTTGGCTGTTCGTCGCCTCGGTCTTTGAATTCACGCCGGCTTTTGCCGGCTACGGAAAATACGAGGTCCTGCTTTTCTTTTTGACCTTCAATCTGGTGGACGTGGTTACCCAGGCGTTTTTCCGCGGCATTTACCTGTTCAGCGACGATATCAACAAAGGCAACTTCGACTTTGTGCTCACCAAGCCGGTAAACCCGCTGTTCTATTCTCTGGCTCGCCTGACCGACCTGCTGGATTTTATTTTTCTTATCCCCCTCGTCGGCTTTCTCGCCTACGTAATCGCCAAGCTCGGGCTCGACCTCACTCTGGCCTCTTACCTGCTTTATCTGGCATTCGTCGGCGTCGGCATCATTTTGGCGCTCGCCATACATATTCTCTCGGCCGCGGCCACTATGTGGACCATGGAGAGCGATCACATTATCTGGCTCTACCGCGAAACCATGACCGTCGGCCGTTTCCCGCCGGAGGTTCTATCGCCCGCGCTGCAATTTGTCTTTACCTATCTTATGCCGGTTATTCTCATCGTGGCCTATCCGGCGAAAATCATACTGGGTCTGATCGGCCCGGGAGATATTGCCCGCCTCGGCGCGGTGACGGTCATATTCACGACCGTGGCTCTCGGGCTCTGGCGGGTGAGCCTGCGGCACTACGCGAGCGCTTCGAGCTGAACAAAAAAACGACGCCGGTCGGCTCCTCTGAGCTTTTTAGTGGGCCTTGTTTATCCATACCTCATTTTTCAATTCCTCTTCTATTTTATAACCCTGGCAATGGCCTAGAATACCCAGGTAAGATTGTACGGTCTGGTCCAGCCGGTAATCATCGCCAATGCCCCGGTTAAACTCATCTGTCTTCCGGCGCACCTTGGCGAACATCCGGTGTTTGGTTTTGGCGCGGATTACCCGGTAGCGCGGCAAAAGAACATCCCCGAGCCAGTCTAAAATCATCGGCGTAGCGAAAATAATAATGTTCCCGTAAATGATGTTTGACGAAATAATCGAGCTCGGAAAGGTAGACATTGGCGAAAATCTGACTCGTCAAATTGCCGATTGGCATCCCCTTTCCCGACATCCCGGGCGTAGAAAAACTTCGTATCACTTTTTCTACAAGCCACATAACTTCGGTGTCCCCTAGTTTATTTATAAGCAACTGCAGCAAAATCTCATGGTCAACCGACGCAAAGAATTTTTTAATGTCCATCTTGAGAGACCACACCGTTTGGTTATGATTCTTACTGGCTTTCCTTAATGCCCTATCTACCGCGCCAACCGCCACATGAACCCCTTTGCCCCTCTGACACGAATACGAATGATGAATAAACGTCGGCTGGAGTATTGGTTCCAAAAACCGGAACAGAAGGTGATGCACAATACGATCCCGTACCGTTGCCTTGTTAATGATCCGAAATTTGGGGTCATAAATGTGGAAGGTCTCATACCCTTGATGTTGGTATGTTTTTGTGCTAAGCTCGTCCTGTAATTGAAAGAGATTATCCTCTAAATATCTCTCAAAGAGGAGGACATCGGCTTTATTCTGTTTACCTTTTCTAAATTCGTACCAGGCATCGAGTATATTTTCGAGCCTAATCAGTTTTGAGTACATAGTTTTTATGATCACCAATACCACCAAGGAAAGCCCCCCCCCCTCAGCAATTTTTACGAACAGGTTCTTCTCAGGTAGATGAAGTGCCAATCTTAAAGAAAACAATTGATTTGTATAAAACGTACTATGTATACGCGCAGCTCTTCCCGAAGAAAGATAAGTATACACTCGGTGCAACGTGTGAGCGTTACCTAATTTCGGTTATTGAACTATTACTTGAAGCAACCTACCTGCCCAAAGAAACGAAACGGGCTAGGCTTATGCTTGCCAACAGTAAATTTGAAGTCCTGAAAGTATTTATACGACTTCTCAAAGAGCTGAACGTTATTGACCAGAAAAAATATATCATCCTCCAAACCATGATCCAGGATATTGGGAGGATGTTTGGCGGGTGGATGAGATCGCTCACCTAAATGACCGAATACAGCGAAGCCTCGACGTATGTGTCGAGGCTTCTTTAGGCTATAGGCACTTCCAGAGCACGACCACCCCGCCGGAGTAGTTCTCGTTCGCGTCGAGGTTCCTGTTGTCGAAGTCGAGCTTCGCGTCGTTCGGGTTGAAGTACAGCGAGTTCTCGGGGTCCTGCCAAAATGCGCTCTTTTCCGTCCGTAATCACCGAAGACAGAGCTTCTCCACTACAAGCCGCTCCATCTCCTGAATTTTATGCGGTTCCAGGATGAACCAAAGAAAAAAACACGCAGTGCCTATATCTTTCGTATACCCTCCGGCGATGTGAGAAAAGCAACCATTCACCTCCAGACTCCGATACGTTTCCAAAGATATATAATTTCGGCGACGATAATCCTTATTCAGAACTATCGTGCATGAGCCTACTTTCGGTTGAGAAGTATACCAGTTTTGTATAAAAACACGAAGGCGGGCCATGGCTCGAAGCGTCGAAACGCTGCGCCGATGGCCCGCCTGAAATGGTGGGTGTCCAAGGGACCAAGTGACCAAGGGTCCTTGATCCAAGGGACAAGTGAGACAAGAGAACGAGGGCTAGGACTGCCAGAGCACGACCACCCCGCCGGAGCAGAGCCCGTGCGCGACGAGGTTCCCGATGCCGAAGCCGAGCTTCGCGTCGCCCGGGCAGAAGAACAGCGAGCGCCCGGGGCCCCGCCACAGGTTCGCGGGGCAGTCGAGGGCGGGCGTCATGCCGTCGCGGCCGAGGACCTCGGAGTAGCCGATGAAGCCCATGGCCGGCTCGAAGGCACCGGTCAGGAGGACGTCGTTCGGGAACTGCTGGACCATCGTGCGGTCCGCGAGAATGCCGAAGCCCTGGAGGCAGGTGGGGAAGTAGACACCGACCGTCGGGCCCTGCCGCATCGCCTCGATGAGGCACTCGTGCCGGGTGCCGGAGACGACCGTGACCTGCCCCGCGAGCGTGCCCCGGCGCCAGTTCTCGAAGGTGCGCTCGGGGAACGCCTCGGCGTAGGCCAGGCCGACGGCCGCGAGGAACATGTCCTCGAGGACGGCGCCGTAGTCCACGACCTCGCAGTGCGGGAAGCAGACCGGGAGGTAGGTGCCCTGGAGGAGGTTCGCGATCTGCCGGTCGCTCTTCACCCGCTCGATGACCGCGAGGCCCCGCTCACGGAACTGGTCGGCCGTGACGAAGGTCTGTCCGGGCATGTGCCGCGTGAACCGGGCGTGCACCGCCGCGTAGTCGACCGTGGGCTGCGCGAGGTGGTAGCCCCGGTCGGCGTCGACGATCTCCTCGGTCATGCCGGGCAGCGGGATCCAGCGGCCGTTCCGGTCGACGAGCTTGACCGTGGTGTCCTGGACGACGATCTTGAGCTCTCCGGAGAGCACGCCCTGGAGGATCGTCTCCACCTGGGACTCATCGCCGGTGAGACCGCGGGCCACCTTGCGGATGATCGCGGACTTCTGACCGTCGCTGAGACCGGACACCACCTCTTCAAACGTCTTCATGGGACTCCTTTCAGGCTTGTTATCACCCGAAGAGCTGCCCTTACCCGGGGCCCAGGGCCTCCTCTATCCCTCGATGAGGAAAGCTTTCGCCTTATTACTAGCTAGTACGGCTAAAGCTTTCCTCATCTTTTTCTCTTGTTTTAGCCTAATTTGTGCAAAGAACGAATATAAAACTATAGCATATTTTAGCGATTTTGTCAAGGGTATAAATTCAGAAACAGTACCACCCCACGGTTGGTACCACTCCAATTCCGGCGCTACCGTTAGCGAAAAATCCAAAAATTTACCGCCTTCAGATAGCAAATCAGCCCGGCTTTGGCCGGGCTGATCGCATAGAAATCTAATTTAACGCGCCAGAACTATTCAATTCGCACCTCATCCAAGTAGAACGTCCCCTCGTTCGCCCCGGTATTACCCTGGATGGCAAACCCGGTAATCGTACCCCCGGCCGCGCCGATATCCGCGAGCGGAATAGAGACCGTCTGCCACTGACCGGCCTTCAATACGCCGTCCGGCAGATACGGGGCCAGCTTGTAGTGATTCGGCCCGGCGCCGGTTGCGTCGAACGGCACAATCTGGAGCTGCTGCCCGGCGGGCACGGTGCCGTAGAGGGTCATGGTAAGCGTCGTCCGGCCGGTGGTGTCGAGCCCTGGATGATGGAGGAAATAACCGGCCCAGGGGCTTAGAAACTCGACCGCCAGAGCTTGCGTGCCCTGGTACACCGGGGTAGTCGTCGCGGACGCGTTTATCTCCCACGACCAGTTTTCCCATCCCGGGGCGAGCACGTCGTCATAGATAACCATAGCCGCGGTGGAAGTAGGAGTCGGCTCTGGTCCGGGATCGGCGGTAACGGCCGTGATCTGGGCCGCGTTACTCACCCATTGGTACAGCGTGCTCCAGCCCTTGGAGAATAGCCCGACCATCACGTCGAACGTGCCGGCATAGGTTGGCTTCCAGATGAAAGAAAAAGGTTTCTTTTCGCCGGCTTCGAAGGCCACATCATCAAAGTACTCCTGCGCCACCTGGATTGGTCCGTCGTACACCTCGATATCCACCGTTACCGGACCGGCCGCGCCGGTATTCAGAACTTCGGTCGCGATCGCGGATTCGCCGCCGAGCATCACCGGATTCGGCGTAGTGGTGGCGCTTACCAGCTGCGCCAGCGGCTCTCCGGCCGGCTCGCTATCCAACACCTGGACTGTCCGGGTAACCTGGTCCGCCTGGCCGCCCATGATGTCGGTAACATTGTACGTAAGCAAATACGTCCCCGACACCTCCGTGTTCACGGTATCGCCGCCAACGACGATTTTTCCGGATATGTCCCCATCTTCCTTGTCGAGGGCCGTCGCGCCCGGATCGGTAAATACGGAATGCAGCGCCACGCTCATAGCCGCCTCGCCGGTTAGAGTAATCACCGGTTTGGCGTTGTCGCCGACCGGCTCGCGATTGTAGGCCGTGAATTCGAGGGCCTTGTCTACCCAGGTATACAGCGAACCCCAGGCCGGAGAGAATAAACCGACCGAGAGTCGGTAAATGCCCGGCACCTGCGGGAACCACTTAAGCGCGAAGGCTTGTTCGGTACCCGGATCAATTACCACGTTCTCGAAGAACTCCTGCGCGATCTGCGTACCGCCCTCGTTGTATATTTCCATATCCACCAGAATCGGTTCCGGGCTGCCGGTGTTTCCGATATGCGCGTTGAGCGTGCTGACGTTGCCGATCACCGTAGTCGTCGGCACGATATTCGCCCCCAAGAGGGAGGGGGCAGGCACGCCCGCCTCGGCCAACTTTTCCCAGGAGAGCTTCACCATCGCGTCGCCGGTGTTTTCATAATATTCCAGTTTGACGGTGTGCAGCCCGGGCGTCAGCTTGGCTTCGGCAGTGTACGCCGTGGCTCCCTGGTCGAACCATTTGTCAATAAGCAAATTATCATCCACGAACAGGCGCACTCCGTCGTCTCCGGTAACCGTAAACCGGTAGGTGCCGCCTAAGGTAAAACGCCCGGTATAGCGCCCGGAAAAATGATCCGGGGTTATCACCCCATCGGGCGAGAATACGGTCCAATTAAAATTAACCTCTGGCACTGTCTCCACGGCCGCCGGCGATCCGCTTAGTGTCATGCCGTTGAAGTATTCGGCCCGAAACGCGTTTTCCGGAGGCAAATTCTGCGCTGCTATCGTAAGCGTGGCGCTGGAAGTATTGCCGCTCCCGTCAGCGACTGTAAGCTTGGCGGAGTAAACGCCCTCAGCGTATACATGAGCCGGGTTAGCCTCAGTCGAGGTGGCGCCGTCGCCGAATTCCCACAAAAATGTCAGCGGCGAGCCCTCCGGATCGAGGCTGCCACCGCTTGAAAACGCCACGGACAGCGGAGGAACTCCGGTAACCACCGAGGCCGTGGCCACTGCCTTGGGCTTTTGGTCGGCCGCGTATACGATGTGACGAACCTCGCCGGTAAAGATGGCAACATAATAAATGCTGCCGTCGGGACCGGTTACGAAATCCACGGGGCCGTCGGCGTTATCAAACCAATTTTCGATGAAATGGATTTTATCATCGGCCGAGACAACGGCGCGCTTGATAAAGGGATCGCCGAAATGCCCGAGAAAATAGTTGTGCTGGTATTCTTCCGGGTAAGCAGTGCCGGAAAAGGTCCCGCCGGTAATCGCATACGGATCATTATTTGCCGCGTGGTGGAAGGCAAAAGCCGGATCGGTGTAATTCTCGGTGGCACAGTTATACTCTGGCGTGGCCTCGTATCCTTCCCGGCACGGCCAGCCCAGATTCATGCCCGGCTTTACAATGTTAATCTCCTCCCAAGAGTACCAGCCCACATCGCCGGCAAAAAGGCTATTGCTTAGAGGACTAAAATTGAACCGCAAGGAATTGCGCACGCCGTAGGCCCATATCCGGGAACGGTTAGCATTGGGGTCCCCGGTATGGAAGGGGTTGTCAGCCGGAGCCGTGCCATCGGTATTGAGGCGCAAAATTTTTCCGGCGAGGCTGTCAAGGTTAAGCGAGTTCAAAGCGCGCGGATCAACGGCAAAATAGCCGGCCCCGTCGCCGATGGTGGCATAGAGCTTGCCGTCCGGCCCGAACCGCAGACCGCCGACGCTGTGGCTCGGAGAATCGGTAGGCAGGCAGTCGGCCGTAATCGGATAATCATCGCACGACGGCTTGGCCTCGTCGCCGCCCACGGTGCCGACGAGAACCATGTAGGTGCTCATATCCGCCGTATCCCCGCTGGCCTTTAGCCGCACTATACGGCCGGTTTTCGGACCTTCGTAGTTTTTACCCGGCGTGTTCTCGTGCGTATAGCTCAAATAAACAAACCCATTGGCGGCAAAATTTGGATCGAGCGCCAAACCCAAAAGCCCATGGTCCGCCCAGTCGTTGACGTCCGGCAGAGTAACAAACGGCACGGGCAAAACGACGCCGTCTTTGATTATTTTAATCACCCCGCCCTTCTCGGCGACGAAAATCCGGCCATCGGGAGCAAACGCAATGGCGGTGGGCAGATTGAAGCCGCCCGCGACGACCTCGGTAAAGAAACCGGCCGGAGCCGCGGCTTCGGCCGGGAGGGGCGTGAGCGCAGACAGACCACACAAAACCAAGGCCAAGACTGCTCCGGCCCATCTTCGAAAGAATAATGGTTTCATAAGACAGCATAGACAAGAAGAAACAAAAAAAGGATGAGACTCCTCTAGAATTACCATAGCACGGCTATTGGCCAGAGTGAACAAAGTCTGGCAAGGGGGGTTATCAACAGCTGAACTCTTGGACTGTGCGCGCTCCTCCCGTTGATATGGATAATTGCCAGGCAGTGAGACAGGCCAAAAGAGGGCCGAGGACGAGTGCGAGAGCGCAGCGGGTATTCCTCCGCAGGCCCTCTTTTGGCCTGTCTCACTGCCTGGCAACCGTAACCGAAGGGATCGCCAAAGCCAAAAGGGGGAAGACAAAGCTGGCGCTGGCAAAAGGAAAAGTCTTGAAAAAAACGAAAAAGGTGCTAAAATTAAAGAAGCTGATGCTTAATCCCAAGTATGCCCGCCATCGCCGTTTCCCACCTGTCCAAAACTTACGAGTACTATAAAAAACAGGCCGGGCTCTGGAACTCCGTCCGCAGCCTCTTCCACCGCGAGCGGTTGTTTACCGAGGCGGTAAAAGATATCAATTTTACCATTAACGAGGGCGAACTGGTGGGATTTTTGGGCCCCAACGGCGCCGGCAAGACCACCACCCTCAAGATGCTCTCGGGCATTCTTTACCCCACGGCCGGCGAAGCCGCCGTGCTTGGCTATACTCCCTGGAAACGGCAAAAGGAATTCCAAAAACAATTCGCGCTGGTGATGGGCCAAAAAAACCAACTTTGGTGGGACTTGCCGGCCATGGAAAGTTTCATTTTAAACAAAGAAATTTACGAAGTGCCGGACGCCCAATTCAAGAGCACCCTCGACGAGCTGGGCGCTCTATTGGACATCAAGGACATTCTCGATGTCCAGGTACGCAAACTATCGCTCGGCCAGCGCATGAAATGCGAACTCGTGGCCGCGCTCCTGCACTCGCCCAAAGTCCTGTTTCTGGATGAACCGACCATTGGTCTCGACGTCGTTTCGCAAAATAACATCCGCGAATTTTTAAAACGCTACAACCGGGAGAAAAAAATCACGATTATCCTCACCTCCCACTACATGGAAGACGTCGAGGCGCTGTGCGAGCGGGTCATAATCATCAACCACGGCGAGCTTATCTACGACGGCGGCTTGCGCACTCTGCTCGACCGGCATATCGACCACAAAATCCTGGAGGTAACATTTACCGAGGACGTACCGCGCGCCACGCTTAGCACCCTCGGCCGCGTCAGAGAGCTAAACCAAAAGCGCGTGGTTCTGGAAGTACCCAAAACGGCGGCCAAACAAGTAGCCGCGCACATGCTGACCAACCTCCCGGTGGACGACATTCTCATCAACGAAGTCGAGATCGACGACGTCATCCGCAGTATTTTTGCCCAGGAAAAAGCCTAACGCCCGTCCAAACGGGCAGGGCAGCCCCACTCATTTTAATTCCGGCAGAACTCGCTTGCTACGCAGCTCAGACAGCTGGCGCAATTAAAATGAGTGGGGCTGCCCTGCCCGTTTGGACGCGGTACACGACCCCGCTTCTCATCCGCCCTTTTTTCTACCCCATTTTTTGGGCGGCCGTAATCGCCATAGTTTTCTATCCCCACTACAACTGGCTCAACTCTTTTATCAGGATGCCCGGACTCAACGCGCTCCTTATGGTCTGCGTCGTCCTCGTAACCATATTCCTGCCTCTCACCCTAATCTCCGCCCTTTTGGTCAACGAATCGGTTGATCTCTACGGCAAAGTTTCCGAAAAGGGGTTTGCCGAAAACATCGAGGGCGTGTCCACCTGGCTCGAGGGCACACCGCTCGCGCCGTATATCGACACGGTCAAAACCGACTGGACCAGATACGCCGCCGATGCCACCAAACGTCTGAGCGGGTATTTTTTCTCCGGTATCAAGAGCGTTACCCAAAACTCATTGCGTTTCTTTTTCATGCTCTTTATCATGTTCTACACCCTGTTTTATTTTTTCAAAGACGGGCACCGTATGCTCGATCGTCTGAAGCACCTATCCCCTGTCGGCGAAAAGTACGAAGTCATGCTTTACGACCGCTTCACGTCCACGGTCCGGGCCACCCTTAAAAGCACATTTATCGTCGGCGGGATTCAGGGTATTATCGGAGGAATTCTGTTTTGGATTACCGGCGTTCCCGGCGCTCTTATCTGGGGGGTAATTATGATCGCCCTCTCTATTGTCCCGGCGCTCGGCTCGTTCGTCGTCTGGCTCCCGGCCGGACTCATTATGCTGGCCCTGGGCAATACCTGGCAAGGAGTTACCATTCTTCTCGTCGGCACGTTCGTTATCAGTACGATCGACAACCTGCTGCGCCCGCCGCTCGTCGGCCGCGACATCCAGATGCACCCGCTCCTGGGGCTCTTTTCGACTCTGGGCGGCATCGTCCTGTTCGGCATCTCGGGGTTCATTATCGGTCCGATCATCGCCGCGCTCTACCTGTCGATCATGACTATCTACGATCACTACTACAAAAGCGAGCTGGAGAGCAATTAAACTTGATCGGGTAAATTAAAAAGAAGCTGTTCAATGGCTTCTTTTTAATTTACCCTTGGTGCCGCGGGCGGGGATCGAACCCGCACGACCTTGCGGTCAAGGGATTTTAAGTCCCTCGTGTATACCAGTTTCACCACCGCGGCCGACAAAACATCACCATCCTAGCACAGTAAAAGGCTGAAATCAAGAACACTATTGAACCTTTTGCCATTCAATATCGCTGATATTTTCTTGAAAATTAACCCACCTTCCTAGCACGAATAGGACATCGCTCAGGCGATTAAGATACGTAACCAGAATTGGACTAAGTTTTACTATTTGGCTGAGCGCCACCACCTGCCGCTCCGCGCGCCGGCAAACAGCGCGGGCGAGGAAACTCTGTGCGGCCGACGGCGAGCCGCCCGGAAGAATGAACTGGGTTAGCTCGGGAAGCTCCGCGTCCATCTCGTCTATCCAGGCCTCGAGTCCGCTGACGGACGACCCGGCCAACGGAGGCACGCCGATCAGTTCGGTTTGCGCCGCCGCCAGGTTGGCGCCGATAACAAATAAAATATGCTGCACGCCTTGCAAACGGCTTTTCACCCCCAAAAACTGCTCTGGCAACCCGGCGACCAGCACCCCAATAGCACCATTGAGCTCGTCCACCTCGCCGATAGCCGCCATCTCCAGGCAATCTTTTTTCACCCGTTTCCCGCCCAAGAGCGAGGTTTCGCCGCTATCGCCCGTTTTGGTGTAAATCTTCATAATCCCAGACTGTTTATGCGCAATTTCTCAAACTTAAGCTATCGCGCCTAGTATATCAAAATAATAGCTCAAAACAATCCTAAACCGCAAATATCCGAAAAAAGGCGGCGGACATTTGACAAATAAACTGCTGGGCTATAGAATCCGGTCGGATCAACAGTGGGGGGGAAAGACATGGAACCGACTTTCATCATGGCGGCGCTCGCGGTACTCATCATCGCCTGCGTGGTTATTCTGATGATCAAACCGTTCGACCCGAAGCGGGTGGTGCTGATCCAGCTCGCGGCCGCGCTCGAGATGATCGTCCGGCTGAGCCAGGCTAGACCGGAGGATATGGCACACCTCGGACAGAGCGACCTCTTGCCGCTCATCCGACAGTGGCAGGAAATTGCCCAACACCCGGGGCTCGAGCCGAACCTGTGGTCCCCTGACCAGTTCACCCAGTTCGCCCGGGACGCCTTGCGCCGCGTCAAGGCCGCAGCCAGGGACCTAGGGGTGAACCGACAAGGAAGGGCCAAAGACTGCATCGCCGCTCTCGAAGACCTAGTCAGGTACTCGGGAGAATGGATGTACGTTGGCGGCTGGGAGCGGCGTAGGGCCCGTCGCCAGATCCAGATGGCGGCAGAAGACGTTAGGGACGCTTGCCGTCTCACCCCCGCCTAGTTGCGCCCACCCAAGGAGCCAGGGGTGTCTAACTTCACACCCCCGTCACACTGTCCTCGCTATACCAGTAGCGGCGACTGATGGCGAAAATAAAAAAACCCGGCCAGTCTTTGAACACCCCAGCCGGGTTTTTTGTTAAAAAATAACAGCGCTTTATTTGAGTATACCACAACCGCTGAGCAGTACCAACGTTGTTTTTTCACGACCCAAACTAACGCCACTTCCGATAAGCCAGTTTTTGCCATTCCCTTTCTGGGTTTTATCCACAAGCCACGAATATGTGTGCATTATCTTCCATCATGTATCTTCGCTTGCCCAGGCTGCCTCATCCGTGATAGGGTAACGCCGACCATAAAGACGGGAGGGCAACACTGTGGTCGCGCACTTTTACAATATCGTCTGGGCATGGATTGCCCTCGGGCGGGAACTCGAAGACGTGCCTCGGGCCGATAGATTCCGCCTCTGGCTGAAGTCCCTGAAGCTCTACTTGAGCATCCTCGGCTTCACCGACCCCCAACGGCCGGCGGCGCAGAAGCGGCACGCCATGGTCGCGGCGGTGCTCACCGCCATCTACGACTACGACACGGACTGGCAGCCGGCGACAGACTTCGCCAGCTCGCACTTCCGCACGGCGCTCTTTGCCTTGGTGTCGGACACAAAGACCCGCAGCATCGCTTCCAAGCTATTCTGCCGGGACCTCGACCAAGGCTTCCCGGAAGACGGCCTGGACCGGGGCGGGTACGCGTTTCTCGCCTACCAGGGCATGATGGGCAGCGACTGGCTGTCCGGCTACCCGCGCCACGAGATCATGCGTCTCGGCCGTCTCTTGCAGATAGTTGACGACCTCCACGACCTCTACAAAGACCGGGCGCACGGCGATCAGAACGCGTTCACGACCAGCCGCTGGCGCGATTTCGCGGCCGAGGCCAGGGCTTTCCTGCGCAGCTCGTTCTACCGCAAGCTCGAACAGCACGCGCTCGTCTACCGCTACCTGCACCTGGAGTGCCTGGAGCGGCTGAGCGAGCTCGAAAGCAAGAAGCCTGCCCGGGGACAGTTCCTGGTGTCTATCCGGCCGCACACTGCGCTCTTCGCCGCCGGCCTGGCAGTGATCGGCTTCCGGCTCGCCCCCGAGGTGCCGCCCCTGCTCGCGGCGCTTACCGCCCTCGGATTCGCCGGGGTCACGGCGAGCATCATGCTCTACAACGACCTGGCCGACCGATACAAGGACCAGCGACAAGGCAGGTTGTTCGCGAGCGAGCATCCGCTCACCATTTTCAAGTGGTGGCTCGCCGCGTGCTCTCTGGCCGGGGCAGCGGTCTTTGGGGTCGCGGCGCTCGACCTCTCGGTCGCGGTCTTCGTCGTCCTGGTCTGGCTACTGGGGACCCTGTACTCGCACGCACCCCGCTGGTGCGTGGTGCAGAACCTGGTAGTGGCGCTGTGCTCCACGGCTCCGGCGCTCGCCGGATTCGTCCATGAGCCCGATGCGTTCAGCTCCAGCCTGCTCCCCTTTGCCGGCGCCGTCTTCTTCCTGATACTCGGCCGGGAGATCCTCGCCGACATCAGAGACGCGCCGACTGACCGGGATTACAAGGAGACCATCGCCGTCCGCTACGGCCAGGACCGGGCGATCTCGTGCCTGAACGGAGTCTGGCTAATAGCCGCCATACTCCTGGCCTGGACCTTGCCCCCTGGCTGGCCCTGGTGGCTGGTCACGCCGCCGCTCGCGGCCACGCTCATGGGCGCGGGCCTATACCTGGCAAATCCGCAGGAGGAGTGGCTCTTGCCGTTTACCAAGCGGTGGGCCGACCGGCTCATCGCGGCTGCCCAGATCGGACTGCTCATTCTCACCGCCTAAAGCGGCCCGGCGGACCACCCTCTATCCGCCACAATCCAGTCAGTAACTCCCGCAGGTATTTACTGGAAATTAAAAGATCCTCTTACTGAGGATCTTTTAATTAATCAAATAGGGATCTAACTACACCCCAGGCTATCCCCGCAGTTGAGACATTTATAGCACGACCCGTTGCGAACCGTAACGTGACCGCACGTCGGGCAGGCCGGCGCGTCGCCCATCATGCTCGAGAGAGCCAAATCCATGGCGTCGCCGGTTTCGGCTTCTTCTTCGGCGGCAAGCGGCAGCGCCTCCTGCGCTTCGACCGCCGTTTCCTGCACTTCGGGCGGCGCTTCGGCAGCCGGGGAGAATCCAAGACTCTCCTGCACCGTGCCGCCCGGCGCCAGGCGCGCCATCTGCTCGAAACGATTCTTCTGTATGCCTTTGGGCGGTACTTGTACGAAATCGGTCCGGCCCAGGTATTCCATGCCGAGCACGCGGAAAACGAAGTCGATCACCGAGGTACAGATTTTCACGTTCGGGTGGTCGGTCATGCCCGCGGGTTCGAAGCGGGTGAAAGTGAAATTTTCAATAAATTTTTCGAGCGGCACGCCGTACTGCAGGCCCATTGAGACCGCTATCGCGAACATGTTGAGCACGCTTCTAAAACCGGCGCCTTCCTTGTACATGTCGATAAATATCTCCGCCAGACGGCCATCCGGGTACTCGCCGGTCCTGAGCCATATCTGCTGGTTGCCGATCTTGGCCGACACCGTGATTCCGCTGCGTTTGGCCGGCAGCCGCCGCTTCTCGCCGTGCAGATAGAGGCGGTGTTCGGTTACGCTCCCGTCGCGGCCGTAAGTTTCCATGGCGTGGGAATCCGGAA
>LCRX01000004.1 GCA_001004885.1 Candidatus Magasanikbacteria bacterium GW2011_GWA2_56_11
CCCCCCGGGATGAAGAGCAACGTGGTTGATGCGAACCGGGCGTATCGCTTCAACCAGCCCGAGAAGATCGACTACGCCGCGCGCCTCGCGCACCTGCAAGCGATGCTCCGGTTCAAGAAGCCGATCATGTCGCCCGCCGAGTTCGAGGACCAGGCCGCTCGTGCCCGGGAGCAGATCGAGTCGCTCCCCGGCTGCGCGAACGTCTTCAGCGGCGTCCACCTCCCGGTCTGCGCCCCGCGCTACCCGATGAAGGACATCGGCAAGAGCCTGGACCGGTTCCTCCTCCCCGCCGTCGGCCGTTCGTACGGCGCCCAGTTCCCGGATCGGAAGTTCAAGAACTGGCGCTCGGGTGAGCTGATGCGCCAGGTGACCGTGGTGCCGGAGAGCCGTTACGCGACGTTCGTGGGCGAGATCCGCAAGAGCCCGCTCGTCTGGTGGCACTTCCCGAGAGCCCTCCAGGGCTTCTCGATCGGTGCCGACCGAGAGCAGATGGCGGCACTGCCCACCCAGTTCATCCTGGCTGGTCCAGTCTCGACCTCGTTCGCGTGCATCATGTACCCCGATGTCCTCTGTCGCGACGGCAGGGTCCAGGCCCTCGACTGCGCCGCGGTGCAGTGGCGGGGCCCCGAGCGCTCGCTGTGCTTCAACCCGAGCGACTCGAAGCTCGGCTTCGGCGGCGGGAGCCTCAGCGCGGGCGAGTACTGCTCCGGCGGCGTCCTCGTCCTTCGGCAGGCCTAGCCCTCGTTCCACTTGTCCCTGGGATCAAGTACCCGTGATCCCAGGGACACCCACCTCTTCAGGCGGGCCATCGGCGCTCCCGATTCAATCGGGATCGAGCCATGGCCCGCCTTCGTGTTTTAATACAAAATTTGTTAGGTCGTTTGATTGAAAGTAGGACATTATCGAGGCAAATAGCGCGAGTTTTGCCGCCCGCGCTCTTCGCGCGCGGCTAATGTTTTACAGGCAGGATAAGGCGCTAAAAAAGAACATCGCTAGGGAATGTTCTTTTTTAACAAAAAGTTACGTTGGTTTTTATGTGCTCGCTGAGCAGCGCTAGCCCATCGGTAAATACTCGATCTCAATCCCGATAGGATATCGGGGCTGGGATGGAGTCCGCTGGATCCTCCGAATCCAGCGGTATCAAGGGGTGGCGAGCGCGCCTAGGCGAACATCGCCCGGCGCCGGCTCTGGCTCAGGTTGTTGAACCAGCGACGATCTTCCTGGCCGAGGGCCAGGTAGTAGCTGCGGTAGGGCTCCACGGACGGAGCCTCGTCGTTGGCAGTTCGGCTGGCGGCTTCGGGCCGACGTGGACGACCGGGGCTGATCTCTATGTACGCGCCATTTTGTCCCGACACTTGTTCCTCCTTGTCCCGCGTGTAAACAGGTCTGCCAGGAAACAGAAAAGCCTCCCACCGCACGGACGGCGGGTAAGACGTTCCTGCCTTATACCAGGGTATAAAACAAAAAAATCTTACCCACCAGGTAAGAAGCCTACGTTTTTTCCAGTGCCAAATAGTACTGGACGTATCTTTCCCGGTGCGGGTTGGACGGACCACCTTGAGCGGGCGACAAGCTGTCGCGAACAGGTTGGTAGAGAGTCATGGGGCCAAATCCCTCGTCTCTTCTTGATAAAGAATTTTGAAAAGAACTAAATGTAGCTTACACAGTATAGCTGAATTTGGCAAATAGGTGTGTGGATATCTGAGTATGGGAAGGTTAGACAAACGATCCGGACGCAGGCTGGCGGGTTGACAGCCGAACTGATTTTGCGTAGACTAATCTCGCGGGGACTGTCTTGCCACATTAAAGTGCTCTATATATAGTAGAGTTCTATGAATCGGCAGAATCTGAAGGCCAAAGCTCTCCAGTTACGCTCCGAGGGAAAAACTTTTACGGAGATCACTCAGAAGCTAGGCGTCAGTCTACCACGCAGTACCCTCTCATATTGGTGTAGTGGCGTATGTCTGTCGTCCCGCGGTGAAGAAAGGATAGGGCAGCTGATACGGAAGCAGCTTAAAAAAGCCCGCATTCGCTCCGTGGAGGTGCGTCGCCAAAGGCAAAGGGAAACAGTCGCCATGCTCTTTACGAATAATCTTCATTTAGGTAAAATACTGGCTGACCGTGACGTGGCTAAGATTGCCTTAGCTATGCTTTATCTCGGTGAAGGATCAAAATGGAGGAGTCACCGCGGCCTAATGCTTGGCAGTTCTGACCCGAATATCATAACCCTGTATATCGCATTGCTGAAGCATTGCTACGGTATACCGCGCCGCGCCTTAAGGGCACGGGTAAGTTATCGGGCAGACCAGGACATAAGGGCCTTAGAGCGGTTTTGGTCCAAGGTAACCGGAATAGCGTCGGCAAATTTTTACAAAACCAAGCCAGACCCAAGAACACGGGCGACAACAACCGCGCTGAAAGACTATAAAGGCGTGTGCGCAGTATCCTGCGCCGGCACGAAGATACAACTGGAACTGGAGCAAATAGCGCAAGTTTTGGCCAGAGAGATGTCAATTGTAATAAAAGGGCCCATAGTATAGTGGTAACACGCTTCCATGGCATGGAAGAGTCCCGAGTTCGACTCTCGGTGGGTCCACACTGTGTATTTATGCAAAAAACCGCGTCCACGCGGTTTTTTGTTTCTAGAAATAAGTTTTTATTTCAAGTATTTTTGTCTACGCATGTCGGAGAGTACTAGCCATTTGGTCGGATTGGGGTTAGCGTGCTTTTGTTGCCGAATAATTTTACACATAGCTTGCCAGAGCGGTTATCGGTCTGTACCGTACATATTGTCTGCTCGCTTGCGTGTCGAAACAGCCAAGTTGGTGTCTAGCGGCGCGCTTGCTTCGGAAGCACGCCGCTGGAGGAGGGGCTCGCTGCTGCGATTTCATCATTGTTTCTCCGTGGTCGCGGCCGCGAGGGTCGGCGGACGTGTTGGAGACGTCCGCCGGCCACCCCCTCCAGCACCAGCAACTGTGGCTTAGTTCCTAGTGGCGTGGCGCTCTCAACAGTGGAGGGGCACGCCCATTCCGGCAAGTACGGAGGAGCGATGAGTATAGAGATAAAGGTGACCACCAAGACTGGCGTCATCATCACTGGCACCGTCGAGGTCGGTACCACCGTCGCCAACGTCAGGATCGAAGCGAAAGGCGTCCCCCTGAACAGAGCCGTTCTGCTCGCCGCCCTGGAGACCCTGGGGCAGGCGTTCGAGAAAGACGGGGCGAAGGGGGGCGAGTCCTAGCCTCGGTTCGGCGCTTGGACATTGCCGTGTCTGCCCCGAGCAGGCCTAGACGCAAAATCAAGGGCGAACGAGTTCGTTCGTTCGCCCGGCTTCACACATTTAAAAGTCAATTAGTCCCTGGTTCACCCCAGGGCGTTATTAACTTGAATTCCATAAGGTTTTGGGTTAGAATCCCCGCACTGTTTGCGCCGTGCCGGCCCGGCCGCGTCCAGGATAAAATTGCCGGGTCGAGTTTATTTTAAAGCGGATTCATCGGGTTTTTAACTTGCTATGTCGCTGAAGATCGGAATCGTCGGGCTGCCGAACGTCGGCAAATCCACCCTGTTCAACGCGCTCACCCGCAGCAAGCAGGCAGACGCGCAAAATTATCCTTTTTGCACCATCGAGCCGAACGTCGGTGTGGTTGAGGTCCCGGACAAGAGGCTCTCGGAGCTCGCGGCCGTTTCCCGGTCCGCCAAAATAATTCCGACCGCGATTGAGTTCGTGGACATTGCCGGTCTGGTTAAGGGCGCTTCGGAGGGCGAGGGCCTGGGCAACAAATTTTTGGCGCATATCCGCGAGGTGGATGCCATCGCCCAGGTGGTGCGGGCATTTGCCGACGACAACATTATCCACGTGCACAACCGTGTTGACCCGAAAGAGGACGCGGAAATTATCAATCTCGAGCTGGTGCTCGCCGACTGGCAGACTGTGGCGAAGCGGTTGGAAACGACCCGGAAAAACGCCAAAGGAGCCGCGGCCAAGGATTTCCAAAAGGAACTGGCGCTTCTCGAGCGCCTGGACGCTCATTTACAGACAGGCCAATCCGCCCGCGAGCTGGCTTTCGACGAGGACGAGGCCGCCATGGTGACAGAGCTGCACCTTTTGACCATGAAGCCGCTGATGTACGTAGTCAACAGCAGCGAAGGGCTGGCGGGCGGCAAAGAGCAGGCGGGGACGGTAATAGATCCGGCGGTTCCGCACGTATACGTGTGCGCGCGTCTGGAGGCAGAGTTGGCCGATCTGCCGCTCGACGAGGCCCGGCAGTATATGAAAGATTTGGGTTTGGACCAATCCGGTCTCGATAAAATAATCGTCGCCGGTTATAGTCTATTGGACCTGGTAACTTACTTTACCTCGGGCGAGCCCGAGACGCGCGCCTGGACCGTGCGGCGCAATACTTTGGGCCCGGAGGCGGCCGGCGTCATCCATACTGACTTTATCAAAGGGTATATCAAGGCCGACGTGGTGGATTGGAAAGACTTTGTCGAGTGTGGCGGCTGGGGCGGCGCGCGTGAGAGAGGGAAACTCCGGATCGAGGGCAAGGAATATGTGGTCAAAGACGGAGACGTGTGCTATTTTCACGTGTCGGCATGATGGGGTGAAAGGCTTTGAAGAAATTTTTGGAGACAAAGTGGAGCGCGAATAAAATAAAAAATCCCCGTTCCGGGGATTTTTTATTTTATTCGGCTGCTTTGACAACCTCGGCGGCGGTTTCATCTACAGACTCACCCGCCTGTTGGTCTGCCTCGACTGCCTGGGCCAAGGACTCGTTATGCGGATCGGCCGCGAGCGCCTCTGCCGCTGCTTTTTCAAAAGCTGCGCCAGCAGCGGCCGCTTCGGCGGCTCTATGTTGCAGTTCGCCTTCCATACGCGAAATTTAAAAATTATTAATTATATTTTAGCATAAAAAACGGCCAAAGTCAAGGTTTTTTGCGGGAAAATATTTTTTAGACCAGGCTCGGGGCGAAAAAAGTCGGCGAAAGACCCCGCGGTTTCCTGGCGTCGGCGCAACGACTGCGGCTGTCCGGATTGTTTGGCGATACAAAAAAAATGACATTGACAAAAGGGTTTTTTTCTGCTATAATATAAACATAAATAAAATCTCCGGAGCAAACAAACATAAACAAATATGAAACAGACATACGACGGGCCGTCGGCGCCCGAATCATCGTTGTATTTAGTTTATTATTACCTGTTTGCGAGCGTGATCCTGTCAGTGGCGGTGTATCTCTTTACCTAAAATATAGAGGAAAATCCACGCGGAGCGTGGATTTTTTATCCGTCCCTTGGGCGGCTTGTACAGGTTCGCTTTCGCGTTCTATACCGGCTACCGGGGGCCAGTTGTTATGTCTCCGGTGCCTTTTCACGAAGAGTATCTGCATCACCAGAAAACACCGAGCTCGGCTTCTATCCGCGAGCTGGTTTTCGGCATGGAAGACGGCATGGTTTCCACCATGGGGGCGATTACCGGCATCGCGACGGCCACGCAAAACCATTTTACTGTCGTGCTCTCGGGGGTCGTCATCATCGCGGTCGAGTCTATTTCTATGGCGGTCGGATCGTATCTTTCGAGCAAGTCCGAGAAGGCTATAGACGAGCGTAAGGTGGAAGAGGAAAAAGAGGAGATTAGAAAGTATCCGCACGAGGAGAAGGAGGAAATGGCCGAACTGTTTGTTAAGGACGGCTGGCCCAATGATCTGGCGAAGACTATGGCGGAGCACACGGCCAAAGACCACGGCCTTATGCTCAAGGAGATGGCTTACCGGGAGCTTTATGTGGTGCCCGAGGCCGGCGAGTCGCCTTTGAAAAATGCCTGGGTCATGGGCGTGTCATACGTGGTCGGCGGATTTATTCCGCTTTTGCCCTATTTCTTTTTTGGAATTTTCGCGGCCATCCTTTTGTCCATCCCTGTTACACTTATTGCCCTGTTTGCCCTGGGCAGCTTTACTACCAAGTTTTCACGGCGCACGTGGTGGAAAGCCGGGCTCGAAATGCTGACCCTCGCCTCGGCGGCGGCGTTGGTAGGCTACGGCGCCGGGCAGCTGGTGGACCGCTGGTGGCTGACTGAAGGGTAAGCAAAGTAAAGCCGGCGTAATAACAAAACGGCCCGCAATTGAGCTGGCCGTTTGGGGAAGATTAATTTTTTTGAAATTTCCAAATTTGCCGGGCTACCCACTGTCCGGGGCGGGCGTAGAGAAGAGAGTCGCTGTCCGGCGACAGCGGGCAGACAGAGAAGCCCGCTTTTTTAATCGCCCCCAGGCAGTTTACGGAGGTAACTTCGTCGCGGTAGCGAAATTCCGGCAGAACAAACACCACCGGAGCGTCTGGTTTGAGTATTTTGGCGAAAGTGCGGAAAACGTGCGTGTACAAATCGGCCAGCTCCCGCGCCTGGGCAATGACAAAGTCGCGCGGTTCGCGGCCGCGCAGCGGTTTACCCAGGTACGGCTCGGTGACAACGGCGGCGACAGAATGCGCCGGCAGCCGTTTGAAAAGCTCGCGGGCGTCCGATTGGTACAGTTTGAAATCAATTTTTTTGGCGCCGCCCAGACGCTCGGCGAACCATTTATAATTGCGTTCGCTGTCGGCGATGGCCTTGGGCGAGTGGTCGCTGCCGACGATACGCGCGAAGCCCAAAGATAACGCCTCTATAAGGACGGTGCCTGAGCCGCAAAAAGGATCGAGGAGCGCGCCGTCATTTTCGGCTCCGCTGAGATTGATCATGAGGCGCGCCAGCTTTGGCGGCAGCATACCGCTTTTGGGGTCATAGCCCGGCCGGCCGTAGTCGCGTTCGCTCCAAGCTTCGATGGGCTGGATAGCGCGCGTAACAAAGAGCTCGTTCCGGTGCATCGTGAGGTCGGTGCCGGTCGCGACCAAGTTGTTGTGCAGAATAGTGGCCGTGTTTTTGGGTTCAATGTAGCGGACCGAACGGCCGGCGCTTTTGAGGTTTTTTTTTGTTTCTATTGCCAGGCGTTCGGCATTCGGGCCGGAAAGGGAAAAACTCAGTTTTCCGGCGGCGGGCAGACGGCAAAGATAATCATGGATAGCCGCGGCCGGGTTGTCAGCCGGGCCGATAGATTCGAGAATTTTTACTGTGCCGCCCAGCCGCTCCATAAGTTCGGGGGCTTCAAGCGGGGAAGAGCTGGAAATTCGGTAGAGGTTTTTTTCTTCACGCGCGGCGCTAAATTGGAGCCGGCTTTTTTTGAGTACGGTTTCCAGTTCAGCTATGGAAAGCTCCGGTTCACGGCCGAGATAAAAAAGGTATTGGGGCATATTGTGCGTAGCGCGGGCAAAACGGCGGGTTAAAATTCTGTCTGGCGGATACTACCACAGTCTTACGGTTTTGTCGAAGAGGCAAAGACGAATGGGTCGCGCCCCGCGGCCAGGGTAGAGGTAGAGAATTTTTGCTGCTTGGCGGCCGCGGTCTCTTCGTACAGTTTGAAGTTGACGGGTTTAATCTGGGGGCTGGCGGCCGCCAGCCCGTAGGTCTGTGCGGCGCCGATTGTCTGGTATATATGACGGTAAACGAACCAGCCGGTCAACGCCAGGATGGCCGCGATAACGGCCAGGGCCGCGATGGCGATAAGGCGGATAGGCCGGACACTGCGGTAAGCCCGGTGAAAGGAGAGCAGTTCGGCCGGATTTTTTTTGGGAAAAGATAACATAGGCGCCGGTTATTCGCGGCTGTAAATTTTGGCCGTAAAGTCGAGCGTTACCGACCCGTCGCGCGCGCCGCGATTCCAGGAGAGCTCAGGGATGATAACGTAATACGGCAGTCGCTCCAGCTCTTTGAGATACTCGATGTGGCTCGCGAAAGCCCCGCTATTGTGAAAGGTAAAGGTATAGTAACCACCGCGGTGGATGCCCCCCGGGTCTGTCTTGGAGCCGGGGCTGTACTGGACGTTGAGCGATTGGGTGAGGCGAAGCCTTTCGGCCCGCTCCTCGAAACTTTTTATGAGTTCAAGCTCGGCGGCGCCCGAGACGGCAAAATCTTTGAAAGTCGCTGTCGCCTCTCTTACCTCGGTGAGCTTGGAAATGGACCGTCTGAGCTGGCTCGTACGCTCGTAGTTATCGTTTACTTCCTCGCTCGCGGCGCGGATATAGTTCTCCCACCGTTTGACCTGGGCGACGGAGGGTAGAATAACGGCCACCACTATGACGGCAGTCGCGGTAAGCACCGCCGCTGCCAGAAGAAGGATTTTGGTTTTGAGGGATAAGGCCATCATAGCGGTTTCATGGCGGCTGTAAGGGAAAACGAGACGTTTTCTTTGTGGGTAAGCTGGCCCGGAGAAAGGGGCGCCGCGAGGCGGCACCGGCCGCTGCAGGATATTTCCTCCAGAAGTTTGGACAGGGCGATAAGATCTTCGCGCGTGGCCGCCACGCCCGCCAGGTTGATCTCGCCGGAGACGGGTTTTATTTGCAGCGCCGTAAGCTTGACCCCGGGGGGAATCGCGCCCGCTATTTCCGCCATAAGCGGCGTCCATTCCCGGTACTCCTGCTGGATTTGAGCGGCATCTTTTAAAATTTCATTGACGTCCCTGATATCGCGATTGATGTTGGCGTAGTAGCTGGCCACGGAGGAAACATTGTTGGTGATATCGTGGAAAAAACGCTCCAGCACGTATTGCGAGCCCATCACCGCCACGGCCGAAACGCTGACCACCACAAAGAAAACCTCGGACAAATTACGCAGGAATTGGAAGATGGCCAGCCGCTCAAGGTGGCGTTTTTTTTCTGGCGAGAGCAGGTTGAGGCGGGTGGGGTACATGGCGCTCGGGGGAGGGTGAGAAACTGGCGGGCTGTTCGGGCTTGCCCGCTGTCTTTTACAGCACGGGGCTCGGTGAATGGATGTTGTCCGCGGCCCGCAGGGCGAGGCCGATGGCCGTAGCGTACGTGAGCGGTTCGATATCCGGGAATTGCGGCGCGCTGATATGCTTGTCTTCGGACAGGTTTTTCCAGGGCAGCCCGGGCGCGCAGTCTATTTTTAGGCAGTGCGTGAGCAGTTCAGGCAATTTGACCAGCCGGGCGCTGCCGCCGCACATGGTAATGTGGGTGATACGGTTGGCGCGGGGGAAGTGGGTGTAATAGAAATTGATCGCCCGGTCTATGTCGCGCGCCAGATTTTCGGCCAGCTTGAGCACGCCGGCGTGCGCCCGTTCGTGGCCCTCGAGAGCCAGCCCGGAGCGCAGTTTGTCTGCCTCGGCCTTTTCGTAGGCAACGGCTGCCGCCTGCTGGATGGCGGTAGTGATGATTTCGCCCGAGAAGTTGAGGCTCGTGCTGAATTGGACGCTGTCGTTGTCATAAATAATGAGGCTGGAGCGGGCGGCGCCTAGATCCAGGATCCCGCGGGCTTCGCCCGCGTAAACTTTGCCGGCGGTGATCATGGTGCGGACGATGGCCAGGGCCTCGATTTCGAGGCCGACGACGCCCAGTCCGAGGCTTTCGAGCAGGTAGGTATAGGAGTCGGCAATGTTCTGCGGGCAGGCGCCGATGAGCACGCGGGTGCATTCGCCGCTGCCCTCGGCGCAGGGCAGAGCGTGCCAGTCGAGGTAATATTTGTCCTCGTCGGCAAAGGGGATGTGCCGCTTGGCTTCGAGCATGATATCGTCCTCGATAATTTCTTCCGGCGCCTTGCCGACGGTGATAAGCTTGACGAACGTTTTGGCTTCCGGCAGGCAGGCGACCACCCAGGGACTTTTGACCGGTTTCTCGCCTTGTTTGGTCCCGGCGAGCAGCTTGGCTATGTAGTGGCGCACCTGTTCGGGCTGGACGAGTTCGCCGTTAACTATGAGCCCGTAGGGCAGCCTAAGGGAGCGCAGGACCCGAATGCGGTAGCGCGGTCCCCGCCAGCAGCCGCCGAGATTATCCAACTGGACCAGCTTGAGAGAGAGGTCGCCGATATCCAGCCCGAAAGCGTGGGGAAAGGGATTGCTAAGCATACAGAGCGGGGGGGCCGGCCGACCGGCCCGGGGCATAACCGGTACGTAGATTTAAAAATTTTGGATCAGGGTAAACATCGGCATGACGACAGCGACGGCAATACCCGCCACGCCGAGGCCGAGGACGATAATTATTACCGGTTCAATAATAGTGGAAAAATTTTTCATCGTTTTGTCCACTTCCTGGCCGTAGAAATCGGCGAGCTCGGCCAATAGCCGGTCAATTTCGCCCGTGCGTTCGCCGACCATGATCATCTCGGTAACAATGGGCGGGAACAGCCGGGCGTGGCCGCGCAGAATTTCCGACAGCGGTTCGCCGCTTTTGAGCCTTTCACAGGCGCCGCGCAGAGCTTCTTTGTAGAGCTGGTTGCCGCAGGTGTCGGCGGCATTTTCAGTCGCCTGGATGATGGGCAAGGTGCTTTTCAAAAGCGACGAAAGAGTGAGCGAAAAGCGCGCGAGATTGATGTTTTTGATCACGCGGCCGGCAATGGGCAGACTGAGGTTAAGGCGGTGTACGAGCCGTTTGAACGGCAGGGAGCGACGCAAACCGGCGATAAACAACGCCAGGGCGGCGGCAAAAAAAACAGTGATGAGTACGAGATTTACGGGATTACTGAAAAAATTGGTGAGCGCGATCAGAATGCGGGTGGCGAGCGGCAGGCTGGCGTCGAACTCGTCGAAGAGCGTAATCAGTTTGGGCAGGACGACAGTTACCATCATGACGGCCACGGCGCCCATGGCCGTGAGAATTACGGCCGGATAAATCATAGCGCCGCGGATGGAGGAGGTGAGTTCGTGGGTTTTGCGCATTTGCACCACCACCTGGCCGAGCGACTCCTCCAGCTTGCCGGCGAGCTCCCCGGCCGCGATCATGCGGACGTAAATCGGCGGGAACACCTGGCGGTGTTCGGCGAGCACATCGGAAAGCGGCCGGCCTTTTTCCACCTCGTTTTTGATAACCTGGATAACTCCGCGGAAATAACGCTGCTCGGTCTCTTTGGCCAGGACTTCGAGCGCCTCGACCAGCGAGAGACCGGCATGGATCATGGTGCGCAGGTGGTCGACGAAGAATATCTTCTGGATGAAAGGCACTTTGCGCAGCTCGAAATGAATCTCTGCGCGCAGTCCGGTTTTGAGTTTGGCGCTGACAGGCGGCATATGGATTTTAGTCGCGCGTGGCGCGCAGCACTTCCTCGATCGTGGTAACGCCTTGTTTGGCTTTGACCAGCCCGTCTTGGAACATGGTGATCATTCCTTGCTTTTCTTCGGCATACTTTTTTATTTCGTCGGCGCTGGCGCGGGAGTTGATAAGCGCCGTCAACTCCTTGTCTATCTCGAGCACCTCGTAAATGCCGACGCGGCCTTTGTAACCGCTCGATTTGCAGCGCGAACAGCCGGCGCCGCGAAAGAAGCGGAGCGTTTCCAGGCTTTTTTCGCCGGGTTCGAGCTTGATTCCGGCAGCGCCGTAAAGCGTGAGCAATTTTTTGGCGTCAAGCAGGCGGGAAAGTTCGGCGGTGGCCGATTTATCGAGAGGGTACTCCTGCTTGCAGTAGGCGCAGATTTTGCGCACCAGGCGTTGAGCAACGATAATATTGGCAGTAAAGGCAATCAGGAAGGCCGGAATATCCATGTCAGCCAGCCGGGGGATGGTGGTGGGCGCGTCGTTGGTGTGCAGGGTCGAGAGCACCAAGTGCCCGGTCATGGCGGCGTGGATGGCAATTTCGGCCGTCTCTTGGTCGCGGATTTCGCCGACCATGATGATGTCCGGATCCTGGCGCAAAAAGGCGCGCAGCCCCTAAAAGGGAGTAAAGAGTGGTGGTTTTGCCGCTGCCGGTGGGGCCGGTAACAAGGACCATGCCGTGCGGTTTGGCGATGGCGCGCTCGACGATGGCCTTGGGACCGGGCAGAAAACCGAGTTCGTCCAAGGTGAGCGGTTTTTGGCCTTCCTGCAAAACGCGCATGACGATTTTTTCGCCGTCATAGACCGGGATGATGGAAACGCGGAAGGACAGCTGTTCGTCGTGCAGTTTTATTTTGAAGCGGCCGTCCTGCGGTATCATGTGCTCGTCAATTTTGAGATTGGCGAGAATTTTGAGGCGGGCGACAATGCCCTGGGCCACGCGCTCTGGCAGCTGCATGGCCTCGCGCAGGGCGCCGTCTACGCGGTAGCGCACGACAAGCGTGCTTTCCGTCGGCTCAATATGGATATCGCTCGCGCCTTCGTATATGGCGTGTTCGATAACCGTATTGACGATGTTGACTGTCGGCGCTTCGGCGGCCAGTTTTTTGAGGTAGTCGGTGTCGCCGTGAGTAAGGCCTTCGGTAAGTTTGGTGATAAATTTTTCGCCGGTGGTGTCGGTGTGGTAATTTTTTAGGCCCTCTTTGAGCTCGCGCGCCGCGGCCAGGTGGACTACCGGGGTGAGCCCGGTTTTGCGGCGCAGAAATTCGATGGTCTGGATGTCGGTAGGATCGGCCACGGCCACGAAAAGACCCTGGTCGTTTTTGTCGAAAGCGACAACTTGGTGGGTTTCGGCAAATTCTCTGGGGATGGTGGTGAGGATTTCTTGCCTGATTTCTCTGTCTGACAAGCGAACCAGCGGAACGCCGAGGGCGGCCGCGGCTTTTTCGTAGAAAACGCCTTCCGGGACCAGGTTTTTGTCCACTACAACCGTCTCAAGCGGCAGACGCTCGGCGCGGGCGCTGGCAGCGGCCGACTCTATATCCGGCTCGGCCAGTTTGAATTCGGTCAGTAAAAGCGACCGCACGATATCGGTGGGAAGCATAGGAGGGGAATTGCAGGGGGTATAATAACACATCCGCACTAATAAAAAAACCGCCGGAAACGCGGTGTGGTGGTCCGGAACGGCGGCCGCTCCCGTCGGCGCACAGGGCGCTGGGTGCGGCCGCCGGTCCGGCGGTCAGAGGACCAGGTAGACGAGCAGGCCGACGAGGGCCAGGAAAGCGAAGAAGCGCATGCTGTCGTTCCAGACGACGAGCTCCTCGGCCCGGTCCGGCTCGAACGCTCTGTGCCCCAGGTCGTAGGCCTCGGACAGGGAGAGAGTCTTGCTCCTGATCATGGGACTCCTTTTCCAGCGCCTGGGCTGGTTTAAACATATTAAGCTAGGTTTATATTTTCGTCAAATTGGCGCTTAGTTTGCAAGCGTTAAAAAAGGGCTTTGTACACACCAGTTTACATCACGTACGGCTTTCTCTATACTTTAAGATATAGAAAACTCACAGCGGGTCCCCCCCCCCCCTTTTTCGCCTCAACGTATCCTTATTTTCGCGGCACCAAAACTCGCTCTTGTGGGGTAAGACATTGGTGCCGCGAAAATCAGGATACGTTTCGGCCAAAATTAGAAGATAATTGCTAATAGCTCACTATTCAGTTTAAAAATATATTGACTATGGTACCAAAATTTTTGGCTTTATTAAGCTTAATAATCATAATACCGGTATTGGCGCAGGCCCAAACCACGCCCGCGGTTACGACCACGCCGACCACCACTTATGAGCTGCCCACCACGACCGCGGCGGATAGCGGCTCATTGTCCCCGACTACCGCGCCCGGACCGGTTATAGAGGACGACGGCGCTGGTGCGACAGTCGTGCCGGTAGGAACCCTGGTAGCAAAAGACGACCCTTTTTCCCTGGATGAATTCGGCGACATCCTTAACCTGGGCGACGCCGAACTGCCGACGATTGTGGCGCGGCTGATCCGCGTTTTTTTGAGCCTGCTCGGCCTGGTGTTTTTTCTTATGATCCTTTATAGCGGCGTGCTTTGGCTGACTGCGGGCGGGGATGACGAGAAAGTGGGCAAAGCTCGGCGCACCCTCATAAATGCGCTCATTGGACTAGTGATCATATTCGTCGCCAACAGCCTGGTGAGATTTCTTATCGACGCCCTGACCGAGGCGACGGGCGCAAACGGCGGATAAAGCCGGTTAACCGTAATAATTATGGAATCGCTTATTTTCTTTCTTGGCCGGGTTATATTCGGCGGGTACTTCGTTATCAACGCGATCAACCACTTTACAAAAACCGACCGGCTAGTCGGGTACGCTGAGTCCAAAGGCGTGCGCCGGGCGCGGGCGGCGGTGCTCGGCGCCGGACTCTTGATTCTTGGCGGCGGGCTGGGAGTGATCTTCGGCGTCTATGTGGACTTGGCGGCCCTGGCCTTGGCGTTGTTTTTGTTGCCGGTATCATACCGGATGCACGCATTTTGGCGGGAAACGGGCGAGGCGCGGATGATTGACCAGATAAATTTTAACAAGAACATGGCCCTGCTGGGGGCGGCGCTGATGATGAGCTACATCAGTGAACCCTGGCCATGGAGTCTATAGCTTCTTGACGTTGTTTGGTCGGCAGAGAGGTAAAAGGGCAGTTTTGATTGACGCCCAAGTCGGCCAATGTTACGATACGTCCGTTATTTTCTTCTATGGCGATAATCGGGGCACACGTGTCGGCCGCGGGGGGGCTCCACAATTGTTTCGCCAATGCCGAGGCGATCGGGGCCGAATGCCTGCAGATTTTTGGCGCTTCGCCGCGGCAGTGGACGGCCAATTTGCCAAGCGCCGCGGCGGTCAAACAGTTTAAGGCGGAGGAAAAACGTTCCGGGCTCGGACCGGTGTTTTTGCATGCCGCTTATTTGGTCAATCTCGGGTCAAGTCTTTCTGAATTGCGTTCGAAATCAGTCGCCAGCCTGGCGTCGCACCTGAAAATCGTCGAGCTCATCGGCGCCCGGGGGCTGATTTTCCATATCGGTTCGGCCGGCAAGGGGAGCCGCCGCGAGGCGATCGAGCTGGTCGCCCATGGCATGAAATCGGTGCTCGACCGGGTGCCCGGCAAGGCGCAGCTGATAATGGAGAACGGCGCCGGCGGAGGCGGGAAACTCGGCGCGACGCCGGAGGAGATCGGAGAAATTTTCCGGCTGGTGAAAAACAAGCGGGTAAAGGTCTGCCTCGACACCCAGCACGCGTTTGCCGCCGGAGTTTTGGCTTCTTACAGCCCGGAGGAGATCAGGGCGACAGTGAAGCGTTTTGATGACGCTCTCGGCTGGGAGAATGTCGTCGCTCTGCACGCCAACGATTCGCAGAGCCGGTCCGGGTCGTTCCATGACCGGCACGAGAATATCGGCGAAGGATATATCGGGTTAGGGGGATTCAGAAATTTGGCCGCCGACCCGGACATAAACGGGCGGCCGTGGATTCTCGAGGTGCCGGGGTTTGCCAATGACGGGCCGGACGCTAGAAACGTAGCGATATTGAAGAAAATTTTTGGGCAGGCGGCCGCGGTCTAAGTTTGTGTTTGACAGACGAACAGAAACATGCCAGGATACGTGAAACTTGGTTGGGAGGCAGAGCATGCGGGAGGAAGTTTCCCTTGGGCCCACGACGGCAAACGAGTATCAACGCGCCAAGGAGGCGCTGGCGCAGTGGCGCGCCGAGCATCCCGGAAGCCGTGTAACCACTGCGGAAATCGAGCGCCGGGTTCGGACCCTGCCCTCGGGCCGGGTACAGTTCAGCTTCCTGGTGGTGCAATACTAGCCCGCCATCACCGTTTTCGCCGCCGTCCGCCCCTCCAAGGAGGCGGGGCCAGCACCATGCCCCGATACTTCTTATTATCGCCGCCCGACCGGGCGGATTTTTATTGGATAAAGTTGCCGCTGGCGGCGTCCGGAAGCAACTGGTAACTGGGGTGAGACCGGCGCGGCGTTGGTGTTTTCATGTTATACTGGCCGCAGCCAGATAAAAGTTTCCGCGGCTTTCATTCGCGCGCCGGTCTGAACCCGGTCGGTATTAATAATCGACACTCCATTTATGAACGGTCTAGAAATGGGTTTGGTGGCGGTGGCGCTATCGCTGGATTCATTTGCCGTGGCGCTGTCCGCCAGCGCGGCCAGCCGGCGGGCGCCGGTTCTTCGCTTGGGACTGCTGGTTATCACTTTTGCTGCCACGCAGACCGGGCTCGCTTTTGCCGGCTGGCGATTGGGCGAGGGGATGGCTGTTTGGTTTGAACGGTTCGGGCCCTGGCTGGCGTTTGCCCTGCTGGCGGGAGTGGGGATGAAAATGATCCATGAATCGCTGACCAGCGGCCGGAAAGAGAAAAAGCCTCCGCGTGATTATTTGAAATTCACGGTGATAATTCTTCTGGCTTTGGCCACGAGCATTGACGCCTTTGCTGTTGGCATATCCTTGGCCCTGGTCGAGGCGTCGCGGGCGCTCTCACTTGTGGCCATCGGCACGGCTACCGCGGTATTAGCCGGCGCCGGCGCCGGTTTGGGGCGGCGGTTCGGATCGGTTTTCGGCGACCGGGCGGGTGTTGCCGGGGGTTTGGTGATTGTCGGGATCGGGGTGAAAATGCTGTTGCTTCATTTGTTTTAGTTCCAGGACGCCGACTATACGATGCCTAAATGGTGGTGGAGGAGGGCGGCAAGGTATTAGGCGATCTTTTTCCTCATCAGCTTTCTTTTTGGATCCCTTTTACTTCTCCTTTCCTTGGGGATGCCAGCCTTATTCTCCGCCGCGGCTTTTATGGCCGACGGGCCTTTGAACACTGTGGGATCGAAGCAGGGGAGACCGAAAGTATGCACCCTCGGTCTTTTCCGCGCTGTTTTTTTCATCCTTGTCTCTTTTCTGCCGCCCTCCACTTTTGCCTGGTAATTAACAGGCAAAAGCGGAGGGTACGAGGTTTTAGCCCTCGCCTAAAAATATCTCCTTGAGAATGGGATTATTTATCTGGTTGTTTTTTCCTTCATAAGCCACCTGGCCTTGTTTTAGGATATATACCCGGTCGGCAATGGACATGGCTGACCGGATGTTATGTTCCACCAACAACACGGCTGTTGCGAAGCGGTTATTAATTTCTTTGATCTGGGCAAAAACTTCTTTGATTATTTTTGGTGCCAGTCCGATAGACGGTTCATCCAAGAGCAACAGCCGCGGCCGCGTCATTAGTCCCCGGCCGATGGCCAGTATTTGCTGCTCGCCGCCGGAGAGCCGCCGGGCTGGAGTTTTTCGATTTTCTTTCAGAATAGGGAACAGGGAGATGATGTCCGCAATTCGCTGTTTTTTTTCTTGTTTGTTTTTAAGGCTTAGGCCGCCTATTTCCAGGTTTTCTTCCACTGTCAGCCCTCCGAAGACCGCCTTGCCCTGCGGGACGTAAACTGCACCGCGCGAAAGCATCTCGTCCGGACGGGGGCGGACACGATTTTTCTGCCAGTGAACGCTCCCCCCCGAAACAGGGACCAAACCGAAGATGGCTTTCAAGACCGTGGATTTACCGGCCCCGTTCGGCCCCATGAGGGCGACTATTTCGCCGCGGTTGACATATAAATCAAGGCCGTCGATTACCCTGAGTTTTTTATAATCAACGCATAGGTCGCGCAATTGTATGAGGGAGCGGTTTCGTTTCGACATAGAGATTGATCCGGAATTATTTTTACCTCGGGGGTTTTAATTCCCCAAGTACGCTGCTAGTACTTCCGGGCGGCTTAAGGTCTCGCCGGGCGGCCCGCCGGCTATGAGTTTGCCCCGGTCGAGAACATAGACGACGTCGCACAGCTCGCGGATTATTTTCAGGTTATGCTCTACGAGCATCACAGTCCGTCCGTCGGCGCGCGTTTTTTTCAACAGGGCGCTCACTTTGACGATTATTTCGGGAAACAGGCCGGCAAACGGCTCATCGAGCAGGATGATGTCTGCCGGAGCCGCCAAAACACGCGTTATCTCCAATAATTTGCGCTGGCCGTATGACAGCTCCCCGGCCGGCTTATAGGCCCAGTCTGCCAGTCCGGCTGCGCGCAAAATTTCGTTCGCCCGAAGGGCGAGGTTTTTTTCTGTCCGTCTGCTCAAAGAGCGGAAAAAACTTTTTTCGGACAAAGCCAGCAGAATGTTGTCGATCGTTGTCATTTGGTTGAACAGCCGGACACCTTGGAAGGTGCGCGCGATGCCGTAGCTGGCAATCCGGTGGGGGTTGACGTCCGCGAGGGCGCGGCCTTTAACTTTTATTTTGCCTTGGTCGCTTTTGCATATTCCCGACAACAAATTCAGCAAAGTGCTTTTGCCCGAGCCGTTGGGCCCGATTATGCCGGTGATATTTCCGGCGGGCAGGGAAAGAGTCAAATTATCCACCGCTTTGACGGCAAAAATTTTTTTGGTGAGATCTTTTGTCTCGAGCGCGGCCATACTAAATTTTATATTTACCCAAAAAACCTTGCGGCCGGAAAAACATCATCAATATCAGCGCGGCGCCGTATATGATCTGCCGCAGATTGTCGGCCATGACCGCGGGCAGGCCCAGAAAACGCAGGCTTTCCGGCAAGGTTACCAGGATGGTGGCGCCCAGAAGCGAACCTTTGAGATCGGCCAGGCCGCCCAAAATTACCATCACTAAAATTAGTATTGATTCATTGATGTCAAACGAAGACGGGCTGACATAGGTAACATAGGCAGCCAGTATCGAACCGGCAATAGCGGCCACGCCGCCGCTCACGGCAAGAGCAACGGTCTTAAAAAGGGTTGTGTTGTAGCCAAGCGTTGCCACGACTTCTTCATCTTCGCGTCCGGCCCGGAGTATGCGTCCGAACGGGGCGCTGGTAATATAGGCCAGTAAAGCGTAGACCAGGACGCAAATGAGAAACGCCAACAGGAAAACGGACAAGTGGCTGCGTAAAATATTATCTAAAATTGCCGGAGGGGGGATGCCGGCGATGCCGAGCGCCCCGCCGGTGATATTATTCAAGTTGTTAAAGACGCTCGACATGATGATGACAAAACCCAAAGACGCGAGCAGGTAGTATTCGCCCTGTAAACGGTTCAAAACCAAGCCGATGACCAGAGCGCCGGCGGCGGCGATGGCGGCGCCAAAGAGCATCGAAGCGAAAAAGCCGGTATGATAATTTGCGGTCAAAATAGCGGTGGCATAGGCTCCGGTGCCGTAAAAAGCGGCGTGGGAAAGCGAATACCGTCCGCAGTACCCCACTACCAAATTTAAGCTGAGGCTGAGGATGCAGTAGATGGCGGCCATTATTCCCACGTGGGCCAGGTATTCCATATTATTTCAGCGCACCTTCCGGCCGCAGCCGCAAAAAAATAATTAACAGGATAAACGTAATGGCCGGCTTCCATTCTCCGCCGATCAGCCAGGCCCCCAGGTTTTCCGTCAGGCCCAAGACAACAGAGCCGACCAAAACGCCACCGAAACTGCCGAGCCCGCCGACGATCGCCCCGACAGTGCCTCCCATAAGCAGGTTGGTGCCCATGGCCGGCTTGAGTCCGGTGTCGAATCCGACTAAAATTCCGGCCAAACCGGCCAGTACGGAGCCGGCAAAAAAGGCCCGGCCGGCAATGGTTTCGGTTTTGATTCCCGCCGCCGCCGCCATTTCTTCGTTGTCGTTTAGCGCCCGCAGCTTTTTGCCCGCTCCGGTGAACCGGTATACCGCGGCTAGGCCGAGAAAAATAAATCCGGACAAAACGACCATCAGGAGTTGCGGGCGCGTGACAATCGCCCCGGGCAAAATTAGACTTGATACGGTGGAATAATTGCGGTAAAGCACCTGGAATTGGTTGGTGAAAAGCAGGGCGAGCGCCGATTGGAGCAGCACCATGAGGCCTAGGCTGGCGACCATAACAACTCCGGGCGACGAACCCCGGTGTTTCATGGGCTGAAAGATAATTTTATATGAGACTAACCCCAGCAGGCCGGCCGTTACAAGGGCTAGCCCGACTCCCACGCCGACAGGTAAATGCCGCGTCCGGCTGAAGTACAGGACAGCGTAACCGGCGACCGTCGCCATTGAGCCGTGGGAGAAGTTAAAGAATCTGGTTGTTTTGTATTGCAAATAGAATCCCATGGCCATGAGAGCGTAGATTGAGCCCGAGATTAGGCTGTCGGCCGCTATTTGCCCTAACATACAACGAACTGGTAGCGAGTTATCAGCAATTCTATCCTAAGTCGAGCCGAAACAGAGACTGATTTTTACGGCACCAATGTCTGAGCCTGTAAGAGCGAGTTTTGGTGCCGTGAAAATCAGTCTCTGTTTGAGGCGAAAAGGGAGAAACTCGCTGTGAGTTCAACCTGATTTTAGAGACAAAATATCCCGGGATGGCCGGGATATTTTGGTTCTTACTCCTCCGCCACGACTATCTTCCCGTCCCTAAATTCTTTTATCATGTAGTCGGCCGTGGCCAGATCGCCGTTTTTGTCCAGAGTATAGGAGTCAGCGATGCCCTGGTAGCCGTTTAGCTTGTACAGTCCGGATTTAATTTTGTCCGGGTTGTCTCCGGCGTCCTGCATGATTTTCGCCAGTATCTTGACCGCGTCATAACCGCGCGGGGAATAGGCGTTGACGTTTTGCCCCTGGGGGGTTTTGTTCATGTCGTCAACAAACGTCTGGGGCAGCTGCCGATTGGCGATCACGGTATATTTTACGCCGTCGGCCAGACTGCCTAATGACGCGGCGATTTTGGGATCTTCCCAGACATCGCCGCCCAAAATCGGGGCGGTTACTCCCAGCTCTTTCAACTGTTTGAGGCCGACCATTCCGGAGTTGACCATGCCGGGAAAGTACACCAGTTCCGGATCGGCGTCTTTAATTTTTAAAATTTCCGTGCGGTAATCCCGGCCGTCCGCTTTGACGCCTTGTTCGGCCACAATTTCTCCGCCGAGGTCCGTGAATGTTTTGCGGAAGACATCCTTTACTCCAGCACTCCATTCGCTGTCATTGTTGAACAGAATGGCGACTTTCTTTTTATTGAGTTTTTGGTAGACATACTCCGCTACGTATTTGCCCTGAAAAGAGTCGGAGGCGATGAGGCGGAAGACGTAGTCGCCGGCATCAGTGAGCTTGGGGTTGGTCGAAGCCGGGGACAGGAGCACTTTTTTGTTGTTTTCCGCCACCGGGGCGACGCCCAGGCTTTCGGTGGAACAAAGGGTAAGAATCACCGGCGTATTATCCGTCAGGATTAATTTATTGCCGGCGTTGAGGGCAGTCTTGGTGTCGCACTGGCCGTCCTCGGTAATGATCTCCAGGCGGCGGCCGTTGATTCCGCCGGCACTATTGACCTCGGATACGGCGATATTAAGGGCCGCCTGCATGTTTTCGCCGTAGCTCGCGGCGTCTCCGGTCATAGGGCCGACAAAGCCGATCTTGATCGGGCCAGCTGTTTTGCCGGCGGCGGTGTTTTCGCCCGAACTGTTGCCGCAGCCGGCGCCGACCAGCATGAGAATCGCTGCCACGGCCGCGGGGATGAAGAAAAGTCGTTTCTTCATAGGGGTTGAAAATTAATTCGCTAAATTAACTGAAGAAGTATAGGTTTAGTTTTAAAAAAAGTCAACGGTTATATCGTAAGCGGCATTTAAATTTATTTTTGCTTATTTTTATGTAAAATAAGCAAAATATTGACAGAGACGCGAATCTGTGCTATAGTCTAAAAAATAGACATAGTGATTTTTTGGCTGAGTTAAGATAAATAATATCCACCGGCGGTATGGATTTCGAGCTGCAAACAATTCAAAACCTTGGTTTAGACGAAAAACAGGCCAAGGTTTACTTGGCCGCTCTGGAGCTGGGGCTGGCTTCGGTCTGCGAGCTGGCGGAAAAATCCGGGGTGAAAAGGACGAGTATCTATAATTTTTTGGAAGAAATGAAAGCGCGCCGTTTATTGTCCGAGGTCAAGAAAGGGGGAAAGGTTTTTTTTCAGCCGGGGAGTCCGGAGTTACTGGTGTCGCAGGCCAAGGAACAGCTCAAGAAGGTGCAGGATTCGGTTCCTTTTTTGCTGGGCTTGTATAATTTGCCGGCTAATAAGCCTAAAGTTAAATTTTTTTTGGGTATTGACGGCTTAAAAAATCTCTATGAAGAAATTTGGCAGGTGGGGGAGCCCATTTACGGTTATTCCGATTATGAAAAAATGCTGGGCGGAATGGACCAGGAGTATGTGGAGTACATGTGGGGGTTTGCCAAAAGGCGCGCGGCCCTGGGTATACCTTTTTACAGCATAACCGAGGATGGACCGTACGGCCGGCTGGCAGTGGCCAGGGACAAAGAGCAGAAACGCGTTACCAAGCTGGTCAAGGGCGGAGCGTTTGAAACCGAAGTAAATATCTACGGCAAATATGTGGCGATTGCCAGTTTTCGCCGCCCCTACGCCGGGGTGATTATCGAGGACGTGGCGATCGCCAAGACTATGAAGTCTATTTGGAAGATGCTCTGGGATAAACTCGAGTAATATCCGGAGTCGGGGTGGGATAGAGGAAAGAAAATGGCATTCGCCGGCGTACTATATAGTATAAGCATAAATTATGCTGACGGAGGCAGACGCCCGTGCCAAAAGCGACCGGGAACTTATCGCCCTCTCGGCTCGCGAGCCAGAGGTTTTTCTGTATTTGGTGCGGCGGTACGAAGACCGTCTGGCGCGGTTTGTCCGGCGGATATCGGCTGTCTCGGCCGAGGACGCCGAGGATATTTTGCAGGAAGCTTTTTTGAAAATGTACACGCATCTGCATAGCTACGATCCGCACTGGGAGTTTTCGTCGTGGGCTTACCGGATAGTCCGGCACGAGACGATCAGCGCCTTTCGCAAGCGCCAGGCCCGGCCGTGCGTTACCTTTGCCGATTTGGGCGATGAGGCGGTTTCGCGCCTGGCCTCGTTTGCGGATATGGCCGCGGAAACCGACCAGACGCTCGGCCGCGAGCGTCTGGAGCGGGCGCTCAATAAGCTGGATGTGAAGTACCGTGAGGCCGTGGTTCTAAAATTTTTGGAAGATAAAACTTACGATGAGATAGCGGATATATTAAAGCTGCCGCCCGGCACGGTGGCGACCCGGATTAACCGGGCGAAGAAAAAATTAGCCGGCATTTTGCGCCTAACCGCACCGTATGTCCGTAGCTGACAGGATTGGCAAAAAAATTCACGATGAACGCCTGACGCCCTCTCCGCGTTGGCACACAGCGGCCTCTCGGGCCGCGCTCTACACGCTCGCGGCGCTGGTGCTTATTTTGGGCGCGGTGGCCATCGCGGTTACCTGGTATATTGTCGAGCATTTCGACGCCGAAATGGCGCGCTACTCCCGGCGGGGGTTCGCCGCCGAATGGCTGCTGGCGCTGCCGTATGTCTGGATCGGGCTGTTTGTCTTGATCGCTGTTTTGCTGGTCGTACAAATTCGCCATGTGGGCCGGGGCTACCGGCTCCGCCTGTCTTTTTTGGCGACGGCAGCCGTGATTATCAGCTTGGCTACCGGCGCTATTCTGCGCAGCGCCGGAGTGGGCGACGTGGTGGACAGCTCCTTGGTGGAGGCAGTGCCCGGATACCGCGCGGCCGGATCGCTCCAGGAGCGGCACTGGCTGCGGCCCGGCGACGGTCTGTTGGCCGGCGTTGTCCATGAGCGGCTGGCGGGACAGGAGTTTGTTCTCAAAGACGTCTCCGGGCGGCAGTGGCGGGTTATTGTCGTTTCGTCCACTATGCCGCAGCGCTTTATCCCGCCGACCGGCTCGCGCGTGCGCGTCGCCGGGGAACTTTTGGACGAAGACCGTTTCCGGGCATACTTCATCCGGCCGCTCATGCCGGGCAAGCGGCGGTTTATGCACCGCCTGCTGGAGAGACCGCCCCAGGGCAACCTGCCGGCGCACCTTTCGCCGTGAAAGAAACTCATGGGCGGCCGCGTAATACCCTATAGGCGCGAGTTTATCGCGCCGGAGCGGGCCCGCTCATTAATATATCTTTATCTATGCCTTTGCCAATTACAGCCCTCGCGGCCTTGGGAATGACTGGAGCCCTTATGGCCGGCGGCCCGGCGGCGGCCAGTTGGCCGAATCGCCATATGGGCGGCCTGGGTCTCGGTTCCGAGACGCACCAGGCCGTGCACCAGGCCATGGCGGCGCATGATTATGCCGCCTTTAAGACTGCCGTGGGCGACAAACTGCCTGCGGGCATGACCGAGGAGAAGTTTAACCAGCTCGCGGACAACTTAGCCGGGAGAAAAGACAAGTTTCTGGCGAAACACCCAGGGGTTAGTCTTGACGCCGAGTCTGCGGCGGCGTTTAAAACGGCCCTGGAACAGAAAGATTACGATGCCTGGAAAAAAATTGTCGGCGATAAGGCGCCATTGGGCACCCTGATTACCAAAGACAATTTTGGCTTGTTCGTTGATAGGCACAATTTGATGCGGGCCGGAAAGTTTAAGGAGGCCGAGGAACTGCGCGTCAAGCTGGGTTTACCGGAGATGAAAATGAAAAGGCTGCATTCCGGCCGAAAGATAATGAAAGGGGTGAGGGCCGAGCGGCGCGCGGATCGGACAGCGCCGGAAGCGCCGCAGAGCTAGGGGAACAGCGGAAATTTTAGACGCAAAAACCACCATACGCTATGGTGGTTTTTGTTGGTGGCTCGTCTGGCAGGACAAATCAGACGAGGCGGACAGATTGGAACTTGGAGCGACAGAGAGCAGCGGCGGTTAGGGGATTTTCGTGAGTTAAACAGCTTTGACCCGCTGGCGGCGGAATGGTATCATGAGAGGACTTTATATATGAAAAAATCCGTTGCCGCCATTGACTTTAACCCTCAGTTCACGGTTGCTTTTGCTGCCATGGAAAAAACTCGCAAGCACATATTTTTGACCGGCCGGGCCGGCACGGGCAAGTCTACGTTGCTCCAGCATTTTCGGCTTCATACCAAGAAGAAGATCGCGGTGCTGGCCCCGACCGGGGTCGCGGCCGTGAATGTTTCCGGACAAACTATCCACTCTTTTTTTCACTTCAAGCCGGACATCACCGTCTCGAAGGTGGAGCGCCTGCCGCCGGACGAGGCGGTGCTTTACGTCAATCTAGATACGATTGTCATTGATGAAATCTCCATGGTTCGGGCGGATCTCCTCGACTGCGCGGACACGTTTTTAAGACTGAACGGGCCGGACAAGCGCCGGCCGTTCGGCGGCGTGCAGATGATTTTTGTCGGCGACCTCCACCAGCTGCCGCCGGTCGTAACTGCGGACGAGGAGTCTATTTTTTCCTCGCACTACGCCAGCCCCTATTTTTTTTCGGCCCAAGTTTTTTCGGGGCCACCGCAGCAGCGGGAATTGTTTGACGATCGGCTGGATTTTTGTTTGGAACTCATTGAACTAAAAAAGATTTACCGCCAGACTGACCGTAAGTTTATCAGCCTTCTCAACGCTATCCGCGATAACGCCGCGACTGACCAGGATATCCGTACTCTCAACAGCCGCTGCGTCGAGCATGAAGCCGTGGCGCGCGACGACCTCGCCATGTATCTCATGACGACCAACGCCATGGCCGCGGAGCGCAATGCCCGCGAACTGGCGCAGCTTAAGGGCACGGAGCATGTCTACCCTGGCACGGTCAAAGGCGTTTTCGATTATAAGGCTCTGCCGACAGATATGACGCTCGCGGTGAAAGTCGGGGCGCAGGTTATGATGCTCACGAACGATCCGGAGGGCCGCTGGATCAACGGCACGACCGGCACGGTCAAAAGCATCAAGCACGACGAAGAGATCAAGGCGGATCTGATTAAAATCGAACTCGCGACCGGGCGGACTGTTTCCGTCGGACCGCATACCTGGGACATGTTCGAGTTCACCTACGACCGTTCGAGCCAGATGATCACCTCGGACACGGTCGGCTCGTTCATCCAGTATCCGTTCAAGCTGGCCTGGGCCATCACGATCCACAAGGCCCAGGGCAAGACGTTCGAGCGGGTGGTGCTCGACATCGGGCGGGGGACGTTTTCGCCCGGCCAGCTCTACGTGGCCCTGTCGCGCGTTACGAGCCTGGAGGGGCTGAAGTTGACGAAGCCGATTCAGCCGCGCCATATCTGGAACGACCGCCGGGTGGCGGAGTTTTTGCGCGCTCTCTCGGGTCGAGCCCGGCCTGCTACTTGCCTTTTGCCCGGAAAGAGGATAGACTCCACACCCGATTCAATTAATAATTAATGATTGAGCAGTATGGCGTTTTATAACAAAGAAAAGAGAACCGGCGCCGGCGGACCGAATAAATTCGGCGGCCGGGGCAATAAAGACCGCCAATTCGGCGGCCGGGGATTCGGCGGCCGCGACGCCGGCCGACCGGCAATGTACCAAGCGGTCTGCGACAAATGCGGCGCCGATTGCGAAGTCCCCTTTCGGCCGACCGGCAACCGGCCGGTATTTTGCCGCGCGTGTTTTGGAAAACAGGGAGCCGCCCAGGCGGATCGCCCGGCCGGCAGAAACTTCGCCGACCCGGGTTACGGCAACAAACGAGTCCGTGAGTTTGACCCGGGCAGAAGCGCGGATAAAAGCACCCAGAATTTCAAGGAACAGTTCGACCTCCTGAACGCCAAGCTGGATAGGATTTTGGAGACGTTGGCCGCGCCGGCCCCCCGGACCGAGACGCCCGAGGAGATAGAAGAAGAGGCAGCTCCGGTGAAAGTTAAAAAAGTAAAAAAAGCCAAGAAGAAATAGCGAGTAAGCAGCCTAAAGAACTGTCCCCAAAGGACGGTTTTTTAGTACTCCGGTCGCCCCGGCCGCTGCCAAGGCCGGTAATTTGTGGTACAGTAGCGGCATAGAATTTGAACTTATGCTTCGTTCTGACGACTTCCAACTTACTTTGGCTACGGGTCTGGATGCCCCGACATCCGTGGCCGCCTATCTGGCGGCGCTCAACGCGGCTCTTAGGAATAAGCCGGCCCGGGTGATCGGGGAGGTGGGCGCGATAAAAATCGCGAGCTCGGGCCACGCGTATTTTTCTCTGCGCGATGCCGACAACGACAGCGTGCTGCAGTGCGTGGTGTGGCGGTCGCGCTACGCGCTCTACGGCGTCGAGCTCCGGGACGGGATGCAGATAGTAGTTTCGGGCACGCCCGAAGTGTATGCGCCCCGCGGTTCGCTGTCGTTTATCGTGGAGAGTCTCGAACTTGTAGGGGAGGGCGCGTTGTGGAAGCGGTACCAGGAATTGAAACAGAAATTAACGCTTGAGGGAGCGTTCGCGGACGAGCGCAAACGGCCGTTGCCGGAGTACATCGAGAACGTGGGCGTCATTACTTCGGCTCAGGGCGCGGTTATCCATGATTTTTTGAACAATCTGGGCCAGTTTGGATTCAAGATTCACTTTGTCGACGCCCGGGTAGAAGGCCCGCGCGCCGCGCCGGACTTTATCGCGGGCCTACGCGCCCTGCGCCGGCGCCCGCTCGATGCGGTCGTAATCATGCGCGGCGGCGGATCGCTCGAGTCGCTCGCCGGTTTCGATAACGAACTCCTTGTCCGCGAGATCGTCGGCTTTCCCGCGCCGGTGATTGCCGGTATCGGGCACCACAAAGACGTGCCGCTCGCGGCGCTGGCGGCCGACCGCGCCGTTTCGACCCCGACGGCCGTAACGCAGCTTCTCAACGCGCCTTATCAGCGGGCGGGACACGAGATTGCGCGCCACGAAGACGCCATCTCCGGGCGGTACCGTTCGTTCTTGGAGGGGATCGGGCAGAACTTGGATTGGAGTGAAGGTAAGATTTATGACCGCTTCGAACGAAGCCTGGAAGCGCATGGTCGCGAGTTCGAAATTATGACCGAGCGCGGGCAGTCGCGGCTGGAAAGTATTTTCGCAGGCTACGACGAGGTCGTCCGGCGTTTGGCCTCCGGAGTCGGGCGTACGGGCAGGGCGGTGGCTGCGGCCGAACAAACCGCGGCTGGGCTGGGTGCCCGCTCCGCCGCGCTCTATGCCCGGGTCCTTGTCCGCGCCGAGGCGTATTTTTGGCAATCCGAACACCTGGTACGCGCCCACGATCCGGAGCGGCGCCTAAGGCAGGGCTACAGTATTGTCTGGAAAAATGGTAGAGTAGTGAAGAGCGCGGCCGATGTGGCGCCCGAAGATTTGATTGACATCCAAACCAATGACGGATCAATCGCCGGTAACGTCATCGGAGTTAGCCGCCGCCAGAATTTATCTCCAAAATAATTTCTCATTTTTGTATGCCGCCCAAAACTAAAGCCAAGGATTCGGTGAACTTGACCCGCACTCTGGGAAGACTCCAAGAGATAGCCGAGTGGTTTGACGCCCAGGAAGAGGTGGATATCGAGGAGGGGCTCGAGAAGGTAAAAGAAGCGGCAGTTCTGATTAAGGCGGGCAGAAGGCGCCTGACCGAGGTGAAGAACGAATTTGAAGCGGTGAAAAAAGAGATGGGAACAGAAGAAACAGCCGTGATTTCGCCAGAGGCGGAGGAGATGACGTTCTAGCGGGACGAACAAAAAAATACCATTGCCAATGGTATTGTGGCCGCCGCTCCCTTAGACGGTGAGTCTTCGGGAGCGGCGTTGTTTGATGCCTACGATCAGGCGGCGCGTGGCATCACTTCCTCGGAGCATCGCCCGCAGCGCCAGACCGGCCCGCTGCGGATGGCCGTGGTGGGCCCGCATTTCGGGCAGTGCCCCTGGCCGCTGCCGCTCTCGTTGTCGATGACGGGCGGCTGTACCTGCCGCGTGAGGGGCGGGGCGCAGTTGAGGCAGACGCCGTTGGCCATGGTCGTCTGCCGCCGGCACAGGTCGCACTCCTGCATCTCGATGGTGACGTTTAAGCCTTCATGGCTCATCACCTTAAAGCCGGCGAGGGCAAGCTCGAGGCAGAACTGCTCCACTATGTGGGCGACTTCCGGGTTTAGGACAGCATCGGACATCGGGACCTCCTTGTTACGCACACACTAGCGGTTTTGGGAGTTTTTTGCAAGTGGAGGCGGCCAGTTAAGGTGTATGGGTCTACGTAGAAATCAGCCGGGCGCAGAAGCTACCTTATTTTTGGCCGTCGAAAGTGGTACAGTACCAGAGGGCAAAATGTTTGCCCTCTAATTGTACTTTAATATGTCCATGAGAAAAGTCGCCGATTGCCGCAAGATGCCGAGCGAAAAGAACTGTTCGGTAGTGATCAGCGGCACGGAAGAAGAAGTCGTACCGCTGGCGGTGCATCACGCCGTGTCCGACCACGGCCACGAGGATACGCCAGAGCTCCGGGATGAGGTCCGCCGTACTCTGGAGGACGAAGTATGAGTGGCGCAGCCGATGGCTGGAATCTGGCTTACGGCCAGGTTCCAGTGTTTTTCCGGCTCCGTCGCCGGCACTGCCGAGCTTTGTCCGCCGGGATCGATTTATGACAGCCGCATCCTCCACAAAAACCACTGCCGGGGCCGTGCGGCGGGCGCTGAGGGCAGACGCCCAACCAGAGCGGGCGCGGACGAATGCCTGGTTTTTCAAAACCGGTAGGGGAGAGTATGGCGAACATGATAAATTTATCGGGGTGGCCAACCCGGACATGCGCCGAGTGGCGCGGGAGTACCGAGATTTGCCGCTCGAAGAGATCGAAAGTTTGCTGCACTCGCCCTGGCACGAAGAACGCCAGACAGCGCTGTTCATCCTGACGTTGCAATTCGCCCGCGCCGGCCGGCGTACGCGCCGGGAGATTTATCGGTTTTACCTGGCCAATACCGCCTGGATAAACAACTGGGACCTGGTGGATTGCTCGGCTTATAAAATTTTAGGTCCTTACCTGGCGGATAAGCCGGCCGCGGTGTTAACCCGGCTCGCGCGTTCAAAAAATCTCTGGGAACGCCGCCTAGCGATTGTGGCCACGCTGGCTTTTATCGTCGAGCGGCGGTTTGAACAGACCCTAAAATTGGCCGTCATTTTGCTCCATGACGAGCACGATTTGTTGCACAAGGCCGTCGGCTGGATGCTGCGGGAGGTGGGAAAACAGGACCGCCGGGAGCTGCGGAATTTTTTAGATACTCACGCCGGCCAAATGCCCCGGACGATGCTCCGCTACGCGATTGAAAAGTTTCCGGACAAAGAGCGTCGAAAATATCTGAGCCGGTAGACAACCCGGCAAATGTAGTTATGCTCACCCCGCACGAGGCCACCAACCGGCGTATCTTCAGCCGCGTAGCGAAGCGCTATGATTCCCCGCTTGCCCGCCGGGTATATTTCGGGCGGCTCTACCGCCATCTTTTGAAAATACTTGAACGCGAGGCCGGCACTACTCTCGGCGGCGCACGCGTACTGGATGTTGCCTGCGGCACTGGCGAGATAATAAACAACCTGGCCCGGCGCTTTTCGGGTTCTGCCTACACCGGCCTCGATATTACCCCGGCGATGCTCGAGCGGGCAAAAAAGAAAACCGCCGGCCTGGCCAACGTATCTTTTGTCGAGGCAACCGTGGATGAATTGCCGTTTTTGGACGGTGCGTTTGACTTGGTAATCTGTTCTGAAGCCTTTCATCACTTCTCCGATCCAGGCCGGGCTCTAAGCGAAATGCGCCGCGTACTCTCGCTCCGGGGCAGACTGTTATTGGTTGATCCGGCGTTCAACCGGCCGTGGATAAGGCGCCTGGCCAATAAATTTTTACCGCGCCTGGAGCACGCCCACGCCGTCTACAGTACAGGGGAATTAGCCGGGTTGATGGAAAATTACGGATTTACGGTCGAGTTTCGTTCGACATACGCCCTGAATAGCTTTATACTGGGGGCCAAAAAGAACTCACAGCGAGTTTCCCCCCTTTCGCCTCAAACAGAGACTGATTTTCACGGCCCCAAAACTCGCTCTTACAGGCTCAGACATTGGTGCCGTAAAAATCAGTCTCTGTTTCGGCTCGACTTAGGATAGAATTGCTAGTAACTCACTACCAGTTCAAAGTCTATATGACCAAGCTATACGCGTTGTTTATTTCATTGGCGCTGTTTGGCGCGACGGCTTTTGTTTTGGCGCGCCTGGACAGACCGGAAGCGACCGGGCCGCGGCCGTCGCCCGGCAAGCCGGCGCTGCTTTCGCCAGAGGAAATTTTTCCGGAGGAAAGTATCGCGGCGGAGGAAATAAAGGCCGTACCGGCAGAAAAAACATCGAATTCCATGCCGGCCCCCAACAAGCCGGTTACAGTTCCGGTCTCCAACCCTCCGGCGGCACAGCCTAAAATAGAACCCAAGTCCGCCCTTGGAGCGGAAACTAAAATCGAAGCGGAACTAAAGGCCGTGCCGCCGCCAGCCATAAAAACACCGGCCCCGGAAATTTCCGCTCCGCCGCCTTTGACGGTCGTGGCTCCGGGTACGGAAGCCGCCGGCGCGCTGACGGCTTCCGGAGTCGTCTCCTGGACCAACACGCACCGCGCTAAGGCGGGTTTGGCGTCTCTTTCGGCCAACGCGGCGCTAGCCAGGATGGCCGACGCCAAGGCGCGCGACATGATAGACAAGGGTTACTTCGCGCATGTATCCCCGGCGGGCGTGGGGATAGAGGATCTGGCCGGCCAGGCCGGTTATGCTTACCTTCTCGTGGGCGAGAACCTGGCTTTGGGTAATTTCAAAACCGATCAAGCGCTGGTGCAGGGCTGGATGGACAGCCCCGGACACCGGGCAAACATTTTGCGGGCGCAGTTTACCGAGATCGGAGTGGCGGTGATACCGGGCACGCACAAAGGTCTGCCGGTGTGGTACGCGGTGCAGGAATTCGGCAAACCGCGATCCGATTGTCCCTGGCCGGACGGAAACACGAAAGCGCAGATTGACAGTATCCAGAGTCAGGCCGAAAAACAGGCGGGCGATATCCAAGCCAAACAAAAAGAACTTGTTTCTCTTTCAAAAAACAACATACCAGAGTACAACCGGCAGGTGGCGGCGTACAATGAACTGGTGAACGCGTATAACATCCTCGCCGCCGAACTCAAGAAATTGGTTGAGGAGTACAACTTTCAGGTTGGCGAGCTTAACGCGTGCACGCGCGGCGGTTAATCCGTTATATGGCGCGCATGGCATTCATTCCCCAGTCCGAATACACGCTTCACGGCGTGCGCTCTTCCGGACCCGGCGGACAAAATGTCAACAAAGTATCGACCAAGGTGGAATTGCGCTGGCCACTGGGAGCCTCCCGTTTTTTCACGGACGAGGAAAAGGAGCGTCTGAGGATAAAACTCAAAAATCGCCTTACTGCCCGCGATGAACTGGTAATCACCGCGGATAATACCCGCTCCCAGGCTCAAAATCGCGCTCTAGCGGTCGAGCGTCTGCATGATCTGGTGCGCGCCGCGCTCGCCGTGCCCAAAAAACGCCGGCCGACTAAACCAACCGCGGCTATGCGCGAGCGGCGGCTTCGGCAAAAAAAAATCACTAGCGAGCGCAAACGCCGGCGCCGGACGGTTGAGCCCGGCGAGTAGCCGGCTTGTGTTTGTCCACAGCCCTTGCCAGCGGCCGGGCTGTTTTTTATGCTACCAGGGTAGAGTCATTTTGAGCCCGGTTTCGTTTCTATTACCCGGGCCTGGCAATCGCTGACTAAACTTTGGCTATGAGCATTACCCTAAGGTCACCTTGATTTTCGCTGGTCCGCCGCAGTAGGGCGAAGTCGGGCTTAGAATGACACTTAAACCGAACCCGGGCGTATAGGCCAGCTAGTCCGCGGCCGGCGCCCGGTTTTAATTTTCAGGTAAAAATTTTTATCCGGACGTATTTTTTCGGCCGATAATCGGGTCCCTGGAGAATACCCGCGGTACCGTGTACAATACCGCTTATAGAGTCTCTTGGGGGTAAATTGGGACAAGAGTGGTAACCCTTTAGATATGAAAAACGCCGTATTGTACAGTCTGGTCGGGGTGGGGCTGGCATTGACCTTGGTTATTTTTTGGGCCGCCCGGGAGCGGGCGCAGAAAATCCCGGCCGTGTCTACTTTCGCCGAGTGCGCCGCCGCCGGATACCCGGTGGCGGAGAGCTATCCGCGGCAGTGCCGTACCCCGGACGGGCGGGTACTGGCAGAAGACGTGCCCGAGCTTCTAAGCGTAGTCGTGGATGCGCCGCGACCCAACGAACTTGTGGCCAGTCCGGTAACGGTTAGCGGCCAGGTTCCGGGAACATGGTTTTTTGAGGCTAATTTGCCGCTTAAGATTACCGACAGCTCCGGAAAGACGCTTGGGATCGGGTATGCCACGGCCGAGGGGGAGTGGATGACCGAAAAACTTGTCCGCTTTAGCTCCCAGGTGGCGTTCGAGTCGCCGTCCGCTGCCACTAGTACCGGTTTTGTCGTAGTTATGAAGGATAACCCGTCGGGATTGTCCGAGAACGAGGCCGAATACCGCGTGCCGGTTCGGTTTGCCCCCCGGGCGCCGGCCGGCGATACAACTTTGCGGGTTTATTTTGGCAACAGCCAGCTGCTTGGGCCTGGGCAGGACGATTGCGCGACGGTTTTTCCGGTCGAGCGCCGGGTCTCGTCTACCTTGGCCGTAGCCCGTGCCGCTGTCCAGGAGCTTTTGCAGGGGCCGACCGCGCAGGAGAAAGCTGCCGGTTATACGAGCAGTCTTAATCCTGGCGCGCAGGTGCAAAAACTAGTGATCAGCTTTGGACAGGCCTATATTGATTTCGATGAACAGCTTCAGTTTCAGGTGGGCGGTTCCTGCCGCGTAGCGGCCATCCGGGCGCAAATCCGCGAAACCCTCAAGCAATTCCCCAGCGTGGAAGACGTGGTCATCTCGATTGACGGCCGGACCGAGGATATTTTGCAGCCCTGAGCGCCGGTCTGTGTGGCCGCGCCGGAGCCGCCGTCAGGATGGTTGTCCGCGTTTATCCACATCCGCTGTAAAATTTTATTATTTTGTCATCCTCACTCAGCTATATTTATTCATGGATAGACACGGTCTATCCAGTGTCCGGCCCGAGATACCTGCATGCGCGATCTGCTTAAAATCCACTTTGGCTACGATGAGTTCCGTCCTTTGCAAGAGGATGTCATCAAGACCGTCCTCGGACGCCGGGACGCGCTGGTGCTTATGCCCACGGGTGGCGGTAAATCACTTTGTTACCAGCTGCCCGCGCTACAGTTTTCTGGCATAACTCTAGTGGTCTCACCGCTCATCGCGCTCATGAAGGACCAGGTTGACGCGCTTCAGGCCAACGGCATCGCCGCGGCCTGCCTCACCAGCACGCTCGCGCCCGAAGAATTACGTGTTCGGGAACGACAGATAGCCGCCGGGGAGATAAAAATCGTGTATCTCGCCCCGGAGCGGCTGGCCATGCCAGGTTTCCGGCAATTTGTCCGCACGCTGCCCGTGGATTTTATTGCCGTGGATGAGGCGCACTGCATCTCGGAGTGGGGGCATGACTTCCGCCCGGAGTACCGCAAACTTCAGGGTCTCCGGGCGGATTTCCCCCGCTCTCCGGTCGTCGCGCTCACCGCGACCGCGACGAAGCAAGTGAGGGAGGATATAGTCCGGGAGCTGAGATTAAAGGAGCCGCGGATTTTTGTCTCCAGCTTCAACCGGCCGAACCTGACCTACCGGGTGGAACCAAAAGACAAAACTTTCGATCGGTTAGCGCGGATTTTGGATCAATATCGCGGCGAGTCGGCTCTGGTTTATTGCTTTTCGCGCCGCGACACGGAAACACTCTCCCGCGATTTGACCGCTGCCGGGTTCTCGGCCCTGCCGTATCACGCCGGTTTGGACCCGAAGACGCGCGGGGAGACGCAGGAAAAGTTTATCCGCGACGAAATTCCGCTAGTCGTCGCGACGATTGCCTTTGGCATGGGCATTGATAAACCAAACGTCCGGCTGGTGGTGCATTATCATCTGCCCAAAAGCATTGAAGGGTATTACCAGGAGACCGGCCGCGCCGGCCGCGACGGCTTGCCGAGCGAGTGCGTGCTGTTCTACTCGCCGGCGGATTGCGAAAAGCACCGCTATTTTATCGCCGAGATCGGCGACCCGGCGGAGCGCGCGCGCTCCGAGAGAAAACTGGCGGAGATGGTGCGGTTTGCCGAGCTGACCGCATGTCGCCGCGCGTTTTTACTCCGGTATTTCGGCGAGACGGACGCTGCAAATTCCTGCGGCGCTTGCGACCGGTGTCTGACGCCGCGGGAAACATTTGACGGCACATTGGCCACGCAGAAGATACTGTCGGCTGTTATCCGAACCGGCGAACATTATGGCGCGAGTTATATTACGGACGTTTTGCGCGGTTCCCGAAGCGCGGATATTTCCGCCCGCGGGCATGACCGGCTGGGGGTTTTTGGTTTGTTTTCGGACACGAGCAAGCCGGAGTTGCGCGATTACATGGCGCAGCTCACAGCTGCCGGCTATCTGGGCAAAGAGGCCGGCAGGTACCCGACGCTTTTTGTTACTGCCGCCGGCAAACGCTGGCTCAGGGATCGCGGAACAGTCAGCTTGACGCGCCCTTGCGAACCGGACGAGCCTGCCGCCGGCAGGCACAGCGACTTGCCCTACGAGGTCGAACTTTTTGCTTCTCTTAGGGACTTACGTAAACATTGCGCCCAGAAAGAAAACGTGCCGCCGTTTGTAATTTTTGGCGATCGCACTCTAATCGAGATGGCTTACTACTTGCCGGACTCGCTCTCTGGCCTGCGGGCGATTACCGGCGTGGGCGAGGCAAAGCTTGAACGCTATGGGCAGATATTTTTGCGCGAGATAACTGCCTATGCCCAGGCGCGCGCCCTTGGCGCCCGGGAACGGCCGCGGCGCCACCGCCCCGAGACTGTCCGGGCCACTTCGACGTATCTGGCCACCAGGGACCTGGTCGCCCGGCAGCTGCCGCTCTCTGCCATTGCCTCAGCCAGGGAATTGGCCCCGGAAACTATCGTGGGCCATTTGGAAAAATTGTTGGCCTCCGGCGAGGCGCTCGATATAGAATACCTCAAGCCGCCGCCGGAGAGGTTTGCCGCCATCGAGGCGGCTTTCCGCCGGAGCGGGCAGCCCTGGCTAACGCCGGTGCGGCGTCTTTTGCCGGAGGAATACAGCTACCTTGAGCTGCGATTGGCTCGGCTGTGGCTGCGTGATATACTCGATTCCGAATGAACTCACAGCGAGTTTCTCTCCTTTCGCCTCAAACATAGACCGATTTTCACGGCACCAAGACTCGCTCTTGTGGGCTCAGACATCGGGGCCGCGAAAATCAGTCTATGTTTCGGCTCAACTTAGGGTAGAATTGCTGATAACTCACTATCAGTTCAAAGTTAGCGCGGATTTAGAGTCCACCCGCGTTGGCCAGCTCTTTTTGGTCTTGTTTGATCGGTGTTCTTGTCGGAATAGGCAGGATTTTGGCTTCGGGCGGCAAGCCGTTTATCGTTCGCAGTTGGTTCGTCTTACATCTTTGAATTCATTTTATGCCTCCGGATAAATACTCGGCGCTCTGGACTTCCCATACCTCCATCAGCGACTTTCTCAAATGCCCGCAGTCCTATTTCTTAAAGCATATTTACCGCCATCCGGGGACTAACCATAAGATAAAACTTATGACTCCTTCCCTGGCGCTGGGTTCGGCGGTGCACGAGGTGCTGGAGTCGTTGTCGGTTTTGCCGCGCGAGAAGCGTTTTTCGGAGCCGATTATGGAAAAATTTGACAGCGCCTGGGCCAAGGTAAGCGGCCGGCGCGGCGGATTCTTTGACAAGGACACGGAGTTTCGCTACGAAACGCGCGGCCGCGCGATGATGCGGCGGGTAACGGAAAACCCCGGTCCGATCGCGCGTTTGGCGGTTAAAATCCAAAAAGATTTGCCGTATTTTTGGCTGTCGGAGGAAGATAACATTATCCTTTGCGGCAAGATTGACTGGCTGGAGTACTTGCCGGAAACTGACAGTGTGCATATTATTGACTTTAAAACCGGTAAAGGCGAGGAGGATGCCGAATCGTTGCAGCTGCCGATTTATCACCTTTTGGTCCACCATTGCCAGCACCGCCGGGTGGAAAAAGCCAGCTACTGGTACCTCGAGAGAGAGGACACGCTGACGGATAAGGCGCTGCCGGATATCGCCCAAGCGCGGGAAAAGATCCTGGCCGTGGCCCGGCAGATGAAGCTGGCCCGACAGCTTGACCGGTTGCGCTGCCCCGAAGAGAGCGGCTGCCAGGCGTGTCGGCCGCTCGCGGCCGTAGTCCGCGGCGAGGCCGAGCTGGTCGGGACTGACGAGTATGGCTATGATACCTATGTTTTGGCGTATTCAGCAGCGACAGATGAGAAGGCGAGTGTTGTCTTGTAGGCCCAGGAGTCCTGCTCGACGGCCAGGCTTGACAAAATAGCTCTCCGCTGTTATAGTAGCCACGCCTACCCTTAGGCTTTTATTGTCTAAATCTTCAGCAGATACCCCTGACGGCAATCTATGAAACACTACGAGATGCTGGCTGTGCTCCCCGGGACCCTAGCCGAGGCCGATGTCCCGCCGGTAGCGACGGTAATTAAAGAAACGCTTGAGCGCTTTGGCGGCACCGACGTGTCGCTTAACGACATGGGTAAAAGCCGTTTGGCGTATCCGATGCAGCACATCCGGTACGGCTATTTTTATTTGGTGCATTTTAGGGCCGAAGCCGACCGGCTGAAAGAAATCCAGGAGCGTGTCCGGTTGGTGAACAATGTTTTGCGTTTTGTGGTGCGTGCTTTTGATTCCGAGTCGCAGATTTTGGACACGGCCAAACTTAACCTGACTCCGGTGGCGAACGTGGTAGGCGGCTCCGAAACCGAGACGGCGCCGGCGCCGGCGCGAGAGCCGCGCCGGGAGTACCGCAGTCCGGTCAAGGAAAAGGCGGCCGAAGAAACCCGGGGGACTGAGCCGACGGTAAGCATGGAGGACATAGAAGACAAGCTGGATCAAATTTTGGAAAAAGATCTGGAAAAAGTTTAAGCGTTGCTCCTAGAATCTCCAGTTTTACAATTTTCAAATGGACTCCGGCTGAGGCCACAAGAGCGCACGGCCGCGGAGATCGTCGTACCGGTATTTGGAAGTTGTCTGCCCTGGCCTCGGGCATAAGCATTTGGAGATTGGGTGTTATCCTTAAAACTATTACAGTATGGACTTGAACCGAGCTACTATCCTCGGTCGCCTGACGCGCGACCCGGAGGTGCGCACTACCCCGTCGGGGCAGTCTGTGGCCACTCTGGCGGTGGCGACGAACCGCGTCTGGACCGACCAGACCGGCGTGCGCCAGGAGCGCAGCGAATTTCATAATTGCGTTCTTTGGGGCCGGTTGGCAGAGATTGCCGGGCAGTACCTGGCCAAGGGCCGCCGACTGTACGTGGAGGGACGCATCGAGACGCGCGATTGGACCGGACAGGACGGCGTTAAGCGTTACCGCACGGAAATTGTCGCTGAAAATATTATCATGCTCGACGGCCCGCGGTCCGCGCCAGGCGGCGAGGCCCAGGCAGGCGGAGCGAGCGTGCCGCCGACCCCGAACGCGCCGCGCGAGGTGGTAGAAGAAGAAATCAAAGTCGAAGACATTCCCTTTTAATAATACTTAACGTCTGTCAAGTATCCTATGGCCCTGGACATCAAGAAGGACAAAAAAAAAGAAAAGCGCTGCTATTTTTGTATCAACAACAAGAGCGTGATTGACTACAAAGAAGTGCAGACCTTGCGCCGTTTTGTTTCGTCCTACATGAAAATCGCCCCGCGCCGCCGGAGCGGCCTGTGCGCCTGGCATCAGCGCAAGGTATCGCGGGCGATTAAGCAGGCGCGGATAGCCGGATTGCTGTCGTTCGTTTCGAAGTAAAAAACCCGCATAGGATACCAAAAACATCCCGACTCAATCGGGATGTTTTTCTATTTTTATTTTTGGCGGCGCCGGGTTTACTTATCCACCTGGGATAGCTCAGCCGTATTGCGTTTTCGTGCGGGTATGTTAGCATTTAACCCAGGCAAGCCGGCTTCTGGCCGGTGGTGTTCAACTGCGATGGAGGTGTCCCATGTATCGACGGGGTGTCCCGATCGCCGCGCTCGTCGCGGTGTGTCTCTTCATCTGGTACCCGATGGCGGCGTCCGCCCACACGGTGCTCGGTGGCGATGTCCACGATCACGGCATGCCGACCGACTTCCAGGCGACGAGCCTCGCCACGGCCGGGCACGACGGTCCCGGCGCGGTGTTCGAGCAGACGGATCTCCTGCTGACGTTCCAGTCGGGGCACGACGGCGTCGGCATGTGCATGCGCGCGGCGAACCTCGACACCGGTGGCGCGAGCCTGGAGGCTCACAGCAAGATGACGGACGTTGCCTTTCCCGAGTCTGGCGGCAACCCGGACACGGTGGGCGAGGAGACCACCGCTCCCGGCGTCCCGGCCAGGACGGGCCGCAACCACTCGAGCGAGTCGTCCGGCCGGAGGGTGCACCGCGCCGTGCCCTAGGCCTAGGCGCGCTCCCGAGCGCGCCGCCACACTCTCCACTCTCGACCCCTCTACCATCCCTGCCAAGCTGGCTGCCTAGCAAAGCCACTCCGCATCACCCTGTCTCGCTAAACCGATTGACGCTACAGGGTGGAGGACCGGAGTGGTTTTTTGCGTTTATAATTCGGCCCCAATACTAATATATTTTGTGTTCCTATCGGACAATTGTCCTCTGCCCGCCGGGCAGTGTATAATACCGCCGCTATGTCTATATTCGAGCCAGAAAGGGAAGCCGGCCAGCGCTCGCGCGAGGCCGCGGAGATGGCCGCCGAGCAGCGCGAGTCCAAAGAGGGCGAGCCGGACGAGGAGTTGAAGGCCGCCGCGGCGATGGAGCGGGCGGATTATCTGGTGCGCGAGGTGAAAAGCAGCCAGACACAGATGCAAAATATTATTCTGCACATGCAGCAGGTGCTCGCGGCCATCCGGGCGCTGCGCGACGAGCTGCAGCTCTCGCCCGAAGATGATCCGGCGTCGGTGTCCCAGGACCGGGCGCGGGTGGAAGCGCTCAAAAAGCGCATTGCCGCCTATACCGACGAACTGCTAAAAATGAAAGGGGAACTGATACGCGAACAGGCCGAGGTGCTGCGCGCCGGGGAGGGGCAGACAATGAGCGGCCAGATGTTAAAGCAGAAAGCAGAGGCCATGGTAGAGGAATTGTTGGCCGAAATCCAAAGTTAGATAACTCAAATTCAGCTTTAGGCCTGTCATGCCAGCCGCCAGACAATCCAGACACGGCGGATTTTCTCTCCTCGAGATCGTGATCGCGCTCGGCGTGTTTGCGATTTTTGTCTTGGGCATTTACGCCGGCATTCAGACGGTTTATCGCATCGTTTACCAGGCGCGGGTGCAGATAATCGAATCGGGGATTTTGAATGAGCAGGTGGAGTTCGTCCGCAATCTGTCGTATTTCGACGTCGGCCTAGAAAATGGCAGTCCAGCCGGAGTTATGGCGCGCACGGCCACTACCACCAAAAACGGAATTGAGTTTACCCTTACACGGACCGTACGCAGCATTGACGACCCTTACGACGGCACTATCGGCGGCACGCCGAATGACACGGCGCCGGCCGATTACAAGCTGGTGGAAATCGCCGTCATATGCGTTTCGTGCGGCCAAAAAGCGGCCCGCACGGTAACTACCACGGTCGCGCCCAAGTACTTGGAAAACAACGCGGACAACGGCGCCCTGTTCATCCGCGTTTTCGATGCTGCGGCCGTCCCGGTGAGCGGAGCATCCGTACACCTGAGCGCGCCGGCGGCCAACCCGGCCATAGATTTGACCGACACGACTGGCAACGACGGCATGCTTAAGCTCGTGGACCTGCCGCCCGGGGTCGGCATTTATAATATCGCGGTCAGTAAACCCGGTTACACTTCCGAACAGACCAGAGTCGAGAGCGAGAGCCTGCCCAACCCCTTCCATCCCCCGGCCTCGGTAGTGGCCCAGTCGGTGAGCGAAGTCAGCTTTACGATCGACCGGGTGTCTTCTTTTACCGCCTCTACGATGGACACGCTGTGCGATCCGATCGGAAACGTAAGAGTCGGGATAGAGGGCAGCCGGGTGATAGGCACCGAGCCGGATACGCTCAAAGTTGACACTACTTTTGTGACCGACGGGAGCGGGGCCAAGACGCTTGCCGATTATGAGTGGGACGTTTATACCTTCAGCCCGAGCGGCTATGATATCGCCGGCTCGATCCCAAGCGTGCCGCTTGACCTGCCGCCCGGCGTGGACCAGCCGGTGCAGCTGATTTTGCGGCCGAATACGGCCTACTCTCTTTTGGTTAGTGTGCGCGATAATATTACCAAACAGCCGGTTTCCCAGGCTACGGTGCACGTTACGTCCACGGCCGGCTACGACGAGAGCGCCGTAACCGGTGTCGGCTATATCCGCCAGACCGACTGGTCTGGCGGAAGCGGCCAGGCGGCGATGGCAGAGACTACCCGGTACTGGAGCGATGACTCGGGAGTGGATACCCTGGAATCGCCGGGCAACATCTATCTGCGGCATTTGGGCAGCGATTATGTGGGCCTCGGCAGCCTGGAGTCTTCCACCTTTGATCTGGGAGTAGCGGCCGACTATATTTCCCTTTTGTGGGAACCTTTTTCCCAGCCGGCTCCGGCCGGGGCAGCCCCGGTGCGCTGGCAAATCGCCACCGCTAGCACGACCGACCCGGAAGCCTGGGAATACCGCGGGCCGGACGGAACCGGCGGGAGCTACTACACGCCGACCGCGACGGCCGTAAATACTGTCCATAACGGCGACCGGTACGTACGCTACCGGCTTTGGCTCTCGACCGTTTCGAGCACTTACTCGCCGCTCATTTCGGACATGACTTTGAGTTACACCAATAGCTGCACGCCGCCCGGGCAGGCGTACTTTGGCGGACTTTCCAGCGGGACGCACACGGTGGAGGTGACCGTGCCGGGTTATCAGACCTACCGCAGCGATGTTTTGGTCGGCGGAGATACTTATTTCACTGTGGAATTAGTGGGAGTCTAGGAGCGCCGGCGGGCAGCCGGCGGGGTAAATCGAGTGTTAATTAAGTTTATGCGTTTAAATCGCTCCGGTGTTACCATGGTCGAGGCGGCGGTCGCTATTGGCGTCTTTTCGCTGCTTTCCCTGGCTATCGGCTGGATAGTTATTATCAGCAGTCGAACCAACAGCACGGTGAGCGATCAGTTGCGCTCCCAGGGCGATATGCGCCGGACTTTGCGCGAGGTGGTGGATACGGTCCGCAAGGCCGAGACCTCCAGCCTGGGCGCTTACCCATTGGCGGTCGCGGGCAGTTACGAACTGGCGGTCTACGCCAATATTGACGGCGATAGCCTGAAAGAGCGGGTGCGGTTTTGGCTCGACGGCCGGACGCTTAAGCGGGGGCTGACAGAGCCGGCGGGCAATCCGCTTGGTTACTCTGGTGCCGAGAGCGTGGTAGAGTTGGCGCATGACGTAATCAACCAGGAACAAAGCACGCCGCTATTTCTCTATTTTGACGAGTCGTATACCGGCACGCAGGCGGCCCTGGCGCAGCCGGTAAGCAGCACGGCCGTGCGGTTGATAAAAATGCAGCTTGATCTGGAGCGCGATCCGGCGAAAAGCCCGGTGCCGCTGCATGGAGAGAGTCTGGTGCAGATAAGGAATACTAAAAACAATTAATTATGTCTGTGTACCCCTGTCCGCAAAAATATTTAGTCCGCGACCGGCGCGGTTCGGCCCTCCTGTTCGTAATGATCTTTGGCGCGATCGCCTTTACCATGATTGTGATGGGGCTCTCCGGCTACGCGCTATTCGAGCACCGGGCGGCGCGGCGGCTCGGACACCGCGACCAGGCGTTCCATGTGGCCGAAGCCGGCATTGACTATTACCGCTGGCATCTGGCGCACAGTCCGACCGATTATACCGATGGTACCGGGGAGGCGGGTCCTTATCTGCACGAGTACACCGACAAAGACGGTACGGTTCTGGGCGCGTTTTTGCTCGCGGTCAGCCCGCCCGACTCCGGTTCGACCGTGGTAACGGTGAGTTCCACCGGCTGGACACTGGCCGAGCCGACGGCCAAGCGCACTGTCCAGGTGCGGCTGGGCTACCCGGCGCTGACGGACTACGCCATTATGGCCAACTCCAACATGCATTTCAGCTACACTACCCAGGTATCCGGCGCGGTGCAGGCCAACGGCGGCATCCGTTTCGACGGTACGTCGGATTCGTGGGTGAGGAGCTCCAAGGAGACGTACCAGTACCAGAACCAGACGCATAACGGGGTCTGGGGCGGCGGCGGTCCGAAGTCTTTTTGGCAGTATCCGGTGCCGGCGGTCGATTTTAACGGCCTCACGGCCGATCTGGCCGCGATCAAGACCCAGGCGCAGGCAGGCGGGGTTTATCTCACTTCGTCGGGAGACGAGGGCTGGCACCTGGTGTTTAAGCCTGACCGCACTTTCGACGTGTACCGCGTGGATACCCGGCGGTGCTACAACGGCGAGGGTAAATATATCGGCAAATGGTGGCAGGGCAACGTGTACTGTTACGATATCGACGCGGAACAATTCGTGGCGAACTACCCCCATCCGGGCAACGGATACATTTTTGTCGAAGACCATATTTGGGTGGAGGGCATAATAGCGGGCCACCTGACGGTCGGGGCGGGACGGTTTCCCTCGTCGCCGGCCAACTACCGCAACATTTACCTGCCCGGAAATATTACCTACGCCGCTGTTTCGCAGGACGTTTTGGGGCTTATCACCCAGGGGGATATCGTGATCCCGCACGACGTGCCCGAGACGATGACGGTCCAGGCAGCCCTGCTATCGCAGTACGGCAAAATTTACCGGCCGTATTATTACCAGGATGAGCGCGATTCGTTGACCATTTTCGGCTCCCAGATATCCTACAACGGTTCGGGCTACAAGTATGTAAACGGCTGGGGGAACGTCGTGTCCGGATTTGTGAATACGAACCATATGTACGACGCCAATTTGAAATATTACCCGCCGCCGGGGTTTCCGGTGGAGAATACCTACGAGATGATTAGCTGGGAAGAAGTCGGAAGTTAGAAACCGGGATAAGAGCCGGGCTTTTTCCCGCCGGTGTTCTCTGGTATAATACTTTCAGCTAGAACTCACAGCGAGTTTCCCCCTTTTCGCCTCAAACATAGACTGATTTTCACGGCGCCAAAACTCGCTCTTGTGGGCTCAGACATTGGTGCCGCGAAAATCAGTCTCTGTTTCGGCTCGACTTAGGAGAGAATTGCTAACAACTCACTATCAGTTCTTATTCCATCGCACCTGTATGCCGACACCAAAAGTGAAGAAAGGAGTCATAACCGTCGCCGGACTCGGCACCAGATTTTTGCCGGCCACCAAGGCCATGCCCAAGGAAATGCTCCCGGTTTTGGACAAGCCGGTGGTGCAGTACATAGTGGAGGAAATGGCCCAAAGCGGGATTACCGAAATTATTTTTGTTACCAGCTCCCAAAAACGCCCGATCGAGGATCATTTCGACCGCGACGGCGATTTTGAGCGCTACCTAAAGGAAAAGGGCAAATCAGACCGGATTCAGCCCCTGGTCGAGCTGTCCGAGCGGGTGCGGTTTTTTTATACCCGCCAGAGCGCCCCTTTGGGCAACGGCCACGCGCTTTTGTGCGCCCGGGAATTCATCGGCAGCGAGCCGTTCGCTTTCTCGGACGGCGACAGTATTATTGACTCCAAAACTCCGGTTACGAAACAGCTGCTCAAGGTATTCTACCGGGTGCGTTCGTCCGTCATTGGGGTGCAGCGCATTGACGATCGCGCGGCCATGACCAAATACGGGAACGTGTACGGCAAGCGCACGCGCGAGCCGCGCACTTACCGGGTGAGCGAGTTTCGGGAAAAACCTCCGGTCGAGGCAACCTCCCCGGAAGGGCTGATAGTCGGCGGTATGCGGTATATATTCACCAAAGACATCTGGCCCATCCTAGAGGGACAGTCCCGGGGCAAAGACAATGAAATTTGGGTGGCGGATGCGGCCAATGCCCTGGCCAAACGCCGGTCATTTTACGCCTACGAGTACGAGGGCATCTATTTTGACACGGGCGACAAAGTGGCGCTCCTGAAAACGGCGCTGCACTTTGCTTTCAAGGATCCGGCTATTGCCCTCGAAATCAAAAAATTAGTGCAGTAGTTATCCCTAACCCGACCTATGCCTACTATTTTGAGAATTCAACTCCGTTTGGCGTGTGCCGGGTTAGCTATCCTGTTTTTGTTTTTTGCCGCCTCACCAACGCTGGCCCTTGACGCATCGGCCTGCGCGCAGCTTTATGGCCAATCATATTCTGGCTGCGTTCTTCTTGAAAAGGGGGCTTTTGCAGACGCCTGTCAGAATGCCCAAGGACCGTTCAAGGCCAAACTGGAGCAAACTTTGTCAAGCGGCGCGGCGCAAACCGGATCGGCCTGCACCCAGACGTTTTTGCTCATGTATAATAATTCCCAGGGAGACTTCGCGGCTGATACCGATATCGAAAAATGCGTCGCCGAACTGGTAAACTGCGCCGAGTTGTTTTTGCAATGCCAGGGCAATACCGGCCAGGTGGACATGAACGATTTGGAAAGCCAGTGCAATTATTTTCTGGCGGGCGGCACCAAAAATTGGTCGCAGTTTAAGGGGCAAGACTTATGCAGCGCGGCTATAAAATCCGAGGGAGTCTGGGGAGAGAAGTGCGCCAAATATACCGGCGACCTGGAGAAGACCAAGGCCGAAGAAGGGTTGACGCCCCCAGCCGGCAAAGACCAGCAGGCTGAGTACGCTGCCGCTCTGGCGGAACTTCAGGCCAACGCCGCCGGGCTGAACCAGCTCAAAACCAAGGACATACGTTTGCTTATCGGCGGCCTGATAGCGAAGGCGCTCGGCGTCGTGGGCAGCATCGCGTTGTTGATGTTCGTGTATGGTGGTATACTGTGGATGACCGCGGCCGGCTCGAGCGAAAAAACCGAGAAAGGGCGCCAGATTTTGGTCTGGAGCGCTCTGGGGGTAATAGTGATTTTTTCGAGCTACGCTCTCTTGGATATAGTCTTCGAGGTGTTCCGTCCATAGCCAGCCTCGGCCGCGCGCGCACGCGCCCGGGAAGAAAATTATTGCCGTATGGTTTTGTCTTTGACAGGTTTAGAGGCGCCGCGGGGCGGGAAGACTCGCCGTTGGGTATCCCTCGCCGTGCTTGGCCTGTTTTTTGTTACCCTGGGTTTCGGTTGCAAGGGTCTTTCCCAACAAGAGAGGGCGGCGGTCAAACCGGTAACTCTCAACTACTGGACCGTGTTCAACGATACCGAGGAACTCAAACGGCTGGCGTCCGAGTACCGCCAGCTCCGGCCTTATGTCAAGGTCAACATCCGCCAGGTCCGCTACGAGGAGTTCGACCGCCTGTTTCTAAACGCGCTCGCCGACGATGTCGCTCCGGACGTGGTTTCTCTGCACGCGCGCTGGATTAAAAAATACCAAAATCGCCTCGCCGAAATGCCGGCCAGCGTTTCCACGGCCCGCCTGATAGTGAAGGGCGGCCTGACCAAAGAAACCCAGGTAGTAGTCGACACTACTCCCATGCCCGGCATCGGCGACATTAAGCGCGATTATGTCGGCGCGGTGGCCAATGACGTAATTATTGGCGAGGCTGTCTACGGACTGCCGATCGCTCTCGACACGCTGGCCATTTATTACAACAAGGACCTTTTGGACAAGGCCAACATCGCCGAACCGCCGGCCACCTGGGACGAATTTTTGGAGGCGGTGAAAAAAACCACCAAATTCGGCCCGGACGGCAAGATCGTCCAGTCTGGCGCCGCCCTCGGTACGGCCAACAACATTGACAACGCTTTCGATATCCTGTCGGTTCTCATGATGCAAAACGGGGTCAAAATGGCCGCCAAAGGATCGGTGCAGTTCGCGAGCGGTCTCGACAAGGCGGGCGAGACGCATCCCTCGCTCCAGGCTCTGCGTTTTTACACCGATTTTGCGCGCCCGACCAAGGAATCATATTCCTGGAACGAAACCATGGAGCCGGCTCTCGATGCTTTCGTGCGCGGCAAGGCCGTGTTTTACTTTGGGTTCGCCTACGACAGTTCCCGTATCACCAGCCGCGCGCCCGAGCTGAATCTGGAGGTTATCCCGCTGCCCCAGCTGAACCCGTCCGCGCCGGTGAACGTCGCCAATTACTGGGTAGAGGCGGTAGTAAAAAAATCCAAGCACCAGAACGAAGCCTGGGATTTCATCCGGTTTATGACCGCGCCGGATCAGGCCAAGCGGTACGCCCTCTCTACCGGCCGGCCGTCTGCGTACCGGACGCAGATCAAAGAATTGGCGGACAATCCCCGCCTCGGTCCGTTCGTGAGCCAGACGCTGATAGCGGAAAACTGGTACCACGGAGAGGATATTACGCAAGCGGAAAAAGCTTTTGACGATTTAATCACCGCCACCCTGCGGCCTTACGCCGACAAGGACGACCCGACCAAACGCGATGCCGGGTTTATCGCTACTGCGGCGCAGATGGCGCAGCAGACTTTTTAGGGTATGCGGAAATTAAACTGGCAAAAGGCGAGTGTTTGTCTTTTAGGCATATTCTTTTTGCTGTTTCTATTTTGCCCGCTGCCGACCGGGGCGGAACTTAATAAAGGAGTTAGCTATAAAGCAGTAAACGAGTGCCCTGATCCTGGCACAGGCAAAAAAATTGCTTTGTTCGTACTGGCTTTGAATCGACCACCGGCTGATTCACCGCCTCCACCTGAGGAGTACTGCGTCCCCGTTACTGACACCCAAAATACGGTCTCCTTTCAGGATTTGGTTAGTGCCGGTGTTTTCACAGACGATTGGGCAGGAGAAACATATACTTTTTCCGTTTCTGATGGCGCGGGCTGTAATTTAGATCCGAAGATTGTCTATTGGAAAGAGGGCGCGCTGAAAGATTTGCCTCAGGCTAAATGGCCAGAACTTTCTCCGGAGATGCCGCTTTCTGGGGCGCAGTTCGTGGTGAGTGGTAAGGTCGATTATAAATGCATTGTGATGGCAGGGTCGGAACCGGAGTTACAAGACAAAAAAGATTTGAATATTATTTACTTTGTCACCGATCCGAAATATGGACCGGAGATGGAGAAGGGGTGGGCGACTCTTGTCCCCAAGGGATTTTATGGGGACTTAGCGTACGACCAAGACGCCATTGATTGGGAAGGCGCAACAGAGATAAAGGTGGATTTTGGCGCAGTAAAGGAAATCACTGTGTTTGCCGAAGAGGACGGAGCGGGCACCAGTGGGGAGGTAAAAATAGAATGCCTTGACTGTAACAAGGACTGGTCCGGGTTTAAGACAGAAAAAATCGAGGGCGGCGAAACAAAGGCAGTTATCAAGGTAGACACCGGCGCCTATTATGAAAAAATGGGAGTGGAGCTGCCGGCAAAATTTACCGTTAAGCTCAAAGGGACGGTGGGGAGCAAAAAAGGGCCTAGGTACAGCTTCTTTGAGTTTTCCATCACCATCAACAAATTCAACTGCGCGGAAAAGAAAACCGGGAGCGACTGCAACAAAAACACGCAGTGTTTCTTTTTTGAAAATATTTGTCAGAGCAAGTACGACAAGAATATCTGCAAACAGCTGCCGCAGACCCTGTGCGCCCCGGCGCCGGGCGGCAGCAAGGTTTGCACCTGGAACGAGGCCACCAAGCAGTGTCTCGAGCCGGTCGCGACGAGCATCGCCGAGAGCTACGGCGTGCCGGACGGCTACAAAGGCCCGCTGCCGCCCTGCGCCTTCTCCGGGACGTGCGACAATATCAATATCCTCCTGAATTTGTTTATTGCCCAGGGCAAAGGCATTTTCGGCCTCATCGGCGTGGTGGCGCTCGGCGCTTTCGTTTACGGCGGTTTTATGATGATTTTCTCTCTCGGCAGCTCCGAGAGGGTAGAGACAGGGAGAAAGGCGATGACCGCGGCCGTAGTCGGGCTCATCATATCCTTTAGCGCTTATATCCTGGTGGATTTTGTTCTCGACGCCCTCAAAGTGAGCGATTCATTCAAGGTCATAAAATAACCTGCCGCTATGCGCTCTGCCCGCTGGTTTGGCCTCATGGCCGCGTTCGCGATTTTTGGCGCCGGTTTGGCGTCCACGACTACAGCCCTGGCCGTCGCCTCTCCGAGCAAAGTGCCGCTCATAAATCCGATCGGCGGCACGGTGGCCAAACCGGAAGGCCAGACCAGCATCCCGAAAATTATCGGGGGCATGATTAAAACCGTTCTCGGGATAATGGGCTCTTTGGCTTTCATTGCTTTTATCTACGGCGGGTTTGCCTGGCTCACGGCCGCCGGCAACGCCGACCGGGTGCAAAAAGGAACGCAGGCAATGGTATGGGCGGCGATAGGCGTATTTATTGTTTTTTCGAGTTATGCTATACTCAGTCTAGTTTTTGAGGGACTGGGGATAGAAGACCAGGCGCCGCCGGGTACGACCGTTTGGTGCATCGACAATGCCAACAGCGTGTGTGCCGAATTTTTGGCGGACGAGTGTCCCGGCTCCCCGTACGTTACCGAACAGGAGTGCCAGACAGTGCTGGAAAATTACCTGGACGCCCCCCCGCCGGTTGATTTGGAAGGCTGTTTCTGCACCATCGACTCGGTGGCGCAGCAAAAAGTAAGCGGCAGCCCGCTCTATGACGACCCGACAAAATGCGCGGCCGCGAGCGATACGACCGACCCGGCCCTCGGCCACCTGACCGAATGCGGCTGGATCGGCGGGGCATTTGAATAAAAGAGTAAAGCTATGGAATTTATCTACATAATAGAAGGGAGGTGATATCATGTCTACGTTAACAAAATTGGCGAAGCACCGGTCGGTTATCGCGGCCGTGTCAGTTTTCGCCCTCGCTGTGGCCCTTTTGCCGGGTACAGTGTCCGCCAAAGCCGTGGGAGAAACTTGTGTCAAAGATTTGGAGTGCGACGCCGGACTCACCTGCCAGAGCGGTAAATGCGGCAAGGATGTCTTTGGGTTAAACCCGATCGACGAAGAAGTCGGCAACACCCTCGGCAATGAGGACCTGCGCAGCACCATCGGTCGTTTGATCAACGTGGCGCTCAGCTTGCTCGGTATCATCGCCGTCGTCATCATTCTCGCCGGTGGCTTCAAGTGGATGACCGCCGGAGGCAATGAAGACAAAGTGGGAGAGGCCCGCAAGATGATCTTTTCGGGTATTATCGGCCTGGCCATCATATTGTCGGCTTGGGCGATTGCCTTGTTCGTCTTGAATCAGCTTAACAAGGCGACGAACCCGGACGCGTCTGAGGATATCTCCGATATTATCGACTAGTTTCCGCGGGCAGGGGGTCGCCCCCTGCCCTTGCTCTTTATTCCCGGTTTGACGGGTGATACCTGGCCGGGGCCAGGTATCACGTGTTAAATTCTTTTACTTTTCTATGACTTCGCGCCGCCTTTTCCAGGCCCTGTCCCTGGGTATTATGGCCTGGGCCTCTTTGGTCCAGGTTACGTTCGCCGATCCGCCGGCACCCCAGCCGCCATGCGGCATTGACCCCAACGACCCGCTGGCGCTCGACTGCGCCGCGGCCAGCGGACTGGTAGCCACCGATCCGCGCCTCATAGCCGCGCGGATTATCAACGTAATTCTGGGCGTTCTAGGCACGGTGGCGACCCTGCTTATCTTCTACGCCGGCTTTCTCTGGATGACGGCCGCGGGCAACGAAGACCAGGTAACCAAGGCCAAAAGCATTATGTTCAGCGCAGTGGTGGGGTTGGTAATTATTTTGAGCGCCTTCGGCATCTCGACTTTCATCGTGCGCTACATTTACGAGGCCTCGTCCGGCGCGGGCTACGGTTCGGGCCCGGTCATTCCCTAAACCAACTCTCTTACTTTTAGGCTGTTATGGCAAACTTCCGCTCAAAAAGAATCCTGATTGCCGGCTTTGTCGCGGCCGCGGCCTGCTTCTTTTCTTTTTCCGCGGCCCTGGCCCAGTATGGCCTGGCCGAGACCGCGAAAAGCGCGGGAATTCCCACCAACAAGAGCATTCCGGTGATACTGGGCGACGCCATCGGCACCGGACTCTCCATGATTTCCGTGGTTTTCTTCGCGCTCATGCTCTACGCCGGCATCCGCTGGATGATCGCGCGCGGCAATGATGAAGACGCCAAAAAGGCGCAGGATACCATTATTGCCGCGGTTATTGGCATTGTGATAGTGATTGCCGCCTACGCGCTGACCAATTTTGTTTTTACGAGCGTGGGAATTAGCACCGCCGGCGGGGCGGCGGCGCCCAAGGCTCCGGGCGGGGGGGCAGCACCGGCAGTACCGGTTGTGCCGGGCGGGGGAGGCGCGCCTGGAGGTTGGCCCGATCCGGTACCCGAACCAGAAATCCCGCCAGGCCCAGGACAACCCCCAGGTCCGGGTGCTCCGCAACCACCTGGTGGTTCTAGCGGGGCCTGTGTGCCGAAAAACAATGATGCTTCTTGTCAGAGTCAATTTGAACAACAATGGGCAGGTTACAAGGGGGCAGGTGGAACCGCTACGGATGACAACGCCAAGAAAGTTGCCTGTGTCGGAGATGACACAAACGGCTGCACATGGGACATCGCAGCACAAAAGTGTGTATTGTCCGGGGCTGCCGAACAATGTACAGCTCTTAATGAAGAGCCGGACACCGAGGAAGCGAAGGCGTCTTGTGGAGCAAGTTTTTACTGTAAGTGGCAGTAAAAACAGGGTTCGTTCTGTCAGAAGGTGGATTAACAGTACCGCATGAGCATAAAACCTTTTACACTTAGTTTGCTGGTGCTGGCCCTAACTCTGGCGCCGGCGTATACGGCGCAGGCCAAGAAAACCCTGGGCGATACGCCGACTGCCCTCAACAGCGCGGTGGCCCCGACCGGCATTGAAAAAACCGATGTATTGTCCATTAGCGGCAAAGTAGTGAAAGGGGCGCTCGGGATGGTGGGGCTGGTTTTCTTCGTTCTCATGGTCTATGCCGGCATCCGCTGGATGACGGCCCGGGGCGACGAGGACGCGGCCAGCAAGTCGCGCGACACGATGATAGCGGCAGTAATCGGACTGATAATAATCGTGGCCTCGTATGCAATTACCAGTTTTGTTACCGACCGTATTGTACTGATGCAAACGGCAGTGGATGTTGACGGCTCCGGCCTGAGCGGCGACATGCTGGGAAACGAACCACTGGCCTGCTGCATCGTGCCGGCCACCGCTAACCCGAACAGTCCGTATACGGCGAGCCTGCGCACCGAGGCCGAGTGCGCCAGTTTGTCCGAGGGCGGGGTGCAGGGAGCGGACTGGGAAATTTATCATATTCCCAACAATAATTTTACCGTTTGCGAAGCGATCAATAATTGCTGGAATAATCCCAACGGCAGCCAGAGCACTTTTTTTGCTGAGTGCCTATCCAAGGCAGGCGTAAAGAGCGAACCTTAAACCTATGAAGTACTTATATTCTTTTCTACTGGCTGTTCTCGGCCTGGCACCGGGCATATTATCGGCCGCCGGTATCCAGAGTTCCGGGCCTAATTTGTCCACGGTAGCCAAAAAAGCCGAGTTTTCGGAAAACGTACTCCTGCCGGAAATAGTCGGCACGGTTATTAACGCCGTGCTTAGTTTGGTCGGGCTAATTTTTTTGGTCCTCATGGTCTATGCCGGCATACTGTGGATGACGGCTAGGGGCGACGAAAGCAAGGTGGAGAAAGCGAAAACCATTATCGAGGCTTCGCTTATCGGGCTGTTCATTACGGTCAGCGCCTATGCCATCACCGTATTTCTTACCGGCCGCTTTGAAACCGCACCCTAATTTATTTTTTATGACCGCTCTCGCCCAAAAGTTTGCCCCCTTCCTGCTGATATTCATTCTCGGACATTTTTTGGCGGCCCCGGCCCTGGCCCTGAACCTGGGCGGTGGGGACACCGGTAGCACCTGGCAGGCCGCGGACAAGGCCGGGTACGACAAAGCCGGAGAGACGACACTGGCCGAGACGGCGGGTAAGATAATAAAAATTGTGCTTTCGGTGGTGGGCGTAATATTTACCGCCCTCATGGTTTATGCCGGCATACTGTGGATGACGGCTAGGGGCGACGAAAGCAAGGTGGAGAAAGCGAAAGATATTATTGAGGCCTCGATAATCGGGCTCGTGATTGCTCTGGCTTCGTACGGACTGACGAGTTTTGTGGTGAATAACGTGCTCGATCAGACGGCGCCGTCGCCGGCCGCGCCGGAGCCGGTTCCCGAATCTGGTGCAGGGGGTGCTGGCGAGTAGTAGTTTTTTGTCCGGCATTTAACGGTCGTCCTCCTCTAAGGATATACTTATGCCCTTCTGGTACAAAATAAACGTGATGGTGCTCCTGGGGGCTTTTACCCTCACAGCCTCTCCGGCAGCCGCGGCTCCGAAATTCCTGGGTGATATAGACAAGCAACTGAACGCCGGAGCCGGGACTGCCGGCCTGGCCGCCAAGAATGTCGCCCCGGCCGATCCGCGCCTAGTGGCCGCCAGCTTTATCCAGACGATACTCAAGGTGCTAGGCGTGGTTTTCGTCGTCCTTATTGTTACGGGCGGTTTCCGTCTGGTCAAAGCCAACGGCGACGAGAGTAAGATTGAAGAGGGCACGAAGACCGTCCAGATGGCGGTCATCGGGCTTTTGGTAGTTTTGTTTGCCTACAGCATCGCCTGGTTTGTCGGCACCCAGATCCAAAAAGCTATTAATAACGCCGCGCAGGCGACCTCTGCCGGCAGCTGACCTATGAGACAGTTCGCAGTCGCCACTGTTTTTTTAGCCGCCTTTGCCGCTTTGGCCGCGGTTAGTTTGTCGCCCGGCAGGGCCGGCGCGCAGTCTTTGGCCGACGAAATTAACAAGCAGAGCGGCGCTTTTGCCGGAACGCAAGGCGCCAATTTAAAGAATGCCGATCCGCGCCTGCTCATGGCCCAGATAATTAAAATCTTTCTGACCCTTATCGGGACACTTTTTCTCGCCTACACCACCTATGGCGGTTTCCTTGTTTTTACCGCGGCCGGCGACGCGGACAGGATCGAACACGCCAAAAAGATTATCTTCTACGGCAGTATCGGGGTGTTGATCGTCTTGACTGCCTACAGCATCGCCTGGTTTATCTGGCAAATGTGGCTTGACGCGCAAAATCAAAATCCGTTTGGCAGCTTTTTCGAGTGGGGCGTGCAGCCGGACACCAGCCAGTTTTACATCAAAGATCCGCTTTACGGACCGACAGTGCCAAAAGAGCTGGGCCCTCTCTAGAGCGACGAAAGAATCGTACGCAAAATACACCGCGCCGCCGGTGTATTTTTTGTTTCCGGCGCTGGCTTGGTCTGTGGCCGGTCAAGGCAGTCCTTTACCCGCTCGATGATTTCCGGCACGGAATTGGCCGCGGCTCCGCCGCCGGTGGCGGCCAGAAAACGGGCATTGCCTTCTTCCTGGCCGGGAATGGGACTAACGGCGATGAGAGGCCGGCCGAGCACCTCGCACTCGGCCATGGTCAGCCCGCCGGGTTTGCTAATGACGGCGGCGGCCAGGCGCAGGTAATCATCCAGCCGGTCGGTCCACCCCAGAACGCCGAACGTAATGTGCGGGGGGGCGGCCAGACGGCACAGTTCACGGTAAAGTCCGCGGTTTTGGCCGGCGACAGCGATAACTGTTAAGGGGCGGGAAATAGAGAACAACGCGGACACGATACGCTGCGTGTCTATGAGTCCTTGGCCGCCGGATAAGACCAAAAGCATTGGCCGGCCGGGCGGAATCTCGCACGAGCGGTAAAGCGCCGCCGGCTCGCGCTGTTCATAAAAGCGGGGGTGGACCGGTATTCCGCTCACCATGACCCTGTCGGACGCTATTTTAGTTTCGCGTATCACCGCGAGGCGCAGCTCTGCTGTCGGGACAAAGTAAAAACTGGCGCCGGGGGCGGACCAGTATTGATGGAAGCTGTAATCGGTAACCACAACCGAGAACGGTACGGGCGAAAAAAAACGTTCAGGCGGCCTGGCCAGAGCCTGGGCCGCGATGCCGTTCGTGCAGATGATATGGTCGGGCCCAAAGCGGGTGATAGCCTGGTACAGGCGGCGGGCGGCCAGTGGTTTGAGCGGGGCGGTAAGGAGGCTGAAAATTTCGTGCGCCGGCCGGTAGTTGGTCGTCTGGTAAAACATTTTCCAGGCGAAAGGCAGATAACGCGCCAAAAGGTGGAAAGAAGAGATGAATCCGGTTCCGAGCCCTAAATCCAGGTAGCGGGAAATTTCTATATGCTTGATGACTGCCTCCGGGCACTCCTGCCTGGCAGCGGCCGCTATAGCCTCGGCCGCCCGGACATGACCGGAGCCGGCCGCGAGAGAAAGCAGGAGGAGGCGGTGGCGGGCCATGGCGCGTTTGGTTATAAGAGATTAGTCTGCAGGTGATAGTACGGCGGACGGTGGCGGTAGCGCTTGATGGCCATTTCGATGATAGCTTCGAGGAAGTCGCCGTAGTCCATGCCGACAAGCTGGGCTACGGACGGGACGCAGTCGCCAATATCTATCGAGGGGTTGGGGTTGAGCTCCAGCACATAGGGGTTGTCATCCGCGTCGACGCGCAGCTCGACGCGGCCATAGTCGTGGCAGTCGAGAATAGTGTAGGTGTCAAGAGCGATCTCGGTAATGAGAGATTCGAGTTTTTTGGCGATATTTTTGGGCGGTTTTTGGGTAATTACTTTGTTGTCATACACCGGGTCAAGCGACCATTTGGCATTGTAGGGGAAAATGTGCCAGTAGCCTTCGGGCAGGTCCTTGAAGATACTGCGCGACAGGGGCAGCACCTGCAGGTCGTGGCGCTCGCTGCCGAGAATGGAGACGTCGTACTCGTCGCCTTCGATGTATTCCTCCACCAGGGCCGGGCTGCCTACTTCGACGATAATCCTTTCCAACTGTTTTTGCAGCTCCCGGCGGTTGGTAACCACCGAATCGTTCGTAATGCCGATCGAGTTATCGGTGTTGGCCGGTTTGATAATGAGCGGGTAACGCAAGTCTTCGCTGATTTTGTCCTCCATGGTGTAGGCGTAGTCCCATTTGGGAGTGGGGATGTTGTGGTAGGACAGCAGTTTTTTGACCCGGATTTTGTCTATACACAGCGAGAGCGTGAACGGGTTGGAGTTCAGGTCGTCAATCACTTCGGGGAAGCGGTTGAAATTGAAGATACTTACCCGGTAGCCGCGCTCGCGCAGGGTCCGTTCGATGTTTAACGCCCGGTTCATCAGGTCGCTTTCTTCGCTTTTCGCTTCGCCATTGTAGACGTTGGCCGCTATCCCCAAGTGCAGGCGGCGTTTGTCGGATTTGGCCAGCCGGCGCAGCCGTTCAATGCGGCTGTTCGCCTTGGTGAGAGGATTGGAACTGATGAGGGCCGACGAGAAGCGGTTTTTGCGCGAGGTTTTGCCGAGCGACGAGTAACTTTTGAAAGGCGCTACCTCAATGTGCACGCGCTCTTCAACCTCGGCGAGCGCGGCCTCGGCCTCGGCGTAGGACTGGCCTTGGATGAGCACCCAGCCGATGTCCTCGAAGCCCTCGGGCGGGACGAGCACGGTATCGCCGACTTCCTTGGCCAGGAAATAATCAACCACGGAGGGGTGTTTTTTTATCTCGTCAAAACCGCTGATCTGCGTGATCAGGCCGGAGCTTTTGGGAATGAAGTACTTGGCGACGATATGTTTTTTCGGTTCTTTGGCTTGGTCCGCGACATTGAGTCCGAGCGCGATTTCGGCGCCGGCTTTGATGAGATCGACGCCGTAAATTTCCTGGATCGATTTGTGCGTGTAATCGCCGCCCAGCCGCGAGGCCGCCTCGATCACTTTCGGCCCGTCTTTAGTCAGTTTGATTTCCACCTGCGCCAGGCTGTTTTGGACTTTGAGCACGATAAGGGCCGCTTTGGCCGCTTCAGTCAGGGCCGCGAGCTCTCCCTCGTCGATGCGCGGTGGCGCGTAGTCGCCGGTTTCAAGAAAGAACGGCAGATTCATCGCTGTTTTTTCGTGAACCCCGACAATGTGCGGGACGCCGTGTTGGACGTAACCTTCGAGGCTGAATTCGTGTCCCTCAATGAATTCCTGGTATAAAAAGAGCTTTTTATTGTACTTGTACACCGGATCGTAGTCCGGGTTACAGTTTTTCATCAAGTACTCGTAACCCTCTTCGGCTTCGTGGCGGTCGGAAACGTAGACTACGAATTGGCTGTCCGAACCGAGCAGCGGCTTGAGCACGGCCGGGAATTTGATCCGGCGCATGGCCGCCGTCAGGTCTTGGCGGTTCTTGATCAGCTCCTGGGAAATATACGGTTCGCCGCAGGCCCGCAGTACTTCCTGCATGTGGAATTTGTTGCGCGTATTCACGGCCGCCTCGGGCGAGTTGCCGATCCATTTAAACTCGGCGCATAGCTTGGCCAGAAGGGGAATGTCGTCTTCCCAGAAAGTAACCGCGCCGTCGATGGCGAGCGCTCCGCGTGAAGAGAGATAGGTTCTAACCGCCTCGACAGACTCGGTGTGGCTGTAGGTGTCGGCCGGTATCCACTGGTCTACGTACGGGTTGGCCCAGGGTTTTTCGCGGCCGAGCACCACCAGGTTGAGTCCGAGTTTTTTCAATTTTTGGAGGATAAATTTTTTTTTGATTGACCCGGTATTTACCACGAGCAAATTTTTTTTAGCCAGTCTGGTGGTCATAAAATAAAAAAACAACACGCCTAATTAGTGTTGATTAGTTGGCCAGGATGAAAATTGTCTGCCGTACCGGCAGCTGCCGGCTCGTCGGTGTTATCGACCATAGGCGCGGGATGCCCGCCGGGGGAACTATACCGCATTTTTAGCCGCGGCGCAAGGGCCGGAAAATCGCCCCGCACAGGGGGGAAGTAGCGGGCGCTCGCCAAATGTACGCACTAAAATGGCGAGCGCCCGCGGCCAGAAATCGCCAGCGGTTCGGCACCGTGTAGCCGAATTCCCTGGGTAAGCAGGGCGGGGCGGAATGCCCCCAGGAGGAGCGGGGCATCCCCCCGGCGTTTAACTGGCATTAAGTACCATACTGGCGGGCGCGGGCGGCGTCAACCTTGGGGATAAAACCATGGACCCGCTTTATTCCGCTGAGATAACAGCCGTTATCAGCGCGGTCAGCCCTCATTCGCAGTAGTAGGCGAATAGTGTCCGGACTCGATTTTTGATCGGATCTTTTTCGCTGGTCGGTTTGTCCGGATCAAGCTTCATTGCTCCGGCCACATCAATTATCTTTATTTCCTGGGTGCGCTTGTCGACCACCAGCTCGACGTCGCCCGGCCAGACGGATAAGCGTTTGAGGGTTCGGATTAGGTGTTTGGCCCAGCGCCGGCGTTGCCCGGGCGGGCTGTTTTTGATGGCTTCGGGATCAAAGTCAACCCGTTCCATGACAATGATCGGCAGCCGGCTTGATCTGCCGGAGGAGGGATTATTATTCTCTTCGGCCTCACCGCTCTGGGGGAGATAGCCAAGCAATTTGGGCGCGATGTCGGCCTGAGACAGCAGAGCGAGCATTTCAGCCTCTTTTTTGAAATATTTTTGGTCGGAGTCGCCAAGATGAAAGTCGGCCGGATCGTCGGCTCGGGTGGCTTCTCCCCGCCTCGGGCTGGCTACTTTGTAAAGCACGTCCGGCTGTTCTTCGCGATAGAAGATGCAGGCCGTGCTGCCGTTGCTTGCGAATACTTTAAAGTTAACGCCGGGATAAGCCTCGGAGAGCGCCTGCAGAGTAACCTTTTTTTTGTATTGCAGTGACTGAAAAAAATCCGTCGAGGCGATGGATTCGTGTCCGGGCAGACCGCTTAACCCTTGATCCTCAAAATACGCGCCGATGTCGGCGTAATCTTCCGGCCGAAGGCCGTATTCCCGCGCGCGCGTGCTCAGGTTGCTCTTTTTAATCGCGCGCAGTCTTTTGGCTATGAGTTCCAGCGCGGAAAACAGCGCCATTCCTTTATCTTCTTCATTGTCGGTCCGTAGCCCGACCTCATACATCGGTTCCAGGCCTGCTTCCGGTCTGACAAACATCACGTTTTTTTCCGGCCGGGCGCCAGGGGACAAGAGTATGCCGGTTCGCCGGAGAGCATCCGGACGGGGAAAATTGGCCAGAAAAGCCAGGGCATCGTCGTAGTGGCTGGATTTTATCATGTCCGCCAGGGAAGCGAGCATGTCGGCGAGAAGCCGCTCTTTTTCCGCCGGGGATTCGGGGACAAACTCGCCGGGTTCGGATTGTAAAAATGCTTCTCCATGCAGACGTCTGGCCGTCCGCAGCACATCGCCGAGAGTGGCATTGGCATAGCCTACGCAGTGGCGATTCGGGAACAGGCCGGGCTGAGACAGCGCGACGGCCTGAACCGGTATTTTGTCCGGGTGCACTCCATGTTGGGCCGCGGCATACAGGCGTTGCCGGCCGTATTGGTAAGCTTCGATCCGTCCGTCGGGGTTGAGGGCTATGTCGATGGGTACTCCGGTCTCCGCCTCTTCTCGCAGGTCCGCCTCGAGGAAGGCTTTCCGCCGGGCATTCTTATTAAAAGAATACCAACGAACGCCGGAGCGGCGTAGCAGCTCGCCGTTTTGTTTTTTGAGCATTTCCGGTCGGCTTTGTCCGCCGAACACGATTATTTGATCGCGGATTAACTGCGATAGCGAGGGGAGAGGGGAAGGCTCGTTTTCTTTGGAGCGCGTTTTTTTGTCGGCGGACGGTGTAGCGGGCAGGTTCTCGATTTCTCTTCTGGCGGCCGCGAGATCCGGTTCATCGTCTAATGCGTTTTTAACAAACGGACTGCCGTCTCCTAATTCCGGTTTTGGGAAAACAATTTCGCCGCCGCCAGTCTCTCCTGTTCCGTCTTCTCTGCGGGTTTGTTTACCCTCCGCGCATTCCTGACAAACGGCCGGATGAAGGCCGTGAGGGCAGGACGGGGACTCAATTGTCGTGGGTTTCCCCAGGGACATACGCCAAAGTTTGGTTGTTTAATTGCCTTCAGGTTAGGGGTCGAGACGGGCGATCAGCCACCCGGCCGCGATCGCGCCCAAGAAGCCGCTGCCGGTCCAGGACAGGACCATCGGGAGCGAGACTTGAAAACTGCTGTAGGTGATGAACATTCCCGGCAGCAGGGAGACCGCGGCGTATACGGAAGCGAAGGTTAGGCCACGACGGAAAGAGCTTGTTCCGGCGAATAGGGATTTGGTTTTGGCCCAGACCCAGGAGAAAATTACGCCCAAAAGAAGCGGATAAAGAAAGTAGAGCATCATGAGCGGATCGGACCAGGGGCGGAAAATCGCCTGGTTCTCGTATTCGGTCTTGAGGCTGGGAGCGAGCAGGTTAAAAAGCGGGGTTAAGACGGTGCCGACGGCCAGGAGCAAAAGTCCGGCCAGGAGGCCGCGAGAAAAAATCTTGCCCATAATTTATTGTTTTAGCCCCGCCGGCGGACGCCGGTTGGGCGGGAATAAAAGATAAAATTTGTCTGTTCAAACCTGTCAGGACTTATTTTATCATCTTCTACGGATAGCGGCTAGCCGGCGCGGCGGGCAGAATTTTGCTGGCCGTTCATCAATTTTGACAGAGACAGGATATGGACTTCCTGGTGAATTTAATCTCAAGAAGGGGAGCACGAATCATAAATTGGCGGTCCATTTTCCGGAAAAATCCCGGAAGCCGGAGTCGTCGAAATCCCACGCTCCGGCTTCGGGTACCGGAATTTTTCCGAGCGCGCCCTCTTTCTCAATGGTGAATTTTACCGTGGCGGCCAGTCCTGAGAGGCGGGGGCGGAGTTCCGACCAGATGTTGAGAGCGTCTTTGGTTGGCACGGTAAAATGCTTTGCCCAGTAGACAGGGTCGTTTTGGAACAGGTAATACGGACGGATGCCCTCGATGGCGAGACGGTTGAACAGTTCCTGGAGCACTTCCACTTGGTCGTTTACCCCTTGGAGCAAAACCGTCTGGGACAGGATCACGGCCGAACTTTCACGGCGCAGGCGGTAGAGAACCGCGAGCGTCGCCGGCGCGAGTTCGGCCGGGTGGTTGACGTGGAGCAAAATATACGGATTTTTTATCCGTCCGATGTAAGCGTAATGCCAGTCGCGCACGAGAGACGGATTTTGCACCGGCAGCCGCGTGCCGAAACGGACAATATCCAGATGGCCCCGGGCCTGCAAATCCGCGAGCCCGCTGACTATTTTCGTAAAATACGCTTCTGGCGCGAAAAGGGGATCGCCGCCCGACACGATGATCTCGTTGAGCTCCGGGTGTTCTTTGATAAAGGTAAAAACAGTTTCGAGTTCGCGGTCGGAAAGGAACGCGGAGCGCCGGATGGCGGCTTTCGCCCCCGGATCATCTTTTGCCGCTCCGATCTCCCGGCCGCGGAAGCAAAACCGGCAGTAGCTCGCGCAGTGGCGCGCGACTGTCCAGAGTCCCCGGCCGTAGTAATCTACCGTCCCGTCCGGTTTGAACCGCCCCCGGTATTTGTATACCAGGCCGGGCGCCGCCTCGTTCCGGTCTTCGTCAAACGGGTCGCTTGGGCCAATCCCGGCGTGTTTTTTCTCGGCCTCAGGCTGGGCGATAAACTGCCGGCCGATCGGCCCCTCGGCCCCGCCGGTTTTTTCGATCAAACGCAACAAGTGCGGAGAGACAATCTCCGGGAGGGCTCCTTCGGGGTTGGCGACGGCAGCGCCGCGGGGGTGCATAGGTCGGTTGAGAATAGGCGCGATGATAGTATCACGAATACGGCGAGGGGTCTATTATTCGTTCTTACTCCATTTCCCGACCGCTGTTCGGAACATCGTGTGCGCGCCTGCCCGCCGATCCTCGATTGGCAGCCATCAAAAGACCTAGAGTTATGGTGTCTTTTGGTTCGAAGACTTAAAAATTTTTCTTTTTGGGAGGAGGGCTTAAATGTAAGAAAAGGTCTAGACCGACAGGCTCTTTTCTCGGAGTAGCAGACTGCGGAAGTTCCCTTCCCGTTCGGATAGCCCTTTGAATGTACCCTCTTGAATGACCTGCCCATTATCAAAAACAAGTATCCGACCGCAGCCTTGCAGCGTGCTTAGACGATGGGCGATGACGATTACCGTACTATCCTGGCCAAGACTTTCAATTGCCTGTTGTACGAATGCCTCGCTCTGGTTATCGAGGGCGGCTGTTGCCTCATCGAGTATAACTAGAGGGGCACCTTTCAAAAATACCCGGGCCAGCACCAGTCGTTGTTGTTCGCCGCCGGACAAGTTGCGGCCCTGCTCGGCGATCATTGCGTCCAGCCCACCCGGTAGAGCGCGCACGCGAGTTTCCATATGGGCACTTTGAAGCGCCTGCCATAGGGTTGTAGCAGGTACGTTCGTGAGGGCAGTGCCGTATTCTACATTCTGCCGTACCGTCCCGTGGAGTATAAATGGCCGCTGGGGGACATACGCGACCAACTTAGACAACGCCAGCTTATCGAGGTTTTTAATTTCTTGTCCGAAGACGCGTACGCTACCGGTGTAGGTAGGTATGAGACCAAGCAGAACCTTAACAAACGTACTTTTCCCCGAGCCGCTAACACCAGCAATGCCAATTTTCTCTCCCCGTTTAATAGCCACCGTTAAATTAACGAGCGCCGGGTGGCGGTTTTCGGTTTCGTCGAGGGTATCGGTATAATTCACTGACAGTTGATTTGTTTCAATCAGTGGCGCAGGTGCTTTGGTCTTGGGGCATCCACTACCGGCTAGACCGGGATCGGTAGGCAGCTGACGTAGGTTTACGAGCTCACGTACTTTCAGTATGGCTTCAAAGCCTTCGTCAACAATGCGATGTAACTCACGCAGCGGGGCAGCCACCGCCGTGTAGAGCATGGCAAAAGTGAGCACGTCGCCTTTTGAAACTAATCCTCGAGAGGCGTACCAGGCGCCAAGCGCGACCACGATTACGTAGCCCGCGCCTTCCGCCAGTTGTTTTACGGCGTCGAACGACATCATAAAGCGGTGGTGGCGAAATTCTTTGGCGCGCAGAGATTCTGCTAATTCCCCAGCCGCTGTGGTTTCATATTCCCGCATGCCGCTCGCGCGCACGTAGTCGATTCCTAGAAGGAGTTCCGTTACCTTTGCCCCGATGCCTTCCTTGGCGGAAAAGAGCTCTAAACGGATGCCTTTTTGGGAGACAATCTGCAAAAGCGTTACCAGGGCTCCGAATATACCTGCGCCTACCATAACCAAGGCCATGACCCAGTTGCGGGTGAAGGCTAAATAGATGGCAATCCCGGCCGTGATGATGGCCGGGAAGAAGTCCAAAAATAACAGTTTCAGGAGTCGCACCACACCTTCTATACTTCGGTGGATCCGGACGTTGATGGCGCCTACCCGTTCGCGCATGAGTCGAGACAGGTCGAGCGACAGTATATGTCCAATAACGCCGACGAATTCGTCCCGCTCGACCCGGGTAGCAGTATTCTCGACAATATATTTTCGGATCCAGACAGCCACTTCACGGCCGATCACGGATAAGAGAATGAACCAGAGAACTGGCGCCACGTCGGCAAAGGCCGTGGCCGAACTCTCAACCACCCGGTCCAAAATTTGACCCAAAAGAATCGCTGGCAGGTTCGCGAGCCAACCAGCGGCAAGCATGAGGAGAAAGGCCATTGAGAAGGCGATCAGACGCATTCGCCCCAGGCGGGATATAAGGTAGCCTAAGGCTCCGGGGATGAGAGTCTTTTTATTCGTAATTTTGGGCATAAGTTATTAGTTAAGAGCATTCTATCACTCTCTGGGGTAGTGAGCCAGCAGCTAGGTTGGTTTACTATTGAAATTCACACCGGTATAAAGTACGATGGTCATGACACCGCATTAAGACAGTTTTCATTAGAATTTAGGATGGGTGGTGTGGTCTATCTAGGAGGAAAAGGACATGCCGCAGAAAGCACGAGAATTGAGGATGGCCGACCGGCTTTTGTTGGCCGCGTTAGTTTTCCTTGTGTCCGGCGTTGCCTTCGAGCTGCTCGCACGACAGCTCGACCCTGGCGCCTTTTGGTCTGACGCCTTCTGGCCCATGAACGGCGATCCGAGGGAGCTCTACCCGATGGTCGCGGAGCTGGTCTTCATGGGGACCAGCATCGGGGCCACTGCCTTGGCGATCGTCTACAGCGCACTGTACTGGTTCAGGCGTCGGCAGCGTCGGCATCATCTCAAGCTCGTCCAGAGCTGACGGCGCGCGGCGGGGTACGGAGGGACCGCGCCGCATAGCATCACCCCTCCATCTTAGATTCCAATGGATTAGAGTTTGAGCGAGGTAAAACGAGTGATGTTTAGTTTGAAATAAAATAAGAGCTAAAAAAGGCTCTTATTTTAGACAAAATCCATTTTGGGGTGGCTAATGGGAATCGAACCCATGCTAAAGGTTCCACAAACCTCTGTGCTAACCATTACACCATAGCCACCCCACAAGGGACTTTGTTTTTAGATTGTAAAATCAACGATTTTTATCCGCCGCCAAACCGCGACAATGCGTGGTGGTAAGTCTGGGGCCATCTGCAATCAAACCCGTACTGCGAGTAACGTAAACTCGCGTGATAACCATTTTAGTAAATGGCGCCTTTATTGCGTTACGCAGTATAAAAAAAAAAGTCCTTTTTGTCAATAACAGACGGTCCCATGTCAGCGGTCCCGTTAGCTCGTCAGTCGTTTCCTTCTCAAGAGAAGAAAGCAGCAGTCCGAGGGTGCAGTCGAGGGTAGAGCTGCACCGGAAAAGAGCGTGGCTAGGCAGCCTTGGCCGGCTTGTCAGTAACGGCCCGGAGCTTGGGCTTCGGCTTGGCGTGCCAGATGCTCGAGGCGAACAGAAGGCCGAGGCCCGCGGCTGGCAAGAGGACCAGGGGCCAGTAGAACCAGTTGGCCGGATCCTTGGCGGCCTCCCCGGTGGGGACGATCCACCCGATCACGAGCGACTGCAACCCCGTGCCGAGGTAGACCATGCCGTCCACGATGCCGACCGCGGCGCCGGTGTTCTTGGCGCCGGCGAAGTCGGCCGTGGCCGTGCCCGAGAAGATCCCGTGCACGCCGATCACGCTCATCGAGATGGCCATGACGGCGATGCCGGCGAACCACCAGTTTAGGTCCAGGCTCAGGCCCATGACGGCGGTGGCCAAGAGCATGAGGCAGTAGAGAATGGTGGCCATGGGCGCGCGGCGCGACTGGAAGAAGCGGTCCGACATCCAGCCGGTGAAGATGCCGCCCAGGAGTCCGGCGATGAGGAGGGCGAGACCCCAGTTGTCGCTCACCCAGAACTCCTTCTTGAAGCCGACCTCCTTGGCAAACATCGGGTACCAGTGCATGACGCCGTTGCGGAGGATGCCGCTCATGAGCTCGACGACGCAGACGATCCGGAGCACTGGGTGCCTGATGATTTTACCGAAGATCTGCCGTGTCGTCTCTTTGTGGTCGCTTACTCCCAGGTGGTCCTCGCCGGTGTCAAAGTCGCGGAAGCCGGCCTCGCCTGGCGTGTTGCGCAGCCAAGCGAACATGAGGAGCCAGAAGACGCCAAGCAGGATCGAGGGGATGAAGAAGATCATCCAGTCCTCGTTCCAGCCGCTTTGGCCGAGCCCGAAAGCCGTGCCGAAAGCGCTGGCCCAGAAGCCGAGGTCGGCCTTGGGCGTGGCCCGTGATGCTTCGACGATGGCGAAGCCCCAGTCGAAGGCGAAGTAGACGCCGAGAGCGATGAGGACGCCGAAGATCGTCGAGAAGGTGCCGCGCTCGCTGACGTGGAACCAGGGCGCCTTGGTGGTGACGATCGCCACCGCGCCGAAGCTCTGGAAGTACATGTTGACGGCGTAGAGCACGAGGAACGTGCTGAACACGGACACGTTCCATTGCCAGTAGTTTATCCCGTAGAGGACGAGGCCCATGAGGAGATTGGCGCCGATGGCGCCAGCGACGCCGATGAGCATCGTGCGCCGCCCGCCCCAGCGGTCCGTGAGCGGGCCGTTGAGCAGGAAGGAGAGCCCGTAGACCCAGGCGCCGACACCGAAGATCGTGCCGAACTGCGCCTTGGTCATGAGGCTGTCGCCGAGGGCGCCCTGAGCGACGGTGAGGTTGTAGCGCCCCATGTAGAGGAGCGCGTAAGCCAGACCCGAGCGGCAGCCAGTTTATGGCGCGCCGTTGACGGTAGGCCAAGGAATGCTTGATTTCTCCCATTCGGTCCTCCACCCGGCGTTGATGCCGGTCCGCGCTAACTTAACAGCTAAAATGGCGAATTGTCAATGGGCCGATCGCGGTTGAAATAAAAACCCCCGGCAGATACCTGCCGGGGGTAAGGCGTTTTGGGTTGGCGGCAGACTACTTCTTCATGCCTTCAAAAGCCCGCAACACCTCAAGCGGTATCGCGAAGATAACCGTATTTGACTGGTCAGAGCTCAGGTCGCTAATCGTGCTCAAAGTGCGCAAGTGGAGCGCGCCCGGAGAGGAGGAGAGCATGTCGGCCGCTTTGGCGATATTCTCGGCCGCGATGAGCTCGCCGCTCGCCTTGATGATCACCGACCGTTTTTCGCGCTCGGCCTCGGCTTGTTTGGCGATCACGCGTTGCATGTCGTCCGGGAGGGTAACGTCTTTGAGTTCGACGCTTTCCACCTTGATGCCCCATGGATCGGTAGCCTTGTCGACGATGGTCTTGATTTTTTCCGCCGCCGCCTCGCGGTTGGCGAGGAGTTCATCGAGTTCGAGTTCGCCGACGACGTTGCGCATGGTGGTCTGGGCCAGCTGGCTGACCGCGTACCAGAAGTTTTCTACTTCGAGTATAGCCTTGTCCGCGTCCGAAACGCGGTAGTAGATGACAGCGTTGATCTTGGCCGAGATGTTGTCCTTGGTAATGGCCTCTTGGAACGGCACGTCCACGGCCTTGGTGCGCATGTCGACCCGCGTCATGCTTTGGAATACCGGAACAACGATGCGCCAGCCCGGATCGACTACTCGGACGAACTTGCCCAACTGAAATTTGACCCCGCGCTGGTACTGGTTGACCTGGCGGATGCTCACGAGGAGCACGATCACTATGAAGGCGACGATATAGCCCATAGGTTTAGAGTAAAAATTACTTAGACAAAATTTGCAAGGAGCGGTCCCAATTTATTTCGTAATATCCGGCTTCGCTTTTCGTCGATCCGTCGGACGTTAGCAAGTACTGGCCGACAGACACGAACACAAACCGATCAGGATTATTTTCGTTCATGAGGAAATAGCTGATGCCGTTGGACTCGCTGTACGGCGGCGAACACTTCTCGCTATTGGCCCAGCCAGGTTCTTCTGGGTCGGCCGGGGGCGGATAGGAGATGGCGGCGGCAGTGTAGCCCGGCCGCTGATCCAGCTTTATACTATCTGACTGTCTCACAAAGCAATCCTTGGGGTCAAGTCCTTTTAGGAACCGCGCGGCCACGGCGGCGGCGAGGGTCATTTGGGGATCTTTATCGAAAATCTCAACCCACTGGCCGTCGGCCGGAGCTTGGCTGGCCAGGTGGACATATATCTTGTTGCCGGTTTCAGTTAGTTTGACCTCTTCCGACGAGTCTGAGATCGGATTGTAGGTGAAGCCGACGCCCAGAGGGCCGGAGACGTACACTCTGGTTCCCGGCTCTTTGCGACCAAGATCAAAGATAGCGGAATAGTCCGGCGCGTCCGCGATCGGTTCGGTTTTTTCTGTCGGGGCACTCGCTTCGGGGGCGGGGGCGTTGGTTTCCCCGGCGTCAGATTTTTTAAATCCGGTCCGGTAACCGATGACTCCGGCAAGAACAACGAGAACCGCCGCTGCCGCCAAAGCTGTTTTGTGGTTCATACGCTGGTTGTTAGCTCGGTGAATACGTGTCCCGACCAGGAGTCGAACCTGGGTTTAGAGCTTAGAAGGCTCCCGTTCTATCCATTGAACTATCGGGACGTGGCGGCCGTTTAGGCCCGGCGTCCCGGAAATTTTCCCATTTTTAAGGCTTTTTGTCAATCTGAACCCCGCTTTTTGCCGTGGAATTTTTTGTGTATGTTGCGCAGCTCCCGGTCGGTAATGTGGGTATAAATCTGAGTAGTGGTGATGGAGGTGTGGCCGAGCATAGCCTGCACGCTGCGGATGTCGGCGCCGTTTTGCAATAGATCCGTGGCGTAGGAGTGGCGCATTGTGTGCGGGGTAACGGGCTTGGTAATGCCGGCCGCCTTGGCGTACCGTTGCACCAGGCGCTGGACCGAGCGGGGAGTAAGGGGAACCTCATCGGCCTCCAGGCCTTTTTTGGTTGCCTTGACGCGCTTGCCGGTGCGCTTGTCGTGCGAGACGAACAGAAAGGGATTGAGGTCCGGCCGGATATCCAGATATTTTTTCAGCCAGTACTTGGCCTGGGCGGACAAAAATACCACGCGCGTTTTGCGCCCCTTTCCGGTAACCGTAAATTCATCCTTTTTTAGGTTGACATCGCTTTTTTTGAGTCCGACCAGCTCGGATACGCGCAGGCCGGTGGAAAAAAGCAGCTCGAGGGCGGCCTTGTCGCGGTATTTGATCAGGTTGCCGCCGGTATTATTTCCGGCCGCGCCCTGGCGGATAGCCGCCATTTGCGCGAGCGGCGCCTCCAGTAGGCGCGAGAGGTCGCTGCCGTCAAGAAAGGATACCTGCCGGTCCGGCATTTTCATGAGTTCGATTTTTTCCGGCGTCAGCGAGGCGATGTCGCGTTTGGCGAGGTACTTTAAAAATGACCTCAGAGCGATAAGGTGATAATTTTGCGTATTCTTTTTGAGCGGGTCGCCGTGCACGTCAATGAGGCGGTTGAGCCAGAGCCGGTACTCGCGCACCTTGTCGGTTGTTACGGCCTCCGGTTTTTTGTCGCCGAACCATTCGATGAAACGTCCCAGATAGAAGTCGTAATTGCGCACGGTCTGAAGGCTGCGGTTTTTTTCGATTTCCAAATATTCCAGAAATTCGCGCAGGTAACGCGAGAGCAGGTAAGACATACGCGAGTATTGTACGACACAATTGACGACCGGTCAATTTTGGACTACAGTCTAGAACCCACTCCCAAAATTTCGCTCTGCCGATGCCTGCGGCGTAGGTATGATTTATTTGGTGGGTTATACCGCTTGCCCGCCCAAGCCGCAAATAGACAAGGTGGCGCTGGGCGCGGAAAAGTGGGTCAGCTGGAGACGGTACCAAAGCCTAAAGCGGCTGGTTCGGGAATTAAAAAAGCGGGGAGTAAAGATCGTGGCGCTCGAAAAAACCGACCGCAGCATAGATATCGGCCGGGCGCAATTCACGCCGCCTTTGGCGCTCATTGTCGGCAACGAAGTGGACGGCGTACCGGAGGCGATACTTAAAGAATGCGACCAGGTAGTCCATGTACCCATGTACGGCCGCAAGGAGAGCCTGAACGTCAGCGTGGCGGCCGGGATAGCTCTCTACGTGGTTAAATCCAAAATTTAAATTTGGCCGGTTTTTCTCCGGCCGGAGCGTATTTTTAGACTCTCGGGGCTCCCCATGCTATACTTTGTCTACGAGCTATGCCCGCCGCGACCCCCCCCATCAACCATACCGTTTCCATCTTCGAGCGTCTGTACGCCAACTTGCCGCCCCTGGTACCCCAGGCGGTAGTTGAAGATATGGGGCGCGCGCTCGAGCAGGTAAAAGCCGACCAGGAGCTCTCGACCGAGGAGCTCGAAGACGTCATGATCGCCTTTGGCAAAAAAGTCTGGCCGTACATCCAGGCGTTTGAAGAATTTTACCAGGTTTACGAGAATCAGCTCGGCGAAAAACTGCTGCGGCAGCGCTCCTCGCCGGCGCTTCAGCGTTCGTACCAGCTGTTTAAAGAAATGGGCGGAACCTGGCGCGATCTCTATGCCGGATCCATGGCACACGTGTTCGGCCATGAAGAACGCACGGAACTTGGGCAGGTATTGGTGGACATTAAGTGCGATATCCGCGCCTTTGCTTTTCAGGCCGTAACAGCGACCGATCGCGCTGCCTATGAAACGCGGATTCGCGAGTTCGCGCGCATCGCCGACGATATCTCCGACCGGCTCACCGCTCTTGAGGGACTGGCCGCCGCCGAGCAGGAACATCCCAGTCTGGCGGCCGAAATTCGGGCCCAGGTTCGGGCCTTTGAGTACGGTTTGGCCTTTCTCGGCCCCAAAGTAGACTACCAGGCCGTCTGTTCGGCGCCGGAGCACTTCCAAGGACGCCGTCTGGAGTTAAAAATCCGGGTTTAACCGGCTGGCGGAGTTGTCTTTGATTGTAAATTTTATGGTTACGGCCACTCTTCAATTATTCCGTCTATTGCTTGACCGCCACCCTGTCGGTTTGGCGCCAGAGGCAGTCGAGCGCGGAGAGGCCGCTTACGCCGCTGCGCTGGCCTCTCAGTCGCGGTCGGACTCCGGCATCGAAAAAAGTCTGATAGAGTACGGCCTGGCCGCTTGGCCCTACTTTCAGGCGCAGGAGGAGTTTAGGAACCGCTATGGCCAGGACAGGGAACGCGTATTGCTCTACGAGCTTTTGCCCGTGGATTTGCGAGAAAAATGGCGGCATTTCGAGGCCAAGGGCGGCAGTCTTCACGATTACCGGCATGGCAACATTGTCGAGCAGTTTTTTTCGCCCGAGGAGGACGTGCAGATAGAAAACGCCTTGGTGGAAGCCGGGCTCCGGGTTCGGGATTATTGCCGCGAGCTGGCCTTGGGAGAGAAACAGGCCGAGTACGAAGAGCGCGTAAAGATATATCAGGCCGAGGAGACGGCCATACAGGAGTTAATCGCGCAGTTGCGCGGTCTATGCGACGAGAGCGGCAAATGGAGCGCGGAGATTGCGGACGAGGCGCTCGCGCTCGAACGCGGATTCGCCGAACTGGAGGAGAGACCTACCTTACGCCGGGCGCAAGAAAAAATTGAGTACTACCGGAGTCATTTGCAGACTTTCAGCGCCAGCAGCGACTAAAAGAACACAAAAAAATTGAAATTAATACAATTGAACTCACAGTGAGTTCCCCCCTTTCGCCTCAAACATAGACTGGTTTTCACGGCCCCAAAACTCGCTCTTACAGGCTCAGACATTGGTGCCGTAAAAATGGGGTGATCTTGGGGTGCCGGGCTATCATTCGGCGCACGTCTTTTTCGGTGAGGAGGCCGGTTTGCGCCCCCCACTGTTGGATAACGCCGCCGGCATTGGCTGTGCCCCACTGCATGGCTTCGGGGAGGGAAGACCCAGACATGTAGGCGCGCAGAAAACCGCTGGCGTAGGCGTCGCCGGCACCGGTTTTGGAAACCACCTTAACAGGGTAGCTGGGCAGGAAATAAAGGTCGTCTCCTTGGGAGGCGAATGAGCCGCGGACGCTGTCGGTAACGACAACAGTTTTGGGTCCGAGACGGCGCACCGCGGCGCACAGGGCGCGCATAGTCCTTTTTTCGCCGGCGAGACGCTCCGCTTCTTGTTTGTTAACAATCAGAAGATCGGTCAGAGGCAGAATTTTGGCGAATTCCTCCCGGCCTTTTTTGAGCTGGTATGATCCCGGATTCACGGCCAGCTTGAGCGTGCGGTGCCGCTTTAGATACGCGGCGAGCCGTGCCTGGAGGCGTTCGAAAGATTCGCCGAGCGATGTGTAGTACAGCCACCGCGCTGCCGGCAGAGCCGGCAGGCGATAACGGCGGGCGGCATGATAGGCCAGAATGGTACGTTCTCCGCGGTAGCTCAGGACAATCGAGTAACGCGTGGTCGCGCGCGGCTGCAAAGAGACGAGGCCGGTGTCAACCCCGGCCTCTTGCAGAGCGTCGTGTATGGCGTAGCCGTTCAAGTCGTCGCCAAGCTGGGTTACAATCGCGGCGGCCAGGCCCAGCCGGCTCGCTCCGGCCGCCACATTGGCCGCGTTGCCGCCGACCGATTGCGCGGTTTCTTTGATGGGGATTTTTTCCGCGTAGTCCAAACAGAGCTGGCAGTGTTCGCGGCGCACGTCGCACTGGAGCGTGGCGTCGTCCACGATGAGGAAAGTGTCCAAGGTGGCGTCGCCAATGGTGATAAGGTCGAACATAATCAGCGAAGCTTTTTGTAGCGTTTTAAATCTTCGGGACTGTGCTTGTGCAAGCCAAACATTATTTCCGCGAATTCGATGAGCGAGGCCAGGCCCAGCCCGGCCATGGCGATCATAAATATTTTGTCGCCGGTAAACAGGGCATAGACAAACAGGCAGGCGGCGCCGATAAATTTGACCAGATCCTGGCGCCGTTCCTGCTCGAGAAACACTCCGTAAGTTATCATGATGGCGCCCGCGGCGGCGGCAACGTAGACTAAGGTTTCGGCCAGGGTTACGGGCAGGCGGGGCAGTATGGATTGCAGAAGCATAAGTTCGAAATGAGGCTAAAATTTAGGCAATTCAAGTTCGTGGTTTGCGAACCAGCTCGTAAATACTGGCCGAGGTAAAGATAACTTGCAGCGGAATGAAAATAGGATCCCGAAGATAGGCGCTGTAAGCCAGGAGGCACAGGCCGCCGGCCAAAAAAAGCGTGTTTTGCCGGCGGTGATTTTTGTTTACCACCCCCCCCGAAATGAGGATAAGACCCAGGGCCGCGAGGCCGCGGAAAAATATAAGAGGCATACAGGTACGATCTAAGTATAGCAGCAACCAATGGGTTTGTCAGCCCGACTTTGGTATACTTTCTTCCGTATGAGAAAAGATTTTGCCTGGCGCCTGGGGGCGGCCCTATTGGGGGTATTTTTCTTCGCGGTCTACTGGTGGAATGCGTGGCACTACAACGTGTGGTCGAGCTACGATGGCGGCGGGCACATTGATTACATTTTTGATCTGGCCGCCGGACAGGGGCTGCCCCGGCCAAAGAGTAATTATCTGGCCTGGCACGAGCCGGCATATTACGCCGCCAACGCCGTTTTGGTGCGCGTCCTCCAGCCGCTCGGCCTGTCGCGAGAGGCGCTGTACAAGATTTTGCAGCTGGAGAGTGCCGTCTTTGCGTGGGCGATAGCCGCGGCGGCCGGTGTCCTGGCTTGGCAGACAACCCGCCGGCGCTCCCTAGCGTTCTTCGTGGCGGTATTTACCGGGTCGCTTTTTGTGGTTTCGGCGTCCGGACGCTATATTACGAACGAAACGCTGTTCCAGGCCCTGGCGCTGTGGTGGTTGGCGTGGTTTATGCAGTGGCGTATGTGGGACACCTCTGCCTGGAGCGCCAGGCGGTGGTCGGCCCTGGCGCTCGGGCTTTCGGCGATACTATGGGTCAAGCTTTCGGGCTTTATCCTATTGGCCGCGCTCTTGATTTTCCTCGGGATTATCGCCTGGCGCGAGCGCCAGTGGCGGCCGCTCTTTGTCGGCGCAGCCGTGGCCGGGTGCGTGCTTTTGAGCTATGTTCCCTGGATGATCCATAAGCAGCGCCTGTACGGGCAAGCTTTGACGATAAACAACTACGAAGTCGCCGTCCGTCCGGGACAAGGGGCCGGTCTGCCGGCGCGATTTTTCCTCACTTGGGATACCGAAATTTGGCAACATCCGTTCTGGACTGCGGGCCGCGGCTCGTTTTGGAGCCTGCTCACGGCCAGCGCTCTTGGCGACTACGATAACATTTTCCAGAATTACGCTGTCCATGGACGCCAGGTTAATTTTGTTACTGCCAACGGCCGGACTATGGCCGTGCAGACGGCAGCGCTGACCCTGGCGCTCTATTGGTGGTCGGTGCCTTTGCTGGCGTACCTGGCGGCCGGTTTTTTGGTCTCTTTTTGGCGGCTGCTGCGGGGACAGCTCAGCGCGGCGGCGTCTTTTTTGTTGGTAACGGCGGCCGGTTTTCTCACCGCGCTTATATATAACGTTTACCGTTATCCGTACCTGGAGCGCGGTACGCTGAAAGCGATTTTCATCGTTTCTTTTTTTCCGCTGGCGGCTATTCTCGCCGGCGCCAGTTTGCCGCCGGCTGGGGAGCGCCCCCACCGTCGTCTGCGGTTTATCGCCGTTTTGGTATATTTTATTTTTTGGCTAGGGTTTAGCCTGAGTATTGTCATCTTGCCGGCGTTGTAACAGATAAAGCCGGCGGTTGGGGTTCCACCCGGGCACCGACTCGGCGCGTAAAACAGTATACGACTCGAGGGGAGACGCGCTGACTACGTACTCCTCCGTATTGTTAACAATCAAATACCGTATCCACCACGGCGAACCGACCGGCCCCTTTTTCCTTCCTGAGGCCTGGGCTTCCCAGTAACTATGCCAGCCGTCCCATTCATAGCCGCCGTCGATCATCGCCGCCGGAGTGCCGGCAGATAGCACCGAATCGGCCAGGCGCCACCGGGTTTCATTCCACGCTAAATAGAAGGCGGTCTGGCTGAGGCTAAAGACGGCATAGAGCGCCAGCACCGCTCCCAAGGCAACATAGCCCAGAGGCCGGAATTGTTGTTCGCGCAGGCGATAGAGGACAAGCGCGGCAAGCAAGCTAAGTAAGGGCAGAAGGTAACGGTCAAAGCTTTGGAAAAGTAAGATCGGGGCCGATAGCAGCGCCAGAGACAGCCAGACGAAACGCAGTGCCGGCGGCGTTGCCCGCCGCGCGGAGAGAAATTGGACCAGCCAGCCAGCGCCCAGGGCGCCGGCGGCTGTGAGCGTTAAGCGGGCGAAATCGGTAAACAGCGGCACGAAGTCGCCGCGCAGGACACCCGCCATCGGTCCCAGGCCGAAGGCGTGAATCATATTGGGCGCGTAAGGAAAAAGCCGCTCGGTTCTAATAAATATCATCACTGCCAGAGCCAACATGACAGTACCCGCCGCCAAGGCGGGCAGTTTTTTGTCGCGAGGCCGGGCCGTGATCGCCCCCAAAATTAGCGGCAGAAAGAACAACCCGGAGTATATGAGCAGATACCAGATCCACCAGGCGCCATGGGAGAGGGCCGGGCGTATTCCGGAAATAAAGTGCAGGGAGCCTCCGGCGGGCAACAGATTTTTGGCGGCCAACCAGAGATAGACGGCTGCCCAGATCGCGAGCGGCAAGCCGAAGCCGAAGAGAATTTGGCGTCGGCTAAAGCGGTTTTGGTACCACAGCAGGGCCGCGATGCCGGCGGCGGCCAAGATCATCAGGTTGGTTTGCCGCGTGTAAAAACCCAGGACCGCGGCCAAACTGCCAACGCACAGCCAGCGGGCGCCGTCTCCGCTAAATGCGCGGTGGTAGGCGAACAGGCTGCCGGTAAGCAGGCAGAGCGCCGGGATGTCGGTCATGTAAGTGAAGGAAAGATTATACGCAATGGGGTTTAGCCAGACCAGCAGAGCGCCGATGAAAGCCAAGTCCTGGCGGCGGGTAACGCGGTGTAAAAAATAGTATGTCAGCAGAATAAGCGCCAGAGTGAAAGCCAGCGTTGTCAAGCGCAGGAGGGTAAAAGAAAAACCGCCGATTTTGGCGGCGAGCGCGCCGAGGAGTATGAGCCAGTGAAGCGTCGGCCCGGTAAAAGGGTTCATTTTGAGCTCGCCGGTTTCCACCCAGTGTCTAATCATTTCCGCGTGCACCCAGTCGTCGTTGAGAGCGAATTCGCCCGCCGGGGAGACGAAAAAAAATTGTACCGCGAAGAGTACAATTAAGAGTAAAGGGTAAGGGCGGTTGGCTGGCCGCATATTTATGGGCAATATTACCGCTTGGCGGTTTTGGTAGGCGGTCAAGGACGATGCCGGCGACGCGTTTTGGCGGCGTTACTGCGGCGACCAGCGGTTGACGTAATCAATGGCCGAAAGGGCGGCGGTAACGCCTTGGCCCGAGGCGATGACTATTTGTTTATAAGGTATATTGGGCCGACGTGGACCATAACTCCCTGGACTGCCAGTTCGGTGCGCGCCCCGGAGGCCAGGTCTTCGTAAATGAGGCCGCTAACGGCGTCGGTGCCGACGATGTGGACCGTGCCCGCATTATAGATGACAGTTACGTTGGGGAGCGCCTTTACCTTGTTTATCAGAATGTCTTCCCCTTTGGGGAAACCTCCCTTAGCCTCGGGCAGGTCAGGGTATTTGGTGATAAGGTAGACCTGGCTCGCGATGCCGCTCATCATGAGCACCGACTCGAGCGCCGAGTTGCCGGCGCCCACGGTAGCGGTGGTTTTGCCGCGGTAGAGCGGACCGTCGCAGACAGTGCAGTAGGTTACGCCCCGGCCTTTGAGCTCGCGTTCGCCCGGTATTTTCAATTCGCGCGGGTGGATGCCGCTCGCGATAATGACGCTTTTCGTTTCGTAAGTTTTTTCTTGCCCGTTGCCGTCTTGGGCGGTAACGATATGATAGTTTTTCGTCGGGGTAATGCCGGTAACTTCCAGTCCGTTATCAATCTGCACCTGGTAAGACTTCATGTGGGCATGAAAATTCTGCGCCAGCTCGACTCCGGTCGTGTGGATGGTGCCCGGCCAATTTTCCACCTCGCCCGAGAGCGCGACTTCGCCGCCAATGTCCTTGGCCACCACGGCGAAGTTCAGATTGCGGCGCGCGGCATACACGGCGGCGGCGCTGCCGGCCGCGGCCGCGCCGATAATGACTAGGTCAAGCATAGAGACGGAAAAAGGAAACAGGGACGATAAAATATACAAAACAAGGATAGCAGCGCCGGACTATTTCGTCAATCCGGTTATGAGGCTCTGCAGTCGGGCGACATTTTCGCGCGGAGTTTTTTCGTGGCCGAAAACAGCGCTGCCCGGGCAGACCGCGTCGACGCCGGCCGCGATAAAGCCGGGGATCGTGTTTTCATTAACGCCGCCGTCGATTTCTAGGTAGTGGGACGGATACATGAGTTTAGAGCGCCGGGCGCGCTCGTAGGTGGCCGGTATGAATGGCTGACCCTGGAAGCCGGGGATAATGCCCATAAGCATAATTCCTTGAATTTGGGACAGATAGGGTTCGATCGCTTCTAGCGGCGTTTCCGGGTTGAGAACCAGGGAGACTTCCCAGCCAAAAGTTTTGAGTTTTTGCAGGACAGCCGGGATATCCGGACTGGCTTCGTAGTGGAATAAAACGCGTTTGACTTGCGTTACCGCGCGCCATTTTTCCGCCACTCCTACCGGATCTTTCACCATCAGGTGCAGCTCGCACTCCAGCCGGAGCCGGGGCGCTATGATTCCTGGATCGGCCCAGGTTACATTGGGGACGAACTCTCCGTCGGCGATGTCTATTTGGAGCATTCGGACACAATCACCCAAACCCAAGAGACCGGCAAAGAATTTTTCCTGGCTGTTGACGAGCAGAGAAGGGATAATTTCCATAGGCGGTCGTAAGCTTACTTTTCGAGCGCGGCCACTTTGGCGCGCCGGCGCACATGGCGTTCGTGCCGGTCGGCTTCGGTCGCGAGCCACAGTTTGACGATAGCCAGGGCATGGTCGTCGGAAGATAGTTTGGAGGCGAGGCAAAGTACGTTCGCGTCGTCATCGGCGACCATAGTTTCCGCGGCCATTAGGTTGTAGCCAATGCCGGCACGGACGCCTTTGACCTTGTTGGCCGTGATACAGACCCCGACGCCGTTTTTGCAAATAAGAATACCCCGGCCGTTTTCGGCCGCGACCGCGCGGGCAAGGGGAATGGCATAATCCGGGTAGTCGTCGGTTTCGACGTATTCATGCGGCCCCAGGTCTTTGATTTTTAGGTTTAATTCGTTTTCGATATAGCGCAAGATACGCTTTTTGAGCTGGTAGCCGCCGTGGTCGGAGGCGATATAGAGAGGGCCGGAGTACATAGGGCTGGGCTATAGTTTGTTAGGTACGCCTGGATTATAGCATAGGGTAAGAGAAGACATAAAGTTGACCGGGGGCGATAATTGGTTTAGGCTGGAGATAGCCGTATGGAGGTGATGATGAACGAGAGTGAGCTTCGGGAGGCCATGGGGATCTTCGGTGATCTCTTGGCCCGGTGCGCGAGGGGCGAGATATCGCTCCCAGACCTTAGGGCCTTTCAGATGAACCCATCTGCATGGCGTTCTGCTCCGGCCAGCCGGACGCTGGTCGGCATGCCGGCCGTGGGCGGGGGAACGCGCGGGCAGCCGCTGCCCGAACAGCCGCCGGTGCCTTCGCCGCGAGCGCCTGGCAGCGGACAGCCCCGCCCTGCCAGGGCCTCTCCGGCCCTACCAAGCACCATTGCCCCTGTAGCGCGGCGTTCGCCCCCGGCTACGCCTCCGCCACCGACCGTCTTCCTCGACCAGGACGCCATCAGACGCAGTGAAGCCGCCGTCCGCAAACGCGGCGACGGGGACGCCGAGGACTAACCCGTCCCTCCTCGAAGAACACCTTTCAGCACCCACCATCGGCCATCCACAAAAAACACCACGCTCGTGGCGTTTTTTGTTGGCGCTTGTTGACAGCCTGATTTTGTTTGTGTTTACTAACACTGGTGTTCTTTTCCTGGCAGGAGAATAGCTAATGGACAGCAAACTCGAACAGCAGATCGGCCGGCTGCGCCGGCTCGCGCGCGAAGGGCGCGTCTCGACCGCGCAAGTGGCCAATTATCTCGATCACTTCGACCGCCCCTGGCGCCGATCGCCCGTGCGCTTCCTGCGCCTCGAAGACATCTTTGAGGCCGCGCTCGGCCAGTCCGGGGAGGCGCCGCGCACCAAGTAGACTCTCCTGCCGCCTATTGCCGACCACCCCTCCGGTCGGCCCACAGCCAAGGGCAGCAAACAAAAAAAGACCGGGAAGGTCGTTTTTTGTTTGCCTCAAAGCTGGAATTTCAGGTTTGAGGGAAGATGTGGAGAGAGATCAGGCACCGGCTTTTGGCTCCGGCGAGGCGGCGTCCGCAGCCTCGAGGTAGACCTCCGACCTGTGATGCGTGGGGTGTTTTGGGACCCCCACGCCCATAGCGGCCATGAGAGCGCCGGTCGGGTTGGCGCCGCGGCCGCCAGCCGGTCGGCGACTCGCCGAGCCGATCGCGTTGCGGAACGCGCGGTCCACCACGCCTGGTTGTGAGGCCAGGAAGTCACGGAGGTAAGCGATTTGGAACGCCTCCTGTTCCGTGACCTGCGGTATCTCGCCCGGGCGAACCTGCTGCAGGCGTCCCTTGATAGCACCAGCGAGGCGCGTGAGCAGTGCCTCCGCCGCCTTGACGTGGCCCGGATTCTTCCGGTTTGGCTCATGAAGAAGCCGGGATCGGCGCAGCAGCGCCATAGTCCTGCTAGGCACGTCAGTAGCCACCGTCTCCTGCCCGCAGAAGAACATGGCGAACCGCCTGCTCTGCGCTTCTGCGATCGGTGTGTCCTCTGCCACCAGGGCAAACGGCCGATCCGACCAAGAGACGTAGTCTTGGACACAGTCAACGCCGATCCGCACCTGCCGAGGGTTCGGCGGTGAGTCCGCGCGATCCGGGCCGTGCCACACTCGCCAGAGCGCGGTCATAGCCACCACAGTACTGCCGACTGCCGTAAAGATAAGGACCACTGTTATCAGTGTCTCCACAGTTTTACCCCCTTTCATTCGGGGGAATCATTGCGGTTTTTGCCTTTTTTGTCAAGTTTACCAAGCGCGTTCAGGTCAAGCGAGAGACAAAAAATTCCGCCGATGATCTTTTGCCCGCTACCGACAGACGGAAATATTGCGCGGCAATTGACAGAAAAATCCTGATAAGGTATTGTGCCTATACAATTCTACAGGCGCCACTACCTGCCATCACCAGGGATCCCACTATGGGGAGCGCCGGAGAAAGAAGCCATTTTTGGCGCAGACTCTCTCGGGTAGGCCCGTAACAGCCGTAATCAAGATGCCACACGGCGAAGCTGAGATGGTACCGCCCCGATAGGGGCTCTCGGCACGCGGTGTTTTTTGTTTTTTATGCCCTACAACGCCAACGAAAACGAGCAGCAGATCCTCTCCCTGTGGGAAGAGACAGAGGCTTTTGCCAAATCAGTTTCGAGCCGCCCGGAAAACCGGCCGTACGTGTTTTATGACGGCCCGCCGTTCGCCACCGGATTGCCGCACTATGGGCATATTTTAAGTTCGGTCATCAAAGACGTCGTGCCCCGCTACTGGACCATGAAAGGCTACCGCGTGCGCCGGCGCTGGGGCTGGGATTGCCACGGGTTGCCGATAGAAAGCCTGATCGAAAAACAAATGGGTGTTTCGGGCAAGAAAGACATTGAAGAAAAAATCGGCGTCGCGGAGTTCAACGAGGCCTGCCGCGCGACAGTACTTATGTACACTAAAGAGTGGAAAAAAATGGTGGCGCGTATAGGCCGCTGGGGGGAGTTTGACAGTGCCTACCGCACGATGGATCCGACTTATATGGAAAGCGTCTGGTGGGCGCTTAAAACCATCTGGGACAAAAATCTGATCTATGAAGGCCGCAAGGTGCTTATGTACTGCCCGCGCTGCGAAACGCCGGTGGCCAAGGCAGAAGTGGCCATGGACAACAGTTACAAGGATATTACCGAAGAGTCGGTAACGGCAAAATTCAAATTGAAAACTCCCGGAGCCCTTAACGCTTCGGGCGATGTCTATATCCTGGCTTGGACGACCACCCCGTGGACGCTGCCGGCAAACGTCGCTTTGGCCGTCGGCCGGGACATCGAGTATGTACTCTGTCGGATAGAGTCCTCCGGCGAGGTGGCGGTGGTCGCCAAAGACCGCGCCGAGGCGGTGTTGGGCGCTCACAAGTACCAGGTGGAGAAGACAATAAAAGGCGTGGATTTGCTGGATCTAGAATACGAGCCGCTGTACCAAATTCCCGCGGTGGAGAAGAGCGGGCAAAGAGCCTGGCGCGTTGTCCCGGGCGACTTTGTGACTACGCAAGAGGGTACCGGCATCGTGCACACGGCGGTGATCTACGGCGAGGACGACTATAATCTGGGGGTCGCCTGCCAGCTGCCGATGGTCCCCTTGCTCGATGAGCGCGGCCATTTCAACAGCCAGGCCCCGCAGATGATCCAGGGGCAGTATTTCAAAAAAGCCGAAAAAACGATTAAGGATGACCTGGAGAACCGCGGGCGACTGTTTTCGCGCTCTCAGCACACCCACTCCTACCCGCATTGCTGGCGGTGCGATACGCAACTATTCTACAATGCCATTTCTGCTTGGTTTATCAATATAGAGCAGGTCAAGCCGCGCCTCATCGAGCTCAATGAAAAAATCAATTGGTATCCCGGGCATCTTAAACAAGGCCGGTTTTTGAATATTTTGGAAACGGCCCCCGACTGGAACATCTCGCGCAACCGTTACTGGGCGACTCCGCTGCCGTTTTGGAAATGCACCGCCAAAGATTGCCCCGGCGTCGCCTGTTTAGGCAGCGTGGCCGAAATGAAAGATCGGGCCCTCAATTTTTCCGAGGTATACCAGACAGACAAGGTCGAGGAGATGGATTTGCATAAGCACTTGGTAGACCGTATCAGGCTGCGCTGCCAGGAGTGCGGCGGCGAAATGCGGCGTATTCCCGAGGTCATAGACTGCTGGGTGGAATCGGGGTCGATGCCGTTCGCCGAGTTTCATTATCCATTTGCCAACAAAGAGACGTTTGAGGCCCGGTTTCCCGGAGAATATGTGGCCGAGTACATCGCCCAGACGCGCGCCTGGTTCTACTACATGCATGCGCTCGCCGCGATTTTGTTTGATAACGTAAGTTTTGAAAACGTGGTGGCTACCGGCACGATCCTCAACGAAAAAGGCGAGAAGTTGTCCAAGTCGAAGCGGAATTATACCGACCCGTGGATTATTATCGAACAGTACGGAGTTGACGCCCTGCGGTACTACCTCATGACGAGCGTCGTTATGCAGGCGGAAAATCTGTTTTTTAACGACCGCGAAGTGCGGGACGCGTATAATAAAGTGGTCAATACCCTGTGGAACGTACTGACCTTCTATCTCACGTTCGTGCCCGCCGGGGGCTCTGTTTCGGGCTCGGTGGCAGCATCCAAGCACGTGCTTGACCGCTGGATTATATCCCGGCTGCATGAACTCACGCGGAGCGTAACCCGCCACATGGACAATTACGATACTGTCAAAGCGGCTCGTCCGATTAAGGATTTTATAGACGACCTTTCGACCTGGTACGTGCGCCGGAGCCGCGACCGGTTTAAAGACGCGGCTACAGACAGCGACGAGGCTGCTGTCGCTGAAGCCGCGGCGGACAAAGAATCCGCGCTCGCCACCCTGCGCGAAGTGCTCCTGACACTCTCGAAGGTGATGGCGCCGTTCACGCCGTTCATCTCCGAGAAAATTTATCAGGAACTGTCGGCCGGGTCGGACGCCCGCCGCGAAAGCGTCCACCTGGAAGACTGGCCGAGGGCGGACGAGTCAAAGATAGACGGCGAAGTCCTCGCGCGGATGGCCCTGGCCCGCTCTATAGTCGAGACCGGGCTGTCCATCCGGGCCGAGCAGGGGGTGCGCGTGCGCCAGGTACTTGCCCGCCTGATAGTGAACGCCCCCGACCTGCCCGAAGAATACCGGCAGATAATTGCCGCCGAGCTGAACGTAAAGGAGGTCGTTTTTGGTCCGATGCCGCCAGGGTTGGCGACTAAAAAAGCCGGAGACATTGAGGTCGGGCTGGACACCGCGCTCACCGATGAGTTGCGCCTCGAAGGGTTGCTGCGCGAGGTGGTGCGTACCATTAATCAGCTGCGCAAGGACCAGGGTCTGACAATTCGCGATTTCGTCGTTGTTTGCTACAGTACTGGCGATCCGCTTTTAGCTTCGGTTTTCCGGGATTATGCAGATGAGATACGAAAAAATGTTCTCGCACGCGAGCTTGCGCCGGGCGGCACGGAGGAAGTTATGATCGACGGGCGGCCGATCAGGCTCAGTATCGAGGCGTAGACTGCCGCCGGCGCGATTTGCGTTATGGACAAAACAATCCCGGCCAGGCCGGGATTGTTTTAACCCTCAAATAACGACAGAGGTCGCGATTTGGGGGATTGGGGCGCTGGAATGTTAGCGCCTGGCCGAGCCGGATATTTTTATTTGGGCTGTTTCTAGAGGACGGATTTTGACACTCAAGTTAGCCTCTGTTACAATCCAGCTAGTTTTGTATCTAAAATTGAGGCTGAATTATGACTAACTATATTCTCGAAGCCGATGCGTCTGCCGCTGACGTGATAATCATGCCGGTTTTGGAAGATAAGGGGCTCGAAACAGCCGCCAAGAAACTGGACAAAGAGTTCGGCAGTGCCCTGTCCGCTGTCATGTCGGCCGAAGATTTTACCGGCAAGAAGATGCAGCAGAGCCTTGTTTATACGCGTGATGCCAAGCGTCCGCGCGTGCTCCTCTCAGGCTTGGGCTCCAAAAAAGAGTTGACGGTCCGCCGCTACAAACAAGTACTCGGCGCGGCCGTGATCGCTGTTCAGAGTAAAAAATCCCAGCGTATCGCCGTCGTCATCCCCGAAACCGTACTTTCGGCCTTTGGCCCTTACCGCGCGGCCAAAGAAACGGCCGCGGCCATCGAGATCGGCGGTTATTCGTATGATGAATACCGCAAGCCGGAGGCCCGCGTATTGCCGCTAAAAGCGGTGGCCGTAACCGCTGCGTTCGATAACCGGTCCAAGACCCAGCTCATAAAGGGCCTGGCCGACGGCGCGCTAGTAGGGCAAGCCGTGAACTACACCCGCCACCTGGGAAATACGCCGCCGACCGTTCTCACGCCGACCTATCTGGCCCGGGCGGCCGCCAAATTGGCTCAAGAAAATCCGGGCCTTAAAGTAAAAGTTTTGTCGCGGCCGGAAATAAAAAAATTGGGCATGGGGTGTCTTTTGGGCGTTTCCCAGGGTTCGGCGCAGGAGCCGAAGTTTATTGTTTTGGAATACCGGCAGGGGAACAAGAAAGATCCGCCCCTGGTGCTTGTCGGCAAGGGCATCACGTTTGATTCCGGCGGCATTTCCCTTAAGCCGGCCGGCTACCTCAATGACATGAAGTTCGACATGTTGGGTGCGGCCACGGTCCTCGGGGTTATGAAAGCGCTCGCCGCGCTTAAGGCAAAAAAGAACGTGGTGGGCCTGATACCGAGCTGCGAGAATATGCCCGACGGCGCGGCTTACCGTCCGGATGACATCCTTACGGCCATGGACGGCACCACCGTGCACGTGAGCAATACCGATGCCGAGGGCCGTTTGATACTGGCCGATGCCCTCTGCTATGCCACCAGGTTCGAGCCAAAAGAAGTACTGGACTTCGCCACTCTCACCGGCCATTGCCGCATCGCCCTGGGCAGCGACCGTTCGGGACTGTTCAGCGATGAAGAAAATATAGTACAAAAACTCACGGCCGCCGCGGAAACAGTCGGCGAACAGCTGTGGCGGCTGCCTCTTGGCGAGGAGTACTCCGAGGCGATCAAAAGCGAAGTGGCGGACATAGACAACGGCGGGCCCTCCGGGGACCCGCGCGCCGGCGCGTCGCACGGCGCGGCTTTTTTGCAGCACTTCGTCAAATATCCCTGGGCGCATATCGACATGTCTTGCTGCTACTACACCGCCAAGGGCAAGCCGTGGATCCGCCAGGGGGCAAACGGGTTTGGGGTGGAAACCATGGTTGAGTACTTGCGCGGGTAAGCTATTTTTTGCCGTATGATTTCTTTTGTGCGCGGCACGGTATTCATGGCGCGTCCCGGGGCGCTCGGAGTCCTGACCGCGTCCGGCGTAGGCTACGAGATCCATTTGCCTTCGGCCCAGGCGCGCGCCAAACAGATAGGCGCGGAGGTGTCCTTTTACACCTATCTCCGGGTAAGCGATCAAGCCCAGGATTTGTACGGATTTGAAACGCTGGAGGAGCGTGATTTTTTTATTTTGCTCATGACCGTTTCCGGGGTCGGCCCCAAAAGCGCCCTAAACATTTTGTCGCTTGGCTCCATGGACAATATTAAATCCGCCATTGCCCGCGGCGACGTGAAGTATCTGACCGCTGTGCAGGGAATGGGAAAGAAGACCGCGGAGCGGGTAGTGGTGGAATTAAAGTCCAAAATTTCCGGGGCAAATCTCGATGTCCCGGGCGAGGCAATGGGCGGCGCACTGGGCGATGTCGTTGGCGCTCTCGTGTCCATGGGTTACTCGCCGGACGAGGCGCGCCAGGCGGCTCAGGAGCTAGACCCGGCAGACAAGACGAGCGAGGAGCTGGTGCGCGAGGCGCTGCGCCGGCTGGCCAGGTAAGGCCAGGGAAGCCCGGTAGCTACCCGGCCATGGTGCTTATGGTTTACCGATTTTGCCTGGGGCGGTGAATTTGTACAGCTGGGTAATGTGGCGAAGCTGCCGGTTGCCCCCGGCGTGTCCGCCGATATAGAGATAATTTTTGTCCGGCGGCAATTCCGGAGGCAGGGCGTACCCGATAGAGCTGGAGAACGTATTGTGCATGCTGCCCGGGTTTTTCGCATTTCTGTTTTTTGCCAAGGAGGGACAGATGTCGTGTTCAATGCCTAGTTTTAGAATTTTTTCCGTCAGATACCTGATGGCTGACAGGCCTTCGCGGCGCGAAAGGAGTTTTTTGGTTACTGACTCGTCCATGGTCGCGACGGTCTCGCCCCAGGCTACAAACAACACTCGCTCAATAGAGATTTTATCCGGATGCTCCTGGGCATACATGAGCAAGGCTACTAACCGCGGCAATCCATCGGTGTAGGTGTATGGATCTTGGCAGCCGACGACGTCTATCGCCAGCGAGAACGTGGTTTCCGGCCGCGGCGGCTTTGTTTCCGGCACGGAACGCTGCACTTCGAGTTTGCCGGTTCTGGCATAGACCGGCCAATTTATGAGTCTGGCGTCCATGCCCGGTTGGTAAGGCACATAGTCGTGGACATCGAAGCCCTTTTCCACCCGCGGCAGTCGCCGCGCCGCGCGCTCGCCGTCGGCTGAGAGCTCGATACCGAGCAGCCGGAGAGTCTCGGAAGGCCGGCGCTTTTTATCGGGTGTAATCCGGACATAATTAGACGCCGCCAGTTGTTTTCCCCTGTCCACAATATATTGCGCCGATGAAGGAACGTCTTCCAGGGCTTTTTTTTGGTGTGCCGGGTCGGTGATAAGCTCGCGAACGGCGCGAATGACATCTTGGGCGTCGCTGCCCTCCGCTTCCAGACGGGCGATGAGTTTGCTCCAGAGAGCTTGGGAGGAGAACTGGGTAAAGAATTCAGTGGCCTCATTCCAGCGATGGGGGAAAACGAAGAGGTATACGTGCAAGAAAGTAAAAACATACTGCTGGGTGCGCAGGGGAAGACTCTCGATAGATTCCGGAGGGATCAATTCGGCTAGGCGCGGTTCTTCCTCGAAGAGCTGTCTTAGCCTCCGGTTGAATGTTCCCTTTGTCCACCTCTCCCGGCCTTTTGCCGCCGGCGTTGATTCCTGAGGCGAATCCGAAATCGGCTCCGAGACTGTTTCCAAATATTGCCGCAGCCGCGCGGCGGCTTCGCGGTCTCCTTTCCGCCGTGTTCTTCGGGCGGAGAATTTTAACGCTTCGACAGGGCCGAAGATGGCCAAGAGGCCGGCGAGGACGATGCTCAGTGAAATAAACAGGCCTTTGGTGCCTTCGGATTCGAGGATGCCTTTTCCTTTTTTGGAGCTGAATAGCTGCGTGAAGAAATTTTTTATTTCCTCCCACCAACCAGCGTCGTCATACTGGTCATATTCGGATTTGTCCAGGATTTCGAGCAGAGCACGTCTGAAGTTGGCGTAGCCTTCGAGTCTGCGGACCGCAGAAGCCGAATCAATATCCCCGGCGACCCGGGCCAGTTGTGCCCTGTCATCGGGATTGAGTTTGACGTCGCGGTACACGGCTTCTACCGGGGCGGTGGTCTCGTAGAGCACTGGGCGGCCAGCCGCCAGGTATACCAGCTTGGCATGAGCGCGCGCCTTGGTCAGCGCCCCGTCGGTTTCTAATAATCCATTCGCCACAAAAGCCGGCCGGCCGGCATCGTTCAGAAGTCCGGCGGCATAGGCGGCCAGCATATCGCAGTCGCCGACTTTGAGAGCGCCGACTTTTTCCTCCAAGGTCCCGGGCATGGCGCCAACGAGTTCCTGGATGTCGTCGCTCGTGAGATAGATAAATTTAGCCAAATGATCGTCCAATATCTCGGCGATATCTTCGTCGTCGGCCGCTCGCAGGCGCTCTATCACTGGCCACTGGTCGCCGGTACGGTTAAGGTTAAGCTCGGTAACAGGTGGCAGCCGGTAATTGTCCCGGGAGGCTACCACTGTGTAGGTAACAGCCACTCCTTCCGCGGCCTCGGCAAAGGTGATTGTCCGTTCATCGTTATCTACGCTAAACGATGCCGACGGATCAGCCGTAACTTTGCCCAGTGCAAAACCAAGCGGCGCGGGGAGCTCGATTTTGGTGCCGGCCCGGACAGCGCGCGGTTTTGTCCTGACTGTTGCCTCTATGGTTGTGTCGGCATCAACCAGTTCTTGGCCGGCGGCGCGGAATTTTCCGTCCGGGAAGCGGGCGGATAAATATCTAACCCAGAGGGGGTCGTCTATATTATTCGGCCAGGAGAAGTCGATGTCGGCGAACTCTTGGTCCGGCGTATTCGGCCCCAGGTCGCGCATGTCCGGGGTGCGATCGGTGCCGTACGGGTTATTATTGCCGCCCGAGTCCGGGGCAGCGGTTTCCGCCGCCGCGTCGGGGTCTGGCTGAGAATTGTCAGAATCGGCCGGATTTGTTTCCGGCGGGTATTCGGTTAGATAGGTTATGGCCGGAGGCTCATAGACAGCGGTTTCCGCAGTGTCTTTTAGCGCTCCGGCTGTGAGCACGCCCGCCACCGAACCGGCCGCGAGCAATAAATTTTTTAACAACTCTAAATAACGGGAAGTTTTAGCCTGTCCCTCGACCGGGAAATTTTGGACCGCCTCCACGGTTTCGCCGAGGGTCCGGCTAACTGACCGGACAGCGGCTGTTAAGAGGCCGCGCTGCACTGGGTCGAGCGTATCGCGAGAGGCGAGACGGCTAGTAAAATCATGGAATGACGCTACCGCGTCCCACAGGCGCGAAGACAGACGGTAAAGCTGCTCCACGAGCAGCTGTTCAGGGGACGGTTCTTTTTGCCGGCGCCCCAAAAGCTCTAGCCGGCGTTCCTCGATGGCGGCATGGTACGCTTCCGCGGATCGAAGGAGTCGCGTTAGTTCGGCCTGCTGCTCTCGCGACTCGACGATTTTGAGGGAAAAAAAGTCAGCAGGCAATCTTTTGAGTTCGGCGAGCAAAGTCAGCAGACCGGTCTCATGGGCGAAATCGCGCGCCACAATAGACGGTTCGGCGGCTGCCGGTCCGGCTGGCTCGACTCCGGGCGGGTGGTGTCCGGCTTCTCTCATAGGCGCGCTTGAAGGCAGGCGGCCAACTGCTCTTCGTCGAATCCAGTGAGAATCTGGCCGCCTATATCAACCGCCGGCAAAAACAGCTGCCCGGTTTTTTCTATGAGTTCGCGCGCTTTGGCCGGATCGGCGGAGACGTCGTACTCGACAAAGGCGAGGCCGCGAGCCAGGCAATATTCCTTTACCCGCCGACCCGATGGCGAATTGGGAGTGGCGTAAAGTATGATGGGGTTCATAATCTGCCTTTGTCGTCCCGGACAGTTTAGTCCGCCTCCGCGCCGTCTTCGAGAAGAGTAATATTCGCCACGCGGTCGCCGTCCTCTTTGAACCGCATGATACGCACGCCTTGCGTCGCGCGTCCCAGAGAGGGGACGCTTTTAAGCGGAGTGCGCACCACCTGGCCTTTGACCGAGATGAGGAGCAGGTCTTGTTTATCGGTGGTGTTTATCACGCGGGCATTGATAATCGGGCCGGTTTTGTCGGTTACGTTCATGGTTTTGATGCCGCTGCCGCTTCGCCCCTGGACTTTGTATTCGCCGACATCAGTGCGTTTGCCCAGGCCGTTTTCCGCGACAACCAAAAGTTCCAACACCTTTTTCTTCACGAGATCGGGCGAAACTACATCCATGCCGATAACATGGTCGTTGGATTTGAGGCGGACGCCGCGGACGCCGCTCGCCGTACGGCCCATGTCGCGCACGTCGTGTTCTTTGAAGCGGATCGCTTGGCCGAGAGCGGTAACAATCATGATGTCGTCCTTGCCGCCCGAAGGGCGCACCCATTCGAGCATGTCGTCCGGCCGGAGCTTCAGGGCGATGAGACCGGAGCGGCGGACGTTTTTAAAATCATCGAGCTCGGTTTTTTTGATGGTGCCTTTGTTGGTTACCATCACCAAGTATTTGTACTGGCTCATGTCGGCCATCGACAGTATGGCCGATACCTGTTCGTTCGGCGCCAGCTGGAGGAAGTTGACGAGCGCCTGTCCTTTGGCGGTGCGCGAAGCGACCGGAATGTCGTAGGCCCGGAGCTGGAAGACGCGGCCGCGATTCGTGAAGAAAAGCATGTTGTCGTGGGTATTGGTCGAGATCAGGTGCTCGATGACGTCTTCTTCTTTGGTGGTGAGTCCGATCACGCCTTTGCCCCCGCGGCCTTGGGTGCGGAAAGTATCGACCGGCATCCGCTTGATGTAGCCGTCTTTGGTGGCCATGATAATAGTCGGCTCGTTCGGGACCAGGTCTTCGATGCTGAATTCTTTAACTCCGTGAGCGACTATCTGCGTGCGGCGCGGGTTGTCATAATCCCGCTTGATGGCGACGACCTCTTGTTTGATGATCTCAAGCATTTTTTTGGCGCTCGCGAGAATGGATTGAAGTTCCTTGATGAGCGCCAGTTTTCCGGCCAATTCTTCTTCGATTTTTTTGCGCTCCAGGTTGGCGAGCTGTTGCAGCTTCATCTCGAGAATAGCCACGGTCTGGCGGTCGGTGAACTTGAATTTGGCCATGAGGTTGGTCTTGGCCTCTTCTTTGTCTTTTGAGGCGCGGATGGTGTTGATGATAAGATCAATTTTGTCGAGCGCCTTTTTGAGACCCTCGAGGATGTGCGCCCGTTCCTCGGCCCGCGCCAAGTCGAACTCCGTGCGCCGGCGCACTATCTCCTGGCGGTGCTTCACGTACTCCTCGAGTATGGTTTTAAGGTTGAGGACGCGCGGCTGCAGGCCATCTACGAGCGCGAGCATATTGAGGTGGAAGGTGGTTTGCAGGTCGGTCATCTGGAACAGACGGTTCAGGATTTTTTTCGGGTACGAGTCTTTTTTGAGCTCGATAACTATGCGCACGCCTTCTTTGTTTGACTCGTCGCGCAAATCCCGGATGCCATCGATTTTTTTCTCCTGCACCAGTTCGGCGATTTTTTCGAGCAGGGACGCCTTGTTGACCTGGTAGGGTATTTCGTTCACGATAATCCGGAATTGGTCTCCCTTGCCCTCCTGGATTTCGGTCTTGGCGCGCACCACGATGCCGCCGCGTCCGGTGGCATAGGCCGCGGCAATGTCTTTTTTGTTATAAATAATGCCGCCGGTCGGAAAATCCGGGCCGGGGATAAAGTGCAGGAGTTCCTCGACAGTCGCTTTGGGGTCGTCGATCAGATGCGTAATGCCGTCGCATAACTCGCCCAGGTTGTGCGGCGGAATATTGGTCGCCATGCCGACCGCGATGCCCATGCTGCCGTTTAGAAGCAAATTTGGCAGTTTCGTCGGCAGCACGCGCGGTTCCTTGTGGGAGCCGTCGTAGGTGGGAATGAAGTCAACCGTATTTTTGTCGATATCCAAAAGCAGCTCTTCGGCAATCTTGGTGAGCTTCGCCTCGGTATAGCGCATGGCCGCCGGGCTGTCGCCGTCCATAGAGCCGAAGTTGCCCTGTCCGAAGACGAGCGGAAAACGCATGTTGAAATCCTGGGCCATGCGCACGAGCGAATCGTAAATCGCAGAGTCGCCGTGCGGGTGGTACTTGGCCATCACCTCGCCGACCACGTGGGCGGATTTGCGGAATTTGGAGGTGTGTTTGAGGCCGATATTCCACATGGCGTAGAGTATGCGGCGGTGCACCGGCTTGAGGCCGTCGCGCACGTCGGGCAGGGCGCGCGACACGATGACGCTCATGGCGTAATCTAAGTACGAGGTTTTCATCTCATCCACCAGGTTGATGGGTTCGACTTTGCCGATGGACAAGCTGGGGTTGGCCGGTTCTTTGGGGCGGACAGCGGATTTGGGCATACCAGGGTGGTCTCTAGATTAACTGTTAATCAGCGATTGGCGCCGGAGTCCCCGGCGCGAGAATATCTTTGAGGACGTTTTTTACTTTGGTCTCGGGTTTTTCTCCGTCGAGGGCCGCCTCCAGGCGGGCGTCATTGCCGCGCATCAGGCCCACGATAGCGCTGATGTCGGCCTTGGTGTCGGCGAGGAGCTGGTCCTCGGGGCTGGGGATACGCTTGATATCGTCAATGAACGTGCGCAGATTGAAAATCCAAATGCCGAAGATCGCCAAACTGGACAGCGTTACCGCGAACCAGAGCCAGGAACGAGCCCCAGGGCTGCGGACGCGCCGCCTTACGGCCGGCGCCGGCTGCGTCGCGGCTGTTTCCGGCGCCGGCCGGTATTCGGGGATATTCTCCGGCGGTAAAGGCCGGAGGGTGGTTGTTTTAGAAATTGCGGCCGGTTCATGATGCGGAACGGCCGGCGTGAGGTAACCTTCTTCGAGGATGATCTGCGGCAGATCGCCGACCATCCGGCGGATGGCTTCGCGCTCCTCCGGGGCAAGGGCTTTTGCGCCTGGTCGTTCGCGGCGGTTTTCCTTCGCCGTTTTTTTTCTTTTATGCTCAGTTGTGCGTTTTTTGGCCGGCATAGGATTTTGGCTCCTCATTCCTTGGTGAGTACGATTACCTGTGTTTCTTCAGTCGGCAGGTCCTTTTTTTTGATAATAACTTTGGCCTCGCGCGCCGCTCCGCTCGCGCCCATCTCCTTGAGAAAGGCGTCTACCGTCGCCGCTTCCGGGTCGCTCTCAGACTGGTAGGCGACCGGGATGACGACCCTCGGCTCCAGGTCGTTGACCGTTTTGACGGCCGCCTCGGCATCATAGCAATCTTTTCCGCCGACCGGGACAAACAGAATATCCACATCCGAGAGCACTTCGCGTTGCGCTTCGGTAAGCGGTTTGGCGGTACTGCCCAGGTGGGCCAGGCTTAGCTGTTCGGCGTCTATCCGGAGCATGGTGCGCCCTGGAACCTCGCCAGGGACGGCGGTTACAAGGATGCCTTTGCTGTCGCATTCACCCGGCGTATCAAGCACAAAGGGGGACCCGGTAAGCGTAACCGCCCCTTCCTGACCGCGGGTAAACAGGGCGATTTGCGGACTCATGCTTCGGGGAAAGTTGCCGGCCGCCGGCCGGTAAGGGTCAATCGCGATGACCACATCTTCGTCAAAGGATTTGGTTTGCAACTTTATGGACGTGGAACCGAGCCAGGAGATGTGCATAGAAGAGGTAAGTGACTACAGAGGTAAAATCGTCCGGTCGGCGCCTAGCAGGGCCCTAAACAGGCCTGGCTTTTGGCCGTACCAATGGGCTTAGTATACATTATTTTACCGGGCAAGACAAGACTTTGGGGCGGGTTTACTCCCCAGAAAAACAGGGGGCGGGGACCCTTGCCAAGCGGCTCTCGGTGTGCTATAGTACGTCCACTCATAATTTCTGTGCCTGGGGCAC
>LCRX01000005.1 GCA_001004885.1 Candidatus Magasanikbacteria bacterium GW2011_GWA2_56_11
GGACACTGGGCCGAGTTGAGGACAGGCAATTCGCACTGCAAACCAAGATCGGCCTGGTCTTTCTCGCAAGCCTGTTTATCGTTGCTGCAGCCGATGAAATCTGCGGTTTTCTTGCTAAAACAAAGATACTGCTTTGCCTGTGCCTTGCACTCAGAAAAAAACTTTTCCGCGGAAGAACTGCTGATGGCAGCGCAGGTTAATTGCTCCGGAATCCCGTTTCCCGGTTCAAGAACACTAGGCATTATTGTTTGCAACAGTATCGTTCCCTTACCTTCCGCCAATCCCTGGAAAGAGACCGCCACAGAGACTCCATCCGAAAAACCCACACTGGCTGTCTGTCCGACTTTTACGACCAATGCCTTGGGGGTACCGTTCGTAAAAAAAGCCACCGATTTTGCGTTAAGTCGCGCCACTTTATAAACGGCATCGGGCAGCGCCGAGTTAGCATGCTGTAGTGTTTGCTGCAAGCAAACGGTCGAATAGCCGTCATTAACCGTTTTCACTTTCAACTCGCCAGCGCATTCGCCCTGGCCCACCAGGGCCGCGCCGGCGGCAGCAAGAGCCGAGGCACCAAGCAAAGCTGTTGCCAGCGCTAGCTTAGTGTTAGTAACCGCCTTAACCGCGGTTGCGCTAATTGTCGACATAGTGCGCTAAAATAAATGTAAAACTAGATTAGACAAACACTCATCGCACCCAATTGTCTGTCTCTTACGACCGAAACTTAAAAAATCAAAACAGCAGCTATTTTAGTGGACCTCGCCCTTGTCCATCCCCGTCCAGTCGGCCACCACCTCTTTGATATGATCCACGTCCACGAGCGGCCAGCCCTCGGTCTGCTTTACTCGTTTCTCTTCCTCTTCGATTTCTTTTACCTTCTGAACGATTTTTTTACGCAAGGCTTGAAGCGTTTTTTCCTGGGTCGGTGTTTCTTCCTCCGCTTTCAGACCCGCCAGTTCGCGTTTTAGCTTTTCCACCGATTCCGGCAAAGCTCCCTGGAGCCCGGCTGACACGCGCTGGGCAGCGCCGTGCAAGAGCGCCACGGCATGATCCGGAGCCGCGCCCTCATGAACATTTACCATGGCGGCGGCCTCGTCTATCACGTCAATGGCTTTATCCGGCAAACGGCGGCCCTTGATATACTCCTGCGACAGCCTCACGGCTGCTTCGAGCGCCCGGTCGGTGAACTGCACCTTATGGAAGGTCTCATAATTTTTCTTCACGCCGGCGAGTATTTTGATCGCCTCATCCACTGTCGGCTCGTCAACGAGCACCGCCTGAAAACGCCGGTCCCAACTCTCGTCCGGCTGGATAAATACTTCGTACTCTTTCTGCGTCGTAGCGCCGATAAGTTGTAGGTCGCCGCGGGCGAGCGCCGGTTTTAATATGTCGGAAAAATTCACCGAACCCTCGGCCCCCTTGGTCTGCATGACAGTATGAATCTCGTCGATAAACAGTATAATGGTCCGATTTGAACGCTTAAGTTCGTCTACGATGTGCTTTATCCGCTCCTCGAACTCGCCGCGATACTTGGTGCCGGCCAAAAGCTCGGCCACCTGCAGGGAAAGCACCCTCTTGTTCTGCAAAACCGCCGGCACGTCGCCGGTAACTATCTTGAGCGCCAGCCCTTCGACAATCGCAGTTTTGCCTACGCCGGGCGGCCCAACCAAAACAACATTATTTTTTGTTCGCCGGGTTAGCACTTGCGTAACCCGGGTTATCTCTTCCTCCCGGCCGACTACCGGGTCAATCCGGCCCTCGGTGGCCTGGCGGGTAAGGTCAACGGCGTACATATCCAGAGTACGGGTGCCGGCCCCGCCGGAAACGGCAAAAGGCCGCCCTCCGGACCGCCGGGAAAAAAGATAAATCGTAACTCCGCCAAGAATGAGTGCTGCCCCGGCGAAACGCAGTATCTCGTAAATCGAAGCAGAAGCAAGATCCATACTAGAGCTAATTAGACACTAATGGCGCCAGTATAACACAAACACAGCTGAGCTTACAATGGAAGCAAATATTTTATACACCGCAAAATCGACCGCCGCCGGTCCAAGTAAAGGCTGACGTGTTCAAATCGAATCGAAGTCGTCGCCGTATCAATGCGGTGCCGAAAACAGTATGCCCGGGCAGCCCGAGCGAGCCGGGACAATTTTCTCCGGTCGGTGGCGCGCTCCGCGCTTCCATCGCCGGCAGTGCGCAATTTGACTTCGATAAAACAAAGAGTGCCGCCCTCCCGGGCGACAATATCTATTTCTCCGCCCCGAACCTGAAAGTTAGTGGCCCTGACCACATACCCCTGGCGCAATAAAAAATGTACTGCCATGGTCTCGCCCCAGCGGCCGACAGCGCGGGTGTTTGCAAGCATATCCCTCGAGGATCGTGAACAGTTCACCGCCGGCAAGCTACAGGTTGGCGGACATCAACTGGCCCTGGACAATCGGCAACTGTCTATTCGTGTCTAAACAATACCAGACAGCGGCTATAAGGACCGAGCGGTAAATCATCCTGGACAGCGAAGTTATTGTCCCGCGCCCAGGCCGTGAGCGCGCCAAAATCGAGCAGCTGTCCGGCGGCTGGACCGAGATGGGCCAGGGGTTTCACCCAGTCAACCACGACTATACGCCCCTTAGGCTTCAAGAGCCGGCCTGCCTCGCTGAGCGGCAAAGTCGGATCGCTCGCGTGGAACAGCACGTTGACCATAAATACCGCGTCTAGACTCCGGGGCGGTATGGCCACCTTTCCGGTCTGTTCGATATCTGCCCAGACAGTATGTATGTTGACGTAGCCCTCAAGCTCGGCGCGCTTACGGACTGATTCCAAGACATCTTTGAGAATATCAACGGCGTAGACAACTCCATGTTCGCCGATAATAAGTCCGGCGGGAAAAACCAGGTGGCCGGTGCGCCCGGCCCCGAAGTCCGCGATATGCATGCCCGGCTGCAGCCTGGCCTGGGCAAACAAAGCCGCCGGGTCTACCAGATTGTTGCCGCTGTGGTAGGACATATGTCAGCGCGGCAGACCAAATAGTCCGCCGAAAATCGAAAGTATGATCTCGCCGAGAGCGCCCGTCACCCCGAGCACGGCGAGGACAATGATGATGAGGCCGATACCTTTGTACATAAGCCTGGTTCCACCGCCGCCCAGCTTCTCCTCGGCCCAGGCGCTATGGCCAAAATTTTCTAGAAACCACTGCGTTTTAATAACCATAAAGGCCCCGAGGACGACTGCCAGGAGGCCGATGATATATTTCATACGGTAATTGACACTTATTTACGGGGTGGGTTGTGTAATCTGGACGCGATGCGCTTTACTTATGATACACCATTACGCTGAGCCAGGCTATATATTTCCTGTGTGGAACCGCCGTGCTCCGGGTAGTAAAAATGAATGGTAAAACGGGGATGGTCGAGAAGTTTTTTGGCTGGCATATCTTCCATTACCTTATCGGAGTGCAGCAGATCTTCTAAAGTCGCTTTCTTTTCTTCTCCGGCCAAGAGAAGCAGCAGCCGTTTGGCTTTCATGATAGTGGGAAAAGTGAGCGTCAGGCGATCTTTGGTATGCGATTGCTCGTTATGGGTATACGCTACCAAATGGTTCGGCTCGTGCAGCGCCGGGGCGCGCGGAAAGAGCGAGCCGATATGGCCGTCCGGGGACATACCCAGGACAACAAGATCCAACGCATGGTCCGGTACCTCCTTAAGCTGTTTTTCGTAAGTTACGAGAGCCTTATGCATGAGCAATGTCGTGTCAATGAAGTGCACGCCATGCGACTTGCCTTTAAGTTTTTGCAAAAAGTTTTCCGCTATAGCGTGGTAGTTGGATCGTTCATGGTCGAAAGGCACATAGCGTTCATCAACCAAAAAAAACTCCAAACGGGAAAAATCCACGTCTTTGTGCTCGGCATAGGCGCTGTAGACGGCGAGCGGCGTACGCCCCCCGCTTAGGGCAATGTAGACTATATCCTCCGGGCCCTTGGTCCGGCTTACGGCCGCCAGCACTTTAACGCTTTCGTCGATAAAATCAGCGGCAGAAGAAAATGTCTTGAGTTCCATAAAACATTCAAAATTAAAACTACCCGCCCGAGCCGATAATCGAACGCTTCCGGCCAGGGCCTACAGTCAGTATAAAAACACTTGGGCTTTATGGCAAGGGCTCCCGACCGTCCGGCGGCCCCACGGGCCTGTAGCGAACGCTAGTGAACGAGCGGCACAGTCTCGCGATGGTAGTCGTCGCTTAACCGGACGATGTCGTCCTCGCCAAAGTAAGTGCCAGTCTGGACCTCGATAAAAACAAGGTTCTGGTCCCCGGAATTATAAATCCGGTGCTTCATGCCTACCGGTATATCCACCGTCTCGCCGGCGCGTACGGGCCGCTCAATATCGTCGAGAGTTACCGTGCCCAAGCCCTGGACGACAAACCAGTGCTCGGCGCGCTCCCGGTGCAGCTGGTAGCTAACCCGTGATCCTGGTTTTAACACCATTTCTTTCACCTTGTAGGCATCCCGCTCGATCAGGTTGGTAAAACCGCCCCATGGCCTGGCTTCGGTAAAATGATATTCTGTCATATGATGCTGTTAGCTAGAACCCACTCCAAAATTATTTAGAACCCCCGCTAAAACCATTCTGCTCCAATTTCGACCCGCTTCTGTCGCGGATTTTCCTCATTTAGCCACCATAGTACTGCCGCGCTTACTCAATGCGACAATTTCCGCTCGAATTATCTTCAAGCCAGACTCAAAATTATTTTTAGGCTGAATTCTGATAAAAAGTCCAACCCAATCCAATCAGACAACCCGACTGCCAAATTCGGCCTGGCACAGACCAAAACTCGGCCGAACTGGTCTGCCGGCACGATAGACCGACGAGAAAACTAATCGCGCACCGTCTGCTAGGTACGTTTCTTGGCGCCTTGGCGAGCCAGGAGTATCTCTTTCGTAACCTGCTTGGCCCGCTCCACCCCTGGCTGATTGAAAGCATCTACGCCGGTGAGTTCACCCAAAAATGCTGTCGCGCCCTGAAATAGAATAAATAATTGCCCCAGGTGGTCCTCATCCAGCCGGTCAACCGTTATTGCCAGGTTCGGCCGGTCGTTTTCGGTATACGATCTCTGCGTGCCTTGACATTCCACGTCCATAAGTTCATTAAAGGACGTCCGCCGCAAAAATGCAAGGGTGCTCTCCCCGGAAGGCGGGCTGGGTATGTTGACGCGGGGACCTAAATTTTTTACGTTCAGGAACATAATTAGCTTATCGTTGGGTCCTTCGTTGTACAACTGACTCTGAGAATGCTGGTCTGTAACCCCGAGAGCGCTAACCGGGGTGAGGCCGGCATGGACCGTTTCCCCGCGCTCATCCACGGCCTTGCCGATGCTCTCGGAGAGCAGCTGGCGGTACCAATCGGCAAAGCGGATTAACTTCTGGGCATAAGGCATAAGTACATTAATGCTTTTGCCCTTTTGGGCCAATAGATGCTGGACAGCCGCCAACCGGAAAGAATCGTTGATCCGTGGATCCGGGGACAAAAAGCGGTCGCGCATAACCCTAGCGCCGCGCAATAATTTGTCTATGTTGACGCCCATAAAAGCTCCGGGCAAAAGCCCGACCGCCGTCAGGACGGAGAATCTTCCGCCGACCCGCGGCGGTACCGGAAACGTGGGAATACCGTCGCGCTCGGCGGCGCGGCGCAAAAATCCCTCTTGCGGATCGGTTACTACCACGAATTGTTGACCCACGCGACCGCCGGCTTTGGCGACTAGAGCCTGAAAATAAAAGTACTGAGCGAGCGTTTCCGGCGTGCCGCCGGATTTGGTTACCACGATAAACAAGGTCCGTTTGAGGTTAATAACGTCAAGGATTTCACGCATCATTACAGGGTCGATGTTATCGAGAATATACAAGCCGGGGCCCGGGCGCCGGGCCTTATGCCCGTATAACGGCGTCAGGCTTTGCTGAAGACACGAAGCGCCCAGTGCCGATCCGCCGATACCGAGCACCACCACATCGCGGTAGCGTTCCCGGCGTTCGCGGACAAACTGCTTTATCTCGGCTACTGCCGCCGTATCATCAATAACACGGAAAAAATCCTGAGCCCGATTTTTAAACTGTTCCAAACAGGCTGGCAGTCGGATAAAAACTCTGTCCAATTCTTTTTCGGCCAGTCCGTGATCACCGGAAACCTTAAACAAATTGGAGAAATCTATCTGCAACATAAATTTTTATATTTAAATCTACTCCCAAAAATAACTTCCGGCTCATTTTTGGCTATTTAGGCGCCAGCAACCTCCGGATTGAGCGGGATACTGGTGGTATGGCGATGAAATCCGGGCATTGCTGGCGCCTAACTGATTCAAAATTGATCCTGGGAATTATTTTTGGGAGTAGGTTCTAAATACGCTTGCCGGCGACACATTCCTGTAATTCTTTGGCCGATGTCCAGCCGCACTGCCCGTTTGCCTGCCGCTCGCAGACAGCGTTCTTGTAGCAAGAATACTCTTCTTTATACAGACAGTCGGTAGCTGTTTCCTGTTGCGCGCACACCTGGCCGCTGCAGCCGGTAACCACGCAACCGCCCGCCGCCGGGCCAGGAGTCTCTGGTTTTTGTTCCCGGTTACTTGCGCCGACATACGCCACGCGATAAACCACGTTAGCCTTGTCATCCGAGATATAGGTCACGCCGTCTCGCCCCATAAAAATATCCACCGGCCGGCCGAGCGCGCGATAATCGCTGGCCAGCCAGCCGCTGATAAAGTCCTCCTCGCCCTCATAGACGCCGTCCGGATCCAATTTGTAACGGACAATTTTGTAGCCGGTCGGCTGGCTTCGGTTCCACGAACCGTGATAAGCCACCAGGAGATCGCCGGCATAACCAGCCGGCCAGCCTGTCTCGGGAACGAACGCCAGCCCCAAAGGTGCCGAGTGCGCCGGAATATCGATATGGCTCTGAGTGTCCCCGGGTTCCTGGCAAGGATGGCGGATATAAATATTCTTGTCGAAGTCCGTGTCAAGGACATTTTTGCCGTAGCAGATCGGCCAGCCATAAAACTTGCCGGCCTCGACTATGTTTATCTCATCCGGCGGAACAGCGTCCCCCAAATTATCCCTCCCCATCTCTGTAACCCATAATTTGTTGGTGCGAGGATGGAAAGCCATAAAAACCGCGTTCCTGAGGCCGGAGGCAAAAATCCGCTGTTCCCCGACTACCATATTGGCCTCTTTGGGCCCGCGCGTAAAATCCAGATCTACGGCCAAAATCGCGCCCCGGCGTTTGTCCTCTTCCCAACAGACATCGCAGGCAGAGCCGACAGAAACAAACAAGGTGCCCGTCGTGCCCGGCACTTCTTCGAAAGGCAACTTCTCCCCCCGGAACGCAATCGTCCGGGTGGTGTGCCGGCCGCCGGCGGGCAAATCGATGAGTGTTTCAAAGGCAGTGCCATCGATGTAGGTCTCATCACCCGCGCTGCCAACCAAATCCTGGAAATCTTCCCTCTCGATGGTCGTCATGCTTATCCGGTGCTCCTCGGCCACTAACAACCGGCAAAGCTCCTTGTCCTCGGACAGGTCATTATCCAGCCGGTGGCAGTAGACGGCAAATCCATGCGGACGGTTAAGGCCCGAAGCCACAATTACCGTCTTTTCTGACGTTCCATCGCGGTCTTCATCCACAAGCGCCTTTATTTTCCCCTCCGCAGGCACGCTAACAAGCAGCGTACCCCTAGGGTCAGCCCCCATAGCCCGTGCTGGCCCTACGTCCCGAGCAAAAATTGAAATAACAAAACCCTGAGGCAATGTTAAGGGCGAACCAAGCGCCGTCTCTACAGGCGGGTATTCAGTTTTCGATCCGGTTCCCAGCCTTTCGGCTATGTCTCCGGCCGGAGGGGTAAGCGCCGGAACAGCCCCGCGCCACTCCCGCCAGGCGAACAACCCGACGATACCGGCCAAAAAGGCCAACCCTACGCCGGCGCTAACAAATGTTCTGCGCATAAAGTAATGATAAAGACAAAACCGTGCCGCTTGGTTTAGTAATTGTATACAATTACATCCTAACTGAAAAGCCTGGCCGAGGCCAGGCTTTTCAGTTAGATAAAAACGCTAACCTGATACCAAGACCGTAACCGTTCTCTCGGCAATTGTCGCTCCGCTTGAATTTTTGGCAATGAATTTAACCGCGTAGGGCCCGGCGCCGCGCCAAGTCCAACCGCTGACGTCAATCCAGGATTCCTTGTGAGGACCGCCGTCCAGACTGTCGTACATACCGTTCAGAGCGCCGCCGTCAACCTGCCAGTGGAGCGAATAACCGGACAGGGGGGCCCCGTCGATCAGGGCCTTAAAGGGTTGCAGTCCGGACACAGGAGCCCCGTCCGCTGGCCACCAAACGCTAATTGAGCCGGCTCCAGGCGCCGAAGTAGCGGCCGAGCGCGCCGTTATTTGGGCCGCATTGTCCGCCCAAGCGTAGTTAGCGCTCCAGTCGCTGTTAAAAACTCCGGCTTTAACCGTATAAGCGCCGGCCGCGGCCGGGGTCCACTGGATAACGTAAGACTTGGTTTCTCCGCCAGCGAACGATTGTCCGGAACGAAAATCTTGATGCACCTTATTGCCGGCGGCATCATAAATTTCCATATCCACGACTACGCCGTTTTGAGCCGATCCGTCTTTGCGCACCGATACTGTTACGCCGGTACTTTGTCCGACTGCCGGTTCAGCCGGATTACTCGAAGCGTTAATCGCAAAGGAACCGCTCGGGGCCGGGACGCCGGAGGCGGGAGAAGTCGAGGCGAACCATTTGGTCATCACCGCCTCGGCTGCTTTGTGCTGGGGAGTAAAAGTAGTTGATCCCGGCCAACCGGCATTGGGGTCGCTAGACCAGTCCCACAGCTGTACGCCCTGCATGTAGGGCTGGTCGTTCCAGTAGGCAAAAAGCGCTTCATAAAGGCGGGCCTGGTTGCCGTCGTCAGGGTTGCCGCCGTCCCAGAAATTGAACGGCTGCCACTGCGCCCAATCCATACTGCGATAGCCGATTTCGGTAAATATTACCGGCCGGCCGAACCGGTTGCTGAGCGGCCGGATGTCGTTGACATCTATTTTTTGCCATTCCCGCTTGTAGCTCTCGACCGAGGTATCGCCAGTCGGGAGGGGGAAATATGCCGAGATGCCAATTGAATCCAGACTCGACCAAAATGAAATCCGATTTTTTTCATCAGTCCAGCCCGGCGCGCCCCAGTTGGCGCTGTAAGTTAATTTTCCGGAATAAATCCCCCGGACTTGGCCAATGAGCTTGTTCCAGTTATCCGTATTTTGGAAGTGGGCATCGTGAGCAGACATGTTAATAAGCTCGGAGCCGACAGTAATTTGTTCCACTCCCAATTCCTGCCCCATCTGGGCATAATGTTTAATCATATTACCGTAAGCGGCAAACCACCCGGTCCGATCGGCGGGCGGCGTCTCCCACCCACGGTGGATGTCGGTAGAATGGGTATTGGACTGAAACCAGGGAATTGTGAGGGTAACATAATTAGCATTGGTCTTTTTCAGATTTCTCATCGATTCCTTGAACGATTCGCTGCTGTAATCAGTATTCCAGCGCGACATTATGCTCGCGCCTCTTTGCCAGTCCTTAACTGCCGCTTCGGCCCCCGGTACGCTGCCAAAGCAACCTAAAAACAGGATGGCAATCGGCAAAAAATAAGACACAACTTTTCTCATAGGGTCTCATAACAGAAAATAAAGCTACCTACAGGTAGTATAGGGGGAGCCCGGGACAGAGGGCAAGCAGGACATTGAGCCATTCAATCCAGCGGGCCTCAAGTATGGTCTAGGGTTTACGCTGCATAATCCTGGCCAGGTAGACCGAAACTACGACCACCGCAAAGGAAATGAACAGCGCGTAAACGAATTTAGCCAAAAGACCGCCGCCCGACACGGGAAAAAAGTATTCAATAAGCGCTTTAATCGCCTCATTCCAGGCCAGGCCGGCCACTAGGCCGAGAGCTGCCAGAATGTAGCCGGTAACCTTTTCTCGGACTTCTCCGGTAACTCGTTTTCCCTCTTCTTTGATCTTGTCGAATGGCGGCATACTTGTATGTTTATCAAAAAAAAATTCCGAGACAATTTTGTGCCTGTTTCGAGCGAAAATTGTCCGGGTTGAGCAGGCTAGTGGTACTATGGCGACGAAAGCCGGACAATTTGCAGCCGAAGCAGGCCAAAATTGAGCCGGAAGTTATTTTTGGGAGTAGGTTCTAGTCGCCGCTATCGTGGCGAAACACATAAGCCGCGAGCGCGGTGGTGAGCGGCACGGCGCACACCAGCGCCAGACTGCCGACTAACGTGCGGACCATTTCTTCTACGACTAACTCAGTATTTAGAGTTACCCAGAACGGAGTGCTGTAAGCCGTAAAAAGAAGCAGCAAGGGAAACGACGCCCCGGTGTAGGCCAATACCAGTGTGTTAACGAGAGAGGCAATATGCTCGCGGCCGATGGCGAGTCCGCGCTGGTAAAGCTCGCGGCCGCCAAACGCGCGGTTTGCTCGCTTAAGCTCATAAACCGCCGCCGCCTGGGCCGTCGTCACGTCGTCGAGTACGCCGAGCGCGCCGATAATTATTCCGCCCAAAAGCAACCCCGAAACACTGATAGCCCCGGTGGGCGCGAACTGCAGATAAAAGGCCTCCTCGGTACCCAGCCCTGACAGACGGGCCAGGCGCACAAATAGGACGGCCATGCTCAAAGCAAAACCGATGGTCGAGAGCAGGCTTAGAAATGCCACCAATGTCCGGCGGTTAGCCCCATGCGCCACGAACAACGAGGACGAGGCGATGAGAATCGTACCGACAAAACTCACCAGCAATGGGCTTACTCCCTGGCTGATCTGGGGAATGATATACAAACTGATGACCAGAATGGTAAGCGCCAAACCAACGAAGGCCATGAAACCGCGCTGGCCGCCAAAAACTATGACCGTGAGAGCAAACAGGCCGATCAGGCTGTAAATAACCGGCAACCGATAGATCTCCGTTACATAGTAAAAAACGCCGTCCGGGGCCTCGCTTTTCACGACCACCACCCGATCCCCGGCCCGGAGAGCGCGCTCCCGGCTGCCGGCGCCCCGCACTTCATAGTCCACGGTCAAATCCCGGCCAGTCTCCGGGCCGCTTGTGAGGATGATCCTGAGTTCCTGTTTAGTTCCTTCCTCATCCAGTTCAAAATTGGTTTCCTGGCGTATGACTTCGCTTACCCGTCCGCGTCCGTAAGTCTCCTTCAAATCCAGCTCCGGAGCGGCCGGTCCGACCGGCGCGGCCTGCGCCGGTAACGTCCAAAACGAAGTTAATATTACGCCGTAGGCCGCCAGGCGCAAAAAACCGCGGATGGATAACATTTTCATAGATTATTAAAGAGGGATAAGGGCCCAGTCTCCGTATTCTTGGGTCCACAGACATCATCGAATCTATATTCTTCCAAATCTATCTTTCGACCCAGTCTTTGGCGCCCATTAGGCGAGACGCAGCCACTCTAGCGTAAACCGGCCAGACGCCGGACTTCAGCCATTGTTTCCGCGGCCTTATGCCGCGCCCGGTTAGCCCCCTGTTCCAGTATTTGCTCGACTCTGCCGGGGTCGGCCATGAGTTCTAGCCGCCGCTCGCGGAAACCGGCAAAAAAGCCGGAAACGGCTGCGGCCACTGCCTGTTTCAGCTCGCCGTAGCGAATACTGCCGTCCTGTTCCGCGGCGGCAAACCCGGCGTAGGCTCCGGTATCGCCAAAGTGCTCAAGCAAAAGCAATAAATTTTGCGCTCCAGGCGATCCGGATCCCCCGGCAGTTGCCGTCGGCGCTTTCTTGAGTTTATTCTCTATAATCTCAGGCTCATCCGCCAGTTCGATGACGCTCTCAGGCCCGTGGCTTTTGCTCATTTTTTTCTCGGGGTACAAAAGGCTCATAACTTTGGGCACTGCCGAAAGCAGATGTTCCGGCTCAGGAAAATATTGGCCGAACCGGCGGTTGAACCATCGGGCGATGTCGCGGGTCAACTCGACATGCTGGACCTGGTCCTGGCCTACCGGAATGACAGTGGCCCGGTAAAGGAGTATATCCGCCGCCTGAAGTATGGGGTAGGTCAAAAGACCGGTATTTATGTTTTTCTCCTGGCGCTCGGCCTTATCCTTGAACTGCGTCATGCGGTAAAGCTCGGCTACGGGCGTGATACAATTAAATATCCACGCTAACTCCGCGTGCTCCGGCACGTGCGACTGGACAAAAATAGTAACTTTATCCGGGTCAAGGCCGAGGGCCAGAAGTTCGGCCGCCGCGGTTACCATGAGGCGACGCCTCTCGTCCGAGGCCAGCTCGCCGGTCAAAGAATGCAAATCCGGTATCAATATATACATTTCGTACTGCCCGGAATCCTGTAGCCGGAGCCAGTTTCTCACCGCCCCCAAATAATTGCCCACATGAAAATTACCGGTCGGTTGAATGCCTGAAAGAATAATCGGTTTGGCCATAACCCAAAATTCATCCATGAATAAGGATGGCCTTAGCGTACCCTATTTCTCCGGGGTTGACAAGCCGTTGGCGCTCTCAAAGATGCGCCGTGCTTTCCGGCTGTTCCGGAATAAAAATCGCCGCGAGAACGTAGGCTATGAAAAAAGGAAAGACGCCGGTAGCCATGAGCAACAGTACGAAGATTATGCGGACTATCACTGGGTCAAGATCAAAGTGCTCGGCAATGCCGCCGCACACGCCGGCTATAAACCGGTTCTCACGGGAGCGGTAAAATTTTTTTCTCATATTCGCAACCGCTAACCGCTGCTCGGCGGCGCGGATGCCGGCCGGCAGCTTATGGTTGGTAGCATACCACCGCCAGCGGACCGAGGCTAGGTCTAATAAAAACGGCAGAGACGACCCCTAGACCTCAATCACGACCGGCAGCACCATCGGCCGTTTTTGCGTTTTAGTGAAGATGAACTGGCCGATCTTGTCCCGCACGTCGTTCTTGATCTTGTTGGTATCGGTCCACGTTAGAGGGTCGGACTCCAGGACCATCTTCTTTACGCGGTGGCGAATATCCTCAATCAACTGCTTATTGTCTTTGATAAAGACAAAACCGCGGGTGATAATATCCGGATTCTGTACCAGCGTGCCCCGCTTCGAGTCTACGGTGGCAATGACTACTACCATGCCGTCTTCGGCCAGGACCTGCCTGTCGCGCAAAACGATATGCTGGGTGTCGCTAATGCCCAGGCCATCCACGAAAACATAGTCTGTCGGCACTTTTTTGGGCAAGACTTTCAATCCCTGCCGGGTAAGCTCGATAACCGTACCGTTGTCCGGCACGACGACATTGCCCTCCCTAAAACCGTTCTGGATGGCGAGCGTGCGGGATTCCTTGAGAAAATAGTGGTTAGCGTAAACCGGTATAAAGTAATCCGGCTTTACCTGATCCAGCATATCCACGATATCGCGGCGCGTGCCGTGCCCGCTCACGTGCACATCCATAATGTCGCCGTGGATAACGCGGTCTGATTGACGGTAAATATTATCCTTGAGCCGCTGCACGGTCCGTTCATTGCCGGGAATAATCGAGGAGGAGAAAATCACGGTGTCTTTCTTGCGCAGTTTTATCACCCGGTGCTCGCCGCTAGAAATGCGCGACAGTACGGCCCGCTCTTCGCCCTGGGCTCCGGTGCAGACGATGACTACTTTGTTTTCCGGATAACGATCGGCCTCCTCCGTATCAATAAGCACGCCTTTCTGAATTTTGACGTAACCCAACTTTTTAGTCATCTCGATGTTCATTTTCATGCTGTAGCCGTCGAGCGCCACTTTTTTACCCAGTTTGGTGGCGGCCTCGATTATCCACTTCACCCTCTCCACTTGCGACGAAAACGTGGCGATAATCACCCGTCCCGGCGCTTCGTCCAGTACCCGATGAAGATTTTCGTACATTTCCTCATACGTGCCGTGGCGCTTTTCATTCGTGGCTCCCAGGCTTTCGAGCATAAGCGCCATGGGGCGGGGCAAATTCGCCAGCTGTTCATAGCGAACATGGGCCAAACCGTTGCGATCGCGCTCCATAGTCCAGTCGCCCGGGTGGACAACGGTACCGGCGGCAGTCTGAAGAATCGTTCCCATGGAATCCATTATCGAATGTTCCACCTGAAAAAACCGCAGGCCGAACGAACCGAGCTGGATGCGATCCTGCACGCTTTTGACCGTGACGGTCTTCAAGCGCTTGGCGCTTCCTTTTTGGTAATCTTCCTGTTTATGCTTAATCAAGGCCAGAGTGAGCGGCATCGCGATGACTGGCGGATAGCCAAGTTTTTCCAAAAGAATCGGCGCCGCCCCGATATGGTCCAAGTGCCCGTGGCTGAAAACGACGCCGCGGATGCGTTTCTCCTTGCCCTGAAGATATTTGATGTTGGGAATAATGTAATCGATGCCCGGCATGTCCTCTTCGGGAAACTGCAGGCCCATGTCGAGAATGACAATGTCGGAACCATGCTCGTACACTGTCATATTGCGGCCCACCTCCTCGCAGCCGCCCAGGGGTATAATGCGCAAAGCCTGGGGGTTCGCCTCGGACGGCGTATCTGTCGCGGCCGGCGCGCCGGATGGCAGGCGGGTTTGCCGACCTACTTTGGGGACGCCAAACCGGCGCGCGCCCGGAGACGCAAACTGCCTCGCTGCCGGCGTTTTTTTGTCGGCGGCGGTTGGTGCGCCGGGCGAAACGCGGCGCTTGGATCCGTTATAAACATTCATCATAAATACCATAAATATTAGCTTTGTTAAGCGTGTTGATAACAATGAAGAAAACCAACACTGGGGTTAACGAAGTTGCCAGCTCGCAACGCGGGGAAACAGTCTCCGTTGCCAAAAAAACCGCTCACCGCCGGTTGCCGGCCGTTGACTTCAATTGTGCCGATGGTGGGACTCGAACCCACAGGCCTTGCGGCACACGCCTCTGAAACGTGCGTGTTTACCAATTTCACCACATCGGCATAGTGGACAGCGGACTATTTCCACCGCCCGTCGGTTGTATTATACCACTCAATGACATTTGCGAACCTATCGGCCGGATGAGCCACGCGGCTGACATTGAAACCCCTGACCGATTCGTCGAGAACATAAGTGTAGGTCGGCGTGTAAAGAAAAACCGCCGGCACGTCGTGCAAAATCTGCGTCTGCAAATCCGCCGAGAACTTGGCCGCCTCGGCAGCATCGTCGGTTTGGCGCAGTTTAAGGAGCAGCTCGTCTACTTTGGGATTGTTATAGCGGGAAAGATTGAGGCCCGGATGATCAGCCTGGCTGGAATGCCAGAAAGCATACTGGTCCGGATCGCCGCCGACGATCACGCGGTACAAAAGCGCATCATAGGCGCGATCTTTGAGCACTGCCCTCGGCATGTCTTTGGGACTAACATACTTGATTTTTGTTTTGATGCCTATATCCTGCCAATACCCGGCGATCAATTCAGCCGCCTGTTTGTATTCCGGCGTGTCCGCTGTTACCAGATCAACCGTAAGCAAGGTGCCGGACTGGCTGCGCCGGTAAAACAGCTGAGCGGCCGAAAGCTCGGCATCGAGTTCCTTGTCTATGTCGGCGGCTGCCTGTAGAGCGGCGGTGCTGGTGGCCACGCCGGTCTCGGAGGCCTCCGGCGTACTGGTACCCATGGACGACCCTGTCTCGGACTGCCGTTGTTTCCAGAGTTCTTTTTGACGCTCCTCGCGATAGACGGCGGCTTCAACTCGCCGCCACTTTTTGTCCAAAAGAGCGTTGGCCTCGTCAACTGAGTAAGCCGGGCCGGACAATGTACTGTCGTAACCAGGAAAACCGGAAAGGATCGGGCCGTTTATCAGCTCCCCTTCGTTGGCCAGAGTGGCTTTGAGTATCTCCCCGCGATCCAAAGCGATGGCCAAACTGCGGCGCACGTCATTATCGGACAGCACCTCCCGCCGGCCCTGGTTAAGAAACAGCGCGGTATACTGGGGCAGCTGCATGGTGTAGAGCTTAACCGGCTGCAAATTTTTCACCCGTTCCCGGAACTCAAACGGCAGAAAATTAAGACCGTTTATTTTCTGCTCCCTGAGTGCCGCGATCGCCCCTTGGTCTCCGTCGTAATCCGAGTAATATTGAAAAATAAACTCCTTCAAAAACGGCGGCTGACGGTAATAGCCGGCAAACCGGGCCAACTCGTAGCGGGAAATGAACCCGGTGTCGTCTTTGATGAGCCGCTTAAAGGCAAAGGGGCCGGTACCTATCGGCTTTAGATTAACCTCGGCCAAACGAAACTGAGGCCGCGGTATTCCCGACCAGGTATGTTCCGGAATTATACCGACCGTGAGGACGGACAAAAAACCTGGAAACGGCTCGGCTAAAGTAAATTTAACTGTCCGGTCGTCCAACGCCTCGGCCTTTACTCCTTGAAAACTGACAGCCAAAGGACTGCCGACCTCGCTATCCTGCAGGGCTTCGATTGTAAAGACCACATCCTGGGCCGTAAACGGCTCCCCGTCGTGCCAAACGACCGCTTCTTTTAGCTTAAAGGTATACTGCTTTTTGTCCGGTCCGATTTCGTAGCCTACCGCCAGGTCCGGGACGAGCCGTTGCTCGCGGTCGTAGCGCAACAGACCGGAATAGACCAACCGGGACAAATCGGCGTCAGCTTCATTTAGCGCGGCGAAAAGCGGATTAATCAGGCGCGGAGCGCCGACCATCCCTTCAACATAAGTGCCGCCGACTGCCGGAACCTGAAACCGACGGGCAGAGGCGAGGCCAAGAGACAACCAGAGAAAACTCGCCAAAGCGACTAAAAGCGAAACCTGGAATAGCCGTTTCTCTCCGGGAGTTAAAATTCTCGGCAAAAACCGGAACTGCCGCCAGCGCGGAAATGCCCGGCCGCGCAGCAAACGCATAAGAGCCACGTCATGGTGCGAACTCACGATGTTTCGACGGCGGCGCCCATGGCCGAACCAACGTCGGCTTTTGTTCCACAAAGAGGAAAACACAATGATTCTTTAGGCGTGAGCGTGTCCCCTCTCGGCTCTTCCGGAGGCAGCGCCCCAATTAAGAAAGCCGACACAAGACCAGCCAACACCGACACGTTTGAGTCCGGAAGGCACTGTACCCGCGGCTTGATCTAGATCATTACTATGGCGAGAGAAACCGCAAAGAAGAGAACGGCCACGACAATGGTGAACTGGAATAAAATCCGGTCGATGCCGCGGCGCGTAGTATAAACCGCTGCCGAGCCCCCGAAAGCGGCGCCCAATCCAGACCCCTTCTGCTGAAGCAGAATAACCGCAATTAGAAGAACGGCACAAATGAGTTGTATAACGGACAGAATGGTGCCGAACATAATACTGGGTAATAATAGATAAGGCAACCGCCGTTGACTACTTCAGACATCATTAGGCTGAAGTAGTGTAGCATACCGACCGTAGTCTGTCAACGGTCTTTTGGAGCGCGGTCTGCTAAGAGCTTTTGCCCCGGCCACGAGCCTGCCTGGGCCTATATCGGCAGGCGCTTGGTAACCGGATTTATTAGCTATACCTATATGTTGACGTTAGGGCCAATATGATATACTATAGCTACTTTGGTAATTTGCCAAACAGACTTCCCTTGCACGCAATATGTCCGACAACGACCAGGCACGCTTGCCACGCCGGCATATCGCCAAGATATTTATAGCACTCGCCGGCACGGTTTTTGGCTTGTTAGTCATCACCTTTACGAGCTATTTTGTCTCCTATCTGTGGCAATCCAAATACGGCTCCGCCGAAGACATCGCCCGGCTCAACCGGGAACTGGGGGGCGAACGTTTTACCCTGGCGGCCGATTATCCCGGACCGCGCCCCCCGGCCGACCTGAAGCCGTACGTCCGGCCGGGCAATCCGATCACCGGCAATCCGGACGGTCAGGTAACCATTCTAGCGTTCGTGGATTTTGAATGCCCATTCTCCCAAGAGGGATATCCGCTGTTCAAAGCCATACTAGATACGTATGGCCCGACGGCGCGGGTGGTGCTGAAACATTTGCCATTATCTACCATACATCCCGATGCTGCCCCGGCCGCTGAGGCCGCTGCCTGCGCCGGCGAACAGGATAAATTTTGGGATTATGCCGACCGTCTCTTTACCTCAAAAAAATTAGCGCGTGAAGATTTGACCGCGGCGGCCGCGGAGCTTGAATTAGACCTCAACCGGTTTAACCGCTGCCTGGTTTCGGGAAAATACCGCGGAGATATCGAACAGGATATGCGCGACGCCGCGGAGCTTGGCGTGCGCGGCACCCCTACTTATTTTATTAACCAGCGAGTGATCGAAGGCGTCGTCGACCGCTCTACCTGGGATAAGGCCATCCTTTCCGGCCTGCAATAAATATGCGCCGACTTCTTTTTATTTTAGGTTTTCTATCGATCATAGCGGCGCCGGGAGCTGCCCGGGCGCAAATAGACCAGCGCTGCTGGATAAAAACAGACTGTTTAGAGTACCGCCAGCAACAGTACGAACTGTCTCCCGAGCAGGCGGCGGCCGGGTTCGTCAAGAACAGCGAGACATCCAAGGCCTGCCAGAGCGCTCCGGACGCCAAGGGCAAAGTCGACGAACTTGGGTTCTGCCTGCCCGCCGGCAGCGCCGAGACCAAAGTCTCGTTTGGCGGCCAGACCAAATTTACCCACATTGGCGAGTTTATTCAGTTTATCTACCAATACGGCATCTGGGTCGCCGGCGCGTTCGCGGTTGTCTTTATTATTGTCTCCGGTTTTCAGTGGGCCCTATCTGGCGGCAGCTCCGAGATGATCGGCAGCGCCCAAAAACGCATCGGCGGAGCCATTACCGGACTTATCCTGCTGGCGCTATCGTACACTATATTGCACACGATTAACCCTTACCTGGTGAATTTACGGCTGCCGCAAATTTGGCTGCTTAACCCGGTTTATTTGCCGGTTGAATTCTGCAACCAACGCCCCAGCGACCTGTTTAGCTACATCGGCAACCAAACAGTTAATACTGAGCTGAAAAAAGGCACCCAGCCGACCTACGACATAAAATTCTCGACCAACGAAAGCCTGCTCAAATCCAAATTTGCCTGCGGCGACCAACTCTACTACAAAACCGGCGGCGGCGCGGTTTGCCGGGGACATTTCTGCCCGCCGAGCGGCAAGCTCCCCCAGATGTGCTTCCGCGACCTTTTCAGCAAAAAATACGAATGCAAGCCCGGACAGATCGCCGGCAAAATCACCAACAGCCAATGGGACATACCGGGCTGGAAAAATTGGGAAAGCGGATCGGACGTAGTAGACGATTTTGAGGTCTATATCGTCTGCGCCAGCGGCAAAACCATCGAGATTAAGGATCACCAAGAAAAAATTCAAGTTTCACCCGGCAACGAAACCGGACAATACTTAGTTGGCCTCGACAACCAAAAAACCTTTGACGCCGGCGCCGGCTGCGGCGGCAAAGGACCGGACGGAGGACCCTCGGTTATCGGGCTGGTCTTGTTCCCGGATTTTGACGAAAACCTCGACCCGTTTGACGAGGCGCACTATATCGGGATCAATCCGACAAATCCCAACCAAGCGCTTGACCTCGGCGACAAGAACACCCCGTTTTTTAACCTAATATTGAAAAACGAAAATTTCAAAGGCCACCCGGCGCAAAAATTCCTGATTCCGTTCTCTGCCATGGACAAGGGGTACACTGTAAATATCGACGTCGGGGATATTAAAGACATTGACTAAAACCTACTCCCAAAAATAACTTTGAGGCCTTTCCGAGAAAATTATGGGCCAAAAAAATGAAGATTAAGAAGGAATACTGACAGTATTCTCACGATATCTGAACTTTTTGTAGCCAAAAGAGACCGGGAATGGTGAGAGATTATTTTGGGGATGAATTCTAGAACAGATAAATATTGACCTATGCCAGACACGATTAAAATTAGCGGGGCGCGCGTGCACAATCTCAAAAATGTCTCGCTGTCGCTGCCCAAAAACAAATTAGTGGTCATTACCGGTCTGTCCGGATCAGGCAAGTCCTCGCTGGCGTTTGACACGATTTACGCCGAGGGGCAACGCCGCTACGCCGAGAGTCTCAATGCCTATGCCCGGCAGTTCATGGACATGCAGGACAAGCCGGACGTGGACGAAATCCAGGGGCTCTCGCCGACCATCGCCATCCAACAGCGCAACTTTACCGGCAACCCCCGCTCAACAGTCGGCACGGCCACCGAGATTTATGATTATCTGCGCCTCTTGTACGCCCGCTTGGGCACGCAATACTGCCCGACCTGCAAAGAACCCGTCAAACCGCACACCAAAGGCGAAATCGCCGAGCTCATCCGCGGCGCCTTGCGCAAGGATGCCGAGCTGACTCTTTTGGCTCCGCTTATCCGCGCCGGCTCGGCGAGCCATAAACAGCTCAAATCGCAACTGGAAAAATCCGGCATCGACCGCCTGCGCGTCAATGGCGTGCCGATAACGCTCAAAAACCTCGGCAAATTTCATTTTAACCCCGAACTGGCTTACGATATTGATTTGACGGTCGCGACAGCAGACGTCAAACTCAAACCCAAAATCGTGTCCCTGGTGGAAAAAACGCTTGACCTGGGGAACGGTTTCATCCGCGTCTCGGCGGCCGACGGCGCCGAGACGCTTTACTCGCTCTTGCCGGTCTGCGGCGGCTGCGGCCGCGAATTCGCGCCTATCGAACCGCGTTCCTTCAGCTTCAACAGCCCTTACGGCGCCTGCTCGCGCTGCACCGGGCTCGGCCGCACGCTAGAAGTGGATCCGGAGCTAGTGATCCCCAATCCCCGCCTAACATTGGCCGAGGGCGCTATTCAGCCCTGGACCCGGCTGGTAGGCAACCAAAACGTCTACCAGGAACTGCTCGAACAAGTGGCGGAGCGCTACGGCTTCTCCATCGACACGCCGGCCGACGATTTGCCCAAAGCGGCCATGGACGTTATCTTCTACGGTACCGACGGCGAGGAATACCTGGTGGACGGCGTAAAAATGATCTTTGAGGGCGTTATTCCCAATCTAACCAAGCGGTACCTGGAAACCAAGTCCGATTATGTCAAAAAAGAGATCGAACAGTACATGCGCGAAAAGATCTGCTCCGTCTGCCAGGGCAAACGCCTCAAGGAAGAGAACCTGTTCATCAAAATCCACGGCTTAAGCATCGCCGAAATGGTCGAAATGAGCATTGAAGACTGCCACGCTTTTTTTGAAGAGCTGCACCGGCCGAAAACGAAACTGCGCTCCGAATGGTCCGAAACGGAGTTGGCGGTCGCGGTCCCGGTAACCAAAGAAATTCTGCGCCGCCTGGGCTACCTGATGCAAGTCGGCCTGCCTTACCTCAACTTGGACCGGTCGCTCAACACCGTCTCCGGAGGCGAATCGCAACGCATCCGCCTGTCCACTCAGCTGTCCGCCGGTTTGTCCGGGCTAATTTATATCCTCGACGAACCTTCAATCGGGCTGCACCCCAAAGACAATGACAAGCTGATTACCACTCTCAAGACGCTGCGCGACGCCGGCAATACGGTGGTCGTGGTGGAGCATGACAAGGCCATTATGGAGGCGGCCGACTATATCGTCGACGTCGGGCCAGGAGCGGGAGAATACGGCGGCGAGATCATCGCCGAAGGCACGCCGAACGCGATTAGAAAAAACAAAAATTCGCTCACCGGACGGTACCTGGGCGGCACCGACGAAATCCGGCCGCCAAGCAAACCGCGCCAGGGCAGCGGCAAGTCTATCGTCATCGAAGGCGCCAAGGCCAATAACCTAAAAAATATCGACGTCTCCATCCCGCTTGGCACCCTTGTCTGTTTTACCGGAGTATCCGGTTCGGGAAAATCAACCCTGGTAATCGACATCCTCAGCAAAGCGCTCGACGCCTACTTTTACCGCGCCCACGCCGTGCCCGGGGAACACGCCTCCATAAAAGGCCTCGACTACATCGACAAAGTCATCACGATAGATCAAGCGCCCATTGGGCGCACTCCCCGCAGCAACCCGGCTACCTACACCGGCCTGTTCACTCTCATCCGCGACCTCTTTGCCGAACTCCCGGAAGCCAAGATGCGCGGCATGAACGCGGGCATGTTCAGCTTCAACGTCAAAGATGGTGGCCGCTGCGAAGCCTGCGGCGGCGAGGGCTACATTACCATTCCCATGCATTTTTTAAACGACGTTTTTATCGAATGCACCGAGTGCCGCGGCACCCGCTACACCAAAGAGGTGCTGGAAATACACTACCAAGGGCGGCACATTGCCGACGTGCTCGATATGACCGTCGAGGAAGCGTACAAATTCTTTCAGCATTCGCCAAACATCCGCGAAAAACTGCAAATCCTCAGAAACGTCGGCCTCGGATACGTCCACCTGCGCCAGCCCGCCACCACTCTTTCCGGCGGCGAGGCCCAGCGCATCAAGCTCGCCACTGAACTGGCGCGCCGCTCCACAGGCAAGACCCTGTATATTCTCGACGAACCGAGCACCGGTCTGCATTTCGAGGATATTAAAAAACTCCTCCACGTGCTTAATCAGCTCGTAGACAAGGGCAACACCGTCCTTATCATCGAACATAACCTGGACATCATCAAGGCCTGCGATTGGATTATCGACCTGGGCCCCGGCGGCGGCAAAAAAGGCGGCGAAGTGGTAGCCATAGGCTCCCCTAAAGACGTAACCAAAAATTCCCACAGCTGGACAGGCAAATATTTACGGGGAACGAGGTAAGAAAAACAGCCGCGGCCGGAATTCGGAAGGATTATAGCCGGCCGAAGTAGACAAAGGCCAAAACCAAAGCACCCCTTTTGGGGGTGCTTTGACGTAAACCGGGTTATTTGACTTCTTTCAAGCGCTTCTTGTGGCTGCGGATGTAATAAGGCCGCGACTGGCGCACGCGCATCTGGCGGACAAGTTCTATGCGCTCCACCACCGGGGAGTGGACGGGAAAGATTTTCTCCACGCCCACGCCTTCCGATACCTTGCGCACCGTTACCGTGGCGCCCGGCTCGTTGCCGTGCTTAACGGCCAAAATAATACCCTCAAAAATCTGCACACGTTCTTTTTCCTCGCCCTTGGCGTTAAGCTCCTTGATCTTCTGGTGCACGCGCACGATCATGCCGGGCTTGAGGCCAGTACGGATGTCATCTGACATAAAACATAGCTTAGCGAGAGGTTGACGGGGCAAAAGCCACTGGCGCCAACATCGTAAAGTAGAATAATAAGAGGTGGCGCCAGTGTACCTAAACCGGCGAACTTTGTCAAGACATAGCCAGTTCCTCCACGGCTTTTTGCACCGCGGACAGGGTTTCCTCCAGGCAGCCCTCCCGATTGAAGATTTGCCGGTCAAATTCCCGGGCCAGGGCTATTTCCCTTTCAGCGATCGCCAGCCGTTCATTTATCTCTTCCGGCACGGCGTTGGGCCGTCTTTCCAGACGCTCCCGAAGAACCGCTAAGCTCTCGGGAAGCAAAAATATCGACAAATGAGGTACTCCAGCGGCCGCTATATTAGCCCGGCCGCGCACGTCAATCGGAGCCAAAACATACCGGTGGCCGGCCAAAAGCGCCTCCAGCCGAGAGCGCTCAATGCCGTAATAATGGCCGGCGTATTCCACATGCTCGACCATTTCGCCAGCCTCGATTTTCTCGGCAAATTCCCGCCGGGACAAAAAATGGTAATCCACATCCGGGGATTCATTGGGCCGCGGCGTTCGGCTGGTCGTAGTCACCAGGCGAACCGCGTCCGGCAACCGGCCAACCAGCCGGTCGACGACCGTAGTCTTGCCCCCGCCTGAGGGCGCGGAGATTACCACCAATAAGCCAGAATCTAGAGGCATATTAGACAATGTGAGACATAGATACCAAGACTGCCACCAAAAAGCAAACTTACGCTGCCCATCCCTGGGTTCCCGGCCGGGTGTCATATTAAGGCATGACACGACGAGACGCAGTGAGTCCAAGGAATGCCTTTATATGACACCCGGCCGGGAACCAAATTACGAAGGGATGACAATAGAAAATAACTAGAAAAGATAAGAAAATCCAGGTAACAATCCCGATAAGTCCGCCAAGGGCTAAGCAGGAAGACCCGTCAAAAAATCCTGCAATTCCGCCGGCAACCGGCTTTCATAGGCCGCTCGCTCCCCGGACAGATCGGCGAATGCTAGACTATGCGCATGCAAAAAAATCCGTCCCAGTTCCTTATCTTTGTCGCGCCGCAATTTTTTATTAAAATACAGCGGGTCTCCGACCAACGGATGATTGTAAGCGAAAAAATGCACCCGAATCTGGTGCGTCCGCCCAGAGTGGATACGCACCTCCAAAAAAGTAAAGTTCACGAAGCGTTTAAGAACGGTAAACTCCGTCAAGGCCGCCTTGCCTGGTTGCAAAGACGCCACGTTTTTGAGCGTCACGCTCTCAATCCGCGGCCGCGCCACCATCCGGCCGTCCGGTCCGCGGTCAAGCGGAAAATCAATTGTGCCGGTATCAGCCTCGATGGCCCCGTGGGCCAGCGCATAATAATGCTTTTCCACCGTGCGTTCTTTGAATTGGCGTTTAAGAGCCGAGAACATGCCCTGACGTCTGGCAATTACCATCAGACCAGAGGCGTCTTTGTCCAGACGGTGCGGCATTCCCGGACGGTTAGCGTACTCCCCGACTCCCCAGGTTTCCGGGTAGCGAGACAGAACCCAGCCAGAAAGGGTTGCCGACGTCTCAATCGCCAGGCGGTCGGCAACATTCTCGGGCGGGTGGGCAGCCAAGCCCGACGGTTTGTCCACCACGACATAATCTGCCGTTTCAAAAACTACCCGGACTAAATCGCGCCGATCCGCCTCTGGCGGTTTGTCCGCTGTGGCGGCGCCTGGTGATCGGACGGCGGAATAGTCAACGGCCACAGTATCGCGCGGCACTACCTGGTCGCCGGCTTTGCGCGGCAGTTTGCCGTTGAGTGTTACGGCTCCGTTATCTATCAACCGCTCGGCTTGCGAGCGGCTGATACCCAGTGCCCCGGCCAGCCAGCGGTCAAGCCGCTCGGCGGCGACTGAGTCAGGGACGGTAAATGTTTCCGGCATAGTGAAGAGCCAAAAGTCGGCGGCGCCGAACATAGCAGGGAGAGTATAGAGTCTTCGCCTTGAAAAATCAAGCCGGGCATGGTAGACTTCTGTGCACGCCGAGGCTGTACTCTCCCCTGTCCAGTCCAGGGTATGCCGAAGACGGTCGGAAGAACCATACCGGGTATTGGCAAGAGTTTACGGACAAGCCGGCAGAGAGGGGCATATAGCTCAGCTGGTTAGAGCACGTCGCTTATAACGACGGGGTCGATGGTTCAAATCCATCTATGCCCACAACCAACTAGACTACTACTAAGGACCCATGGTACAGTCGTAGGTAAGACACCGGATAAACGTCATATATTGTATGACTGACCAAGAAAAAACCGACCGACTGATAGAAACCGCCCGAGAGCGCATGCGGTCTTCTCGAGATCCGGTCCATGATATCAGACACGCTGAGCGAGTGGCTGATTTTGCGGAAAAAATCGGCCGCGAACTTAACCTCGACCGCAAACGCCTGCAGGCACTGATCCTGGCGGCCTGGTGGCACGACGTGGGGCGGACTGTTACGCGCAAGCCTTCGCTCATCTTTATGGTTTTCCTTGACGACCTCATATCCGCCCTTATGCTCTGGCGCGAAACTATCCGCATTGGCCTGTTCGGCAGCGTCACCGGCATGGCCACCCGGCTTATCTTTTGCCACAGCGTCGGTACGGGAACATTTTTAACCCGGCTGCTCCTGAGGCCGAAGACCAGGCTCCTCCTGGATGCCCTGATGGACGCCGACAAACTGGACATGCTCTCGACCGAGAGGCTAGATAAACTGCTCGGCCTCGCGAGCCGATCCACTATTTACCATTTTGGGTACCGCATACTCTCCTGGTACAACTTTAGCACCGTCTATTTTGACGTCAAAACCGCCGCCGCTCGCCGGCATCTCGAAAAAATATTGGTAGAATTCGTAACCTGGCTCTATAGTCCGGAAATAAAAGCCTGGCATATTGAACAGTTTGGCATTGTCTGGTCGCGTCGAATGCACGGACGGGTGCTTAGCGTAATACAGCGATTCCATATTAGAATGACGTTCGACCCTACTATCTAAAAACAGCCAAGACCCCAAAGCCCTTGTCGTTTAATGGATAAGACGCTAGCCTCCGAAGCTGGAAACCCAGGTTCGACTCCTGGCGAGGGCACTACCCCGCACCGCATGGTGCGGGGTTTTATTTAAAATGTACAAATCAGCCCACCCTTGACTTTATACGCTCTCTCGAGTATAGTCATAAACTGATTCAGCTAATATTTGGCTAAATCATTGTCCTTTACATTCCTGGCCGGTGGCCGCTAACCGCTGGATCCAGAACTTATCTCCTCGCCCTTAGGGAATAAATCGAGGGAGTCAAAACCGTTTTCTGCCGTTATATTCGTCACCCAAGGCGGTGAATATAACGGCCGAAGACGGCCGCAAACCAACAAGGAAAGGAACGAGCGTGTGAAGCGAAGCATCATTGTTCTTTTGTTTCTTGCCGGCTGCGGTGCCGGCGTCTACACGGCAAAGAGCGCGGCGGAAGTGATCAGGGAGCTCCCGGACATCAGCCCGGTCTTCCGCCCCCAGACGGTCGCGGATGCGTTCACCCGGTTGATCGACTTCGTCGGGCTCGACCTGCCGGAGTCGCACTGGACTGCGGAGGTCCGCTTCCACGAGCTGAACTACGTCGCCCGAGATGAAGCCTTCGCGCTCCTCCTCGGAGTGGAACTCGGAGGAACAGAGATCATCTACTGCGAACGCATGGGCGACGAGGGGTGCACCGCCAAAGACGTGGACCTTCACTGGCGGCGCCAAGGCGTCCTCGAAGCCTTGCGCACCTACCTGAAGGACCCGGCGGTCCTCAAGGCCGCCTACGAGATGTTTCGCCAGCCGGCACTCGATCTGATCGGTGCGACCAAGCTCGTGCCAAGGCTCAAGAAGCACTTGGCAGCGGAGGTGGCCCCCTGCTTCCGGCCAATACCAGCCGAGATGGCCGCAGCCGAACGGCTCCGCCTCGAGCACGAGACGGCCTACTGGGAATCCAATAAGCTCTTCCGGCAGTGTACCGTACGGTTCGGCTACGATGCGCCGGAGTGCGCCGCGGCCAGCCAAACCCGCACCAAAAAAGGAGAGGCTCTGGATGTGGCCGAGAACGCCACCCGGGTCATGGTCGACCAGGCCGGCCTTGACCTGTACGCCTTCCAGTGGCGAGGCCGACGGCACGCCGAGGGCGGCGACGCCCTGGTCCGGGCCTGGGGCGAGATCATCGCGGACTTCGCCGACCGGCTCTGACCCGTCGTAAGGATCCCGTCGTCGCCCGCGGACGACTCCGTGCTCTCCCGACACGTAATCATCGGGAACATCACAAAGCAGCTTTCGCGCCAGGCTGTTTTTTGTTTTATCGCACCAGTACGCCGCAAGTAAACACCCGGTATAGCAATGTACGCCGGCACGAGACAATTATTTTTGTGGCCCAATAAAAATTTTTGGCCAGCGGCATTGGATGCGTTTAACAATGCCGGATTAAAAATAAAAAAATATTTGTCGCGCAGTGACACAACTAAAAGTTATTCACACCCTCGATTGACAAACCATTCACAAAAAAAAGAAAACACTCTATACTAATAACAAAGGTCGATACAAAAGTTTTTTTAAAACTTTTGTTCCAGAAATTTTTTACATCAATGCTTGTCATGTAAAAATTTTCTTCACGGAGTACATTGCCATTTGGTGTGTACCATGGTCATATCAAAAAATGTACGACCGACTAATCTGAATTTTGAGAGGGGGTGCCCATTATGCCAGCCAAAAAACGCAAAGTCGCCAAGAAAGCTGCTCCTAAGCGCAAGGTTGCTAAGAAAGCCGCTTCAAAGCGCAAAGTCGCCAAGAAAGCTGCTCCTAAGCGCAAGGTTGCTAAGAAAGCCGCCAAAAAGAAATAAGCTCGCTTTCTATAAAAACTCTCCCGGTAATTCGGGAGAGTTTTTTTGCTTATTGCAGAGATAATTTACTCTCTGAATACCAGGCGAACGCTCGCGCCCAACGACGGCAGCTTATTCAAAATCAAGCGCCCCCTGCACCGGTTTTACCGGGCGGTCGTGATCGCCAAACACCTTCACCACTCCAAACACGCCGTCATATCCCGGCCGGATATAAATTTCGCCGCGGCGCACGCGGTCAATGGCCTGGGATATTTGATCCGAACTCGCAGCGGCGATTTCCGGCAGCGGCGCCCAAAGAAGAATATGAAACTCGCTGCCGACCGATACCGTCAACGATTCGTACGCGGATCTGACCGCTTTCGCGCCGACGCCGAGCCCCAAGGTGTCGGCGATGATCTCGGTCAATGGAACCAGACTCTTATACCCGATGCGATCCTGCCCCTTGGCTTCTTCGGGAGAACGCGCCGCCAAATCGTGCACGCGGTGCATCACGCCCACCACGAGCGGCTTTTTGCATACCGGGCAGAGACCGCGATATTTTTTGGTTTCCTCCGGCGGACAGGAAAAATTACAGTCGCGGTGTCCGTCGTAGTGGTACTTACCCTCGGCCGGATAAAATTCGATCGTGTGCAAAAACTTTTTTCGGTCTCCCTCTCGGATTACCCGCATAATCTCGTCGTACGTTACCTCGGCGTCGCTCCCAAACCGCATTACGTTCGCCTCGCGGCCGAGTTTGGCCGGGCTGTGGGCGTCGGAATTGGATATTACAGTAATCTTATCCAAAAACGGCACGCGCCAGTTCATCAACGGGTCGCTCGAAAGACCGGTTTCAATGGCGCGCACCCTTGGCGTGAGATCGTCAAAAGCCTCCTCCAAACTGTCGTACCCGCCTTTGGAACCAAAAACCCCGAACCAAGGTGTCCAGGCGTGGGCCGGGATAAGCACCATTCGTTCGTCCGCCTCGAGCATCAACTCCAGGAGCTCCTTGGCGGCCAAACCCAGGATCGGCCGGCCGTCCGAACGCAAGTTAAACCCGCGCGTTTCGAGCACCGCGTTGAACTTGGCTGCCGTCTCCAAATTCGGAGCAAATACCAACAGGTGCAGCCGCCGCACCTTGTCCTTGTGTTTTTTAATCACGGCCACCTCGGTACCCACGATAAACCGAGTGGGCGACGCCTGGCTTTTCAGCTTGTAAACTCCTTCGCGGTCTTCTACTAGCTCCTCGCCCAACGACTCGAACCACCGCGGATGCGTAAAATCGCCGGTTGAAACGATCGTAATCCCACGGATTTCGCAAGCACGGGCAATGGTGGGCAGCACCAAGTCTTTTGAACAGGCGCGGGAGTACCGAGAGTGGATATGGAGGTCAAGAATGTGCTCAATCATACGTTTTATTGAGTGCGAACAATTATCAGGCGGCGGAGCGGATCCCCGCTCCCGGCAGCTTTGTTTAGAAACGAGGCGGCGTCAATAGGCTACAAAGCCCTCGGCTCTGGGCCAGAGTATTCTATCTCTTCTTCCGGCACCCGGCGCAACCCCTCGCCGCCAGCCATCTCCTCGTATATATGCGCCACGAGTCCGGGGACGCGGGCGATGATGAAAAAACCCTTTGTGAGCCGCCAATCAAAGCCCATATCCAATAGGATGGCGGCCATGGCGCCGTCAATATTGAGCGGGATAGGTTTCGAGGAAATTTGGTTTAACACTGCTCCAATTTTCTCGGCCAACGCGCAATGCGGCCCGTAGAAGCCAGTCTCTTTCGCTACCCCGAGCAAAACGTCGCTGCGTCCATCATGGGTCAAAACTGCATGGCCGTAACCCGGCAGGCGGATCTTTTGTTCCTTAAGCGACTGGACCAGGCCGGCGATATGGCCTGTTTCTTTATTCTCCTGAAAAAAACGCGCCGCACCCTCAATCGCGCCGCCATGCCTCTCACCCATAGCCAAAATTCCGGCCGCGAGCGCGGTATGGGGGCTGTTTTGCGCCGAGGCGACAATCCGGGCCACTTGGCCCGAGGCGGTCCCGGGGCCGTGATCAATAGCGGCGGTTAAAAGAGCGTTTAGCAGCCTGGTTTCCGCCGCGGTCGGGAGTTCGCCCCTAAGGACAAGATAGACCGTTTCCACAAACGACTTTTTTGTTGTTAATTCTTCCAGGCTGTAGCCGCGGACGAACTCACGCTCATCCTCTATTTTCGTAATGGCGGTCTGATATTTCATATTTTTTTAAATAAAAAACCGGGAAAAAACAGAGTCCGGATATTGACTATAAACAACGCCGGCGCAAAGAAAGTGCCCGCTACCCGTTGGATTAGGGAGTGCATGCCCGGAGTTTGCCACACCGCTGATACAAAAGGGGTAGCGACAAATGACAGCCAGATACAGAAAAAAAACGCTGCCGCTAATAGCGGCATGCGTGCCCGTAGACGCTCGGCCCGCTCGCCGCCATGATGGAGCACATAAAGCACGACCATGACCAAAGCATTCATAACCAGTACCATCGTCATGAGCCCGTAGTACAGTCTCTCAACCGCGCCGACAACCGCGGAAGGCGAAAAAATTGGCCAGACAATCGGCCCGGTGAGGAAATCTATAATACGCGTCGTCAAGTAAAAAGAAAGCGAAACGGCCGCCAAAAATATGATGAGCCGTTCAAAACTGCCCCCGACTTTTTTTGACCCTTTTGTATCCAACAAAGTCGAAAAGACGGTCGGAAAAGGCGTTTCCATGCCCGCGAACCTCAACCGCAGCCAGTAAATCCCTATGGACAAAACCCAGATAATTAAAACCCAGATGAAACGGTTCGCATAGTCAGGATAACGAAACGCTAGACCGGAATATACAAAGGCAAAGAGGGCAAAAAAGGCGTTCAAAATAGTAAATGAAAGCTGAAGAGAGCAGTCTAAAAGCCGAAGAATGGTTGTCGTATAGCTGGTAAACTTACCCATAGGCCATAATTAAAGAAACCAAATCTTCGTACCTCTCCGCCACCATCACACCGACCGTGGCGAGCGCCGCCTCTTTTTCGGCTGCTCCCTTGCCCCTCTCTACGATCGCGCCGGCGTGGCCAATATTCATGCCTTCGGGCAGAACGTTCGCGAATTTGCCGCCGATGTAGATAGCGAGCGGTTTGGTGTATTCTTTGTTCTTGATCGCGTCTACTATCTCAAACTCGTAGCTCCCGCCATGTTCGCCGAAGATGACTACCGCCTTGGTCTGTTCATCTTTTTCAAATAACCGCAGGAGATCGGCGTAAGTCATACCCATAAGAAGGTCGCCGCCGACATGAACCGCGGTGCTTTGTCCCAAGCCGGCCTGGCGGATCTGCCAGGAGACCTCGTTGGTCATGCCGCCCGAACGGGAGATGACGCCGATACTCCCCGGCGCGAATATCTCGCCGACCAGCGGCCCCCCGACCACGCCAATCCGGCCGACTCCCGGGCTAATGTAGCCAAGCGAACTCGGCCCGACGATTCGCGCCCCGCGCTCTTTGGCCGCGGCGAGGCAGTAAGCCGTGTCTTGGATCGGGATACGCTCGACGATAACATTGATAGTTTTTATCCCGCTCTCCACCGCCTCGAGGATAGCCGCTTTGGCGGCAAACGGGGGAACATAGATGGCCGTAGTGTTTATACCAGGAAAATTCTGCTGCGCTTCGGCGATGGAATTGAAAACCGGTCGGCCTTCGACTTCCTGGCCGCCTTTGTTAGGCGTCACGCCGCAGATAACGTCCGTCCCGTAGTCTAGCATCGCCCGGGTCGCTTTTTGCCCCTCTTTGCCGGTCATGCCCTGGACCAAAACTTTGGTGGCGGCGGTAATCAAAATACTCATAATAAAATCTTAGGTCTTGGAGTTAGCCCGTCTGGCCCGGGCGGCCGCAGCCGCCACGAACGCTTCCATTCGTGATAATTTAAGGAGCGGACGCATAGGCCTTCTCTTTCACCAACGTGGCGAGGGTAACGGCGGTCTCGCCCATCGATGTATCTTTGCCGAACAATTTCATGGTTAGGCCGTTGCGCTCGGCGCAGTCGCGCATGAGGCGCATGCCTTCTCCTTCATTTGGACCCGCCCGGCGCACCACGATCGGATATGTAGGTTTGACCTCGTCAAGAGCGTCGGCTATCCCCTGGAAAGTCTCCGCGACATTGGTAAAGTTCGCCACCCCGCCGGCGATCCACAGTCCGTGCAATCCCGGCTTCGACAAAACGATTTTTGCCAGCTGGTAAACCTTTTCCCGCGGCGGATTACCGGAGTACTCCGTATAGTTCGCCGGTTCAAGACCGGCTTTAAGCAGTGCGTCCATGTTGGCGATGCTGGCGCCGCCGCCCGAAAATAAAATCGCCATATCCCCATCCATCTCGATGTATTTGCCGGCGGTGCCGCGGTAGTAACCCTCGCCCTCGTCGATTTTTTTCACCGCCACCTCGCGCTCGGTCGGGAGCCGGCCAAGCAACGTGCGCGGTTCAAGGGTTTCCCACTCTTTATGGCGGTAAAAGGCGTCGTCGTCGAGCGCCACCTTGGCGTCGGCCGCGACCCACCGGCCGTCAGTTGTTTTGACTAGGGGATTAATCTCGGCAAGCCGAGTGTCTTCCGCCAAAAAACATTGCCAAAGTGATTCACCAATTGACGGCGGCAGTTCTGCCCCGCGGATATCCAACCAGGTTTTGTCAATTTTTTCCTCCGGCACAGCTTCAATATCCATGCCGCCGTCCTGGCTATAGATCATTACCGGCTGTTTCTTGTTGGTATCGTAAGTGATCGAAATATAATGTTCCTCGCTAATCGCAAGTTTCTCCTCAATCAAAACCGCGGCCACAAGCTGCCCCCGGATCTGCATGGCAAAAAGATCTTCACAAGCCGCACGAACTTCCTCTGCCGAAGAGCAGAATCTAATGCCGTTATTTTTACCGCGTTTGCCGGACAAAACCTGCGCTTTGGCCACTACCTCGGGAAGTCCGAGCTCTCGGTATTTAGCGGCGTAGTCATCGCCGCGACGGGCCACGACACCTTTCGGCGTCAGGATGCCGTGTTTCGCAAACAGCTGTTTGCCTTCAAATTCGTAGAGATTCATAAATCAGTTGCTTGATAAATATTTCATAAACCCGGACAATAGCCAACCGTTGTCAATTTCATTGTTTTTTATTTTATCCTTAATCTCTTCTGGACTAAGTTCAAGCACCTGGTGCACTTCTCCCGCTTCTCTGTGCATTACCCCCTTGGTCAGACCAGTAGCCAAAAATACCGGCGTCATCTGCGCATTCGCTCCCGGATCAATTTTAACTGTGCCGAGAGATTGCCAGGTGGCGGCAACATACCCGGTTTCTTCTTCTAATTCACGCTTAGCCGCCGTTAAACTGTCTTCACCTTTTTCTACTCCGCCAAACGGAAAACAATAGGTCCAATCTTTGATTGGATACCGCCATTCGCGCAGAACAACTAATTTTCCTACGCCAGTGACGGCAATAATCATAGGACCGGCGTCACAGCGTTCTGTAAAGGCATAAATACCACTGTGCCCATCGGGAAATTCGACTTCGTCTTCACGCAACCTCACCCATTGATTTTCGTAGACGATTTTGCTGGATTTTCGGCGTAACATACTACAATTCAAACTCGGAATAAAGCGGGTAATGATCCGATAGGGCGCGCCGGTCGATTTCCGTACTCACGTGGTATAGACCGCGGTAAAGGATGTGGTCAAAACGTCCGCCACGGCAAAAGGTCGGCTCAACGAGCGCAACCTCAGACACTGTTTCAACAAACTGCGGGATAAGCGCGCCGAGCGACGGACAATCGAGATTGAAATCGCCCTGGATAAGAGCACGCATTTCTTTAGGTTTGATCTTGCCTGCCATATCTTCGATAAAAGAAAGTTGTTCCGGTGCAAAGAGATCGAAATTGAAGCGGTGGAAGGGCATAAGATGGACGCTCATAACTTCGAGCGCCTGGCCGTCTACATCCAGCACGGCCCTGACCACTCCTTTATCGTGCGCTACCGCGATCTCGCCGCTGTCGAGGACACGCTGAGGCCGGGGGTTAAAAAATACCTCGAAGCTCGTGGCGGAGAGTGGCCATCTCGACAGGATCGCGTTGCCCAATTTCTTCCCGGCCTCAATATGCGATGGACTGAACGGCACATTAATAAAGTACGGCAGGCCAAGCTGATCGGCAAAGTAAGATATCTGCCCGGAAACTTCTTCTGTCTCGTCTGTATGGGTTTCCTGCAGGGCGACAATATCGGGAACATAGGCTTTCAGCCGGGCCGCATAGTAGCCTTGGTCATCTATTACATAGGAGCTGTCGAGTGTCGGATCGGCCTCTACGCTTCTGATCTTACCGCCGTTAATATTCCATTGTACGGTTTTAAGTTTCATAAATAGGCGCTCCACTCCTCCGGCACCGGTATCTCCACCGTCTGCCGTTCTGCTTTGGTAGCCAGCTCGAATGAAAGCGAGGTGGCGGCCAGAGCTACCGAACGGTCCGGCAGGGGCTCCGGCGCGCCGTATTTTACATCGCCCACTACCGGGCAGCCGATAGCAGATAGCTGGGCGCGAATCTGGTGCGGCCGGCCAGTCTTTAATTGTATTTTAAGCAAAGAAAAACGCTCCCCGGCCTTTATGAGTTCGTAATCAAGCTCGGCCCGGAGCGCTTCTGGTTGTTCGGCCGTAAAAGCTTGCACCATATTTCTCTTCGGATCTTTCTTAAGAAAGTGCACCAGCGTACCGTGCGGCTCCGGCGGCCGGCCGATTACCAAGGCATGATAAATTTTTTTGATCGTATGGCACCGCATCTGCTCGGAAATCCGCGCCGCGCCCTTGCTGGTTTTGGCGAATAAAATAATACCGGCCACCGGCCGGTCCAGACGGTGGATCAAACCAAGCCACACCCGGCCCGGTTTATGATGCTCCTGTTTAAGATAGTATTTCACCTCGTCAATGAGGGTGGGGTCTTTCGTGCTGTCCGCCTGCACGAGCGTGCCGGAGGGCTTATAGACGGCGACCAGATGATTGTCCTCGTAAAGTACGCGCACACGGCTGGCGTTAAACCCCCTTACCGACTGCCTCACTGATCGACCGGTAGCCATCGGCCCTAAGCCGGCGGACCAGTCCGTAATTGATCGAGCTTATCACCTGCGGCCCCTGAAACACCATGCCGGTAATCAGCTGGATAAGCGAGGCGCCAAGTTTAATTTTCCGATAGGCGTCGTCGGCCGTAAACACTCCGCCCACGCCGACGATCACGAACTCGCCTTTGGTCCTGGAGTAGACGTGGCGGATAAGGTCATTGGACACGTCTTCGTCGGCCTTGCCGCTTAAGCCCCCCCGCGCCGGAACGAGCCGCTCTTTGACCGCCTCGCTAAATCTATTTTTGGTCAGATTGGAACAGACAAAACCGGCGATAACGTGCCGTCTGGCGACGTTGATAATCGCGTCCACTTCCCCGGGGGACAAATCCGGAGAAATTTTGATAAACACCGGTTTATTCGCCGGAGTCTCACCGAGCACGGAAAGCAGCCGGTCAAGTTTACCGGCTTCGTGAAAAGGCGCGCCGCCAAAAGAATTCGGACAACTCACGTTTACCGTAATGTAGTCGCCGATATCCAAAAATTCTCGGTACGCCTTGAGATAATCCTGAATGCCCGCTTCGGTGTCTACCGTCTCCGGGCTGTTGGTTTTGGCGATACTGATTCCTATAGGAATGCCAAACGTGCGTCCGCGCAAGCGCCGGGAAATCTCCACAGCGCCATCATTTTTGAGGCCGTAATAAACGACTAGCGACTGCGACTCGGGCAAGCGCCACAGCCGCGGTTTAGGGTTCCCCTCGCAAGGTTCGCCGGTAATGGAGCCCACTTCGGCAAAGCCGAAACCTAAAAAAGGGAGTATGCTTGTCAGTTCGGCGTTTTTATCAAATCCGGCCGAGAGACCGATGGGGTTTTTAAATTTTATCCCGGCAATAGTCTGTTCCAGGCTAGGGTGCTCGTAAGAAAACAGCCGGGCCATAATTCGCCGCCCCGCCGGCGAGTCCCCCAGGCGCCGGCCCATCCGGATCATGGAGTCATGGACGTTTTCCGGATCGCGCCTAAAGAAAAAAGGCTTAAGTAAGCGGGTATAGCCGCCTCTTAAAAGAGCGTTCCGGTAACGTATGAAAAATTCCATAGGAGGATGGGTACCTGAAACCCTATCCATTGTACCCTACCCGACAAATATTACAAGCCGGAGTGCCAGCGGGCAAAGATGCCGCCGGGCAAGAGGCGCCCGGAGCCAGATTCTTCAATCGTGAGTTCGCCCCGGGCAAAGATGCCGCCGTTGGAGTCAAGCAGCGGGCGCAGATTGTTTTCGTAAGCTATTGCCGAGTACCCCGAAGCATAACCGTTAATCAAAAAAAACAATGGGGTCTCGGACATAATTTCACGGCACATCCGCATGAGGGGCGGCAAATGATCCTCTATCTTCCAAAGCTCCTTGCTTGGTCCGTGGCCAAAGGCGGGGGGGTCGAGAATAATACCATCGTACCGGCGGCCGCGCTTAAGCTCGCGCCGGACAAAAGAACGCGCGTCGTCGAGTATCCACCGGATCGGTCTGTCCGCCAGGCCGGAAAGGGCGGCGTTGTCGCGCGCCCAGCCGATAGCGACTTTCGAACCGTCGACGTGGCAAACCTCGGCCCCGGCCGCGGCGGCGGCGAGCGTCGCGCCGCCGGTGTAGCCGAATAGGTTCAAAACCGTTATCGGACGGCCGGATTTTTTGATTATCTCCTGCGTCCAGTGCCAATTCGGAAGCTGTTCGGGAAACAAACCAGTGTGCTTAAAAGCTGTCGGACGAATCCAAAAGCGGAGAAAGCCTAATTCTATGGGCCAACGTTCGGGGACTCCGGGCTTAAACTCCCAGTCCGAGCGCCGCCCTTCCCGGCTAAACACCGCCTGGGCCTCGCCCCAAGTTTTTTCCGGCAAGCGCTTGGGCCACAGGGCTTGAGGATCGGGACGACGGAAAATGACCTCCCCGTAGCGCTCCAATTTCTCACCGGCGCCGCTGTCGATTAGCTCATATCCCGGCGACGGCAGCGTTTTTAATATTTGCAGTTCTGGCATATAGCTAATCCCGCTGTTTCGGTTCAGAGTCGATAAAATTCATTCTAAACTCCACGCCATGGTTGGCGAAACCAAACCGCTCGTATAGAGTATGTACCTCTGGCTTGCCGTGGCGGCTGGTGGCCAGAAGTTTGTAGCAGCCACGTTCCTTAGCCTCGCTTATGACGAGCTCCACCAATTTGGTGCCGATGCCCTTGCCCCGGTGTTCCCTCTCCACGTACACGTTTTCCATCAAGCCGTACGGTTCGGCATGGCGTTCGTTGGCGATCACGACCAAAAGCGCCCAGCCAAGCACCGTGGCTCCTTCCGCCGCCGTTATTTTAACACTATAACACCCTTCTTGCCGGGCTTTTTTAAATTCCATATTGTCTGGTAAAAAATAATCTGGTACAAAATATTTCCGAGCTTCATGTCCGACAATCCCGGACGACCGCGGTCCGGACGCTCGTAATCGCCCTCGACAATGTTATAGTCAGCCAGATTCTCGACGTCCGGCGCAAACAGCGCCCAGCGCTTGGCCCGGTACTCGGCCTCTTTCTCGACCGAAAGCGGGTGGTTATTATAGAGCACCAGGTCAATTTTCCGCGGCAGATAAGCCTGGAGTTCATAAACAAAATCGCTTAGGCGCTCCGGTCCGGTTTCACCCTCAAGTTCAAAGGCGTTGCCCGCCACGAATATTATCTTCGCCGCCGACCGTCCGACCGCCTGGCGCACGCCGGCGGGCAGAAGGGCCGCGATGATGCTGCAATACAGACTGCCCGGTCCGATGACGATATAGTCGGCGCTTTCGATCGCCTGGCGAGCCGGCTCGTAAATCTGGCCTTCCGGTTCGAGCCAGGCGCGGGAGATTCGGCAAGACCGGTCGTAAGCCGGACGGTCAATTTCGCCCTCGGTTCTGATGATGGCGCCGTCCGACAACTCAACCGCCAGATGGATTTTGTCGAGCGACACTGGGTATACCTGTCCCACCGCCTCGACTGCCTGGGATAGCGCCCGGATAGAGGCCGTGATATCGGCGCCATAATGGCTCGAGAGGACTAAAAACAGGTTGCCGAGATTATGCCTATCGAGCTTCCCGGCGTCACGAAACCGCTGACCGTAGAATATCGGCTTGAGAATATCGTAATCATAGCGGGACATGGCCAGGACAGCGCGCAAAATGTCGCCGGTCGGCAAAGTATCGAACTCCCGGCGGAGCTGCCCGCTCGAGCCGCCGGAATCGGATACCGAAATGACGGCCGTGAGTTCCAGCCGGTCGGCGAACCGCTTAAGGGCGCGGATGCTTTTGGCGCTGCCATTGCCCCCACCGATGATTACCACCTTTTTTTTAGACGCTAAAAAGGTCATACAGAATAATTGCGAGCGGCAGGAGAATAAAAAGGCCGATCGCCAAAAAAAACCAGCTTACAAGACCCCACAACACGTATCTAGACCGCGGCCGGTTGAACTCGGTTAACAGCCGCTCCTGCTGCCGTAAGTACCAGGCGTCAAGAAAACCCAGGCCGGAAGCGACGTAGAGCGCGCCTTTTATCCAGCCTCGGTATTCATCGTGAAAAGTCGCGGCGGCGGCAAAAAAGTCGTACCCCGCCAACCCCAATGCAAACAGGACAACCGGCGCCATAAACCCCAAGAACCAATAACCGATTTTAAGGCCGCTGGCCAGATGATTGTCGGCCGCAGTCGCCTCTTCTGTCCGAGATAAACCGTGCATATTCTTTGCGCGTTACTCGACGGTTACGCTCTTGGCCAGATTCCGCGGCCGATCGACGTCTTTGCCGAGCGCCACCGCGGCATGATAGGCAAAAAGCTGCAGCGGGATCGTGTTCAGCAACGGCTCGAGAAGCTCCATGGTTTCCGGCACGTACACTATCCGGTCGGAGATCTCACGGGCCCGGTCGTCGCCCACGGTGGCGATGAGTATCACCCTGGCCCCCCTGGCCCGCACTTCTTCTATGTTGCTGCGCATCTTATCATACAACTGGTTCCTCGTCATGATCGCCATAACCGGAAAATCCGGCGACAAGAGAGCGATCGGGCCGTGTTTCATCTCGCCTCCCGGATACGCTTCGGCATGAATGTATGATATCTCCTTAAGTTTCAGGGAACCTTCGAGCGCGACCGGATAGTTTATGCCCCGGCCCAAAAACAGCATATCACGGTGCCGGATATATTCTTCGGCCATGCTCCTGATCTCGTCGCTCTGCGCCAAGATTGCCTTCATCTTTTCCGGAATCTCGCGCAGGGCCGACAATAATCGCTGGCCGGTGGCGATAGATACGCGGCGCAAACGCCCGAACTGCAGCGCGTAGAGAAGCATGATCGCGACCATATTGGTGTAGGCCTTGGTCGAGGCAACCGCCAGCTCCGGACCGGCGTGGATGTAGGTGCCGCCGTCGGTCTCGCGGGCGATGGTCGAGCCGACCACGTTTACGATGCCGCGCACGAACGCGCCCTTGCGCTTCGCTTCGCGCACCGCGGCCAGCGTGTCCGCGGTCTCGCCGGATTGGGAAATGGCGAAAACCAGGGTGCGATCGTCAACCACCGGATCCCGGTAGCGGAACTCGCTCGCCACGTCCACTTCCGCCGGGATGCCGACGAGCCGCTCGAAAGCGTACTTGCCGATCATGGCCGCGTACGACGCCGTGCCGCAAGCAATGAATACCACCCGGTTTATCCGGCGCATCTCTTCCTCGGTCAGATTAATGCCGCCCAGGCGCCCGGTGCCCTCGGTGAGGTCGTACCGTCCGCGCACGGCGTCTTGGAACACGGTCGGCTGGTCAAAAATCTCCTTGAGCATGAAATGCGGGTAGCCCTGCTTCTCGGCCTGCGTCTGGTCCCAATCGATTTCTTCCACGTGTTTGGCAACGGTTTCATCTTTCAAGTTGAAAGTCTCAAGCGCCGCGCGCGAAACATCGGCCACCTCTCCATCCTCGAGAAAAACAACTTTTTTTGTGTAAGGCAAAATCGGCGTAGCGTCGCTCGCGAGATAATGTTCGCCCTCCCCGATCCCGATCACCAAAGGACTCCCCAGACGCGCGGCAACCAGCTGATCAGGATGGTCGGCATGCATAACCACCAGCCCATAGGTGCCGCGCACGTGCGCGAGGGCCTGCTGTACGGCCGATCGCAAATCGCCGTGATAATGGCGGCCGATAAGATGCGCCAAAACCTCGGTATCGGTCTGGGAGACGAAATTCACCCCCGCAAGCTGCTCTTTTAGCTCGCGATAATTTTCTATTATGCCATTATGCACAACCGCCAGTTTGCCGTCCAAAGCCACATGAGGGTGGGCATTTTCTTCGGTTACGCCGCCGTGCGTGGCCCAGCGGGTATGCGCTATGCCCAGAGTTCCGGCCGGCGGCCGCGTCTTCACTTTGTCTGTCAAAAAATCAATTTTACCTACAGATCGGACCCGTTCTATACTGTCTCCGTTCAAAAGCGCTACGCCGGCGCTATCATAACCACGGTATTCGAGCCGACGCAAACCCTGGATCAGAACCGGCAGGGCCGGCTTGTCTCCGATATAGGCAACAATTCCGCACATACAGGAAAATAAACGAATTAATTACCGGCTAACCGGCGCGCCGCCACGAGCTGTTCTTGCGTGTTAATTCCGATCGCTTCTTCCGGCGGGATGGCGATAGACGACAGTTTGCCGCCCTGTTCGATGACACGGTGAATCAAAGCGGTCAGATAATACTCGTGCTGGGCGTTGTCGTTGCGCAATGTCTTGAGATTTTCCCATAGCCATTCGCTCTGAAAACAATAGTACCCGGGATTAACTTCCCTGACAGACAACTCCGCCGGCGTGGCGTCTTTCTTCTCCACTATGCGGTTGATATGCCCGTCAACTCCGCGCACAATCCGACCGTACTCATACAAACCGGACCGCCAATCCAAATAATCCGGCACGGTAGCGGTCATGAGCGTAATCGTATTGCCGCGCTCAAGGTGTTTTTTGATGAGTTGCTTGATTGAATTTGCCGTTACAAACGGCATATCGCCGTACAGGGCCACTATGTGGTCAAACTGGCCGCGCAACAGCGGCTCGGCCATCAAAACCGCGTGGCCGGTCCCTAAGCGCTCTGCCTGCACCGCGTACCGGGCGCGACTTCCCAGATATTCCTGTACGGACAAGTCATCATTGCACACCACAGCCACCGGCGTAGAATCAAGTCGGGCAGACTCGACGCTGCTTACCACATATTCAATCAGCGGCTGCCCCAGTAACTCGTGCATCACCTTGAGCTTGTGGCTGTTCATTCGCTTGCCCAGCCCGGCGGCCAATATGACCGCGGCTACCCGTGAGATTGGCTGCATAGCGCGTAATGTATATGTAAGAAATCAGAAGGGAGTGAGGACGCGGAGGAGCGCTAGGGACGCTCCTCCGCTGTCCGGAGTTGGAGATAGCGGACCGCGGCCTCCGCCACCGCCCGCGCCTGGCGCGGGAAGCGTTCCTGAAGGCGGGCCCTGCTGAAAGCGGGGTCGTACTTGACCGCCTGTTTGCGGCCGGGCAGGTCGGCGTAGATAGCCGGGATGGGCAGCTCCAAAATGGGGCACCCATTGACCGTCCGGCTGCGCAGCCAGACGATCAGCTCGATCTCCCACTCGACCGTCCAAGACAGGCTCGAGAGCACGAGCTCTATCATTGGACGGCGCAGACCCACGAAACCGCACTGCGGGTCATGGACGACCCACCCGGTGTGCTCACGCACGAGATCCCGGATGCGCCGGCACAACTCCTGCCGGTCGTCCGGGGTTCCGATCTGCGGAGACGCCGGATGGAACCGGGCTCCCTTCACTATGTCCGAGCTCCGCAAGAGCCCGATCATGTCCGGGAGCGCCTCCGGCGGATGCTGCCCGTCGCCGTCGAAGACGACGGCCGCGTCGCAGTCCTGTGCCAAGGCATACTCGAACCCGCAGCGTACCGCTGCCGGTTTACCGAGCGGCCTCTGGCCGATCACCGCGACGCCATGGCGTCTGGCCACCTCGGCGCTTCCGTCCGAGGAGCCATCGTCTACCACAACTACCGTTGCCCCGCCAGCCTGGGCGCCTACGCGCGGGAGCAACCGCTCCAGCGCATCAGCCTCGTCCCTCACCGGCACCACGACCACCGTTTTCATGGTACACCTCCCCAGCCGTTTCTTGTTTTCCCAACCAGAAACAAAAGGGATATCTACCGGTTCAAACGCCGTCCAGCCAAAGCCAAAATTTGACATTCATCCTCGTAACCTAAAATATTATAAGCGCCGCGGTCTCTAAAAAGAGACAATGCCTCTTCCAGTGATAAAAAAAGTACCCGATCATGCTCAGAGTCATGCTCGATAACAGTTCCGGACTCATAGCAGGCCAGATAATAATGGGTCAACTTGTTAACGCGCTCCGGGCCGCGTTCAAACGAGGACGACAAATTGCCCAGATACTGTTCCAAGCGCACCTGGCAGCCGGTTTCTTCCGCTATCTCCCGGCGGGCGGTGTCGGCCAGACTCTCTCCCGGCTCCTGGGTACCCTTTGGCAGATGATAGGTATCAGTTTTCTTCCGGTAAAGCACCACGATCTCTACTCCCTCGCTGGTGTGCCGATAAACCACCGCACCCGCTGAAATATGTAGCATATTATGCAGACTGTAATTGCCCGTAACGGGCCATAAAATCTTGAATTTCGGCTAGGCGGAAAAAATGAGGCCGGCCGCTTTTTTCATAAGCCTCCCGGGGATACTTCGGAGAAACCTTCAGCACGGCGCGTATTTGCGGCCACCGGTCGCTAATCGCAGCCGTCTCTTCTATTTTGTCGTTGATAAACCACACCGGCCCCGGCGAACGGCGCGACCATAGACGCTCCATCGCCTGGGTTTTAGTTTCATCCACCGTGTACACCTCATCAAAATAATTGTAAATGCCGGAGTACCTTACCTTTTCCTCCTGGAAATCCGCCGCGCCGAGACTCAAAAGCAACAAGGGGCGGTGTTCATCCTTGATGTAACTCAAGAAATCTAAAGTATCCGGAAAAAGATACTCCCGGCAGGTTTTGGTCAGACGCGACAAGACTTGTGCGACTTCACCGGAATCATAGCCTCGCTCTGCCAGGCAGGCTGCATGGCGCTTATCGCTGTAACAGGCAGCGCCGGCGCAAAAGCGGGCAGCGATGTATGTTTCCCGAACCAGAGAAACAGGCACTCCCAATTGCCCCAAAGCATCTTCCCGCGCCGCGATAAAGCGCTGAGTATCCATTAAAGTATCGTCGAAATCTATTATTACCATAGTGGGCCGCTAAAGACGATTCCAGAGTTCATCAAAAATCCGAGTCTGAGTCGCGCATACGCCTTCGTTCTCAATTACCACCCCGACCGGATCATTTTGGGCATTAAGGGAAATATAGGCAGTTTTGCCGGGGTAAATAATTATATATGTATCCAGGTTATCGCTGTGTGGCAGCCACTTGCGTTCATCGAGTCCGCGCAGTTCCCCACCCTCCCCGAGAGCAATAACCTTGACGCCAACGCCTTTGGCCAGACGGACGTCGCTGAATGTCGAAAAATCGCGATAAAGATGGTCGCGTAAACGTTCCGCGGAATAAATCCGGTACCCTGTCTCCCCGTTTGCCTCGCAAGTAGAAAGAACGTCTTCCAGTATCTCTGGTAATTCGGCGGCGGAAAAATAACGAGCAACCGGACGGTTGCCGCCCCGGTTATATAGGGCTTCCAGCTCCGGCACGGCTCGATGTAGTTCGCGACCGGCCTGGCTGAGATCTGCCTCTCTCTCCCTCAATAAGGCGAGTAGCTTGCTTGGCGGCTCGGCCACAAAATGTTGACGCGACTCTTTTTGATAAAAACTAACCAACTTCTGCTCCTCGAGCCACTTCAAACTATCATAGGTAGTACCCCGGTTGAGCGAGCAGGACTCAGCCAAAACCCGCACCGAACTCGGCCCTAACTTAAGAAGAGACAAATACACTGTGACGGCTTTGTCAGAAAAGCCTATTTTCTTTAATGTATTTAAATCCATATTTTTAGCTTATTTATGATAATATAAATAGTAAAAAACTGTCAAGTTTAAACCGACAGTATTGTGGATAAGTTATATTTTCCCTTCTCAAACCTCTCTTGACGGGCCAAAACCAAAGCCGGTCAAGAGAGGTGGGGTCGTAAGCTTAAAAGCTGAAGACCCAAAAGAGCAACCGACGGCTGAAAGGCACGATCAGCAGTGCCCACGGAAGGACGGCCTAGGACAAAAAATGCCTAAGCTGCGCCTCCCGTTCCTCCTGGCCAGGAATGCCGTTGACCGGTCCAACATGCTCGACGGTTCGGCCCGCGATCCAGACCGCCATCTTCAGGCAGACTGAAAGGGGCAACAAAACCGGATGCAGGAGGTGATAGTAAACGAAAGCCGCCAGGTGGGCGTCGCCGGCGCCGCAGTCGTCTACCTGCCTGACCGGAAACGACGGCTGGAAGATCGGCTCCTGTCCCCGTTCCACAAGAACGGTGCCGTCCTTATCCAGGGTAACGATGACGATCTTGGGGCCAAGTCGGTTCAGCCCTCGAATGCGGTCGCGGTTAAGCGGACCGCCCACCAGGCGCTCCGCCTCTACGTGGTTCATCTGGAAGACAGTGGCCCGGGTGAGAAGATTGCCCAGCATCGGCCAGTACGCCGCAGACAGGAGCTCTTCGTTCGCGACGATGACCACTTCGTCGGCGTTTCCAGCGCCAACTATCATCTGCGCCAACTCCAGGTCGTGCGGACGCAGGCTGCCAAGAAGAAGGATCTTGGCTCTCGCCGAGAGGAGCTCGGCCCTGACCGTAACCGGCACCCGGTATGGTTCCCGCACGCAGAAAAGCGTGCTCCCTCTGCCCGCCGGATCGCGAACGTTCAGGGTGGTGGCCATGGCGCCGCCGCAAAAAAGATGCGGCGTAAAGCTTCGACGCCTGGCCTCGTCGATGAACATCCGCTTGTCGCTCACGCTGGCCACTGGTCCGCTCACCCCAATGCTGGTGGCACCCAGGCTCGAAAGGGCGCGCGCCCAGTTCCAGGCGCTGCCAGCGACAAAAGTGTCCGCTGCCGCCCGGTCGGCGGTCAGCACCAGGTCTTCGCCGGCGACCGGCGAAATCGTAAAGACTGTCTCCTTCCCGCCGGCGGCCGGCCGGCTAACGATGTGACGCACGTCGTTTTTTCTGCCCAACCGGCACCAGCCGGGGACAGGCGCGAGATCCGCGCTGAGCGTAGTTTCGGTGCCCACCGATGGCAGGGCAAAAACGGTAAGTTGAGACAACTCGTCCCCCTCCGTCTAACCCACCTCGCCGCTCTGATTTACCCTAACAATGCCGCGCCCCTAGGTCAACGGTCGGCTGTCCACACGGCTTGCATCCGTGTTTGGTTACCAGTAACTTACCAAGTACGGTTCTGTAAACGACTTAAACACTGCTTATGTTAGAAACTGGCATTCAAGCGGCCCTGCAGGCCAGCAAAGTGGTGGAAGGCTACTTCGGCCATTTACCCACCGTGGGCTACAAGGACCCGCTGCACCGCGATCTGGTAACGATGGCAGACAAAAAATCCGAAGAGGTTATCAAGGAGATTATCCTATCCCATTATCCCCACCACGGCTTTTGGGGCGAAGAGAGCGGGCAGCACGGCCTATCGAACGAGTACGTCTGGATTGTCGATCCGCTGGACGGCACCACGAACTTTACTCTTGACCTGCCCCTGTATTCAGTCTCCCTGGCCCTCATGCACAAAAATGAAATCGTCCTGGGAATAGTGTACATTCCAAAAACCGAAGAGCTCTTTTACGCCGAACGCGGCCGCGGAGCCTTTGGCAACGACAAAAAATTGGCAGTCTCAAACACCGGCAGTCTGGCGCAGGCCGCCTGCTCGGTCGAGTACTGGTCAAAAGACTACGAACATATCGAGCAGGGTCTGGCGGATTTTACCTTTTTTGCCCGGCGGACAAAAAAAATCCGCAGTCTGAGTTCCTCGATCCTCGAATTGTGTTTCGTGGCCAAAGGCAGTCTCGACTTTTGCGTGCTCGATACCTATTTTTTGGATTTGGCCGCCGCCAAACTTATTGTCGAGGAAGCCGGCGGACGGTGCACGCTCTCCGACGGACAGCCGGTAAAGCCCGGCTTCGACCGCCGGCTCATGCGCATAATCGCCTCCAACGCCGCTCTGCATCCGCAGATTGTTACTCGCTAACCCGGCAAAAACAAAAACCGGGACAACCTCCGCGTTAAAAGCGGCTGTCCCGGTTTTTGTTTTGTACTTTACATTTTGTCGCGCCACAAAGATTAATGTGGTGGGACGCGCGGCTCACGTCGCTGCGCTGGGCGACCCCGGTCCCAGGTTTGCCAACCGTGATGGCGGCAGCCTTGGTACCGGCCAGGATGGCCTCCTGGAGGGAAGCACCCATGGAGAGCCAGACAGCGGCCGTGGCCACGAGACTGTCCCCGGCGCCGACCACGCAGACTGGATCCTGGTTCAGGGCTGGAAAGTGTTCCGGATCGCGGTCGCTGGAGTAGAGCCAGGCTCCGCCCCGGTCAGCCGTGATGAGAACATTCGTCGCGAGCTCCTGCTCGAGTATCACGCCGGCGGCGTGCATGTCCTCGTCCGAGGGAAATCCCCCGCTCTCCAGGCCCAGTGCGTAGGCTGCCTCGGCGCTGTTCAGCTTCAGCAGGGTGGAGTACACGCAGTACTCCTTGAGCCACTCCAGCGGCTGCGGATGGAAGTCCGCAATCAGGAGTGCTCCACGCCGCTCGGCCTCGCGGCCGACGGCCCGGACCAGAGACGGCGGCATGCCGCCCCGTCCGAAGTCCGCGACCACGAACACGTTCGCGCGCGGCGACTCCTGGATGCCAGCGAGCAGACGCGCCTCGACCTCCGGCCGAATAGCGCTCTCAGATCCTCGCTCGACGCTCCAGAGCTCCTGTTGGGTGTCCCCCTGAAGGAGAAGCGTCCGCCGCTTGCGCGCCATGGGACGCGACTCTGTCACCGGGTGTACACTGACACCCATGGCGTCCAGGCCGGCCAGGAACCTGGCCGCCTGCCCAGGAGCCTCTTCGGACCCGAGCGCGAAGTGGCACTCGACCGGAAAGCCTAGTCCGGACACGCACCGCGCCAGGGTGGCCACGCCACCCGGCAGCTCTATCCTCCTACCTTCCACCTCGCGCCAACGTCCGGCGCCAGGGCCATGAGGCAGCTCGCGGGAGACACGATGTCCGTCCCGCACCACTACCTCGTAGACGTCATACATAACGTCGCCAACACACAAGATGCCAATCCCCGCGGCGACAGGTGGTCTAAACAACCGAACCTCCCTTTCGCCCGCCCTTCCCTATGCTCCCTATGCTACCACGGCCAAAGCATATTCTCAACGGTTCGTCAATACCTTTTTTGGCCTTATTTTTTGGCTTTATTTAGGAATCAGAACTGGTCTGGCCCATCGCCAGCTTTTATGCCCAGAGCAAGTGCATATTCACTGAGAAATCACGGACAAGTGCTTACCAGAAGCACAAAAAGCCCGCTCTCTAGAGAGCGGGCCAACGGATAAGCCGCTAAAAACTTACCCCTAACCTACTACCGCGCTTGCTTTGAGTTTTTTCCAAGGGTAAACCGGCCATTGCCGGATTTCTTGGCCGTAATAATTGGGGACAAATTCCGCCCACGGCTGCTTGTACAACACGGCGTACTTTACCTCTGCCGGGTCTTTGATCGCCAGATAGGCGCTGACCAGCTTTAGCGTCTGGCCGGAAACCACCATTTCGTCCACCACCAGCACCCTAAGCCCCTGAACGTCTTTGGACAACTCCTGCGATATCACCGGCCGCTCGCGCAAGTCCTGGTCCTGGCCGTCGCGTTGAGTCTTGGAAAAATCTACCTTGATAACGTAAAGCTGTTTGTTGCCCAGGGCGTACGATATGAGCGAGGCCGGGATGAGTCCCGAACGGGCAATGGAGATGATAACGTCCGGCTCGAACCGCTCGGCTTTCATTTGCGTGATAATATTCATGGCCGCGTCTTCCACGTCGGGCCAGGTTAGGTGCATCTCTCCTTCGCTTTGGTCATAATAACTTTGCGCGATGACGTTCATAGCTAATCGAAGCAATTACATTAACCCCTCCGGAATTATTTATCCAGCGGCGATTCATTCTGAGCCAGCCTGCTGGCTAGGCCACTGTTACTTCCGGGCAAAGATAGACATCCTGCACGGCCTGCAGGAGCTGCACGCCCTCGGAGAGCGGCTTCTGAAAGGCTTTGCGGCCCACTATGAGCCCCATGCCGCCGGCACGCTTGTTGATCACTGCCGTGCGTACCGCCTCCGCGAGATCGTTTTCGCCGCTCTCGCCGCCGGAGTTGATCAGGCCGACCCGGCCCATATAGCCGTTGGCCACCTGGTAGCGGCACAGGTCAATGGGGTGCTCGCTGGCAAGCTCAGAGTACATGCGCTCGTCGTATTTGCCGAATTTCTTGTCGCCGCTGTTGAGCGCCTGGTACGCGCCGTTTTTTAGGGGCAGTTTCTGCTTCACTATATCCGCGCCAAGAGTGGCGCCCAAGTGGTTGGCCTGGCCGGTCAGATCGGCCGCGTCGTGATAATCGCGCCCGTCCACTTTGAATCCGCTGTTGCGCAGGTAGCACCACAGCACCGTAAATAGGCCCAGGCGGTGCGCTTCGGCAAAAGCCGCGCCGACCTCTTGGATTTGGCGGCTCGACTCGGCGGAACCGAAATAAATAGTGGCGCCGACCCCGCGGGCGCCCATATCCAAAGCTTGCTGCACGCTCGCAAACATTATCTGGTCATAGGTATTGGGGTAGCGCAAAAAGTCGTTGTGGTTCAATTTCACGATAAACGGAATTTGGTCCGCGTATTTTCTGCTCACCATGGCGAGTACGCCGAGTGTCGAGGCTACGGCATTGCAGCCGGCCTCGACGGCCAGCTTGACGATATTTTCCGGATCGAAATAATCCGGATTTTTGGCAAAACTCGCCCCGGCCGAGTGCTCTATCCCCTGGTCAACCGGCAAAATAGACACGTAGCCGGTGCCGGCCAGGCGGCCGTGATCGCGCAAAGCCTTGAGACCTTCGAGAGTCTTCGCCGAGCGGTCGGACGAATATAAAATTTCGTCGATAAATTCCGGTCCGGGAACGTGAAGGCGCCCGCGGGAAATTTTAGGCGAGTGGAAAGCCAAAAGATTCTCGGCCTCGCCGCCCAAAATCTCTGTGATAGTGCTGTAAGTGTGGGACATAAAATTTATTTAATCCGATGCATAGTTTTTAAAAATCTGACGGTGCCGGTTTTGACGCGCATCACGACCGAATGCGTGAGACAGTAACCGGGAACAAAGCGCACTCCGGGCAAAAGCGGCCCGTCAATTACGCCGGTAGCGGTGAAGGTTAAATCGTCGCCCCTGGCCAAATCATCCAGCGTCAAAATTTTTTCGCTGTCGGCTACCCCCATCTGCCGCAGCGTTTCTTTTTGAGCCTCATTTTTGGGCGCGAAAACGGCCTGTAAGTCGCCGCCCAGACACTTTATGGCCACGCTGGCCAAAACGGCTTCGGCGCTGGCACCGATGCCCAGGAGAAGATCAATGCCGGAGTCCGCCAGCGACGGAGCGATCGCCCCGGCCACGTCCCCGTCGGAAATGAGCCGCACCCGGGCGCCGGCGCGGCGAATTTCTTTAATCAGTTCCTCATGACGCGGACGATCGAGAACGACCACGACCATATCGGAGACATTTTTGCCCAGCCGGTCGGCCACGCGCCGGATATTATCAGCGGCTGGCGCCTGAATCTCTATAGCGCCGCGAGCGGCCGGGCCGCAGGCGATTTTGTTCATATACATGTCCGGCGCGTGCAAAAGCGAAGACTTCGCTCCGGTGGCAATCACGGAGATCGCGTTGGGGACGCCGTTAGCCACGCTATCGGTGCACTCCAACGGGTCAACGGCGATGTCGAGCTCTACCCCCTGGCCGGTGCCGAGATTTTCGCCGACGTACAATTCCGGCGCCTCGTCCTTTTCTCCCTCGCCGATAACCACCTGCCCCTTGAAATCAATATAATTAAAACGCTCGCGCATCTCGTCCACGGCCGCTTGGTCAGCGGACTTCTTATCACCGCGTCCGATCCACTGCGCGGCCGCGATGGCGGCGGCCTCGGTTACCCGGACAAATTCCAAAGCCAAGTTACGGTCCATAGTCAGTTTATGCCTCCTGATTAAAGTCCCTTAAACCCAGGGTGCTACTTATAGTACAATAAAACCGCCCCAGCAGCAAGCGGGGCGGCCGGGGCTGTGCGTAAAAAAACACAGCTCAACTGAGCCAAAATTATTATTTAGTTTCCAAGTTTATGGCCATGTCCCAAATCTCGTCGGCCTCGTATCCCAGGTCTATCTCATCGGCGTGGTCGCTGTGCCACTGTTCAAAAGCCACCCGCAACTCGTCGACGTCCGACGCGTTCTCGAGAGCGTCTTCCAAGAGAGCGTACTTCTCCTCGTGAGAACGAGCCACTTCTTCTTCCAATTCTTCAAATAAATTGCGCATGTGGCCAAGCAGCGATTCTTTGACAGATTCGTAGCGCTCTTCGTTCATAGGCGACGATTAGAAGTTAAGACATTAATCGAGCACACTATAACACAAGAGTCCGCGCCTGCAAAGAATAACCTTGTGGACAACGACCAGCCCGCCACGTAATTATGCCGCTCCTGATTTCCCCGTCGGCGAGGACTTCAGGAACGGCAGCGAGGGGTGATCTACCGGCCGATGGCGTACTGCGCCCACCAAGCCGCGCTGTACAACAGTGCGGCGGCCAAGCCGGCGGCGGTATCATCCAACATGACACCCAGGGGCGTGTCTTTCAGCCGCCGCTCGATCCAGGCGATAGGCTCCGGCTTACGGATGTCAAGCAGACGAAAAACCACGAACAGACAAACAAGGGCCGGTATGCCCTTGACCATCCGAAAGTGCTCGGAGGCGGCAAACCAATCCACGAACCAAACTGGCAGCCCGGCCAGCATCTGGCCGTGGAACTCGTCTATGTTCACCGCCCCCGTGTCGCTGCTTGTTGTTTGCCCCGTGTGCCGGAAGCCAGCCTCCGGCCACCGTCGCAGCATGTAGGCCTGGCCGCGTTTGACCGTAACCCAGCCGACGACGAAGCTCGCCAGCGCCAACACGGCGACCACGGCCACTCCGCTGCCGTTCAGGTAGAGAAAAATCTGAACGGCCAGCGCCAGAAGCGCGCCCACCGTGCCGCCGCCGGCTCCCCGGCGGCTGAACCAGCGACCGCTGCCAAACGTGGTCGCTGCCCAGTAAGACAAAAGACCGACTTTATCGTCCCCTCGCATCGCACCCTCCGCCGTTTACGATGGGATGACACTACCACATACAGAAGAACCGGTCAATAAAATTTGACGAAATAAAAAAGACCCAAATCTTGGCGGCGGCCTACTCTTGCCTTGCGACTACCATCGGCGCTGACGGGCTTAACTGCCGTGTTCGGGATGGGAACGGGTGTACCCCCGCCGCTCAAACCACCAAGATTTGGGTCTCTTTTTTTCGCCCGTCTTGGCCCTTTGGGCCAAGACGAACCTATTTACCTTTACCAATAACCAGGTAATTTCTTGCGTCCGCTTGGCCCCTTGGGCCAAGGCGGGCGAAGCACAACTGAGTGCTTCTGTAGTGTTCGATTAATTAGTACGCCTCGGCATTCACCTAGCGCCTATCAACCTCCTCGTCTAGAAGGAATCTCAAATGAATACTAATCTCGAGAACGGCTTCGCACTTAGATGCTTTCAGCGCTTATCCGAACCGAACTTAGCTACCCAGCGATGCGTGGCGCACAACTGGCACACCAGAGGTTCGTCAATCCCGGTCCTCTCGTACTAGGGATTGGATCTCTCAGTATTCTACGCCCACAACAGATAGGAGACCGAACTGTCTCACGACGTTCTGAACCCAGCTCGCGTACCGCTTTAATTGGCGAACAGCCAAACCCTTGGGACCTTCTC
>LCRX01000006.1 GCA_001004885.1 Candidatus Magasanikbacteria bacterium GW2011_GWA2_56_11
CACCAGGTCCGAAGACCTTTAGAACTGATATACCAGAGATAGGGCGGGATGTCAAGGGGCGGGTGTGTGGACGGGGTACGGTTGACAAACTCCCTTTTTAAGTGTAAATTTAACTGTCTTTGCCACTCGGCACTGACCATGCCAAAAGCATGCAGTTTTTTCCAATTTGAACCAAGGTCAAGGAGACCATGTCTAGCAAACCAAAAAGCGGCAAGCGGCCGCGGTCGACCACGCGTCGAACGCTGCCACCCGATGCCGCTTCGCTCGAGGCGATGGTTCGCGCGGCGACTCGGGTCATTCCCGAGATCGGCACACAGTTCGTAAAGAGCGGCGGGCACGACCTGCGGGCCCGCCATCACCTGCTGATGCGCTGGCAGGAGCGGGCAGCGGCGTTTGCCGCCCTTGCCCGGCTTGACCCGGAGCGCGCCCGCTGGCTCATGGCCGAACTCGGCCTCAACTACTCAACCCCGAAGGAGGAGACCTGATGGCCTGGTACCACGAAGAGCCGCTCCCACAGGACGAGGTGGCCGGTACCACCTACCTGGTCATGGAGTGCGGACTCGGGGGCCAGGACGGCCTCCCGGCCTGGAAGCAGGCGGTCCTCGACAAGGCCTCGCTCATGGTGAGCGTGGCCCTCGCGGCCACGATGCAGGCGCTATGTCGGGCTTTCACGATCGTCGTGCGATCCCAGGATACCGGAGAAACCATGGAGGTCTCCTGGCCCTGGCAGGCGCCGGCGGGCTCATGGGTCGTCGACTCGGCCGTCCTTACCTTCCCGGTGGGGGAGAAGCAGGCCAGACAGGCGAAAGATCTCCTCTCGCAGGAGACCAAGCCCTACGGCTACCGCAACGCCTACCGCATCGTGTCGCTCAACGGCTGCACGCTCACGGTCGAGATCGCGCGGCTGATGTGGAGGGCGACGCGCGAAGGCGCGGACGGGAAAAAGGAATCGGTCATGCGCCGCACCGAGACGGAGCTGACCGCGGCCACCGGGGACTGGAACGCGCGGGATACGAAAGTCCAGCGCCAGTTCTCTCCCATCGATGCCAAGACCGGTCTGCAGGCGCTCATCAACAGCTACCTCCAGCCGCCCGAGCTCATGGCCCTTCCCTCAACCCTGCGGCCCGGCGTGTGCCAAGAAGCGGCCCAGCAGGTCATGAGCTGTGTGGGGCTCGTCAACTCCCCGCGCGTCCGCGAGCCCGTGACCTTCCCGACCGTGGCCAACCGCGATCCGGCCGTTCACCGCGCTGCCTGGGAAGCCGCCGTGTCCGACATGGTCAGCGACCTGCGGCCGCTCGCGCGCCGGCCCAAGCGGGAAGTCTTCCCTGGCGAGTATGCCGCGGACGACCCGGCGGGCGACAGGCTCGTGATCGTGGACCCGCGCTGGAGCGCAGTCATGGCTAGCCGGCCACCCAAGCCCATGCCCATCCGGTTCGTTTCGGCGGACGCGGTGCGCGTGGTGTGGGGGCACGCCGATTTCCCTATCGACGTGTCCAAGCCGGATCGGCACCGCGGAACCCTGCGCGAGTCGCTCCAAGTCCGGGCCGACCGGCTGCGCCCCCAAGGAATGGGGGACGAGAGCACGCCCAGGAGCGAACGGCAGCGGAGGCGCCACAACCGCCGGGTCAACGCTCTCGCCGCTAAGTCGGCCACCCGCGCTCTCGCGTTCTACGCGCGCCTCCCCCTCCTCGACGCACCAGAACTCCTGGCCATCGCCGACGGCAGGCAGGGAAGCGCGGGCAGCCGGGGCCGAGGCCTGGACTTCAACCTCATGCCCATGGCTCTGCACGATGCCGGCACCTCGGCCAAGGAGCGCAAGGGGGACATGCCTGTCCTGCTCCGATTCAGCCGGGAACAGCTGGCGGTCTTCTTCCGTGACGACATCCGGATCGCCTGGAGCAACCTGGTGCGGAAGAACGGAGAGTGGCGGCTCCAGCTCACGCTGGAAGTCTCCTACCCCAAGCGGACAGAGTTCCGGCGCGTGCTCGGGGTCACCTTCGGCCTCAATCACATCGCTACCTGGATCCTGATGGACAACTCTGGCGCAGTGCTCGAAACCGGGGCGTTTAGCCCCAACGAGCAGCTGCGGGCCTTCCTTCAGGAGAAGGGGACGATGGAGCGGGACCAGAAGGATGGCCGATGGGTCGGTGACCATGGCTTCGCGCGCCGCCTGGAAGGCGTGGCGCACCGGGTGGCCAACCAGCTCGTTGAGCTCGCGCTCACGCACAAGGCTGTCCTGGCCATCCACGACATCGACTGGGTGGACAAGCGCGGCGGCGAGAGCCCGGAGAATCTGGTCTTTTCGGCCTGGAACTACGGCCAGCTCCGGCGCTATCTGGAGTACAAGGGCAAGGTAGCGGGCCTCGGCCCGCCCTTCTTCGCCCACGACTTCGCGGTCAAGTACGCCTGCCACGCCTGTGGGGCCTGTCGCAAGGCGGGACAGAAGCCGGAGAACGCGACCACCTGGGTGCATTGGCCGGACAGGACCTTCCACTGCACCAAGTGTGGGGCAGAGACCGCGCTCACCGGCCAGCTCATGGCCGAGCGCGCGGCCAGGCTCTCGCTGCCCTACCACCAGAAGCTGTGGGCCAAGGAGGCCGGCCGCTAGACTCGCGCACGAAGCGCGAGAAGAAACACAAAGACCCCGGACACACGACGTGTACCGGGGTTCATCATTTAAAGGTAATACTCCAAAATTTAAGCGGCCTCTTGGCGGGGCAATTTTTGTCCCAACTTAACGATTGAAAACAAAAATTTGACTAGCTTCAAACTAAAAGAGCCGTACCAAATGATGGCAACGGCTCCCAAAAACAATGGTTTTTGTGATATGTCGGGGTACTGGGACTCGAACCCAGAATCTCACGCACCCGAAGCGTGCGCCTTAGCCAATTAGGCCATACCCCGATGGGGGAGAGTATACCCAAGAGAGAGGAAAAGATCAAGTGCCTGGATTTCTCCCGGCCGGCAGGGCAAAGCCGAGATCGGGGTGGATAACTTTTTGGGTCGCCAACCATTGTGGCTGCCCCCTGGCCTGTGGTAAAATTCAGGCAAACTGTCGGGCCAGCCTGGTTAAAAGTTGGCCGCTTATCGCCAGAGTGTATGTCTCTAACTGCGTACTTTGCCAAAGCCATCGAGTCCGGCGCCTCGGATCTGCACCTGGTGGCCGGAGAGCGGCCGATGATTCGTGTGGAGGGCCAATTGACCCCGGTCGCTCAGGACGAGATAGCCGAGAAAGACCTGGAGGCCGGGCTGGCGGAATTGCTGTCCCCAGAACAAGCCGGCCGTTTTCGCGAAGAGCTGGAGCTGGATTTGGCTTATGAGGCGCAGAATACGCGTTTTCGGGTCAATCTGCACCGACAGGAGGGCAAGATCGGTCTTTCAGCTCGCGTTATCCCGAGCCAAATTCCCACTCCAGAGGAGCTCAGGTTCGAGCCGCCCATTAAAGAGTTTATCAACCTGCTCGACGGCCTGGTGCTCGTCGTGGGGCCGACCGGACACGGCAAATCCACCACGCTCGCCGCCATGATAGAGCAGATCAACCAAACCCGCCGGGCGCACATCGTTACCATCGAAGATCCGATCGAGTTCGTTTTCGCGGACAAAGAAAGCCTCATCGAACAGCGCGAAGTGGGAACAGACACCAAATCTTTCGCCGCCGCCCTCAAACACGTCTTGCGCCAGGACCCCAATGTTATTTTGGTCGGCGAGATGCGCGACCCGGAAACCATCGCCACAGTTTTGACCGCCGCCGAAACCGGACACCTGGTATTCTCCACTCTCCACACTTCTACCGCGGCCGAAGCTATCGAGCGCATAGTGGACGTTTTCGAGGGGCCGAAGCAGAAACAGGTGCTGATCCAGCTCGCGGCCGTGCTGCGCGGCATCGTGGCCCAGGAGCTCGTGCCCACCCTCGACGGCAAACGCGCGGCCGCGCGGGAGATACTCATCAATACTCCGGCCGTGGCGAATTTGATCCGGGAAAATAATATCGCCCAAATTTTGAGCGCCATGCAAACCGGAGCCAAGGCCGGCATGGTAACACTCGACCAGTCGCTTCAGGGGCTGATCACCGACGGGCTGATAGCGGCCGAGGTAATGGAGAAAAGATCCGGCCGAGAGCGCCGGATCTAGGGCGCCTATTTTTTTTGCGGCCTACATGCACCCGGTTTCCCCGCACCGTTTCGGCAACGCGCGCCGCCCCGGCGGCGACGCGCGTTTACGTTTGGCCTCGGCCCTGATCCTGGCGGCAGTTTTGGCGTTGGCAGTCCGGCTGTTCGTCCTCATGGTGGTCCAGAATAATTTCTACACGGCTCTAGCCGCCGGATCGCACGAAATTTACGCCCAGCTTTTCCCCCGTCGCGGAGAAATTTTTTTGCAGGACTCCCGCACGGGAGAGGAGTTTCCGGCCGCGCTCAACCAGGATTTGTATTTGTTGTACGCGGATACGCGCGCGATTCCGGATGACGCGGCCGCGGGCAGGATCATCGATTCTCTGGCGCCGATTTTCGTCTATGACGCGGCCCGTACTAGCACTCTTTTTTCGGCTCTCACCAAACGGACCGACCCCTACGAGCCTATTGAACAAAAAGTTGAGCCGGAACAGATGGAGGCTATCAAGGCGCTCGGTCTGCCCGGCATTCACTTTACCGGCCGGCCGCACCGTTTTTACCCCGAGTATAACCTGGCCGCGCATGTCTTGGGTTTTTTGGGTAAAAACGAAGACGGCACTGATCAGGGGCGCTATGGCATCGAGGGTTATTGGCAGGAAGAACTCGCCGGCCGGGGTGGATTTTTGGAAGGCGTGCGCAGCGCCGGCGGCCGCTGGATACCGCTGGCTGGACGATCTTTGAAACCGGCGCAAGACGGCGTGGACTTGGTTTTAACCATTGACCGCACTATCCAGTACAAAGCCTGCGAGACGCTGCGCCGCGGCCTCGACGAATACCGGGCGAAGAGCGGGGCCGCCATAGTGATGGACCCCCGGACCGGGGCTATCCTGGCCATGTGTTCGCTGCCGGATTTTGACCTGAACACCTACGGCAAGGTGGACGATGCCAACGCTTACAATAATTCCGCCATTTTCACGCCCTACGAACCCGGGTCTATCTTCAAACCGATTGCCATGGCCGCTGCTTTGAACGAGGGCCTGGTCAATCCGGAAACGCCGTTTCATGATTCGGGTCGGCGGGAGGGCTTGTGCTCGCACCCCATCCAAAACGCCGGCAACCGCGTGCACGGCGACCAAACCATGACCGGCGTGCTGCAGAACTCCATCAACACCGGCATGGTTTACGTGGCCGAGATTCTGGGTAAGGCCCGTTTTGTCGATTACGTAAAAAAATTCGGTTTTGGAATCAAAACCGGCATCGAGCTTGATACCGAAGTTACCGGAGTTATCGACTCGCTCGCCATAAACCAGGGCAACAAACTTGATTGCTACACGGCCACGGCCTCGTTTGGACAGGGCATAACTGTAACGCCGATCCAAATTGCCGACGCCTTTAGCGCCATCGCCAACGGTGGCACCCTTATGAAGCCGTATATCGTAAAGGAAAAACGCCTGGCCGACGGCCGGGTGGAGCGGACCAAGCCGCGTGAACTGGCCGTCGTGCTTTCCCGGCGCGCCGCCAGCCTGCTAAGCGGCATGATGGTAAAGACGGTGGACAAGGGCTACAGCGGCCGGGCCCGCGTACCCGGCTACTATGTCGCCGGCAAGTCCGGAACGGCCGAAATAGCCGGCGGGGGAGGGTACACCGACACGTACAATCATTCTTTTGTCGGCTTTGCGCCGGTAGGCGACCCCAAATTTGTGCTGTTTATCAAATACGAAAAGCCGGAAAGGGCTTATGCCGAGAGTACGGCGGCCCCGGTATTCGGCGAACTCGCCCGGTTTATGCTGGAATATTTCCAGGTGCCGCCGGAGAGGGAGGCCGCGGAGTCGGATTAGGTGTTTACGATTTTTTTATTCGGCCCGCGGCCGCGAGATTGACAGCCCGGTTTTTTTTCCCTATACTGGTCGCACATAACCATCAGCCACGGCCCGTTCGTCTAGTGGCTAGGACACATGGTTCTCAGCCATGGAACAGGGGTTCGATCCCCCTACGGGCTACGACTGGGGGGTTTGCACTTGCAAACCCTCTTTTTTGTTGAAAGATTAGCGAAAAATTTGGGGTTTCAAATGACGGATATTGATACGAGGGCTTTTTAGAAAAAATCGAACCCTGCAATTTTATTTTTTGATTATAAGTCGCCCCTTTCCAATAATCCGGCACTGTCAAAAAGAAATTAAAACACAGATCAAGAGCTTCCTCAAAATTGTAATTTTCCTTTGGTGCTTCATTCAAATGTATTTCTTTTTCTTCAATGGCCGATTTTATAACCTCCAACTGTTCTTTAAAATCGTTTTCATCAATTAAGCCTCTACCGAGCATATCAAATAGCTTTCTTTTTTCCAGTTTTAATTGCTCGGATTCTTTGGCTATTTGCTCGGTGGTTTTGTTTATCTCTTTGTATTTTTTCTCCCACACCTCAAGAGCCATATGTCGGATTACTTTCAAATAACGCTTGTCGGGTGTGATTTCTTTTAGATACTCAAAAAAATCATTTTCCAATTTTTCTTTTGGCATTGATTTTGGGGCGGTGCATAATTTGTTATAACAACGATAATAAGGAAATTTCCGCCCTGTATGGCTAGTGGAAAAAGCGGCGGTCAACGGACGGCCACAACGACCGCACAACACGAAATTACGCAAAGGAAAACTTTCGTCCGGATTGCTTAACGCCATAACCGTGCTTTTGTCATATTTCCGCAAAAACTTTTGACACTTATAAAAAGTTATTGCGGTGGTTAGCGGTTGATGAGTCCCTTGATAATCAATGCCGTTCATTGTCATGCTACCAATATAAAATCTTTCAACCAATATTTTATGGATCATCTGTGAAGAAATTTCCTTACCTTTATTCGAGCGTAAACCTTGGACATTAACCCTTTGCCGTATTTCTTCCTCGGTATATACACCTTTGGCAAATTCGTTAAAAATATAAGTAACCGAAGAGGCTTTCGCTTTATCAACAATAATAGTCTTTTTTCCGGTTGTATCTATAAAATTTGTATAACCAATAGGAGCCATAAACGGCCACCTGCCGGATTCGATACACTTCTTCATGCCGGCTGTTACACGCTCGCTACGCATATCATTATCAAGTTGTGCAAAGGTCGCCATGATGTTGCCAACACATTTGCCAAAGGATGTGTTGTTTATGGCTTCCGTGGTTGAAATAAGCGATATACCGCCTTTGGTGAAGTTTGCGTATATGCTGGTGTAATCATTAACATCACGAGAAAGCCGGTCAACCTTGTTGACGATCACGCAATCAATCCTGTGGCTTTTCACGGAGCAATACTTAATCATCTCTTGTAGCCCCTTACGATTGGCCGTCTTGGCCGACTGGCCGTCGTCATGGAACTCGGCGACAATCTCAATGCCTCTTTTGTCGGCGTGGCTCAAACAGGCCTCTTTTTGGTTTTCTAAACTAAAACCATGCTCGGCTTGTTCTGCCGTTGATACTCTATAATATATAACGCCTCGTTTTAGTATTTTTTCCATATTAGTAAAATAAAAAAGGGAGCAAAGAACTGCTGTGAACACAACTTACCGCGAGGCAAATTGAAAGCAGGATTGCTCCCTTTTCTGGCCACAATTACAAATAATTATGGCAATAAAAAAGCCTGCGGTTAGTAAAGTTGTGTTCAAGGATATAATAACAAAGTTATGCTTTATTATCAAGAGGCAATACAACGGGCTTTCTAATATTTTTTATCCAAACATCAAACGCTATTTCTAATAACTGATATATGTTTTCTCTCGCTTCCTCGGCCTCTTCGTCGGTCAGTTGCAACCCCTCCGCTTCCGTCAATTCTTTGAATTTAGAAAGCGTTATCATATCGGCCGGAGTAACATCATTTTGTTAAATCCATTCAGAAATGGGAAAGAATCCAAAGAATAGGCTTTGTATTCCACTTCACCAAGCCATTCGCTCTCAAATGTTTTTTCAAATACCGGCGTTAATAATGACAAAAATCTTTCAACAAATATTTTCGCTAAATATCCCAGTATTTCTATTGCTTCGGATAATGTTTGCGAACGAAAAAACTTTTTCTTGCCAAAAGTCCGCTCGTCAAACATATCCTTGCCCAAATACTTGCAGACATACGCACCTAAATTCGTTACATCTTTGACTTTCTTAATATCAATTTTGCCCTGTCCCCAAGTTTCAAAAATTTCGTTATAGTGAACAAACGGTAAATTACAGATAACATGGTAATGTACCGCACCACGCTTTTGAAATTCCGGCACGGCCAGATATTCAAACTTTGGGTATTTGTAAGACAGCCTTAAAACAAACTTATTAAATTCATAATTAGCTTGTTTTAGATCGGTGATGTTGTCGGCAAAAGTCAAAGTCATAAATTTATTTAACTGGGGGTTAGAATTTATCAATCGGCGAATCTCGGTTCGTGTCCGATTGACTGAAAAATTCTGTTTTTGTTTTTGCAGTTTAATTTTCTCAAATATGTCCAATTGTTTCGGCTCTTTTTCCTGTTTTGTTTGCACGCTTGGTTGCGTTCTTTCAAAATCCCGCCAGACATTCTTTTTGTATTTATAGACCTCTACTTGTTTGCCCGACACAACAACTTTTATGTTGTAGGGAAAAGCCATAACAATTTTCTTTAGATGTGTGGATATAATCAAGATTAGATATAAAGCTTTGTTTTGCTTCGTAACCGTTCGCAAGCATTTTTTTTCGCCGTCGGGCAACGACGGACGAAAAAAGAATTGCTTGCGGAATCGGATATTCGATTGTTAAAACCTAATGCTATTTATTCCCGTATCAGGGCTTTTAATTTTAGCGTCAGCTTATCCAGAGTAAAGGTAGTAGCTTCGCTCTCCACCTTGACTATGGCAAGCTATCAGACGCTCTTTTCAAGCCTTGTCCGATACGGCAATAAACGGCCTGCCACGGACAGTAATTTAGGCCGTGTATTTATTAAGAGTATGGAAAAACTCGTTTCCACATGGACAGGTTCGGCAACCACTGCCGAGCTTGTTAAAGACCAAATTCTTGACCGCTGGGGTCAGGATGAGGCAAACAATTACGATCCGAAAAGTAATTGTTTAACTTTTAACCGTTGGCTCGAAAACGGCTACAAAGTGAAGAAAGGCGAAAAGGCCATTAAGTCCTTTATCGTCATCGAGCAGGGGTTCTAACGAATCCTGTCCCTTTTCTGCTGTTTGTGATATGGAGGAATATCGTCGGAGGTTGGTATCAGTCCGGTGTTATCGTTAGAGAATTCTTTTTTATATTCTCTATAATATGGAAATTCTTCATACTCAATAAAGTTGACGGCTTCGTGCGTGTTGTAGCAATTGGCTTTTAATTTATTGAACATAAAAAAGTTTCTTTTCACCGCTTGGCGTTTTACTGTGTCGTCTTTCAGATCGTGAAGTTCGAAATATGAAGTCATGAAAAACAAACGAAATATATTTCTAACTTCAATAAAGTGTTGCCCCAAATCTCTTATGCGTTTATCAATATTGCTCATATGTTGGACACCAGCCCAAACATCAAGCGGTATAATATTGCCGTCATCATCTTTTCTAATGTCGTGCCTGTGGGCAGAGAATTTTTGTTTTGCCGACGGTGGCATTTCTAGCCACTCCCTTGAATCAAAATACCCTTGGGCTTCGTCGATGAATATCTGTCCGCCTTTTATGCTTAACAATTCCGGAATTTCCGACCAGAAAAATACTTTGCCTAATTTTTCTTTGTTGATTTTCTTTATTTCCACATACTTCGAAAAGTCCAATTTCCAATTGGCGTAAATATCAAAACCTTTCAAAAACATTTCAAGAGCGGTATAAGTCATGAACAAAGTTTTTCCGGCTCCGGGTTTTCCCGTGATAATAGTAATCATAGTGGTTTGAATGAAGCTACCATTTTAATAACTAGTGTAATGAGAAAAATTGTCATTTCTACGAACAAAACCATAAGCAATATTTTGAATAGCGTATAAACTGGAAAGATTAAATTTATCTTTCCAATAGTGGGCGTGATAACTGCAAACGCACTATTGACGGACGCAATGACAGAATTGTTAGGATCAGCGTCAGGCAGGAGTGAAAATATTTTAACGAGGATTGTTTCGATGAGGTCAAACATATTATTCGGGGTTACTTCCGCTGAATAAATAAGAAACTCGCAATATCAAATACAGAGCGAAAATGAGCCAAAGAAAAGCAACAATGTATGGTCGCAATCCGTTGGCAAAATTCTTAACATTCGGGTCGCTGGCGGAAAAGATTTTAATATCCGTGTTGTATTGCTTGTCTGCCGAAACGGTTTTGAAAGTAATGTCCAATGCGGTATCAGTCGGAGCAGTAGAACTGGCGTTGAACAAGTTATAAAAACCGTCATGAAAAGCAAAGTAATAATTGAAGATTATTTTTGTTTTCAAGAGATCAACCAAACGAGGGAAAAAATATTGATTGTCTGTCGTGTTGAATATGTAGTCAATATCCGAAACATAGATACCAAACGGATATTGTCTTTTCATTTCTCCACTTTCCGTGAGTTGGACGACATAATGCAAGGGCGTTGTTGATGAGGCCGAGAGTGTAACCGCATAACTTTGCGTATTAGCCATAGTAGACAAAGTTTTGACATGATAACTGCCGTTAAGTAGATTGCCACTCGGATCATATTGTTTAATAGTAAATTGCAGATTAGCTAATGTGGACGAAGCAGGATAAATAAATTGAAATGTAAACAGAGATGATGTTGAGCTGATTGGCAAAGTTAATGCCGTGTCAAACTTTGGTGATATTATTTTGATGTCATAGTCATTGTAATAATCAAAATTGAAATACCAATTATCCGGATAGCCATTGATTATTTCAATCGTTCTTACAGTTTTGAAATCCATTTTATCATCGTAGTCCACGCAGTCGCCGGATGTACTGCTGGCCTCTCTCGCAATCACTCGCTTGTCGCCAAGCCCGTTGTAATAGAATTGAGCGGAAAATGTATTGCTCGCACAAGTAGTATTGTAATTTATTTTATCGAAGCCCAAGCAGTCGTTAGTTAATCCAATTCTATTTACTCCGTTTGTCGGACAAGTGCCGGTTACTGTTATCCAAGTATCCGTTACTTCCGGATCATTATTTTGCGGTGATGTAATGGCAAATGGAATAACAATCGGGTTGGCACTGAACACTTTGAAAAGCGTATCGCACAAAGCCCCATCGGATTCGGCATATCTTGTTGAACCGTGATAATTATATGTTTGTCCGCTGGTATAATTCGCACTTGAACCCAAGTAATTGCAATTGTTATACATCAATGGTAATGGATTGCCGGTTTCATTGTCGGCGGATGAAGCCGAATTTAACAGGAAAAAATAACTGGTATTTCCGGAAACAGCCACAGGAGTATTAAATGTAAAATACGCCCATTTGTAATATGCGCCGTCATTTGCTCCACCCTCGAGATTGCCCGAACAACTTGCGTCATAATTTATCAATGTGTTTAATTCACTCGCTGAGAATGTTCTTGAAGCCAAAGGTGTCTGACAACCAGCGTAATAACCAGTGGTGGCCGTCGTGCAAAGCGTTATGGTCTTCGGTTTTGTTAGAGTTGCTGTTCGGCAAAGCTTCATCGCCACAGTGCTTATGCCTGTTGTTCCCACAGGTGTTATGAATGTTTGCCCTCGTCCAGTTTCGTTTAGGTAACGAATCACCCATGCATACCAATTGGACGCAGGGGCAAACTGAACCACATCGCCGACTGGACTGTCTGCTTTTGCGAGGCCGGCAGAAAACAGTATACCGACAGCAATCAGGGCAACGGCAATCATCATTTTCTTTGTGTTTAATATCTTCAACATAAATTATGATTTTTGACATAGAAAAAATTTATAAACTTTAAACCTGTGGCGGGGGCTTGGCACAATTGATAACACCAGTTACATTTTCTTTCATCACCGACACCATTTGCTGGGTCGTAGAGGCCACATCCGGATCGACTGCCGCGAAAGCGTTGCCTGCTACTGCTACACCGCCGACAATGGCAGTTAGCAAAGAAGCAGTTTTAACTTGGCTGGCTGAAATAAGATTTTTGATCTTATTAGTCATATGTTTTTAAGAGTTAATTTTTTTAACGAATAAAACTAGTACGCCGACCACTGTTCCGATTATCAAACCAAGCACAATCGCTTTAGCAAAGACAGCTCCAATCATTTGGAAGTCATCTAAGTAGCACGAGTTGAGTAGTAAGATATATATGGAACACATACTATTTGCCCGAAATAATCGTTAAAAATATTGATAAGACGATGAATAAGACCAAAGGAAACACAAGACTCAAACCCAATCCGGAAAATAAATTTGTGATTAGTCCGGTCATATTAGGAAGAGAAAATAATAAGGAGAATCATAATCACAACCAACCCAAACAATATTCCAAACGAAACAGTTAGCAGTTGGCTGAAAAAATTTATCAAGTCCAACGCTTTGTCCGTGAGGGCGAATACTGATATCGCCGATGTGGCGTAATAACTATTGCCTTGGTGGGCAATAACATACGTGGTTGTAGCGGTTATGAAGTCCATACTTATTTCTTGTTAGGGATATAAATATCCATGAAAGCCTTTTGTCTTGTTTTGTTTTGAATGTAGAAAGGATAAATTTCCACATCCAAGGTTACTTTTTCGCCGATTTTGCCGGCTTTCAAGTCCATGTCGCTGACACTGACTTTGACCGGGTAGATTGATCCCTCCGGTTCAACGAATAAAATTCGTTTCTTGCCCGGAGTTCCGTCTTTGCAGACATATTCTTGGGTTTCCTCTTTTTTGAGGATACCGATAAGTCTATACATAGTTTTTTGCTTTCTTGATGAATAAAGTTTCGCAAATCGACCTTTTTAGTTTGCGTGGCTCTATTATAAAATAACCGCCTACACCAAAGTTACGGGTAAAGTTAGGTGTAAAACAAAAAAATCCCTAAGTTAAGGGATTTTCTGCTTGTTTTTTAGGTGTAAATTAGAGGTATTTTTGATTGATTTTCACCTTGGAGGTATCGCCAGTATTAAAGATTAAAAAGTCGGTTATTGCTTCACCGGTCTGTTCTTTGACCTTTTCGTTAATATGCTCGCAAGCTCTCGCATATTTACGCCAATTATTAGCCCTGTTCTTATAATCCAGCTCTTGAAATTCATCCTCGGCAATTTCGGAAAAGAAAAAATCATCGGCGGTATTGTCCTTATTAGTAACAAAAATATGTCGGAGTATTTTGTGGGCGTTGGTTATTTTATCCTGTTTGTTTATCTCAACTCTTTCGCCTTTGATAAACAAAACACCATTTTGCTCGTCAAAATATGTTTCGCCGTCCTTTTCGTCCTCGGTACAAAAGCTTTCTTGATCAAGGCGGGTAAAAACCTCGCTGTTCACCACCTCAAAAGACAATTCCAACATTTTCTTGGAATACGGTTTGGAAAACAATTTAGACAATTGTTCAAGCTCGGTTTTATCCGTTAAATTACATTTTTGTAGTTTTTTCATTTTCCCGTATATTACTTCCAAATTGGTGTAATATACCCAAAACTCACGGGAAAAAAGAGCTTCACCTTTTACTTTCAAAAACTTATCCTCGTCCATGTTTTCCTCGGGTTCGCCGATGATTTTCGCCGTATCGTTGAAAATCTTTTGCAAAACATCTTTGACGATTGGGTCTGTGTTCAAAAATCTAAAATACTTATACACGATAACGAAACGCTGAAAAAAATTTGTTTCAATACAAAACAGCTTCGTAAACTCGAGCATTTTGTCTTTTATCTTGTGAACAAAAATTTTCATGTAGTTGGTTCATGAGGTGTTTTGCAAAGTTTGTTTGCATAAATGCCAGCAAGAGTTTGAAGCTTATTTCTTGTGTTTAGTCCTGTCGACTAAAGTAAAAGATTTAGCTTCACCGCTATAAGGCGGAACACGATCGCCCTTTGAAAGGGTTATCTCTGTCCTCGTACCTGACGGTCGATATTGACCCGATACTTTGGCTGTCTGTCCCGTCTTAGTTTTGGTTTGGTTTCCCATATACTAAAAGGTTGAATGAATAACTTAGAAGCGTCCGACTTTAATCCGCTTCCTCTCTGAAAACCTTAGTAGATTCCCAAAGGAAAGCGATTAAAGTGAGCTAAACTAAGACTAAACCCACAGCCCCCGAGTATTTTTTCTTGCTGGCATTTCTACAAACAATAATTATTTTAAATTACGAATAATTTTTTTCACAACACCTCTTATTTCAACTTCCGTTCTGTACATTGGAGCAAACTCCGGATTAGCTGGTTGTAAGCGTATTTTTTCTTTTTCTTGAAAATATTTTTTAAGCGTTGCTTGGTTATCATCAATGATCGCTACCACTGTATCGCCATTTTCCGCCGTATTTTGCTTTTTGACTATGATAAAATCACCATCAAAAATACCCTCCTTAATCATTGAATCACCATTGGCTTTTAGAGCGTAGATATTGCCTCGCAGGGAATCCTCACGGGCTACCCTGATAAATTCGTCTGGCATTTCTATGGCTTCAATGGGTTTTCCGCAAGCAATCACCCCAATCAAAGGCACTTCAATGTATTGTTGGCGTTTAGCCGGAAGATATAACCCTCGTTCTTTTCGTTCATCTCGGCGTAAATATCCTTTATCCACTAGCTCAGTTATATGCTCGTGGACTGTGGATAAAGCCGAAAGGCCGAATTTATCCTTTATTTCATTAAATGAGGGGGATGTATCGTTTTTCTTGATATACTCGGTTACAAACTCCAAAATTTCTTTTTGTCTTTGCGTTAGATTGTTCATATGGTATAATTATAGCCGAAGTTAAACCGAATGGCAAATCCGCTGGCTGATAGACAGTTTCCGATAAATACAGTATAATATTTCTATTGATAAAATATCTTTTATGACAAGTTTAAATAAAAACGATATAGAATTTTTAATCGACTGTCTTAAAACTGGTAAAGAGGTTCCAGCAATTTATAAATACTCTCTTTTTCCAACGAAGCAAAAAGAATATGAACTTGTTTATGCCGGAAAAATGCGTAAAGAGGATGTTATAGCAGATACCGAAGAAGCAAAACCGGTTCCACTTCAAATAGAAAAAATTTTTAACGGCAACAAATATCCTAAATTTTCAAAAGACTGGACAAATCTTTTAGTTTTTGGCGACAATTTACAAATTTTGAAAACTTTCTACGAAGATAAAGATCCTTTAATTAAAGGAAAGGTAAAGGGAAAAGTAAAACTGGTTTATATTGACCCTCCATTTGCGACAGAAAGTGATTTTAAAGGAGATAAAGGACAAAAGGCATACACTGACAAAACAAAAGGTGCCGAATTTGTAGAATTTATAAGAAGAAGAATTTTGTTACTAAAAGAAATACTGGCCGATGACGGAGCTATTTTTGTTCATTTAGATTGGAAAAAAACACATTACATTAAAATTATTCTTGATGAAGTATTCGGAGAAAATAATTTTAAAAATGAAATAATTTGGCACTACCCAGATAAAATGCAAGGTAATATTTTGGGGTTACCAAAAAACCACAATGTAATTTTATTTTATTCAAAAAGTCAAATATTTACTTGGAATGGAGTCAAAATTGCGTTAGATAAAAATCGAAAAATTAACGCCAGAATTTGGAATCCGGAAACCGGAAAACTTGATACATTAAAAGATGAAAATGGAAAAGTAGTATACAATGAATATAGTGAAAAAGGTGCAGACGATGTTTGGACAATTCCTCAAGCGGAAGTTACAAAATCAGACAACACTGGATATCCGACAGAAAAACCAGAAAGCTTACTCAAAAGGATAATATCAGCATGTACAAACCCCGGCGATTTGGTTTTGGATGTCTTTGCGGGTAGTGGAACAACATTAGCGGTGGCTGAAAAATTAGGAAGACGCTGGATTGGCTGTGATATTGGTAAATTATCCATTTATACAACACAAAAAAGATTATTACAGATCAATCAGAGCAAAGATTTAGATAACATAAAAGAGAGATACGGAAAGCCGGCAAAATCTTTTGGGGTTGTAGCTTCAGGTCTTTACGATTTAGGAAAAGTTTTTGCGTTACAGAAAGATGACTATATTCGTTTTGTAAAAGATTTGTTTGAGATTGAAGAATCAAAGACGACATCTATTGGCGGAGTTGAGGTCGACGGCAAAAAAAGAGAATTCTACACAAAAATTTTTCCATACTGGGATTTGAAAAATGTTAGCGTTGACGAAAAATATTTACAAGAATTGCATAAAAATATTGGAAAAAAAATTGACGGTAGGTTTTATATTATTGCACCGGCAAACAATGTTGATTTTATTAGCGATTATTATCAAATAAATGATGTCCGTTATTATTTTTTAAAAGTTCCTTATCAAATAATTAAGGAGCTACACAAAGTGCAATTTAAAAAATTAAGACAACCACAAAGTAAAAAACAAATCAACAATCTTGATGACGCTATCGGCTTCCATTTTGTTCGTCAACCAGAAGTAAAATCTGAAATAAAAAGTACAAAAGATAAAATAATTTTAAAAATCAAAAAATTTGAATCCGCCTATTCACAAAATGAAACCGGTGAAAAGTTAGAGAATTTTGAAAGCCTAGCCATGTTACTTGTTGATTTGAATTATGACGGGGACAAATTTATGATGACCCATTATTACTTTGCTCAAGATTTATTGGGTTTAAAGAAAAAAGATGACGACGAAGAAAATGATGAAGAGATTAAAGACGAATTAAAGAAAAAAACCGAAATCACAAACGAATTCCCAAAAAAGGAATGCACAAGTAAACAGATTATGGCAATTTATGTAGATATTTATGGGAATGAGTTTAGAGAGGTATTTAATATCAAATAATATATGACGGACGGAATTAAAACATATAAAACACAGGATTTAATTTTACAAATTAAACAAAACTACAATCCTACAAAACTCAATTTTAAAAAATGGATAAGTTTTTTAGATATTTTGTGTGGAGATAGAGAGTATCAAAAAGAAGCAATTAAAAATACAATTATTTATCTTGCGTCTGGAGAATATTCGTCAATTGAAAATTTAGTTGAAGAAAATTTTAAAACAAATCCCGAACTTCAAAAAAGGTATAAGAGCATAAAGGACTATCAAAAAAATCTACCCTTACCGCACAAGCTCTCGGCGGCTATAGACTTAGCGACAGGAACAGGAAAAAGTTATGTTATTTACGGTATAGCACAAATTGCTTTGGGTATAGGTTTGGTTGATAAAGTTTTGGTTCTTTGTCCGTCATTGACTATTGAATCCGGATTAAAAGGAAAATTTGAAAAATTATCCGGCGATGACAGAATTAAGGATTCATTGCCGAACGACGCTGTTTTTAAAAATCCAAGAATTATTGATGCTAACAGCACTATTAAAAATGGAGATATTTGTGTTGAAAATATACACGCAGTTTACGAACGAACAGGATCGTCAATAAACGACAGTCTAAAAGGAAACGGTGAGCGTGTATTGGTGCTAAACGATGAAGTACACCACGCCTACAATTCATCTGGCGAACAAGACATTAAAAAATGGAGAGGATTTTTGCTTAATCCTGATTTTGGCTTCAAATACATTGTCGGCTTAACCGGAACGGCCTACATTGAAGATGAATATTTTAACGATGTCATTTACCGTTACTCTATCCGCCAAGCTGTCGACGACAAAGTTGTTAAATCTGTAGAATATGTGTCAAAAGATGAAAGCATTGATAAAAATGAAAAATTTCAAAAAATCTATGACAACCATAGTGAATTTGTAAATAAATACCGGCTTATAAAGCCTTTAACGATTTTAATTACAAAAGACATTTCCAAGGCCAAAACGCTTTACGAAGATTTCGTAGACTATTTGGAAAAGAAAGAAAAAATACCTCGTAAAGCAGTAGAAAAAAAAGTTCTAATTGTTACTTCACATAAAGACCATAAGAAAAATGTTTTGGAATTAAAGAATGTAGATGATAAAGAAAATTCCGTAGAATGGATTATTTCTGTTTCTATGTTAACCGAAGGGTGGGATGTAAAAAATGTTTTTCAAATAGTGCCTTGGGAAGACAGAGCTTTTAATTCAAAACTCTTAATTGCACAAGTTTTAGGTAGAGGTCTTCGTATTCCAGATGAATACAAAACACCACAGCCAAAGGTTAGAGTTTTTAATCATGACGCATGGAGCCGAAACATTCGTGGTCTTATTGATGAAATTTTGGAAATTGAAGTTAGATTAACCAGTGAGATATTAACTAGCGGAGAACGATCAAAATATCATTTTGACCTCCACACTATTGATTATGAAAAAACAGAAAAAGTCGTAAAAGCAGAAAAAGACACAGAAATTTTTGATTATTCCAAAGGATATATTAACCTTGTAGCTCAAGTTGAACAAACAGCAAAAGAAACTGAATACGAAGATTTGAGTGGAGAGATCAAACAAAAAACAACTACCATTCAAAAGGAAGTTTTTTTGCTCGATGAGGTTCTAGCAAAGATAGTGGAAACATTTAAAACTAGAGATTTTGAAGCAAAAATTAGATTTCCAAAAGGTGAATACGAGAAAGAACATTTACCTCCTGAAAATGAAATTAGAGAAATTATTACAAGTTCAATGCACCGTGTCGGTATAAAGAGCGGGGTTCTTACAGAAGATAATGCAAATAGGATATTTAAGGCGTTCCAAACGCTTTTTAGAGCTAGAGGATCGACGATACGCTTAGAACGAAAAGCAAATAAACCAAAACTAATAAATACAAGGGGGCTAGAAAAAGAAAGCATTGCGGTGGGTGCGATAAAACACGGTTCGACAGTTTTTTATACTGAAAATTTTAAAGACGAATGTAAAAATGGACTTGTAGACATATTACAAGATATTGCTAATGATGAAAGTCTGCCACGAAGTGCAAGTAAAGAAATAAATCACTATTGCTTTAAAACTCCAGTAAATATTGTTGTTACAAAATTAGAACCAGAAAGAAAATTCATCGAAGTGCTTACAAAATCTCCACTTAATGAAAAACTCGACGCATGGATCAAATCCCGTGATATGGGATTTTATAGTATTGAATATTCTTGGCGAAAAGGAGAACACCCAACACAAAACAGCTTTAATCCTGATTTTTTCTTAAAAATTGGTAATAATATTGTGGTTGTAGAAATAAAATCTGACGATGATGATTCGGAAGAGAATAAAGCAAAATATCGTTGGACAAAAAATCACTTTGAAGATTTGAACGAAGAAATGGAAAAAACGAAAATTGAACAAAAATACTTTTTCCACTTTTTAAGTCCCGAAAGTTACTCCGAATTTACTGAATACTTGGCCGACGGTCGGTTGTTCAAAGGCGAATTCCGCAGTTCTTTGGAAGATCTGCTCGAAAAGTAATTATATGGGATTTACTGATGAACAGCTCGACAGTTATATGACTCTTCACAAAAAAGAATTCAACGAGGATATAGATAGGGCGGAAGCCTTACGATCAGCCACTGCCTTGGTCAATATGGTAAGGCTGGTGTATAAGCCAATGACCAAAGCCGACTATATAAAATACTCCAAAATAGCTAGTCAACCGCTAGAATAAGCGGAATTGTCAAGCTCCATGTCCTGATCTCACTAAAGAAAAGGTTCCAACGGTCAATAGAGTGGTCTACCATTTTTCCGGATAGAGTTTTGGCTGGGTTAAGCGAATTTGGCGTTCTTCCTAAGGTTCTAGGTTTGACAAAAGTCAGTTTTAATGCTATACAAAGTAGTTATTTTTTGTTTTTTACAAATTTATTTGCCTGAATTATTCCCGCATTTGCAGGTTGTCTATCTGTAGGTGCGGGAATAATTCCCACATTGTGAACGTGAGAACGTACACCGAGAGATGGGGAGGAAGCGATGGTAACCGTTCGTGTTTCTTGGCGGATCGAGGGTGGACAGGCGAAGGGAAGCGTCGTGGGGGACGACGCGGTGAAACTACGGAAAATTGTGTTCGTTGATCGGTCATACAGAGGTCGATGGCCTGGGGACGGAGAGGAGACCGCGGCGCGTATCATCAGGGATACGAAACCGAGCGAGCATAGCAAAGGTGCCTTGCTTGTGTATCCGGTTTTCGCCGCGGATCCGGTCGCTCTCACAAGCGACGAGGCGAGGGCCGAGCTTCTCAGGATCATCGGGAATGAGGGCATCGTCTTCGGCCAGCAGCTTATCCCGGTGGATCTGCCGGGCTGGAGCGGAGAACTCGTTGGTTCCTTCCCGAAACGGTTCGAGCCTGGGCCTCTCTATATGCAGTGGAGGTTCACCTCCGAAGACGGTTGTCGGCTTATGTGCCTCGGCACACCCAACTTCCCTCAGGGTGTCATCCTGTCGACCGGGATCCGCGTGGGACACGGACCGCCCGTTGTCTGCAACTGGGCGCAGGCCGTGGCCGACCTTGGCAAGCCCAAGGCGATGGAGACCGAGGGTCAGATTTCTTGCTCGCGGGTGCGCTGGGTGGACCAGTACGGCGGGTCGTTCGTTGCTGATCTCCGCCAAGGAGCGGCGATGGCGGCTGGCGTCGGTCAGATCAGGCGGGCCGAGCTGATCTGGGAGTATGGCCATTACATGTCGGCAGGTACCCGCCAGGCGGTCATCGGGCTGCTTCGGACTGGTCTGCACTCGGCCGAGTGGCATAAGCAGGATAAGATCAGGAGGGAGACAGACGAAAGAGCCTCGTGGGGCAACTCCGTTTGGGAGATGATAAGGACAGTCGAGCGTCACCTCGCCGATCCGATCACCCCCAGGCGTTTGCTCGATGTCTATCTCAGCGACCTGCGGGCGGTCCGAACCGGAGTCGACCGTCTGGAGTTGACTGCGTTCAGGTTCAGCGGAGCAGGCGATCCGGACATCTACGACGCTGTTACGCTGGATGATGCGGCCGAGGTAGCGCGGCTCAGCGAGGAGAACGCGCAGGGCCTGTCAAGGATCGATCAGCGTATCGCCGAGATCGCGGCTGCCGTCCAGGCGGCCAAGACCAGGCTCACGGAGCCGGAGACGCTGATCGCGGCCTGGATTGAGCTCGATGGGCTCAGTACCAGAATTAAAGCTTTCCTTGCGAGTTATGGCCAGGAGGCGGTCTGTGAAGTAGATACATTGAGCTATGTCGAGCGGCATCTCGTCGCCGCCGTTGAGAGCGTCGATCAGACTAGCGGCATTGAGCGTCAGCTCTTGGACTTCTACGAGCTTCGCAACCAGGCTACCCGCGCGCTCGAACTGGCGATGCGGCGGATAGAGGGGGCTTCGACGTCGGACGATGAGGATGGCGAACCCTGAAACACACTATTCGGTGGTCCGAGGCCCCAGTCCCGGACGGCGCCGGTTCGATCGCGTCACGTGAGTGACCCGCGACCGATCGACCGCGCCGTCTGGGAATCATAACACCGCAAGGAGGAATCACTTGAAGTCGGTTGGCAAATTGGCTTGAGGTGAGATCACGCGCACTCGGGTAAAGCATGAGTTACAGCGAATGAAGATGGGATTGCAGAATTCACTCAAATGTGATATCTTATCGCCTGTAACACCGATCGCCTTTTGCCCAGGGGCGGCATGGGACGGCGCAATAATCTGGGATGGGTCAGGGTAGCTCAGTTGGTGAGAGCGTAGGATTCATAACCCTAAGGTCGGGAGTTCGATTCTCCCCCCTGACACCAATCGCCTGCCTAGGGCGATTTTTGATTTGGCAAAACAGATCTCGGGCGAGGGAAATAAAAACCGCCGCACTTATTCGTGCGGCGGTTTTTTGGTGCTTTCGTTAGGCTCTGTTTTTGAGCGCATCTTTTAGTCCCTTGCCGGCCTTGAACTTGGGCACTGTTACCGGGGGGATTTGGATTTTTTCGCTCGGCTTTTGCGGATTGACGCCCACGCGCCCGGCCCGGGTTTTGGCGCTAAAGGCTCCGAAGCCGGCAATATTCACCTCGCCGCCGTTTTTAAGCTCAAAGGTAACGATGTCTACGAACGCCTCCACCATCGCTTCCGCTTCTTTTTTGGAAGCTCCTACCTTGGTGGCAATGGCGTCTGCGAGTGCGGCTTTGTTCATAGTAAAAAAGATTTATCCCCGGGTTTTATTCCCGTAGGGAGGTATATATTAAGAGTGTAAAATACTAGAGGTATTGTACCTCAGGAGGTTTTTAGTGTCAATGGAGCTTAATTTATTATCCACAACTCTTCAAACACCAGAGATGCGTATAGCGCGCGGCCTTAAATCCATTTGGATAACAGTCTAGAACCTACTCCCAAAAATAATTCCGAGACAATTTTGCGCCTGTTTCGAGCGAAAATTGTCCGGATTGAGGAGGCATAGTGGTACTATGGCGACGAGAGCCGGACAATTTGTAGCCGAAGCAGGCCAAAATTGAGCCGGAAGTTATTTTTGGGAGTAGGTTCTAATAATAAGTCTAGCAAGCAGAGGCACCTGTTCCACACCGGTTTCCGTTCGGTATTAGTCGGCAGCGCTCCTTGGACTCACTGCGTCTCGTCGTGCCGCGCTGCCAGACTAATACCGAACGAAACACCCTTACGAAGGAAGCGTAAAGGAAACAGGGGAACAAAAAATAAAAATCATTCCTCAATGGATGGCAGGTACATGCAGGATAAAACTTCTTGGTGCCGCTTACTTAAAGAGAAAAAGGTGCCGGGAAGGGGAGAATAAAGACAGAGAAAATAAAAGGCCGGGGTGAGAACCCCGGCCTTTACAGTCGGTTTAAATGTTTACCGCGCGTATTCCACTGTCCGGCTTTCGCGTATCACGTTCACTTTGATTTCTCCCGGGTAGGTGAGTTCCTGCTCAATTTTGCGGGCGATATCCTTGGCCAGGTTGTAGGCCGCGTAATCGTCGATTTCTTCCGGCCGCACGAAGATGCGCACCTCGCGTCCGGCCTGAATAGCGTAAACCTTCTCGATGCCGGGGAAGTCGCTGGCCGTCTTTTCCAGCTCTTCCAGGCGCGCTACGTATTCCTCGTGCGTATCGCGGCGCGCGCCGATGCGCGAGGCCGAAATAGCATCGGCCGCCATGACCAGTTTGGTCAGGATAAGCGGCGGGCTAGTGTCGTGGTGAGTCAGCGCCACTTGCGCCGTGTCTTCGTCCACGTTAAATTTTTTGAGAATCTTGTAGCCGAGCTCGGTGTGCGACCCTTGGGTCTCGTGGTCAATAGACTTGCCGATATCGTGGAAGAACCCGGCTTTTTTGGCGGCAAACGGATCCAAACCAAGCTCGTCGGCCATCATTCCGGCCAGGTGGCCGACCTCTAGACAGTGGTTGAGGACATTCTGTCCGTAGCTGGTGCGGTACTTGAGCCGGCCGACGATCGAGACCAGCTTTGGATCAAGCCCGGTGATGCCCATCTGGTAGAGGGCTTCATCGCCGGCTTGCTTAATGTCAATCGCCAGCTCTTTTTTGGCCATGTCGATAAACTCCTCGATTTTCACCGGCTGGATGCGGCCGTCCTTGATAAGTTTTTCGAGCGCGATTTGCGCCACCCGGCGGCGGATCGGAGAGAAGCCGGAGATAATCAGCATGCCCGGCGTCTCGTCTATGATCAGTTCGCAGCCGGTCAGCTTTTCGATCGTTTTGATGTTGCGTCCGTCTTTGCCGATAATCCGGCCCTTCATTTCCTCGCTCGGCAGGTTGATAATGGTACCGGTATTCTCGTTGGCATGGTTGCAGGCGCAGCGTTGCATCGCGTCTATCACGACCTTGCGCGCCTCGGCTTCAAAGTGGTCGCCGTTTTCTTTTTGCAGCTTGGAAAGGCGCGAGAAAAGGTCCAATTTGCTCTCTTCTTCGGCTTGTTTGAGAAGTTGCTGCTTGGCCTCTTCGCGGCTCAGGGCGGCGGTTTCCTCCAATTTTTTTACCACTTGCAGCTTGATGTCCTCCACTTTTTGGCGGACAGCCTTGACCTCTTCTACCTTCTGTTCCAGTTTGTTCTTGTTTTCTTCAAAATTCAGCAATTTCTGGTCAAAAAGCGATTCGCGCTGCTCCAGGCGGGTCTGAATCTGCCGCAGTTCTTTGCGGCGTTCTTCTTCTTCTCGTTTGGCCTCGTCTATAACTTTAATGGCCTTTTCCTTGGCCTGGAGCAGTAGTTCCTGCTCTTTGTTTTTTGCCTCGACCAGAAGTTTTTCCGCCTTGGCCTCTACCGAGTTGGCCCTGGCCTGGGCTATTTGTTTGCGCACAAAATAACCCACCCCGATGCCGAGCGCGATCCCCACAAGGGACGCGCTGATGATTAACAATTCCGACATACAAAAAAGCTTCAAGCTACGAGGGTCCGGGAAGCATGATACACCGGCTTATCCGGCTACAAACCGTTACCCGCGTAAACTTAGCGGGTAGAGAAGACAAAGGAAGGCGAGGGGAAAAACAGTATCATGAGGGCAGTCGGATCACTCACTTCTCTGGGCTAAACGTATCATCTTCGGGCCTCGTAGTAGTTAGTTACTACGTGACGGTTGAGATTATAGCAGGGTCAATTCACAAAGTCAATGCGTAATTGCTTTTTTGGCTTATTTATACAAATAAAAACAAGCCGGGCAGGCTTGCAAACGGTTGGTGGGGGCCGCGGAGCTGTGGCGGCCGGTGAACATGGCGCTGACAGGGCAGTGCGGTTGGCGGCTCGAGTTAGACGTCCGGCGGCTCGTCTACAGGGAGCTCGTCTTCCCCGTCTGCCTCAGGCTCGGTGAAGTCCGGCTCTCCCGGCGGCTCCGGGTTGATGTCCTGGGCGTCGTCGCCATCTCTGCCAGCGTGAGAGTTCATGGTGCCTCCTTGGAGTTTAACTCACATTAACAGGATTTTTTCGGTCTGTAAATGCCCGGCGTTTATTAGCCCTTGTTCCTGTGCTACAATACTCTTTATGCACCGTCACCCGACAACACACGGCTGGGGCGTTGTTACGGCCGAGGGGGCCGAGATGTGGGACGCGCGGCCGGTCATCCGGGGACCGCGGGCCGCGGCGCGCGACTGGCTTATTTTGTTATTTTATCCGAAAAAATTTTTTTTGTACTTGCATATCCGAAAAAATTTTCGTCGTTCAAGGCGCGGGCAAAACCGGACGGCTTTTCGCATCCTTGATGTCGGCTGCGGCACCGGGGCGAGCGTCATAGAACTGAAAAAAATTTTTGGCCCGGCCGCCGAGGTTCACGGCGTTGACGTCGTCCGGCTGCAAGTGGATCTGGCCCAATCCCGGCTGGCCGAGTACGGCGTTTCGGCCAATGTCTGCTGGTTTGACGGTGAGCGTTTGCCATATCCCGATCAGTACTTCGACGCTATACATACTTCGGATGTGCTCGGCCACGTAGCCGATGTGCCGGCCTGGCTCGCCGAACTTTCGCGGGTAGCCAGGCCCGGGGGCGCCCTGGCTATGTTCAGCGAATCGCGTCTCGGCCGGCACGCCTGCATCCGCCGGTATCTTCTGCGCCGCGGCCTCAATACGGATCCCCACGCGGCCTTTCATGTGTCGCTCTACTCCAAGGCGGATTTAAAGCTGCTTTTGCAGCAGGCCGGTTTTGGGGTAAAAAAAATGTATACCACGGTCTGGGCCAAGTTTTTGGTTCACCCCGACGAACTTTATCCCGCACTCGCCGCCAGCCGGCTATTTCCGGTTTTGCGTTTTGCGAACATAATTTTATACAAATTAAAAAAAGCCTTTCACCCCGTTTCGACCGCCGCGGCCGAACTTTATACTCTGGCGGAAATGCTCACTGTCGGCCGTATCCTCGAAGCGCAAGGGTACGTAATCCTGGCGGCAAAAGATAAACCGCCCAAAAGCTAACCCTCTAGAACCAACTCCCGAAAATCCGGCGCCACCCTGAAACCCGCCGGTTGTGTCGGGCAAGTGTCGAGCAGATTCCCGCCTGCCCAAAGTCGAGCCAGGGGGCTCGACAGCCGCGGGGAAGCATTGACTTTCCCGACCCTTTTAAGTATACTCACGCCCAAGAACCTCATCATTTAGCTTTAATCTTTTAAGTGGATCTATGTATCTACTCTTGAGTCTCGTCCCGGCCGTTCTCGCCATTGTTTACGGCCTCGTTCTCATGCGCTGGATTAACCGCCTGCCTGCCGGCAGCGACCGCATGCAAAGCATCGCCCGGGCCATCCAGGAGGGCGCTCGCGCCTACCTCGTACGCCAGTACCGGACCATCAGTTTTGTCGCCGCCGGGGTGTTCGCTCTGTTATGGATTTTTGTGGATTTCGAGACCGGGCTCGGTTTTCTGGTCGGCGCCGTGTTTTCGGGCATTGCCGGCTATCTGGGCATGACGATTTCGGTTAAAGCCAACGTGCGTACGACCGAAGCCGCCAAGAAAGGTCTGGCGGCCGCTCTCGCGGTCGCTGTCAAGGGCGGCTCGATCACCGGACTCTTGGTGGTAGGACTCGGGCTCTTGGGGGTCGTCGGTTTTTACGCCATCTATGAAAATGTTAACGCCCTCATCGGCCTCGCCTTTGGCGGCAGCCTCATCTCGGTCTTCGCGCGCATCGGCGGCGGTATTTTCACCAAAGCCGCCGACGTCGGAGCGGATCTGGTCGGCAAGGTTGAAAAAGGCATCCCCGAAGACGACCCGCGCAATCCGGCCGTGATCGCCGACAACGTCGGCGACAATGTCGGCGATTGCGCCGGCATGGCCGCCGACTTGTTCGAGACCTACGCCGTTACCGCGGTGGCGACCGTCGTGCTCGGTTCCCTCACTTTCAGCGATATCAACGCCGCGGTTTACTTTCCCTTGGTTTTGGGCGGGGTGTCGATTATCGCCTCGATCATCGGGACATTCGCCATCAAACTGGGTAAAAAACAACACATAATGAACGCCCTGTACAAGGGGCTGGCCGCTACGGCTGTTCTTTCGCTCAGCGCATTTTATTTCGTGGCGCGCGCTTTCGCCCCCAAGCTCGGCCTGTCGGCCGCGGACTTGTTTCTGTCGGCGTTTACCGGCGTGATCCTGACCGGACTCATGGTTTGGGTTACCGAATACTATACCTCCAAGAGTTACAAACCGGTGCAATCCATCGCCAAAGCCAGTGAAACCGGCCACGGTACCAATGTCATCGCCGGGCTGGCGGTTTCGATGCGCGCCACCGCGCTGCCGGTGATATTCATCGTCGCGGCTATGCTCGTGGCGCATAACCTGGCCGGATTGTACGGCGTGGCGGTGGCGGCTATGGCCATGCTCTCGCTCGCCGGCATTATTGTTACCATCGACGCCTATGGACCGATCACGGACAATGCCGGCGGCATTGCCGAGATGGCGGAACTCCCGAGCGAAGTGCGCGCGGTAACCGATCCTTTGGACGCCGTCGGTAACACGACCAAAGCCGTTACCAAGGGCTACGCTATCGCGAGCGCCGGTCTCGCCGCTCTGGTGCTGTTTGCCGATTACACGCATAAGTTGGCTGAGAGTAACATTGCCTTTGATTTTAAGATTGACGACCCCAAAGTCCTCGCGGGCCTTTTTATCGGCGGCCTCCTGCCCTATCTGTTCGGTTCGTATCTCATGGAATCCGTCGGCAAGGTGGCCGGCCGGGTAGTGGAAGAAGTGCGGCGACAGTTCAAGGAAATTGCCGGGATCATGGAAGGGCACGGCAAGCCGGATTACGCCCGCTGCGTGGATATCGTTACCAAGGGCGCCATCAGCCAGATGATCCTGCCGGCTTTGATCCCGATTGTGGCGCCGGTGGCGGTCGGACTGTGGCTTGGCGCCGGAGCCTTGGGCGGGTTATTGGTCGGGACGATTGTTACCGGTCTGTTTGTCGCCATTTCCATGACGGCCGGCGGCGGCGCGTGGGACAACGCTAAAAAGTATATCGAAGACGGACATAGCGGCGGCAAGGGCAGTTTTGCCCACCAGGCCGCGGTAACCGGCGACACGGTCGGCGATCCCTACAAAGATACGGCCGGACCGGCGGTCAACCCGATGATCAAGGTGGCCAATATCGTGGCGCTTCTTATCATCGGACTCCTAAAGTAGCGCGCGACAAAAACAGGGCCTGAATATTACGGGCTCTGTTTTTATTTTCCGGCCCGGGTGCAAAATGCCGTTGCGGGTACTGCCGGGCCGGTAACCTGGCGGGAGGCGGCAAAACGGTTGACGGATTCATCGTCTTCTTCTATACTAAGATCACTTATGAATGTTACCGAACTGGCCCGACAACTCAAGATCAATACCAAGGACATGCTCGAAATTTTGCCGAAGTACGGTTTTGACATTGGTCAAAAAGCCGTCAAAGTAGACGACCGGGTGGCAGAGCAGATTATCCGCAAGTGGCGTTTTATCCGCCGCGATCTCGAAGAAAAACGCCGCCATGAGCAAGAGGAACGCCGGCAAAAAGAGCGGGAGCTGCGCCAGGAGCAAGGGCAGTCTGTTGTTTTGCCGCCGCTTATCACGGTGCGCGAGTTTGCCGAACGCATGAAGCTCCCGACGGCCCAGGTAGTGATGGAACTCATGAAAAATGGCATTCTGGCGAACCTGAACCAAAATATTGATTATGACACGGCGAGCATTATAGCCGGAGAACTGGGCTTCCAGGTGAAGCCCGAGACGGCCGTCGAAACCGCGGCCGGGGACACGCGCGCGGCTGATTTGGAGGAGTCGCTCGCCAAAAGCGGCGAGGGCGTGCCCCGTTCGCCGGTCATCGTGGTCATGGGCCACGTCGATCACGGCAAGACCAAGCTCCTCGACACCATCCGCTCGGCCAATGTCGTGGACAAAGAGGCCGGCGGCATCACCCAGCATATCGGCGCCTACCAGACCGTGTGGAAAGACCCCAAGACCAAATCCGAACGGGCTATCAGTTTTATTGACACGCCGGGGCATGAGGCATTCTCGATGATGAGAAGCCGCGGCGCGCGCGTGGCTGATATCGCCATTTTGGTCGTGGCCGCCGATGACGGCGTCAAGCCGCAGACGGAAGAGGCGATAAACATCATCCGCGCGGCCAAGCTGCCGCTCGTGGTCGCTATCAACAAAATCGACAAGGAGACCGCCGATATCCAGCGCGTCAAGACCGAGTTGTCCGGGCGCAATATTATTCCCGAGGAGTGGGGCGGGGACGTGCCGGTGGTGGAAATCTCGGCCAAGAACAATGTAAACATCGACAAGCTGCTTGACGTGCTTCTATTGGTGGCCGACGTTAACGGAGAGAAAATAAAAGCCGACCCGGCGCGGCCGGCGGCCGGCACTATTGTCGAGTCGCACGTTGACAAGGGCATGGGTCCGGTGGCGACCGTGCTGGTGCAGTCCGGCACGCTCAAAGGCGGCGATCCGCTGGTGGTGAACGGAGAAATCTACGGCAAGGTGCGCGCCATGAAAAATTACAAAGGCGACCTGCTCAAAGAAGCCGGCCCGTCGGTACCGGTGCAGATAATCGGTTTCAAAGTGGCGCCGGTCGTCGGCGACATTTTGGATGTGGGCCGGGCGGAGAACGCGACCGAAATCGACGTCAAACAAAAGCGCTCCGAACAGACTTCGGCCGAACGGGCGACCTTCATCGATAGCGGCAACGAAGAAGAAAACGCGGAAAAAAAGACTCTTAACCTGCTCGTCAAGGCCGACGTGCTCGGTTCGCTCGAGGCGATCGTGGCGTCGTTGTCCAAAATTCAGCATGAGGAGGTCGGCATCAAGATCGTCGGCAAGGGTCTCGGAAACATTACCGAAAATGACGTCTCCAAGGCCGAGGCCGGCGAGGCGGCGGTAGTGGGCTTCAATGTCAATCCGACGCCGACCGCCGAAGAACTTATGCGCGAAAAGGAAATTCCGTGGCGTCAATACAAGATTATTTACGACCTTATCAACTGGGTGAAGTCCGAGCTTGAGGGCATGCTCGCCAAAGAGACGATTGTTACCGAGCTTGGAATCGTGAAAGTTCTGGCCATTTTCCGCAAAGAGAAAACATCGATGATCGTCGGCGGCCGGGTCGAGCGCGGCAAGGCGGTCAAAGGGGTCTTGGCGCGCGTGAAACGCGACGGGCTTCTGATTAGCACCGGCAAAATATCCGCGGTGAAGATCGGCCAGCAAGAAGTGAAAGACGCGGCCGAGGGCACGGAATGCGGACTCATGGTGGAGATCCGCGAAAAAATTGAAGTCGGCGACGTGATCGAGGTGTACAGCGAAGAGATCAAGACGCGTAAAATTATTTTTGTCTGAGTATGCCCAAAATCGAGACAGCCGGAGCGTTTGGTTCCGCTGAACGCCCAAACTCGCGCGAAAGGCAACCCGCGGCGTCGCCGACGGACCCGGAAGTGCGCGCTTACCGTAATTTGGAAGGCGACATGAAAGCGATGCTCGAGAACGGCCAGTTTGTCGAGGTCATCCGGCTGTCGCGCCCGGATTTGTGGTCAAACATGTCCCTGAAACTTGATCTGGCCGATGACCGGGTGGCCGAGGAGGCCGAGGCGAAAATCGACGACCCGACGGCGGTGAACGATATCCGCCAACAGATCGAGCAGGGCCGGGTAGACACCGAGCTGGTACAAATTCTCGAACAGGTGTTTTTGGACTACGGCCCGGACATTTACATGCTTCGCAAGGAAATTGGCCCAGAGGGCGCTGTCGAAGACGAGGGAATGGATGAAGCGCGTTTCGGCCATCGAGTTCATTTTGACAATGCCACCACCTTTGTGATTGAAAAGAGCCGCGGTGCCGACATGCAGGACAAACTCCGTTCAGTCGCCGGCAGCGACGTTGCCAGTCCGGGCACCAGCTTTGACATTGAGCCCTGGAACCATCTGGGGCCGGATGCCGGATTTACGGCCAAATACCGCTACCGCAACCCTTCGGGCAAAGAGGTAACGGCTAAACTGTATTTTTTGTACGCTCGCGAAAAAGCGGCGCCGTCTGGCGCGATCAACGACGATCAGGAAAGTGTTCCGGCAGGTTCCGCGGCCAACGACGATCAGGAAATGTCCCTGACGGCTTAAAAAAAATTATTATCTTTAATTTTTTCCCCTATGTCCGAAGTTATTCTTACCGATGCCAATTTTGAGGCCGAAGTCCTGCGCTCGCCGGTGCCGGTCCTGGTGGACTTTTGGGCGCCCTGGTGCGGTCCGTGCCAGATGATGGGTCCGATTATCGAGGAGCTGGCGGCCGAATGGGGCGAGGGCAAGGTAAAGGTGGGCAAGCTCAATGTTGACGACAATCCCACCACGGCCGGGCAATACCGCGTCATGAGTATCCCTACTTTTATCGTTTTCAAGGGCGGAGAGGCAGCCGAGCAAATGGTCGGGGGCGTGTCCAAGGAGCGGCTGAAAGCTTTTGTGGAAAAACACGCGGTCTAAAATAACCGTTAACAAAATTATGAAAATGACCCGGCGCGGGTCATTTTTGTTGCCGCTGACAAACAGCCGTGCTATACTCATGGCATTACATTTTAATTATTGTCTATGGTATCGCCATCAGCCCGCGTACTCTGGGGTGGAGGGATTGCCGTACTCGTAATCGGGACGGCTTTGGTTGTCGGATTAGGCTATTCGCGCTCCCAAAGCAGCTTGGGCGGGTCGCAGATTGCCTATGATAAGTCAGCCCCATCGGGGGCCTTTGGCTTCGCCGCCGAAGGGCGGCAGGACCTCGACGACGAGGCGGCCCGGCGCGGTCCCGCTACTGCTTTGGCTCCGATTCCTACTGCGGCTGCTGCCGGCGGCGCCGGGGTTCCGAGCGACCGCCTGATTGTCAAAACCGGCACGCTTACAATCACGGTTGAGGACGTACCCGCAACGATTCAGGCTATCGGTCAATATGCCGCGGAGCACAACGGTTTTATTGTCATGAGCCAACTCTACAAGAACGGGCTGGCTCCGAGCGGCCAGATTACCGTCCGCATCCCGTCCGACGTGTTTGACGCGGGAGTGGGGGATATCAAACGGCTGGGCGAGGTGGCGGACGAACGCGTAGACGGCCAGGATGTTACCGAGGAGTTTGTAGACCTAGAGGCGCGTCTCAAAAATCTGCGGTCCACCGAAGAACAGTTTCTGGCGATCATGAAGCAGGCCGCGAAGATTCAGGATATTCTTGATGTCCAGCGGGAGCTGGGGAGCGTGCGTGGCCAGATCGAACAGATCGAAGGGCGAATGAAGTATCTGAGGGAGAGCGCGCGCCTGTCCACCCTGACCGTGTTCCTGTCGACCGATCCGTCCGCTTTGCCGGTTATCAACGATGACGATCGGTGGCAGCCGTGGGCCGAGGCGAAGGCGGCCGCGCGGAGCCTGTTGGACGTCGGCCGGGCGCTGGTTACCGGGCTTATCCGCGTCATAGTGTTTGTGCCGGTATGGGGCGGCGCTATTTTGGTAATTTGGCTGGTGTATCGTCTGGTACGCCGGCGCCAGCGCGCCGGGTAGGCCGCGGAGTACAAACGGAATTTAATAATCCCGGATTTGACCGGGATTATTAAATTATCTTGACTATTTTTTTTACCGGCGTACACTATATTTGATTTTACCCTAAATCAACCAGTATGACGAATCCTTTTGCCAATGCCATGGAACAGCTCGATCGGGCGGCCGCGGTGATCGAACTCTCGCCCGATATCCATGAGCGGCTCAAAGCGCCCGAACGAGTGCTCACGGTTTCCATTCCCGTCGTCATGGACGACGGCGCGACGAAAGTTTTTACCGGCTTTAGGAGCCAGTACAACGACGCCCTGGGTCCGTTCAAGGGCGGCATCCGCTATCATACGGACGTTTCGCTCGACGAAGTGAAAGCGCTGTCGTTTTGGATGACCATCAAATGCGCGGTTGCGGGTTTGCCTTTGGGCGGCGGCAAAGGCGGCATTATCGTGGACCCCAAAGGGCTGTCCGGAGGGGAACTGGAGCGCTTGTCGCGCGGCTATATCCAGGCTATACACAAGTATTTGGGTCCGACGCAGGATGTCCCGGCTCCGGACGTGTCCACCAACGCCGAGATCATGGCTTGGATGCTCGACGAGTACGGGGTGTACGTGCTCGAGCAGGCAGTGGCCAAAATGGGCTGGCAGAGAGCGGGGACGACCGTGGCCATCCAGGGTTTTGGCAACGCCGGCAGCCACATGGCGAAGCTCCTGCACAAGGCCGGATATAAAATCATGGCGATTAGCGATTCCCAGGGCGGGGTCTTCAACGAAGACGGAATTGACCCAGGCCGGGCCGAAGCGATCAAGCTCGCGGGCGGGCTGCTCGGCTGCTATTGCGTCGGCACTGTCTGCACCCTGGACCAGATTAAGACCGAGGGGCCGTGCCGGGCGATTACGAACGAGGAGCTGCTGGAGCTGCCGGTGGACATCCTCGTACCGGCGGCGCTAGAAAATCAAATCACTCAGGACAACGCCCCGCGCGTCAAAGCCAAGATGATAGTGGAATTGGCCAACGGACCGACCACGCCGGAAGCCGACAAAATTTTGAGCCAAAACGGCGTGCTTTTGGCGCCGGATATTCTGGCCAACGCCGGCGGGGTAACCGTGAGCTACTTCGAACAGGTGCAGAACGCGGCCAATTATTACTGGACCGAGGATGAGGCACTCACGAAGTTGGAAAAAATAATGGTCAGCGCTTTCGAGGCCGTGTGGGAGCGGAAAGAGAAATACGGCGTGGATATGCGCACCGCCGCGTTCGTGTCGGCGCTGGAGCGGATTAGCGCGGCGATGGCGGCGCGGGGCGGCGCCAAGTAGAGGCGGAAGAGCTTGACAAACCGGGAGGAAAAAGGTTCTGTTATAGGCAGAACCTTTTGGTTTAGGAAGGAGAAGGCTGTGCGCAAGATAACGGAGATCAGGCCGGGTGAGCCCCCGTGGGTGCGTCCGGGCCAAGACCAGGAGTGGTGCGGGCTCGACCAGATGTTGCTTGAGTTCCCAATACACCGCGGTAACGAGTACGGCCGGACACCGGATTTGGATATCTGGTGGAATCCGCAGCCGGTGTGCGTATACACCGCGCTACAGCTCATGTTTGCGGTCGGATTTCTGCCCGAAGATCTGGTCCAGCTTGGCCGCTATCGCCGCCGCGGCCGCCGGCGGCGGAGACGACGGCCGACAGTCGCTCTTTTTTCTAGCCTCAACATAGGCACGGAATTTTGGATCGTACCCTATCTGGATCCGTCGGGCGCCTGGTGCAGCCTGGAGGTGCACTACCTTTTGCCCTGTTTCGGTCCGGAGTGGGACTTTCTGGTTTCGCGCCTGCCCTAGTTGTCGCGCCTGGCTTTTCGCCGGGCGTTTCCATTATTGGCCGCGGTTTGGTTTTTCCATTCTTCCATTTTTAGTCTTCTCATTTCGTTTTCCGCTTTTCGGTAAACGCGATAAAATTTACTGCGCACACCGGCGGCCGTGAGGTGTCGGAATTCAGGGAGGCCGCGGACAATCCGCACCACCTCGACCTCTGGTTTTTGCTCAATAAAATGCAAGCGGAAAATTGTTTGCGCCAAGAGGTCGGAGGCGTATTTTTTCGAAAACCAGTTGAGGAGCGCCTGATGGCGTTCTTCAACGGAAGAAGTTTCTTGGCGGGCGATGACGGCCTCAAGCGGGCTCGGCAAAGTCTCTCCCTGCATAGTTTCTTCGTAAACTTGCTCGACTTGGTGATGCCGTTCGGCTTGGTAGACGCGTTTTTGGTACTGGGTATTAAATAGATTCGTGAGGATTTTTAGGATAAAATTTTGGAAGGATCCGACATCGAATAATTCGAGATTGGTAAAAGCCCGGGCGAATGTTTCTTGGGTGAGGTCCTCCGCGCGATCGATTTGGTTGCGGCACAGCAGCCTGGCCTGTTCTCGGACAATCGCGCGGTACTTATCATGCAGCGCGCGGAAAGCTTTTTGGTCGCCGCTTTTGGCGGCGCGCAGCAGTTCGGCGTCGGTGAGTTCGGCCGTTGATTCGCGGAGCATCCGCGGTTGGCTATGGGCGGCTTCGGGCATATTAATTGAGGATAGATACGATACAAGAGTAAAACTTTTGCTTCTTGGTGTCAAAATTTGCATTTTAAGGCGCTGTTTAGTAGGATAGCTGTACGCTATGCAGGACTTTTTACACACCACCATCCGCGCGGCCGGGGCGATCGCCCGCGATTATTTCGTCCGCGGCGTTACGCACTCCGAGAAAACCAGCGTGGCCGATCTTTTGACCGAGGCCGACGTGGCCGTGAGCGACTATTTGATCGCCCAAATCCAGGCCAACTACCCCGACCACCAGATCCACTCCGAAGAGCGCGCCGCGGATATCAACCCGGGCGCCCGGTACGAGTGGGTCATTGACCCGATCGACGGCACGCGTAATTTCGCTCTGGGCATTCCGTTTTGGGCGCCGCTGGTCGCCGTGATCAAGGACGGCAAGCCGTTTTTGGCCGCTATTTTCAATCCCATGAGCGACCAGCTGTTTTCGGCTGCCCAAGGTGGAGGAGCCTATCTCAACGGCCAGCGAATTCAGGTAAACGGCGTCGACACTCTTGAGCATGGCTTTGGGGTAATTTACCGCCGGTCGGGGTTTCCCCGGGTAGAGAGGTATATCCGCGCCATGGACGAGCTCAACCGCGCCTCCACGACTTGGCTTCATAATTACGGGAGCATGGTGGCGGCCGCCCATCTTGCCTCGGGCGGAATTGACTTCTATTTGTCGAACTCCGGTTTTGACCATGACTTACTGGCTCCGGCTCTTATCTGTTCCGAGGCCGGCGCCGTTGTTACCGACGCGGATGGCAATCCCTGGACGCGCGAGCACCACGATATCGTCATTGCCAATCCGAGGCTGCATCCCAAAGTACTAGCTTTGCTCAAATAAGTTTTCTTTCGGGTATGGAGAAATACAATCCGCAAGCGATAGAAAAGAAGTGGCAGGAGTACTGGGACCGTTGCCAGACTTTTGCCGTTTCCGAAGATCAGGCCAAGGAAAAATTTTACGGTCTGATTGAGTTTCCCTACCCCAGCGGCGCCGGGTTGCACGTCGGCCACCCGCGTTCCTACACCGCCATGGACGTGATTTGCCGCCAAAAGCGGATGCAAGGGAAAAACGTGCTTTACCCGATCGGCTTCGATTCTTTTGGCCTGCCGACGGAAAATTTCGCGATCAAGACCGGCCGGCCGCCGGCCGAGATCACGGCCGAAAACATCGCCACTTTCACGCGTCAGCTTAAGAGTCTCGGTTTCAGTTTCGATTGGTCGCGCGCGGTAACCACGAGCGAACCGGAATATTACCGGTGGACGCAATGGATTTTTTTGCAGCTCTACAAGCACGGCCTGGCCTACAAAACCAACCAGCCGATCAATTGGTGTCCGAAGGACAAGATCGGTCTGGCCAACGAAGAGGTCGTGGACGGCAAGTGCGAGCGCTGCGGCGCCGTGGTGGAAAAGCGCAACAAAGAACAGTGGATGCTCGCCATCACCAAGTACGCGGACCAACTTCTGGAGGGGCTAAAAGAAGTCGACTACATTGAACGGGCCAAAATTCAGCAGGAGAACTGGATCGGACGAAGCGAGGGCGCGCTTATTACCTTTACGATTCCCTGTTTTTGCTGCCCGGACCGGCCGCGAACGCCGGGCGCGGTCGGCTGCGCCGAAGATCGCACGCTCACGGTGTTTTCCACCCGGCCGGATACCCTGTTTGGCGCGACCTACGCGGTCGTGTCGCCGGAGCATCCCGTCATCGCGCCACTACAGGCGAAAATTGAAAATTGGGACGAGGTAAAAGCCTACATCGAAGCCGCCAAGCGCAAGACCGATATCGAACGGACCGAGCTGCAGAAAGAAAAAACTGGCCTGGAACTGAAAGGCATTAAGGCTATCAATCCGGCGAACGGCGAGGCGATCCCGGTCTGGGTCGCGGACTACGTGCTCGGCCATTACGGCACTGGCGCCATTATGGCCGTGCCCGCGCACGACGAGCGCGACTTTGAGTTCGCGAGGAAGTTCGGTTTGCCCGTTAAATACGTGGTCGCCCCTTTCTTTTTGACCGCCGAGGGCCGCGACGCTGTTCGCAGCGACAAGCCGACGGTACGCCGGACAACGGTATATGCTTTCGTAAAACACTGGAGCGAAGACAAGTACCTGTGCCTGGACTGGACGAAATTTGGCTGGCACTCCGGGATAATCGGCGGGATCGAGGACGGCGAGGATCCGGAAACGGCGGCCCGGCGCGAGATTCGCGAGGAAACCGGCTACCAAAACGTCCGCCTGGTACGCCGGGTCGACGAGGAAGTCCATAACCATTATTTTGCCGCCCACAAAGACGAAAATCGCTATGCTGTCGGCCGCGGTCTGCTCTTTGTTTTAGAGAACGATGAGCGTGAACCGACCAAGGCGGACGAGACACAGAATCACGAAGCGGTGTGGGTGGAGGGGCGGGAGATGGAAAAATTCCTCAATTTGAATGTCTACGAGTATTTGTGGAAAAGGCTCCAGGCGCCTCCGTCGGCCTTTGCCGGCGAGGGGATCGCCACCAACTCCGATTTTCTTGACGGTTTGTCCACGGCCGCGGCCAAAGAAAAAATCACGCGCTGGCTTGAAGAGAGGGGAGTCGGGCAGCGCCAGGTCAACTACAAGCTCCGCGACTGGGTCTTTTCGCGCCAGCGCTACTGGGGCGAGCCGATTCCGCTCGTACATTGCGCCAATTGCGGCGGCTGGGTGCCGCTTCCGGAGGACCAGCTGCCCCTCACTCTTCCCACGGTCGAAAAGTATCAGCCGACCGATACCGGGGAATCGCCGCTCGCCGCGATGACCGACTGGGTGAACACCACCTGTCCAAAGTGCGGTGGCGCGGCGCGGCGCGAGACCGACACGATGCCGAACTGGGCCGGCTCGAGCTGGTACTTTTTGCGCTACTGCGATCCCAATAACGGCCGCTCTCTTGCCGACCCGGATAAGCTAAGATACTGGCTGCCGGTAGACTGGTACAACGGCGGCATGGAACACACCGTGCTCCATCTGCTCTACTCGCGCTTTTGGCACCAGTTTTTGTACGACATCGGCGTCGTGCCGACGCGCGAGCCGTACGCCAAGCGCACCAGCCACGGCATGATTCTCGCCAAAGGCGGCGAGAAGATGAGCAAATCCAGGGGCAATGTGGTCAACCCGGACGAAATGGTGGCCGAGTTCGGCGCGGACGCGCTCAGAACTTACATCATGTTCATGGGTCCGTTCGACCAGGCGGTGGAGTGGGACACGAACGGCCTCGTTGGCGTGCGGCGTTTTCTCGACAAAGTCTGGGGTTTGCAGTACCGGGTCGCTGACGACGCTCCGGATGATCGCGCCGACGAACGGCTGACGCATGTTACGGTTCGCCAGATCACGAACGATATCGATCAGATGCGTTTCAACACGTGCGTGTCCCAGCTCATGATTTTTACCAACCAGCTCGCTTCCGGCGAGCGGACCATAAAGCGTGAGTACTTTGAAAAGTTGGTTTTATTGGTCTCGACTTTTGCGCCGCATCTGGGCGAAGAGTTGTGGTCGCGGCTGGGCCACACGAGCTCGGTGGCGCTCGCGCCCTGGCCGACATACGATGAGGCGCTCGCGGCGGCCGACGAGGTGACGATCGTGGTGCAGGTCAACGGCAAGGTGCGCGACGAATTTACGGTACCCGCGGAAACGCCCGAGGCCGAGGTGAAAGAGCGCGCGCTTACGAGTGAGCGGGTAGAGAAGTGGCTGGCCGGGAAAGAGCCCAAGAAGGTGATTTACGTGAAAGGGAAGTTGGTGTCGATCGTGCTGTAGGTGAGTAAGTTTTGTCTATCTATTTCCGTAAAGCCAAACGACGTGGTGGTTATCGCACCCAAAGTTGAGTATGCCTATGAGGGGAGGATGAAACTTTTCGAGGCGAATTATCCGGCGACCGATGACGATGATGAAGCAGAGATAAAGTAATATTTGTTATGAAAAATTTTTTCGGCAATAAAATTCAGTGGGTGTGGACAATGCGTAAGTTAAATACGCCACTCTCCGTCTCGTCATACCTGCCTGGCGTCAAGATGGGACAAAAATATTTCGGATACCCGACGCATTTGAGCGCGACATGGTACGACCATGGTGACATTTATTTTGATAAAGAAGAAATCAAGGCCATCGCAGAATTTCTCAGATACAAAACGCGTGGCGACTCCGATTATCCAGACAAAATCGCAAAACATATTTTTTCTTTCGCCAAAGAAATTGATCGCCAAACGCCTCCAAACACAAAAGGTAAGTCTTTACCGCAGCTTATCACGCTTTTCAAGAAAGAGCAGAAACTATTTTTGCAAATGATCGGTTTCATGAGCTACCGCGGTTCAGTGCAAATGGGCGATATTTTGCGGGAGCAGCTTGAAACTATTTTGACGTACCGCCTCGGAGAAAAGCACAAACTAAACCAATTTGGGCAATATATCGAAACGCTCTCATATCCGTACCACGAAAGCATTATTGCCGAAGAGAAAAAAAATATTCTGCGCCTGGCAAGCGGTTTCAAGAATTTGACGAAAGTAAAACAGGAACAAGCGGTTCATGTCTACTGGAAGAAATATGAATGGTTGGCTTACCATTGGTTTGTGGGGGCGCCACCGAACGAAAAACAGCTGAAAGACCGGATTGAAAAACTTGCGCCAACTGCCAAAAAAGAACTGGTCGCTCTGGCGGAGCTCCAAAAAGAGAACGAAGAAAAGGTTAGAACCGCCGTTCACGACCTCGATCTGAATGACAAGGAGAAAAAAGTTGTGAGGCAATACCGCGCGTGGTTATTTCTAAGAACATTCGTAAAAGACAATATTAATAAGGCGAGCTATAAACTTTTGCCTATCCTGAACGCGATGGGGGAATCTTTCGGCATAGAATCCAAACTAATGCCCTATTTATCGCTAGACGAAATTCACGCGCTCGCCCAATTATCGCGCCAAGAAGTAAAAAAACTCATTACTGAACGGCGCGGAGGGTTTAGCGCGGGTATTGTGGACAACAAATTTGCTTTTCAGGGATTTGACAAAAAAGTTTCCTCGGAGCGGAAAGGCGACGAACAACACGTCAAAGGTTCAATCGCATTTCGGGGCAAAATTTCCGGCGTCGCCAAAGTTTTGCTTTCGCCACAAGAACAACATGATTTGAAAAAGGGAGAAATTCTAGTGACCCCAATGACCACGCCCGACTTACTGCCGGCAATGGAACGAGCCGCGGCGTTCGTAACCGACGAGGGCGGCATTACTTGCCACGCGGCTATTGTCGCGCGTGAGATGAAAAAGCCCTGCATTATCGGAACAAGAACGGCCACCAAACAAATCCATAGCGGAGACACAATAGAGGTTGACGCGGAAAATGGGGTAGTCAATATTCTCGATAGAGCCAATTTTTAACATGACGGTACTATGGCAGAATTACCAGATGAAAACTCAAAGCGGTTCATCGCCGTCCTTAATAAAAAAGTTGAGCCGGGTCGTGCCATGAACGCGCTTGGCCACATGGCAGCCGGTCTCGCGGGTGGCTCTGGAAAAGCGGATGAAATGTGCTTCCTGCAATACGAAGACAAAAATGGCGGCGTTCATCCAAACATCTCGCACTATCCGTTCATTGTCCTAAAAGCGGGCAATTCAAATAAAATTCGTATAGTTAGAAGTGAGTGCCTAACCCGCGGTATTCCATTTTCAGATTTTACAAGCACAATGACAATTGGTACGTCTCAAGAACAGCAGAACGCTACCCTCTCGACCCCGGAAGAAGAACTTGAATACTGTGGTATCGTCATGTTCGGCTCGACGCAAGAATTAAGAGAATTTACCGGCAAGTTTTCGTTGTATTAATATGGAACATTTAGCTCTTATTGGTACAGTCACAGTCATTCATTTATTGGCCGTCATCAGTCCGGGGCCCGATTTTATTATGGCGTGCAGGAATTCGTTGACCTATTCACGCAAAACTGGTATCTGGACAGCAATCGGTTTTGGCCTCGGAATTGCAACTCACATTTTTTATTCCCTGGCCGGCCTCGCTTTGATTATTTCCAGGTCTATTCTGCTGTTCAGCGTCATCAAATTTTTAGGGGCCGGATATTTGATTTACATCGGTCTTAAATCTGTTTTATCGAAATCCTCAAAAATTGAACTCGGCGAAGAGCGAAAGAAGGAAGATATTACTCGCTTTGCGGCAGTCAGGATTGGATTTTTAACAAATATGCTTAACCCAAAAGTGACTTTATTTTTTTTAAGTCTATTTACGTTCGTCATATCTCCAAAGACGCCGCTGCTGATCATGGGAATAGTAAGCGCAATTATGATAATCGACACAATGCTCTGGTTTTCGCTTGTCGCTGTATTTCTTACCCAGAAAAGAACCCGCTCAATTTTTGAAAGATTTCAGGGTGTCTTCAATAAAACATTAGGCGGACTGCTCATTGCTTTGGGCGTCAGGGTTGCCTTGCCTGAAAAATAAAATTGCGAATATTTTTAAAGCCGATCAAAACACCGCCTCACGTGGTATTCGTCATTTAATAAAATGACAGAATGGAGAGCCTCGTATTAATCAGCACAATTCTGGCCGTACACGTCTTTGCTTGGTTTACTCCCGGTCCACTTTTTGTATTAATCATCAGAAATTCGTTGGTGTATTCGCGCCAGTCTGGAATCTGGACAGCGGTCGGAATAGCAATCGGCAACTTTATCCATATTACATACTCTGTGGCTGGAATGGCGTTTATCATTTCCGCGTCGCCAGTTACTTTCAGTGTCATCAAGTTTTTGGGCGTCGGTTATCTGGCGTACCTCGGAATCAAAACTTTCCTAATTAAAGCGGAAACACAAAAGGGGGCACCATGTTCTGGCGCACACAAAGATTTTTCTCCTTTCCAGACGGCAAAAATTGGCTTCTTAGCAAACATTCTTAGTCCTAAAGCATCGCTTTTTTTTGCAAGCATATTCGCGACAGTAATAGCGTCCGGCTCTCCGTTTTGGGTTGTTATATTTTTGTGGATCGCAATGCCACTCAATTCCTTTATCATGGCTTCCATACTTTCCATTTTTTTCACACAAAATAAAGTCAGAAGTTTTTACGCCAACTATCAACACATGGTGAACCAACTACTCGGCGTGCTATTGCTTGCGCTGGCAATAATGATCGCGATCCACAAATAGAAAATTAGGGTTTAAGCGGTGGAAAAACCCGCAATGGAAGGAAGTGGCAACGTATTAACTATTCCTCCCATGAATGAAAACAAAAAACACTTTTGGTAAAGTGTTGTGCCGCCCCTCACCGTGAACCACGTTGGTCCAGATGAGGGGCGATGCGGGACCGTTGGCGCCGGCGTGGTCGCGCTAGTCGATGATGGCGTGTATGACCCCGACGCCGTACTGCAGCAGAGCCTCGAGGCCGATCCGCAGGTGGTCGGGGTCGCTCATCACAACCTCGTGGAACTCGCGCGCGAGTTCGTGGTCCTGCATGATGCCCTCGACCGCGCTGCCGGATAAGACGCCGTTGGACGACTGCTGCTCGGCACGTGCGAGGATCCCCACAGCCAGATTTCCCAGCCGATCCTTGTTGTCCTCCACGAACTTCCTGACGTTCGCCAGTGCGTACATAGCACACCTCCTTAGGTCGGGTTTCTGTCATCCTTTTATCACATCAATCGATGGCCGTCAAGGGGCGGAACTTCTGCTATACGCGAAGATTAAGCGAAATTTTAAAATCCCATCTCATAAATATGAATTATGAATGCGGGCTTTTCATTTCCCTTCCTCCCGGCTCTGACCCGGAGGGAGTTTTTTATTTGCCGGAAATGTTATGAAAATTTTATCTCCGGCCTGCTAGACTAGTTTGGGGCCGGGGCGAGCAGCGGGCGGCTGGCCAGATAAATCGGGCTTTGACCGCGGCATATGAAAGATCGTCTTCTCCGGATAGCCAACTCGAAAAGCCGCGTTTTTTTCGCTCTCTGTTTATGCTTTCTGGCCGGGGTTTTCGCGGCCTCGCTTGGCAGCGGCAACGCCGCCCTTCGGGGGCCCTGTCTCACCCTATTGTTCTGTCTCGCCGCCCTGCTTTTTGTCGGTTGGCGTTACGTTCTGCCCCGTTTGGCCATCATCGGCGTCATCGCCTTCATCGCCGGCAGTCTGCGCTACGCGCAGGCTTACCCGGACGAGCACGCCTACGGAGTACGCAATTTAGCCGGCCAAACCGTCACGCTCGCGGGCTTTGTAGCCGCGGAGCCCGACATCCGCCTAAGCGATCAGCGGCTTATCGTGAACGTATCGGATCCGCCCGGACGGGTTTACCTGAAAATTCCTCTCTATCCCCGCTATGCTTACGGGGACAGAGTAAAGATAACCTGCCGGCTAAGACGCCCCGAAGCGATGGCCACTGATAACGGCCGGGTTTTTCGCTACGATATGTACCTGGCCCGCCTGGGCGTGTTTGCCCTCTGTGAAAATCCGGTAATAGCCAAAATCGGCGGCGGGGAGGGCAGCCGGGCGCGGGCCGAGATTCTGCGCGCCAAGGCGCTAGTCGCGGGGAAAGTCGAACTTTTGTGGAGCGAGCCGCACGCGAGCTTTATGGCCGGGCTTTTGTACGGCTATCGCGGCGGTCTGGGCAGCCTGCAGGAGCAGTTTAACCTAACCGGCGTTACGCACATCGTGGCCGTATCTGGCTACAACATTACCATCATAGCGACGATTCTCATTTCCCTGTGCACTTATCTCTATATTCCGCGGCAGAGGGCTTTCTGGTTCGTAGTCGCCGGTATTGTCCTGTTTGTCGCTTTCACCGGCGCCTCGGCCTCGGTGGTCCGGGCGGGAATAATGGGGATAATCGCGCTGCTCGGCAGGCAACTGGGCCGGCCGTCGCGCAGCGGCAATGTGCTTGTTCTGGCGGCCGCCGTTATGGTCGCGCACAACCCGTTCGTTTTGCTCTCTGATGCCGGGTTCCAACTGTCTTTTCTTTCGACGCTGGGTCTGGTTTACATCAATCCGCTGATTAAAAACCGGTTTCTGGCGGTACCGGGGATGTCGGGCCTGAATGAAACTCTCACGAGTACCTTGTCGGCTATTATCGCTACCTGCCCCCTCATTCTCTACCAGTTTGGCCGTCTGTCATTGGTGGCTCCGGTGGTAAATATACTTATTCTTTGGCTTATACCCTGGCTCATGCTTCTCGGAGCGGCGGCCGTGGCGGTAAGTTTTTTTTCCGGTTTTTTGGGCCAGATCGCGGCCGGCATCGCCTGGGTCGGACTCGAGTACATTATTGTCGTGGTGCGCTGGTTTGCCGCCTGGCCGTGGGCGTCCATATCCGTCGGGTTGCCCTGGTGGGGGATGGCGGCAATGTATTGTGGTATGCTATACCTAGCCGGTAAATATTTCGGTAAGGGACGATAACACTTTTTGATAAAGGCTTATGCCAAAAAGACACCGCTCACATAATTCCGCCTCTGGCTATGATCTGGCCAGCAGCGTATACGATAAGAAAGAGGGTTATCTAAACAGTTTCGAGCAGGGAAAGGCGATACCGCTCCTGGGCCACGTTGCCGGCCGAGAAATTCTGGATGTCGGCGCCGGCACCGGGCGGCTCGCGCTGCCGCTCGCCTTGTCCGGGGCTCGGGTAACGGCGCTCGATATATCCGCGGGCATGCTCTCGGTGCTCGCGCGCAAAGACCGCGGTAAGCATGTGCGGACAGTGCTCGGCGAGGCGGAGGCGCTGCCGTTTGCCGGCGAGACGTTTGACGCCGTTACCGCGGCCTTTGTCATCGTGCATCTCAAGGATCCGCGCCGTTTTTTCGACGAAGCGTACCGCGTGCTCAAAAACGGCGGATTGTTTTTAATTACCAATATTAACCAAAAAGATCCGCCGGAGATAAACACTCCCGAAGGAAATATAGTTATCGAATCTTATTACCATCGTCCGGAACGGGTCCGGGAGGTTCTGGCCAAATTGGCGTTTTCAATCGAGCGGGAGGAGACGATACGCGAAAATGGCGTGTGGATAAACCAGATCATACTGGCTAGAAAATAGGTTAAAAGTTGCTTTGGCCGCGCGGCTTAGCCGTCGAAACAATGCCCGGCGGGGGAGAATATGAAAAAACTTTTGTTCGGTTTTGTTTTCCTGATATTCATCGTCCTGTTCCTGTGGCTCGTCAGCGAGCACGTTGCCCTCTACCTCAGGGCGCGTGTCGCCAAAGACCCGGCAGTGGCCGCGGCTTTCCTCGACGTCGGCCAGGGGGACGCCACTTTTATTGAGTTTCCGGATAAGCGGCAGATGCTCGTGGACTGCGGCCGCGACGCCCGGGTGCTTGAAGCTCTCGGACGAGTGATGCGGTTTTACGACCGCACGATAGACTACCTGGTAGTTACGCATCCGGACAGTGATCATTACGCCGGCTGCATTGATGTCCTGCGCCGTTTCAATATCCGGACCATAGTGTACAACGGCGCGCCTAAAAGTTATGACGAATTATGGAATGTTTTCCGCGAGAGTCTAGACCAGGAAGTGAAGGCCGGCGCTTTATACGAAGAAATCACCTCTGCCCGGACGGTCGAGATAGGCGGGGCGACTATCCGGTATTTGTATCCGGACCATCCTCTGTCCGCGGACCCGGCCATTCCGGGGACTAACGAGCGCGCCGACAACAATGGCTCGATCGTGTTCCGGCTTACCTACGGCGTCGGGAATATTCTTATGACCGGGGATATGGAAGAGCCGTTGGAAAATTATTTGGTCAGGTTATCCGGAGAGTCGCTTGACTCCGAGGTCCTTAAGGCCGGCCACCACGGCAGCGGTTCTTCTTCCAGTGAAGTTTTGGTGTCGGCAGTTGCTCCCCGGATGGCGGTCGTTTCCGCCGGCAAAGACAATCCGTACGGACATCCGTCGCCGCGCGTGGTGAAGCGCCTTGAACGCGCCGGGGCCCGTGTTTTGAGGACGGACCGCGATCATGATATACTACTCGCGTTAACACGCGATTCAGTCTATGTCATCCGGCCCAAATCACCGCCAGCCGGCGCTAAGGCATTTAGCCGTTTTTTTAGTTTTCCTGGTCTCGGTATTTGGCGGGCCATCGGCCGCCTGGACCGCCTTTAACTTTGTCGCCAACCAGGGCATTTGGCTCTCCGACGCCAAAGCCTTTGCCGGCGACAAGGTTAAATTGTACACCGTGGTCGTTAACAACGACTTCGCGGCGCTTTCGGCCAGTGTAAATTTTTATAATAATGACCAACTCATCGGCAGCGCCCAGGCCAATGATATCCAGTTCGAGCAGGCCCGCCAAGTCTGGGTAGAGTACCAGCTGCCGGCCGGCACGAGCCGGATTACCGCCAGCCTAAGCGACATAATCGTCAAAAAAAATAATGGGGAGCGCTCGCAAATCCCCAACGAAGAGGCAGCTGGTTCTTTGGCGGTTAAGGAGTTTCAGATAGACCTCGACACCGACGGCGACGAGGTCGGCAATATTCAAGACAGCGACGACGACAACGACGGCCTGGAGGATGTCCGCGAACAGGAACTCGGCACGGATCCTCTCAAGATAGACACCGACGCCGACGGTCTGGCCGACGGCGACGAAGTTAGGCTGGCGTTGGATCCCAGGAAATCCGACACCGACGGCGACGGACGCACCGACAAAGAGGACTTGTTTCCGGCGGACAAAGACGAGTGGGCCGATGCCGACCAAGACGCTCAGGGCGACAATGCCGACCCGGACGACGATAACGATAAGCTGCCGGACGCGGACGAAGCCGCGCTGGGCAGCGATCCCCATCAGGCAGATACCGACGGCGACGGTCTGGCCGACGGCGAGGAAAAAGAGAAGGGGAGCGACCCCACTAAATCAGACTCGGACGGCGACGGTATTAGTGACCCCGATGAAATCAAGGCCGGCACCAAGCCGGATCAGGCAGATACCGACGGCGACGGTCTCACGGATTTGGAGGAGAAGGAAGGCCGCACCAATCCCAATCAGCCCGATACCGACCTTGACGGCGTGTCCGACGGCGACGAGGTCAAGCGCGGAACCGATCCTACCAACACTGACACCGACGGCGACGGAGTCGACGACCTTTCTGATCAGTTTCCGCTCGATCAACGCGAGGCGCGCGATACCGATCGGGACGGCAGCGGAGACAACGCCGATCCGGACGATGACAACGACAAGGTGAGTGACCAGGATGAAGAGTCGAGCGGCAGCGACCCGGCCAAAATTGACACCGACGGCGACCAGTACCTTTATGTCGGCGCCAGTTTGTCTTTTTTGGCGTTTTTGGCCGTTGCCGCCCTGTATGCCAAGGGGCGCGGCCGGCAATAGATGTATAAAGGATCGGCGATGTGGTATACTTTACGTTATTCGAAGTGAACTCCATTTCGGCACACCCCGGCCTTCGTTTGCGGCCGGTCGCATGACGATTTAAGTTATGGGTATTTTCGGCCACAAGATAGAGTCCTACATTGGCGTCGATATCGGAGCCCACGGCGTCAAGCTGGTGGAGTTGAGAAAAAACAAAGGCCGGCCGCAGCTGTGGACCTATGGTTTGGTGGACAAGAATTTGGATATACACCTTTCCGCCGTCGGCGAGAGAGGCATACCGGAATTACGCGCCGAGCAGACTGGGGGCGGGCGGTCAACTCCGGCCGAAGTTTTGCCGTCCACCCTCGAGACCGATGAGAGACGGATAGCCGAGTACGCTGAACTGCTCAAGGTAATAGTCAAAAAAGCCCGCGTAGAGGGCCGCCGGGCAGTCTCCAGCATTCCTGTATCTTCGGTTTTTCACACCGTAATCAACCTGCCGAAAGTGGAGCCCAAGGAGGTCGACGCCCTGGTGCGGGCCGAAGTGGCCAAGGTGTTGCCGCGGCCTCTCGAAGAGATGCAAGTGGTCCACCAGCCGGTACCGCTCGACAAAGAGGCCGAAAAAAAATATTTGCGGCTGCTCGTAACGGCAGCGCCAAAGAATTTCGTCGCTTTTTACACCTCTGTGTTCCGTCGCGCCGGCCTGGAACTTAGCGAACTCGAGACCGAAGCTTTCGCCCTCGCCCGGTCGCTAGTCGGCCGCGACCAGTCGGTTTCCATGCTTATTGACATCGGTGCCGAGAGGACCAATTTTTCCATTATCGACCAGGGACTGCCCATGACCCAGCGCAGTCTCCAGATCGGCGGCAACAACATTGACGCTGTTTTGGCCGAGATACTGGGGTTGCCGATCGAGCCGGTGGGCAAGCTGGTGCACGACCTGTCCTATCTCCCTCCAGAGACTTTGCGCGCCGAACCGTTTGTGCGGCTCTTGGAGCCTATCGTCAAAGAGATACAGTATCATTTCGATCTCTACCTTCACCAAAGCGGCAATGAGGGCAAACGGCCCGAAAAAATTATTTTGACCGGCGGCGTGGCGCTTTTCCCGCCGGTTATGAGCTATATTAAACGATTTTTTCCCTTGCGCGTTTTCATCGGCGATCCTTGGGCCCGGGTGATTTACCAAGATAAACTAAAGACCATTATCGGCGAGCTCGGACCCAGAATGGCAGTGAGTATCGGGTTGGCGTTGCGTAATTTTTGAGGGTCCGGGCGCGGCGGCATCTTGGCGGCCGACCGATCGTGGGCAAAGCGGGGTATTGAGTCTATCCACATCCAGAGTTAACATCCAGGAGGAATTTGAGTATACTAGAGGAAATTGTTTTTTATTCTATGGCTGATAGCAAACAAGTCCACGTGATGCTGGTTGAGGACGACATTTTTTTGGCTAACATATACAAGACTAAGTTCGAGATGGAAGGTTTCAAAGTAAGCACCGCGGACAACGGCGAGACAGGATTGGAAGAGGTCAAGAAAAAACGCCCGGACGTAGTGCTTTTAGACATCCTTTTGCCCAAAATGGACGGTTTCGCGGTCTTGAGCGCTCTTAAATCCGACCCGGAGTTAAAGGGCATCCCGGTTATCCTGCTTACGAATCTGGGACAGAAGGATGACGTCGACAAGGGCATCGAGCTCGGCGCGGTAGACTATCTGATCAAGGCCCATTTCAAACCCTCGGAAACCGTAGAAAAAGTTAAACAGGCGCTTAAGCGGTAACTCTGGGTTTTCCCAAGCACACAGCCGGAATAATCCTTACCCTGAAGGGAGGTGATAAGATGAACAAGAAAGGTTTTACATTGATCGAGCTTTTGGTGGTCATTGCCATTATCGCCCTGTTATCCACGCTGGCGGTGGTAGCGTTGGGTTCGGCGCGTAAAAAGGCTAATGATGCGAAACGGTTGTCGGACGTAAAACAAATGCAGACCGCTCTCGAGTTGTTTTATACGGACAAGAATACCTACCCGACGACGACCGCTTCGGGAATTACACTTGGTGCGGGTAGCGCTGCTTGTCTCAACGGCGGCGGTTTTGCAGCCACAGGTTGTGCCAACGCCTATATGGGACAGGTGCCGGAAGATCCGGGGAGCACCGATTACACCTATACCTCCACTGACGGTACTAGTTACACGATTACCGCGACCCTCGAGTCCGGTGCCGGCAATTTGAGTGCCGGAGGCGTCGAAGCGAGCCCGTCGGGCATCAAGAACCAGTAACGCGATTCTAAAAAATGTCCCGATCGGGGCATTTTTTAGTGGCGCCAATTGTGCTATACTTAGAACCTGCTTGAACTCGCAGCGAGCCCCCTTCGCCTCAAACAGAGACTGGTTTTCACGGCCCCAAAACTCGCTCTTACAGGCTCAGACATTGGTGCCGCGAAAATCAGTCTATGTTTCGGCTCGACTTAGGAGAGAATTGCTAATAACTTAGTATCAGTTCCTTCCAAAAAAGAGACGGAAGTCATTTTTTAAAAGCAGGTTCTGGTTAGATTTGGGAATTTATCGCCAAATATCCGCCAAATTGCCCTGGAATTTTTTTGGCAGACGTTCTAAATATATATGGCAGTTATGCCGGTTATAATTTTTTTTCTTGGCCTGGCTTTTGGCAGTTTTTTGAACGCGCTCGAGTGGCGGCTGGCGCATGGCTGGTCCGTTTTTCAGGGCCGTTCGCAATGCACCCGGTGCGCCCGGCGGCTCGCCTGGTGGGAGAACATGCCGGTGGTGAGTTTTTTGCTGCTTCGGGGCAGGTGCCGGAGTTGCCGGCAGCCCATTTCCCTCCAGTATCCTCTGGTGGAATTGATTGTGGCCGCTCTCTGGGTGTTTTCATGGTATCGGGCCGGAGAGCCGGCCGTGGCCTCTTTGGAGTTTGTCGGGGCGGCGCGGGCGGCAGTAATCGTCTGGCTGTCCGTATTTCTCTTTGTTTACGATTTAAAACACCAGGAGGTGCCTGACGGTCCGGTATTAGGCGGGGCGCTGGTCATTTTTTTGCTGGCCCTGGTTACCGGCGAGCCTTCTTGGGGGGTCATGCTGATTGGCGCCGCTGCCGGCGCCGGCTTTTTTCTTTGGCAATATCTGCTGTCCCGAGGCCGCTGGATTGGCGGCGGCGATGTCCGTATCGGACTTTTTATCGGTCTGGCCGTCGGCTGGCCCATGGTAGTCTTTGCCCTCATGGCCGCCTATATTATCGGCGCGGTCGTCAGTGTGGTCCTCGTCTCCTGGCGTCTCCAGTCGTTCTCCGGCCGCACTCCTTTCGGTACTTACTTGTCATTAGCCTTGCTTTTGGCCCTTTGGTTTGGCCCCGGCATTGTCGGCTGGTACCTCTCCCTTTTTTAGGGGCCGGCATCGGGCGGCTATTTGGCCACCCGGTTTTGTGCACATCAATTATTAAAAATCCTTGACGCTCAAGACAAAATCCGGTATTATACTGGCGTTTTATATCTTTCTTTACAGCCTCGTATGCCGCTCCTCACCAGCCCGAAAGACCGACGTTTTGCGCTTTTGGGGCTGCGCATAACCGGGGATTTCGGCGCCACGATCGCTGTACCGATAGTTGGTTTCGTTCTGGCCGGACAGTGGCTCGACAAGCGGTACGCGGCCGGACCGTGGTTCACGATTGCTGCTTTTCTGCTTTCGGCACTTCTTTCCGGTCGGATGATTTACCGCAAGGCGAAAGCTTACGGCCGGGAATACCAGGCGCTTCTTAACGAGAAGGACGATCAAAAACCGCTGCGTTGAACGAAGGTATCATTGAAACAGATAAATTATGGCCGAGATTCACATTCCGACTCTGGCTCCCGAAGTGCTGGCGCATGTGGGGCCAGTGGCTATCACCAACACCATGGTCAATACCTGGCTGGCGTTGGTGATATTCGCGGTGCTCGGCGTCATAATTACGCGGCAGGCCAGCTTGCGGCCCGGCAAGCTTCAAAACGGGGCGGAATACATTTTGGAACAGCTCCTGGGTTATTTTGACCAGGTAACCGGCGACCCGGCCAAGACGCGGCGGTTTCTTCCCCTCGTCGGTTCGATTTTCTTTTTTATCCTGCTCTCAAATTGGCTGGGACTCTTGCCGGGAACCGGCAGCCTTTCGTACGGACACAGTTTTGTCCTGCGGCCGGCCAATACCGATCTTAATTTGACGCTGGCCATGGCCTTGACTTCGGTGGCCGCTTCGCATCTGTTCGGCTTTATCACCGTCGGATTTTTTAGCCACGCCGGTAAATTTTTTCAAATCAAAGGCATCTTCCGGAGTTTGACCAAAGGGCCGGTCGCTATCTTTACCGCTGTCATTGAGTTTATGGTCGGACTGATCGAAATTGTGAGCGAAGCCGCCAAAGTCTTGTCGCTGTCCCTGCGGTTGTTCGGCAACATTTTTGCCGGCGAGGTGCTTATTTCCGTCATCAGCGCCTTGGTAACGGCTTTGGTTCCGACGCCGTTTATGCTTTTGGAACTGCTGGTTGGCCTGATTCAGGCTTCGGTTTTCGCCATGTTGACACTGGTGTATCTGACTGTCGCGAGCGAGGCGCCGCACGGGTCGGAGGAGCATTAGACCGAGTTCTACTTAACGGTTCAGGGACAACAGCCGGCCAAGCCCGGACGCTGTCCCTGAACGGTTGGGCAGAATAAATTATTAATTGATACCGCCGCGAGGCTAAACACCCCGCCCCCTCGTCCGGTCCGGTATCATAAGCTGTTATCCTATGGAAGGATTAACCCACGAATCAGTGGTGGTGATGGCCAAGGCCTTCGCTATCGCGGTCGGCGGCATCGCGCCGGCCATTGCCATCGGCAAGCTGGTGGCCAAAGCCATGGAAGCCATCGGCCGCAATCCGGAAGCGTCCGGACGCGTTTTCGTCCCGATGCTTTTGGGCGCCGCCTTCGCGGAAGCCATCGCCATTTACGCGCTCGTTGTCGTTTTCACCTTGAAGTAAACCGACTCTGTCCCGTAGCCGTGCTAGGGGACAGGTCTCGGATAATTTCACTTTTTGCCTTTTACTAACATTCTATGAGTGCCGTTACTGAAATCGCCGTGACCGAATCGGCTCCGGTGGCCGAGCTATCCGAAACCACCGCGGCCGAGGGCGGAGTGGCCGCTTCGCTCGGGCTTAACGCCCAGCTGTTTGGCTGGCAATTATTGAATTTTGCCGTGGTCGCGCTAATCGTGTGGTTCCTCATCCTCAAGCCGCTGGCCAAAAAAATGGAAGAGCGCCGGAAGATAATCGACGACAGTCTGGATCAGGCGCGCGAGATCGAAACCCGGCACGCCCTAAGTCGGGAGCAGTACCAGACAGCGGTGGCCGAGGCCAAGGCCGAGGCCAACCGGATAGTCGCCTCGGCGCACGACGAAGCGGCGGCGCTTGCCGGCCAGATGAAAGGCGAGACTAAGAAAGAGATCGACGTTCTGGTATCCCAGGCCAAGAAAAATATCGAGCTTGACCGCCAGAATATGCAGCAGGAAGTAAAAAAAGAGATAGTGGACGTGGTGATCGCGGCCGTGGAAAAAATTCTCGAAGAGAAGCTCGACGAGAAAGAAGACCGTAAACTCGTCGAAGGGGCCCTTAAAAGCATCAAATAACCATTGCTATGCGCAAATTATTGCCGCGCCATTTCGGGAAAATGCTCTACCAGCTTACGCGGGATCTTCCGGAAAAAGAACTGGACCAGGCGGTGGCAGAGTTCGTGAAATTTATGGCGCGGCACCGGGCTTTTCGCCGCCTGGATCGCATTATCGCGGCTTACGAGGTCTACGCTCGGGAGCAGGACGGTGCCGAGGATATTACCCTCGTGAGCGCCCGCCCCTTACCCGAGGCGCTGGCCGCGAAAGTAGTCAGCCATTTTGGCCGCGGGGGCAAGATTGAAACGATTGTGGACGAAACCCTTATCGGCGGACTGATAGTCAAAACCCGCCGCCGCGTTCTCGACGCCAGCGTCAAAACGCAGTTGCGCGGTCTTAAAAACGACATGTTGGCGGATTGACCCGCTGTTTTACAGAACTCACAGCGAGCCCCCTTCGCCGAAACATAGACTGATTTTCGCGGCGCCAAAACTCGCTCTTGTGGGCTCAGACATTGGTGCCGCGAAAATCAGTCTATGTTTCGGCTCAACTTAGAGAAGAGAATTGCTAATAACTCACTATCAGTTTACACTTAATTCAGGCAAGTTTGTTCACCGCGTATGTCTTACACTGATCAGGTTATCACTTCTCTCAAAAAAAACGTGGCTTCGTTCGAGAAGCGCGTGGATGTCTCCGAGGTTGGCACCGTTATTGAAGTCGGCGACGGCATCGCCCGCATGGACGGCCTGGATAAATGCCAGGCGCTCGAGATGCTTGAATTCCCCGGCGGAATTTTCGGTATTGCCCTCAACCTGGAAGAGGAAACCGTCGGCGCGATTATTTTGGGCGACTTCAAAAAAATTAAAGAAGGCGACAGCGTTAAGCGCACCGGCCGCATTATGTCCATCCCGGTAGGCGAGGCGATGATCGGACGCGTGGTCAATTCTCTCGGCGAAGCGGTTGACGGCCGGGGAAAAATCAAGACAGAAACTCTCTATCCGCTTGAACGCGTGGCGCCGGGCGTGATTACCCGCGAGCCGGTGAACCGGCCGCTGCAGACCGGCATCAAGGCCATAGACGCCCTCATACCCATCGGCCGCGGCCAGCGCGAGCTTATTATCGGCGACCGCCAGACCGGGAAAACCGCCGTGGCCATAGACGCTATTATCAACCAAAAAGGCCAAAACGTGATCTGCGTCTATGTGGCTGTCGGGCAGAAAGAATCAAAGGTGGCCCGCGTGGTGGCCAAGCTCAAAGAGGCCGGCGCCATGGAGTACACGACGGTCTTTATCGCCGGCGCCTCCGAACCGGCCCCGATGTCTTATCTGGCCCCGTACGCCGGTGTCTCTCTCGCCGAGTACTTTGCCGACAAGGGCAAGGACGTACTCATAATTTACGATGATTTGACCAAGCAGGCCTGGGCCTACCGCGAGATGTCCCTTTTGCTCCGCCGGCCGCCGGGACGCGAGGCTTATCCGGGCGATGTTTTCTATCTCCACTCCCGTCTTTTGGAGCGCGCCTGCAATCTGAACAAAGAGCATGGTGGCGGCTCCATCACCGCGCTGCCCATTATCGAGACGCAGGCCGGAGATATCAGCGCCTATATTCCGACCAACGTTATCTCGATCACCGACGGCCAGATTTTTCTGGAAACTGAATTGTTTTACCGCGGCATCCGCCCGGCCTTGAACGTCGGTTTGTCCGTCTCGCGCGTCGGCGGTTCTGCCCAAATTAAACCCATGAAAAAAGTGGCCGGTAGCATGAAGCTCGCGCTGGCCCAATTCCGCGAACTGGAAGCGTTCGCGCAATTTTCTAGTGATCTTGATCCAGAAACCAAAAAGCAAATTGAGCGTGGTCGTCGTATTACCGAACTCCTCAAACAGCCGCAATATTCACCCATGCCGGTGGCGTCGCAGGTAATGATTATTTACGCCGTGAACAATGGTTTCTTTGATAGTACCGAAATCAGCGCTATTACCGAAAAGCAAAACGCGTTTGTGGAATTTATGAGTTCGGCGAAGAGCGCGCTATTAGATAAAATTAGTGCCGGTGAATGGAATGAAGAAACGGAAAAAACGATCGCATCATCTTGCGAAGAATTTTTTACTAAATAATTAAATTATATGGGAGAATTTGAAAGAACTCCACGCTCCCTAGAACAAGTATTAAGTGAACGAGGTTTGACCATTGACCCTATCGCGGCAGTTCCTGACCATATAACTATCAGACCCCTTGCTAAGGAACTACAAGTGAAAGCTAAAATTGATGTCCTCGGAATTGCTACTGTTGTTTTCTTTGAAAATCCAGAAGAGGCGGGAAAATTTATGGCAGTCTGGTGCTTCAATGGAGAAGAAACAACGAGAAAATATGGCAATAGGATTGACGTAGAAGCAGAAGTGGCGGAGTCAATTGAACTTAATTTGCGCAGTGAAAAAGAAAAAAACGAAGCTGTTGTCGAATTATATTCATTAGTTAATAGATACGGCGGCTCTATAAAGGAAATTCGTGAATTCCCCGCAGATTTAGATGGCACGGGTTCATTTTATATGAAACCTTCAGATTTTGGTCCCGAAGGCCGTACTGTTTTAAGGATGGATTTTCCACACGGGATAACGATTTTGTCCTTGCCAGTTTCTGGTCGCGAATTGTATGTCGGTCTTTTTAAGAACGGAAAGTATCAGGGCGGAAATGGAGATTTTTCGGTTCACGAAATAGAGTCTAATATCAGAATTCTAAACGAAGGATAAATGGTTATATGGCCGTCAATTCCAAAGCAATTAAACAACGCATCAAGTCGGTTAAGAACACCAAAAAAATGACCAAGGCCATGGAAATGGTCTCGGCCGCGAAGATGCGCAAAGCCGTCCAGGGTACGCTCGCCACCAGAAGCTACGCGGTCATGGCGCGCGAGCTCATGGAGGCGCTTTCGGCCGGCATCGAGGTCCAGTCTCCGCTTCTCGAGTACCGCCCGGTGGCGCGGCTTTTGGTGGTGCTTATCAGCTCCAATCGCGGACTTTGCGGCAGCTTTAACGCGAATATCTTCAAAAAGGCCAGGCAAATTTTACGGGAGAAACAAAGCCTCGGCCGCCACCGCACGGCCCGCGGCGAAACGATCGAGCCGGCGGCCGAGATCGCCATTGACATTCTTGGCGTCGGCAAGAAGAGCGCCTGGTTCGCGCGCCAGTCCGGCTATCCGCTCGTGGCCGCGTTTGACGAGCTTTCCGAGCGGCCCACATTCGAAGAAATCATTCCGATCACGCGCTTCGTGATGGACGCTTTCAGCCAGAAAACTTATGACAAGGTCGCCGTTTTGTTCACCGATTACAAGTCGAGTTTGGCCCAGGAAGTGAAGGTCAGACAGCTATTGCCCATTTCGGCTCACGACCTGGAAAAAATGCTTCGAGACTCGGTTGGGGATGCCGGCGATCCGCGCGGCATCGACTCCGAACATTACGTATTTGAGCCTAGCCCGTCGTTGATCGTACAGACCGTTTTACCGCGGCTGGCGGAGGTACAGCTGTATCAGGGAATTTTGGAATCAGCGGCCAGCGAGCACAGCGCCCGCATGGTGGCGATGAAGAGCGCCACCGAAGCGGCGGGCGAGATGATTGATATGCTGACATTAGAATTCAATAAGGCGCGGCAGGCTTCCATTACTCAAGAAATCGCCGAGATTGCCGGGGGCGCGGCCGCTCTGTAATAATACACTTAGACACTAGAATAAAACTGTATGGCCACAGCAACTAACCTGGGGAAGATAGCGCAGATTATCGGCGTCGTGGTCGACGTCCATTTTCCGGAGAAACTCCCGGAGATTTACCACGCGCTCGAGGTTGAACGGGACAAGGGAGAAAAACTCGTACTCGAGGTACAGCAGCATTTGGGGTCGAACACCGTGCGCACCATCTCGATGGGGCCCACCGACGGCCTGGCCCGCGGCACTGTCGTGGCCGACACCGGCGCTCCGATTTCCGTGCCGGTCGGTTCGCTTACGCTTGGGCGCATGTTCAACGTCGTCGGCGCGGCGATTGACGGCCAATCGGATCCGAAAACTGACAAAACGTATCCCATTCACCGTCCGGCTCCGGATTTTAAAAGCCAGTCGCAGAAGACCGAGATTCTCGAAACCGGCATTAAAGTTATCGACCTTTTGTGTCCGTTTTTGAAAGGCGGCAAAGTCGGTCTTTTCGGCGGCGCCGGCGTGGGCAAGACGGTAATTATCCAGGAGCTTATTCGTAATATCGCGCAAGAGCACGGCGGTTATTCGATGTTTGCCGGCGTCGGCGAGCGAACCCGCGAGGGCAACGATCTTTACCGGGAAATGCAGGAATCCGGCGTTCTCGCGAAGACCGCGCTGGTCTTCGGCCAGATGAATGAACCGCCGGGAGCGCGCGCCCGCGTGGCCCTCACCGCGCTTGCCATGGCCGAGTACTTCCGTGATGAAGAAAACCGCGACCTGCTGCTTTTTATCGATAATATCTTCCGTTTTACCCAGGCCGGTTCCGAAGTGTCCGCGCTTTTGGGCCGTATGCCTTCGGCTGTCGGCTACCAGCCGACCTTGGCGACGGAAATGGGAGCGCTGCAAGAGCGCATTACCTCGACGGACAAAGGTTCCATTACCTCGGTTCAGGCCGTGTACGTGCCGGCCGACGATCTTACCGACCCGGCCCCGGCCACCACCTTCGCTCATCTGGATTCGACAGTCGTCTTGAACCGCGCTTTGTCCGAATTGGGTATTTATCCGGCGGTTGATCCGCTCGACTCCACCTCGACGATGCTTGATCCGCAGGTAGTCGGCGAGGAACATTATCGCGTGGCCCGCGACGTTCAAAAGGTATTGCAGCGCTACCGCGACCTGCAGGATATTATCGCTATCCTCGGCATGGAAGAGCTTTCCGACGAGGACAAGCTGACTGTCTCTCGCGCGCGCAAGATACAGCGTTTTCTTTCCCAGCCGTTTTTCGTGGCCGAGCAGTTTACGGGCATGGAGGGCAAGTACGTGCCGGTGGCGGAGACCGTGCGGGGCTTTCGGGAAATTCTCGACGGCAAGCATGACGACAAACCCGAAGGCGCCTTTTATATGAAGGGCGCGGTTGACGAGGTCAAGGCGGCGCAGTAATCTTTCCTATGAGTAGAGACCGAGAATCGAGGCCAATAAGCCTGATGAGAGAAATGTTGCGTCAGGATTACGCCCAGGGGGTTCGTATTCTGGCGCGCGACGTCCTGGCGGTGCAGAAAGAACCGGATTGGTCCGGCTATGTCGCCGAGGTGATTGAACATGCCCGGACTGGCGAAACACGCAATCCGGAAGTAGACGCCATTTTGGCGCGGATACTCATGAAAAAACATTATTTAACTCTCGAAGAGATAGTAGCGATATCCGATGACGTCGCCCGAGAGTGCCTTGTTCTCCTCGGGGGAGATATAGCCGATCATTATGCAGAGTCCGGACAAGCTACAATTTAAGCTCGTTACTCCCGATGGCATCGTCTACGACGACGCCATCGACCAGGTCAGCATCCCGACAGCCGCGGGCGAGATTACGGTTTTGCCGCGTCATATTCCGCTCGTTTCGATTATCAGCGCGGGAGAACTAAGGCTAAAAAAGGATGGCGCCGAGATACCGCTCGTAGTCTCCGGCGGTGTTCTGGAGATTCGTCCGGGCAGCCAACTTTACGTTCTGGCCGATACCGCGGAGAGAGCCGAGCATATCGACATGGAACGCGCGGAAGCGGCCCGGGCGCGCGCCGAAGAGCTTATGAAACAGAAGGAACAGATGGCCGATGTCGACTTTGCCCGCTTGCAGGCCAAAATGGAAAAAGAACTGGCCCGCCTGCGCGTCGGCAGAAAGTACCGGAAAATTTAGCCGGCGGCAGCCAGGATTCTCTCTCCCCGACGCGCCCGGCTTGGTGCCGCCTTTGGCTCGGGCGCGGATGTCCTCCAGACCGGACTCTCTGCCCCCTTGACATCAGACCGGGTTTCGGATATATTGTTTTGTACGTTTATCCTTATTCATCTATCTATCCTAATCGTATATGAAGTGCTCACAGTGCGCGACCATGATCGAGGGGGACATGCAGTGCCCTGATTGCGGGGTGTGCGAGCTGTGCTGCAATTGCAGCACCATGTCGTACGACAGCTCGGCCGAGGAATAGCTCTCGGTTTGGCATTTTATTGAATCCCGCAGAGAGCTGCGGGTTTTTATTTTGGGGCGCGGGGTAGAAAAAATTATCCCGTTTATCTATACTAGCAATAGCGCCGACCGGCTTATGAATTACCACACGGGTTTAACGCTTAGGATTTACCTGCGGCACATCCTCCAGTACAAGTGGAGTTTTTTTGGGCTGCTCTTGTTTGTAGTGGTTGGCTCTGCCGTGGGCGTCATCATTCCTCTTTACTATAAACAATTTTTTGATACCCTTTCCGACCCGAGCATCGCCGCCGTCCGCGAGCGTCTGGTAACTGTTCTCTTTGCCATCGCGGCTCTGCACACAGCCGAAGTAATATTGTGGCGCGGCGCCGGTTTTGTCAACAATTATTTTGAGCCGTACGTTACCGCCGCCATAGGCAATTACTGCTTCGGCTACCTGCACCGGCATTCTTTCAGTTTTTTCAGCGGTCATTTTGTCGGCGCGCTGGTCCGGCGCGTCAACAAGTTTACGGGTTCGTTCGAACGGATTTTGGACCGATGCGTTTGGAACATCCTCCAACTGGTCGTAAACGTGGCCGTGATTTTATTCGTGCTTTCCTCACGCGACCGGCGCCTCATGGTTATTGTCCTTGTTTGGACCATTTTATTTTCTCTTATCAACTGGTTTATCACCGGGTACAAGATGAAATACGACGTGCGCCGCAGCGAGGCCGAGACCCGGGCCAACGGCATTCTGGCGGACACGATTACCAACAATGTCAACGTCAAGCTGTTCAACGGATACGCGCGCGAGCGCTCCCTCTACGCGCAAGCCCTCTTTGTGGTCCGGCGCTTGCGCAAGTTCACCTGGGACCTGGACGTGATGTTTGAAACGGTCCAGGCGACGCTCATGGTGGCGCTCGAGATCGGCATTTTTTACTTCGCCATTGGCTTGTGGGAGAACGGAACCCTCACGGTCGGCGATTTTGTGCTTATCCAGTCGTATCTTCTGACCATCTTCCTGCGGGTCTGGGATTTTGGCAAGATTATCCGCGACATTTTCACCGATCTGGCCGATGCCGAAGATATGGCCGTTGTTTTGGATACGCCGCACGAAATCCAGGACATACCGCATGCCCGGCCGCTCGCGGTTAAAGGCGGCAACATCCTCTTCAAGGACGTCAGCTTTTACTACCACAGCACGCGGCCGATTATCACCCATTTTAATCTGCATATCCGGCCGCACGAGCGGCTGGCGCTGGTGGGGCCCTCCGGCGCGGGCAAGTCAACACTCGTTAAACTCCTCATGCGCATGCACGATATCACGGACGGCAAAGTTTTCATTGACGAACAGGAAATCCGCAAGGTAACGCAGGAAAGCCTCTGGCAGGGTATTAGCTTTGTTCCGCAAGAGCCGATTCTGTTTCACCGGACGCTGATGGAAAACATCCGCTACGGCGCTCCGGAGGCGACCGACGACCAGGTAATGGCAGCCGCCCAAAAAGCCCACTGCCACGAGTTCATCAGGGATTTTCCCGAGGGCTACCAGACTTTTGTCGGCGAACGCGGCGTCAAACTCTCGGGCGGCGAGCGCCAACGGGTGGCGATCGCGCGCGCCATCCTGCGCAACGCCCCGATTTTGATCCTCGACGAGGCCACGTCGAGCCTCGATTCCGAGTCCGAACGCCTGATACAGGCTGCGCTCGACATGCTCATGAAGAAAAAGACGGTCATTGTCATCGCGCACCGCCTGTCGACCATCATGAAGATGGACCGCATCGTGGTCATAGACCGGGGGCAGATAACGGAAGAGGGGACCCACGCGGAGCTTATTCGCAAGCGCAGCGGCCTTTACCACAAGCTCTGGAGCTTGCAGGCCGGCGGGTTTTTGCAGTAAACTAGGCTTATATAACGGATAATTTTTATGCGCATCACCAAGTTTGGTCATTCTTGTCTGCTCGTCGAAGAAGACGAGGCCCGCATACTTATTGACCCGGGGAGCTGGACTAGCGCCCAGAATGGGCTCAAGAATCTTGACGTTATTCTGATTACCCATGAACATAATGACCATTGCGATCTGGCTTCTATCCAGGCTTTGCTCGCGGGCAATCCCGGCGTAGTTATACTTACCAATAGCGGCGTCAAGAAAAAACTCGCGGCCGCCGGAATCGCGGGCCAGATTCTCGAAGACGGTGCCAGCACCCAAGTGAAAGGCGTCAAGATTCTAGCCTGCGGCCGGGATCATGCCGTGATCTACGAAACTATTCCGCCGGTCGCGAATACTGGTTATCTTATTGCCGAGCGTTTTTTCGCGCCCGGAGATACGGTAACCGCAATCCCGCCGCAACCGGTGGAAATTTTGGCGCTTCCTGTCGTGGCTCCCTGGACCAAGCTGGCGGAATGTCTCGATTACGCCCGGAAAATCAAGCCCCAGGTTTGTTTTCCGGTTCACGACGGTATGGCCAAAGAGGGCGCGTTCGACAAACATCCCCAGAACATCCTGCCCGGCTTTGGCATCGAGGTAGTCATACCGCAGCCGGGAGTGCCTATGGACTTTCAGCCATTTTAGGATTATGCTTTGTCTAGCTAATTTTCATTTTTGGCCTTAACTCAAATCCTATGGTTCAAGGTGAAACTCGACCCCAAGATATAACCAGGGAGACAGTCGAAACAGGAGAGAGGTTGCACCCGGTCGTGGCGGATGTATTCGCCGACCTGGAAGGAGAAAACGGAAGAAATTATGAAGGCGATAATTTGGAGACGATTAGACGCCGAACTCGGGAAACAAACGGGCGTAAGCCCTTTGACGAAGAAAAAGTATTGGTCCAAGAATTAACCAGCCAGTTATGGCCCGTGGATAAGCTAGATCCCCATGTGGTCAAGCGGGCCAGAACGATCCTCAGCGAAAAAGCCAACAATCATCTTGACGATCGGGTGGGCCGGGCAGAGTTTAAAATTGAACGAGATATCTCGGATGAAGAAGCTATCGAAATGGCCCGCGCGATGCAGATGCGGTTTTTTGCCGAGCGGGCCGTGAAGGGCGCTACCTACCCGGGTTATGCTGCCAGGGCGCTGGAGCCGCTTGCCGGCTGCAGGGTGACGGAGATGGATGGCGATCGAAAAATGATCGATACCCGCAAACCTGATGAACCTACCCCCCACCGGATCGTCGCCGGGCCGGAGCAATTTCGAGTCGCCGACGAACAAGTGGTCGACGCCTACAATACTTTTAGGGCTTTTTTGGATCTCAAAGGAACTAAATTAACCCTGGACCAGGCGGACGCGGCTGAATTCAAAAGGCGTTTTCCGAATTTGAGGCTAAACAGCGAAGGCCTGGCTTATCTTGCCGGCGGCAACGATCAGCAACGCCGCGATAATCTGCAAACGGCCGAGCGGGATTACCTGATGGTAAGAGAAAAACTGGCTGAACGCCTGCAGAGTGAACTTGGCGGCAGCGAGCCCTTGACGGAAAATCAGCTGCGCAGACGCCTCAAAGAGGTGGAAGCTGAAAACAGGCAGCTGCATGGAGATTTAGAGTTAGAACAGGACAACAGGCGGTCGGCCGAACAGCGCGCCGAAGCAGCCGAGCGTAATGTCGGAATTGCTGAAGTGGAAGAAAAAGGATTGCGGCTCGCGGCCACGGAGGCCAAGAAGAAGGGCGAGGCTAATGTTGAGGCCTTGAAAAGGGATGTAAACGCCAAGCTGGCGGAGATACAAGCGCTCCTAGCCGGGGCCAGGTTCGGCAATAAGGGTGAGGTGATAGAAGGAGCCCAGGGGGCCATAACTGAATTGTTAAAGTCCCTTAAGTAAAAGAGATTTTCGTGTCTGCCTTTGGCCATATATTTTTTTCGGGGCATGAGATAGCTGCCGCGAAGTATGTCTCCTGTTTTGGGGATATGACGTATAATTGACAGTCGGTGAACTGCTGAGTATTATATAGCCAACGGGATTATATTTTTGCCGCCGCCGGCGCGGATATATGCTTAAGCTGTACGCCAAGATATTCGCCACTCCCCAGACAGCGATCGGCCTGCCGGAACTCAAGGACGGGGAGGTCGAAATCGTTGGAAAAAAAATCGCGGCCAAAGTGGCCAAGCTGTTTCGCGGCTCGCTCGCTATCCGCGAGGTGGACGCCGGCTCGACCAACGCCTGCGAGCAGGAGCTGACCGCGCTCGGGAATTCTTATTACGACGTCGAGAGATTCGGCATTCATTTCGTCGCCTCGCCCCGGCACGCCGACATGCTTATGGTTACCGGACCCGTGTCGAGAAACATGAAAGAGGCGCTCATCCGGACGTATGAGGCCACGCCAGACCCGAAAATCGTGGTGGCGGTCGGCGACGACGCCATAGACGGCGGGATTTTTAAGGGCTCCTATGCCGTCCTCGACGGGGTCCACAACGTCATTCCGGTTGATTTCCGGATTCCCGGCGATCCGCCGTCGCCCAAAACGATTTTGATCCATTTGCTTAAAATTCTCGAGATCATCGATTCCCGCTAAGCTGTCCGGCCGGCAGCCTTCATTTATGTTTACCGCGGTCAGCGCCCAATCAAGTTTTTTCCTCGCCCTCCTGTTTTTGGGGCTGGGATCGCTGGGTTCTGCTTGCCTGTGGAAAAAAGACGCGGCCGCCAATTGGTGGGGCAACCTCTGCGCGATAACGGCGTCTGTGTTTGGGCTGCTGTCGGCCATCCGCGTTCTTCTTGGCGGGGCCGCGTTTTCTTTGGCGGCCGATTCCCCGCTGGGGGCGCTGTCATTTTCCTTTACGGTTGATAAACTGTCCGCTTTTTTCATTTTTGTTATCTCGCTCATCGCCCTGCCGGCCTCCATTTATGGCCTGGGTTACGTGAAGCATTACTACGGCAGATATTCTCCCGGCGTCCTCGGTTTTTTCTACAATCTTTTTCTGGCCGGCCTGTTTTTGGTCGTGAGCGCCGATAATGCCCTTTTTTTCCTGACAGTTTGGGAAATCATGTCCCTGGCTTCGTACTTTTTGGTCATTTTCGAACACCGCGAGCCGGATAATATCAGCGCCGGCACGCGTTACTTTATCATGACCCACGCCGGGACCGCTTGTATCATACTGGCGTTTCTTGTCTTGTATCGTTTTACGGGATCGTTTGAGTTTGACGTCATCAGGGAAAATTTCGCCGCTGTTCCGGCCTACGCAAAGAATATTGTTTTTTTGCTCACGCTCGCCGGTTTTGGCACCAAGGCCGGCATTATACCGCTGCACATTTGGCTGCCAAGCGCGCACCCGGCGGCGCCGACGCACGTGTCCGCGCTCATGTCCGGGGTCATGATAAAAACCGGCATTTACATGTTTATCCGGATTTTGATTGATTTCTCGCCTGGCGCGCCGTTGTGGTGGGGGATAGCGGTTCTCCTGATTGGAGCGGCGTCATCGCTTTTCGGCGTTTTGTACGCCCTCACGGAGCATGACATTAAGAAACTGTTGGCTTATCACAGTATCGAGAATATCGGCATCATTCTTTTGGGCCTGGGCAGCGCGCTTGTTTTTTGGGCTGCCGGAGCGGAATCACTCGCCATGCTCGGTCTCATCGCGGCCTTGTTCCACACCCTCAATCACGCCGTTTTCAAGGCGCTGCTGTTTTTGGGCGCCGGCTCGGTTATCTCCCAGACGCGCACCCGCAACATGGAGGAGTACGGCGGCCTGATACGGACTATGCCTTATACCGCGGCTTTGTTTCTGACCGGTTCTCTGGCCATATCGGCTTTGCCGCCTTTCAATGGTTTTGCGAGCGAATGGCTGACTTTTCAGTCGCTTTTTAGCGGGTTCGGGTCATTCGGCCGTTCGGTGGCCGGGGTATTCGCGCTCTCGGCCGGAGCGCTGGCCTTTACTGGCGGCCTGGCCGCGGCCTGTTTTGTCAAAGCATTCGGCGCGACCTTCTTGGCGCGGCCGCGCAGTGTCGAAGCCGCGCGCTCCAGAGAGTCGGCGCCCTCCATGGTGCTGGGCATGGGCGTGCTTGCCCTGCTAACGCTCGTCATTGGAATTTTTTCCGGAGTCGTTTCCCGCGTGCTCTCGGTCGTGGTCGCCGACCGGCCGGGATTCTCTACGGTGCCGGTTCCTGTTTCCGTCCCGGCCGCGAGCCTGAGCCTGGGCAGCGGTTTCGCCGCGATGTCTTTGCCGCTCGTCTTTGTGTCCCTGGCCGCCGTGAGCGCGCTGGTGGCTTTTTTGACGTATCTCGCGACGGCCGGCCGGCGCGTAAAAATTGGCCGCACCTGGGATTGCGGTACCGACCTCACCCCCCGCATGGAGATAACCGCGACCGGGTTTTCCCGTTCTCTCATTTCGATATTTCGGGGAATATTAAAGCCGAGCAAACAGACTACCATCGAGTATCGCGACGCGGATAGCCGGTTTTTCCCCCAGACCAGATCGGTTAAACTGGAGATTAAAGATGTTTACAGCGCTTATTTTTACCGTCCGGTCGAGCGCCTGACAATGGCTCTGGCGGCGCAGATAAAAAAAATCCAGTGCGGCAATGTAAACGCCTATATCGTTTACTTGTTTGCCGCCCTGATAGCGCTTTTAGTCTGGGCTGTGATCTAATTTTATGTCATTGTTCGGTTTGTGGTTTTTGCAACTCCTCCTTGTGCCGGCCTTGTCGCCGCTGTTTATCGGCATTGTCCGCCGGGTTAAGGCCAGGCTGCAGAATCGGGTGGGCGCGAGGGTAACCCAGCCGTACCGCGATATTCTGAAACTTTTTCGCAAGGACGAGGTCGTAAGCGCCGATGCTTCCTGGATCTTTAGCAGCGCGCCGTATCTTATTTTTGCCGTCTCCATTCTTTTGGGAGCCAGTATCCCGCTTCTATCCGCGCACCTCACGGCTACCGTGCTCGGCGATCTTCTGACGGTCGTCTACGTTATTGCCCTCAGCACGTTCTTTTTGGCTTTAGCCGGCATGGATACCGGCAACGCTTTCGGCGGATTCGGATCAAGTCGCGAAATGACCGTGGCCGCTTTGACCGAGGGCGGGCTTATTTTTTCGCTCCTGGCCCTGGCGTTCACGGCCCATTCGAGCAATCTGTTTGTCATCGCCGGGGCTATTTCCAGCTTGTCGCTTCTCGCTTTTACCCCGATTATTTTGGCTTTTGTGGCGTTTGTTATCGCGCTTCTCGCCGAAACCGGCCGGTTTCCCTTTGACAATCCGGCCACCCATCTCGAGCTGACCATGATCCACGAAGCCATGATCCTCGAATATTCCGGCAAGAAACTGGCGCTCATGGAGTGGGCGGCGGCCAACAAGTTCATGCTGTTTCTCGCGCTCGGAGCGAACCTGTTTTTTCCGTGGGGGCTCGCCGCTTCGGCTTCGCCCCCGGCGCTTATTTTGGCCCTGGGAGCCTTAGTTTTCAAGCTGTTAGTCTTTTGCGTTTTGGTCGCCCTCCTGGAGTCGAGCCTGGCCAAATTTCGGTTTTTCCGCCTGCCTGATCTTTTGTTCATGTCGTTCATATTAAGCCTGATCGCGCTTTCGCTCATCGTGTAGGACTATGGATTTTTTTAGCGCCCAATTTCTCTTTTTCGTCCAGACGCTGCTGTTTGCCTCGGTTATTTTCATGCACCTGTCCAAAAAAAGCGCCTCCGTTATTTTTCTTTATCAGGTTCAATCGCTTATAGTCGCCTGCCTGCTTCTCGGTTCGGCCTTAGCCGAGTCAGCGATTTTTCCGCTTTTCGTGGCCGTCGTGGTGTGCGCGGTAAAAGTAGTCATCGCGCCGCATTTCTTTCGGCGGCTCACCCGGGAGCTGCAGCTCAAATTTTCCGCCAGCACCTATTTGAGCGGTCCCTTGACGCTTATCATTCTCGCGGCCTTGACGGCGTTTACCTACTCGCACTTTTTTGCCCCTCTTTCCACTCTCAACGCGTCAAACGCCCGCGCTCTTCTTCTCGCCGCGGCGATGATGCTGGCCGCCTTGTTTTTGATCGTCAACCGCAAGGGCGCCCTCTCCCAAATGATCGGCATTTTGTCCTTGGAAAACGCCATTGTCGCTTTTGCTTTTCTTTCCGGGCTCGAACAATCGCCGGCTCTGGAGCTCGGCGTCCTGTTCGACATTTTAATGTGGATAATCATCGCCACGGTGTTCGCGTCCATGGTTTACCGGCAATTCGGTTCTCTCGACGTGACGGCGATGAACTCTCTCAAAGAAGAATAAATCTATGCTGCTCATCATTCTTCTCTGCGTTCCGTTCGCCGCTTCCGTCCTGTCTTGGCTGGTCAAAAAAAGGACTCTCGTTTTGGAATCTTTGGCGGCGGGCGCCTCGACAATCGAACTGGCCGCGGCGCTCTCTTTGGCGGGTTCGGTGGCGAAAAGCGGGCCGTATTCCCTGACCGATAGTTTTTCGGTTGACCCGCTGGGAGCGGTCGTCATCTTGATTTTGGCCATTATTGGCGTGGTGGCGGCGTGGTATTCGGCCGGCTACCTGCGGGCCGAAGTGGAGAAGAGCATCATCGGTTTTCACCGGGTGCGGCAATATTTTGTTCTGCTGCATCTTTTTATTTTTGCCATGTTCTTTGCCGTCGCCACGACCAGCCCCACCCTCATGTGGATCGCCATCGAAGCCACGACGCTCTCCACCGCCTTTCTTATCAGTTTTTACAATAATGCCTCGGCCACGGAAGCGGCCTGGAAATATTTGCTTGTCAACTCGGTCGGATTACTTCTCGGATTTTTTGGCACGCTTTTGTTTTTGTCCCCGGCCGAATCAGCCGGACTCACTGATTGGAATTCGCTCTTTGCCGCCGCGGCGGGCTTTGATCCGTTTATCGCGAAGATAGCCTTCGTTTTTGTATTCATCGGATACGGCACCAAGGTCGGATGGGTGCCTATGCACACCTGGCGGCCGGACGCCTACAGCAAGGCGCCGATTCCGGTGGTGGCGCTGTTTTCGGGCTCGCTCCTGAGCGTGGCTTTTTTGGCCGTGCTCCGTTTCAAGCTGATCGCGGACGCCAGCCTGGGCGGAGATTTTTCCGCCAACATGCTCATTGGCTTCGGACTCTCTTCCATCGTCGTGGCCGCTTTCAGTATGCTCGGACAAAAAAATTATAAGCGGTTGCTCGCCTATTCGAGCATCAAGCACGCGGGTATAATCGCCCTGGGATTTGGTTTCGGGGGCGCCGCGGCCGGAGCCGCTCTCCTGCATCTTATCTATCACGCCCTGGCCAAGTCAGCTCTGTTTTTGTCGGCGGGAAATATTTTTTTGAAATACAGTTCGACCAAGGTGGAGAACGTGCGCGGGGTGTTGTCGGCTCTGCCGGTTACCGGCGTCCTGTTTCTCGCCGGATTTGTGGCCATAATCGGCCTGCCGCCGTTCGGTTTGTTTTTTACCGAATTATCCATTCTAGCGGCCGGAATTCAGTATCATCCGGCGGTATCCGTGATTGTCCTCTTGGCGCTCGCCTTGGGGTTCATCGGCTTTCTGCGCCATGCGGTTGCCATGATGTTTGGCGAACGCGAAAAAAGGATAGCGCCGGGCGAAGCCGGAGTTTGGACCATCGTTCCCATTATTATTCTTTTGGCCATTCTAGCGGCCGCGAGTTGGTATCTGCCGGTGTCGTTTCGGTCGTTATTGGAATCTGCCGTCTTAGCCTATTAAGTCTATGCTTTCCAGCTCCTCTTTTGCCGCCTATATTCCTCCTGGGTTTAAGCCCAAATTCGAAGGTAACCTGGCCACCGGCGCGGTTTCTGTTTCCGAGATCGCCGGGGTGTGCCACGACCTGTACTTTACGCGTGGGCTCGAATTAAAAACTATCACGGCTACCGACGAGCGGAACAGGGGCGGAGGTTTTAGAATTTTCTACGTATTCGGCGTGCCCAAACAAAATTTGTTTATCATCCCGTACATCGTTCTGGCCGACACCGCGGAATTTCCTTCTCTGACCAAAGATATCCACGAAGCTTCGAGCTACGAACGGCGGATTATGACGTTTTTCGGCCTCAGCCCGGCCGGCCACCCGCATCCGCGGCCGCTTATCCTCCATGAAAATTGGCCGGCGGACGTTTTTCCGCTGCGCCAGGATTTTAATTGGCAAGAGCGTCCGGCCGCCGCGCGCGGCAATTACGAATTTTACCGGGTGGAAGGGGAGGGGATTTACGAAATTCCGGTGGGTCCGGTGCACGCGGGCATTATCGAGCCTGGCCACTTTCGTTTTAGCGTCGCCGGAGAGGAAATTATGCTGCTTGAGGCCAAACTTGGTTACAAACACAAGGGAATTGAAAAACTTTTCGAGAACCTACCGCTCGCGAGCACATTGCGTCTGGCCGAGAGGATTTCCGGGGACACGTCGTTTACCCACGCTCTGGCTTTTTGTCAGGCGATTGAACAGCTGACTGAATTGCCGGTTCCCAGGCGCGCCGCCTACCTCCGCGTCATTTTTTCCGAGCTGGAACGGCTTGCCAACCATGCCAACGACATCGGTTTTATCATGCTCGATACGGGTTATAGTTTTGGCGGCAGCCAAGGGGCGCGGCTGCGTGAAGTTATCATGCGGTGGAACGAACGCCTAACCGGCAGCCGCTTCCTTCGCGGCGTTAATGTTTTCGGCGGCGTGGCCAAGGATATTACTCCGGAAGCGGGTAACGAACTCGAGGCCGCGCTCCAGGCGTGGCAGCGCGACTTTGACCAGGTGATCGCCATTGCCGAGGATAGCCACTCTTTGCTCAATCGTCTCGAGGACACCGGCAAACTGGATTATCAGCTAGCCGTTGATCACGGCATTGTAGGCGTGGCCGGGCGCGCCGTTGGACTCAAGAAGGACGCGCGGCTCGATTATCCCTACGCGGCTTACGCTGAGCTTCCCCTAGAGATCGCGGTCGAGAAAGACGGCGACGTCCGGTCGAGATTTTATGTCCGCGTCAAAGAAGCGCGCTCTTCGGTCGCGCTCATTTTGGCGGCCTTGAAGAACCTGCCTAGGGGTGAGTGTTCGGTCGGGGAACAACGCGTTAAATTAGCCAGGAACCGCTGCGCTGTCGGCCTGGCCGAAGGCTGGCGAGGCGAGATTGTCTATTTTGTTATGACCGGGGATACAGGCGATCTCGCGAGAGTTGACGTTCGCGATCCGTCATTCGTCAACTGGGCCGTGCTCGGCCATGCCGGCAGAGGCAATGTCGTGCCGGATTTTCCCCTGATCAACAAGAGTTTCAATTTGTCCTACTCGGGTAACGACTTGTAGCACTGGTTGTCTGTCCGACCCGGCAATCCAGGCCCGAAGCCTTGACTAAACTCAAAAATTCCTTTATACTAGCCGAGTTCTCAAACTCGGTTTTAAGATCACAAGTTCGTCTTTCCTGTCCGGTTGAAGCTCCGGCGGGCTAGCCGCCCAGATTATATGGAAATTAGAAATATAGCCATTATCGCCCACGTTGACCACGGCAAGACCACCTTGACCGATGCTTTGATGCGCCAAACCGGCATGGTTACGCAGGAGGGCGTCAGCATGGATTCGAATGCTCTCGAGAGGGAGCGGGGCATTACGATTTACTCCAAAAACGCTTCGCTTTTCTACAAAGACACCAAGATCAATATCGTCGACACCCCGGGCCACGCCGATTTCGGCTCCGAGGTGGAGCGCGTGCTGCGTTCTATAGACTCGGTGCTCCTCATAGTTGACGCCCAGGAAGGACCGATGCCGCAGACCAAGTTTGTCCTGAAAAAGTCGCTGGAGCTGGGCCTCAAGCCGATTGTGGTGCTCAATAAAATCGACAAACCCGGAGCCAATCCGCAGCTTGCGCATGACCAGGTGCTCGAACTCTTTATGGACCTGGGCGCGAGCGACGACCAGCTGGATTTTACCACCGTCTACGCCATCGGGCGCCAGGGGGTGGCCAAACTGCGCCTGGAGGAAGAGGCAGCGGATTTGACGCCGCTTTTGGACACCATCCTCAAGCTGGTTCCGCCGGCTCCGCATGACATCGAGGCCATGTTCCGCATGCAGCCGTTCAACCTTGGTTATGACAATTACGTCGGCCGCCTGGCTATCGGCCGCATCTACGAAGGCAAGATCAGAGTGGGAGACAAGGTAGTCGTGAAAAAACCGACCGGCGAAACGCGGCCGGGCGTGATTACGAAACTTTTTGCCTTCAAGGGCATGGAACGCATTGAAGCCCCGGAGGTGTTCGCCGGCGACATTGCCATGATCGCCGGGGTGCCAGATATCGACATCGGAGAAACAATCTGTGTCGACGGCTCCCAGGAGCCGCTGCCGGCGATCAAAGTAGACGAGCCGACGATTTCTCTTAACTTCATGGTCAACAATTCTCCCTTTGCCGGGCGCGAAGGCAAGTTCGTGACCAACCGCCAGCTGAAGGAGCGCCTCGATCGCGAGCTGGAGGTAAACGTAGGCTTGAAAATAGACTTCTCCGCGTCAGACCACTACAAGGTCTTCGGCCGCGGCGAGCTGCACGTGGCCATTCTCCTTGAGAATATGCGCCGCGAGGGGTATGAGGTCCAGGTTTCTCAGCCCCAGGTGATCATCAAAGAGGAAAACGGCGGAAAGCTGGAGCCTTTTGAAGAAGTTATTGTAGATTTGCCGGAGAATCTGGCCGGTACTGTCATCGAAAAACTGGGGAAACGCAAAGGTCTCATGATGGACATGAAACAAAAAGACGGGCAAAGCCGGCTGATATTTGAAATACCAACCCGAGGACTCCTCGGTTACCGCGGCCAGTTTATCATGGACACCAGGGGCGAGGGGATTATGACCAGCCGTGTTATCGGTTTTCGCGCCTACGTGGGGGAAATTGAGAAGCGGGATGTCGGTTCCATGGTTTCCATGGAGGCCGGCAAGGCCCTAGGCTATTCCCTTTTCAACCTTCAGGATCGAGGGACCCTCTATATCGGCCCCACGACTGAAGTTTACGAGGGTATGGTTATCGGCAACGTCTCCAAGGGGCAGGACATGACCGTTAATCCCATTAAAGGCAAGAAATTGACCAATATGCGCGCCTCCGGTTCGGACGACGCCATTCTTCTGACGCCTCCCATGGAGATCACTCTCGAGCGCGGTCTCGAGGTGATGGCCGAGGACGAGTATTTGGAGATTACCCCCAAGAGCATCCGCTTGCGAAAGCAATTTCTGAACGAGTCGGACCGGGTACGGGCGGCGCGAAAAGCCGCGCAATAACCAAGGGGAGCTTGGCAGACTGGCGCCTACTTGGCTTAGATAAAAGCATTTGTTACAATACGAATGCTTTTTTTGTCAGCCGCGTCCTCGATATATGAATAATAGGCCTGGCCCGGGCGAAAAGATTATTGAGATTGGCGAGCCCAGCGCCGAGACCAAGCTTTCTTTGCGTTACTGGCCGCTCATGGCCGCCGCTATTAGAGCCTACTACCACGGTCTAAAACCGCGTCCGCCGGCCTCGCAGATATATGAGCGGCTCGACAGCCTGCTCGAACGTTTGCGCCGGGGAGAAAAATACGATGCCGTTTTTTTGAGCGAAATTCTGGCGCAAAAGGATTTGGGGCGCGATGTCCGTTTTCTTTATACCGAGTATGCCGGCGTGCTGCACCAGATTGACGCGTCCGAACGGGAACGGCAACGCGAACGCGCAGACCATGCCGACGAGGCGCACGGTATCGTGCCGTTCCCGCCGGAGGGGGCTAAACGGCGTTAAATTATGACGTCCAAAAACCTCAACCAATCACAGCGCGCGGCCGTCGAGTACGTCGACGGTCCGCTTTTGATCGTGGCCGGCGCCGGCACCGGCAAGACGACCGTCATCACCGAAAAAATAGTCAGGCTTATAAGCAGCGGGCGCTCGGCGCCGGAAAATATTCTGGCTTTGACTTTCACGGACAAGGCCGCGGCCGAGATGCAAGAGCGCGTAGACAGCCGCCTGGATACCGGTTACGTGGATTTATCGATCTCGACGTTTCATGCTTTTTGCGAACGCCTGCTCGAGAGCTACGGCCTGGCCGTGGGTCTTCCGACGCGGTTTAAAATTTTGAGCGCTACCGAGGCCTGGATCCTTGTCCATGATCATTTGTACGACTTTAACCTCGACTACTATCGGCCCCTCGGCAATCCGACTAAACATATCCACGAGCTTATCAGGCATTTTTCCAAATGCAAAGACGAACTGGTCAATCCCGAGGATTATCTGCGCCATGCCGAGGCGGCCGCGCATGACTCGGGAGACGCCAATGTCGAGGAAGGGACCCGCCTGAAAGAAATCGCTAACGCCTACCATACTTATAACCGCCTGCTTTTGGAATCCGGCGCGCTCGATTTCGGCGACCTCATTTACTATGCCGTCAGGTTGCTCTCTACGCGGCCCCAAATTAAAGCCGAACTGCAGCGGCGCTACCGGTACATACTTGTCGACGAATTCCAGGACGTCAACTGGGCCCAGTACGAGCTGGTACGGCTGCTCTCCGAGGCCGGCCAGCTGACGGTCGTGGGCGATGACGACCAATCTATTTATGCTTTTCGCGGGGCGAGCGTGGCCAATATCCTGCGTTTTAAAGACGACTACCCACAGGCGCGCGAGGTAGTATTGAACGAAAATTACCGGTCGGGGCAGGAAATACTCGACGTGGCCTACGCGTCCATTCAGCACAATAATCCGGACCGGTTGGAGGTGAAACTTGGGGTAGACAAAAAGCTCCAGTCAACGACCGGCGGCGGGAAAGCCAAGGTCGTCCACGCTCATAAAAGTTCGCTTGACGACGAAGTGGCTTTCGTCGTGAACGAAATAGTCAAATTGAAAGCGGCGGATGGGGGCGCCTCTTGGAATGACTTCGCTATTTTGGCTCGAGCCAACAATCATCTCGAACCGTTCATCCAGGCGCTCGAGCGCGCGCACATACCCTATGAATGGCTCTCGGCCTCCGGGCTTTTCCGTCAGCCGATCGTGCTCGACGTTTTCAATTTTTTCAAAGCAGTCGACCACTACCACGAATCGGCCGCGGTCTACCGTCTCCTCGGCCTGCCATGCCTGGATTTGAGCGAAAATGACCGGCAGAAGTTTACCGCCGCGGCTAAGAAAAAGAGCGTCAGCTATTATGAGGGTCTGAAATTGGCCGCGGAGTGGGGATTGTCGGCGCCGGGTACGGCCGCAGTGGGCAAAATACTCGAGCTCATACACGCGGGCATGCGGGCGGCCAGAACCGAGAAACCATCGGTGATACTTTATCGCTTTCTCGAAGGCAGCGGCTATCTGGGCTACTTGTCGCGGCAGGAAGGAGAGGGGAACAGCAGCGTTATTCGGCAAATTTACCAATTGAAACAATTTTTTGAATTTTTGAGCCGCTACGAGGATTCGGTGCCGGACCACTCTATCGGCCACTTTGTCGCTTACCTTTCGACAGTCATCGAATCCGGAGACGAAGGCCGGCTCTACCAGCCGGCAGACACGCCAGATTCCGTGAACCTTATGAGCGTGCACGGCGCCAAAGGTCTCGAGTTCCGTTACGTTTTTATCGTCAATCTGGTCGAAGACCGTTTTCCCGCGCGCAATCGCGGCGAAGGAATCGAGCTGCCGCTCGCGCTGATAAACGAACGCCTGCCAGAAGGGGATTACCTGGTGGCCGAGGAACGCCGCCTGTTTTACGTGGCGCTTACGCGCGCCCGGGAACGCGCCTATCTTACCGGCGCGGATTCGTACGGCGGCGTGCGTAAAAAGAAAATCTCGCGGTTTGTCGCCGAACTTGGCGGCATCCTAGGAAATACGGACGAGACGCCCGGCGCCGACGCCGGGCTAGGGAGAGCGGCGGCGATATTGCCTCGCGGCCGCGAGGCGGACGAAGCGCAGAAGACGGCGCCCCAATACCGGCTGCCGGACGCTTTTTCTTTTTCTCAGATCAAGGCTTATGAAACCTGTCCGTACCAGTACAAATTAGCGCATATTCTAAAAATTCCGACCAAGGGCAGCGCTAGTTTTAGCTTCGGCCAAACTATGCACGCGGCGCTGCAGCGCTTCTACGAGCGGGTGCGCGAGCTCAATTCGGCGACGCAGGGTTCGTTGTTTGCGGCTCCGGCCGCGGCGTCTTTGTCCGGCGCGGTCAAGGCGCCGTCTTTGGCGGAACTTTTGCAATATTATGAGGAAGCGTGGATCCCAGATTGGTACCGCAGCCAGCGCCAGCGCGAGGAATACTACGCGCAGGGCAAAGACATTTTGAAGAGGTTCTACGCGGCCGAAGACGGGAACTGGACGGTGCCGGTAGCCCTGGAGAGTTGGTTTAAAATCAAGGTCGGGAACTACCTTGTGCACGGACGCATTGACCGGGTGGACCAATTAGCGGACGGGACGCTGCAAATTATCGACTACAAGACCGGTAAAAGCAAGGAGAAACTCGCGGCCGACGACAAGGCGCAGCTCCTTGTTTACCAGATGGCGGCCGAAACTTTGTCCGAGTACCGGCATATGGGGGCTACGAGCAAGCTGACTTTTTATTATCTCAATGATATCATTCAGACGTCGTTCGTCGGCCGGAGCGAGGAGCTTGAGCGCGTCCGGAACAAGATCACGGCCGCCATTGACCAGATATCCGCCGGCCAGTTTGGCGCCACGCCCGGTCCGCACGTCTGCCAGCATTGCGATTTTCGCGATATTTGCGAGTTTAGGGTTTTGTAATTATGCCCGATTTTTTTCTGCCCGGCGTTCTGACTCTCGTGGTTTTGGGTCTTTTGGCTTTTTTCGGGTATATGGTTTACGCCGCTGTTTCGGGGGCCCCTTTTTGGCCGCTCGCGCCCGACGCTGTCGGCAAACTGATAGCCAGCGCGGGCCTTGACCCCCGCGATACGCTGGTGGATTTAGGATCGGGAGACGGCCGCATTCTTGAGGCGGCCGCACCCTATGTGCGCTCTGCCGTCGGTTTTGAGATCAACCCTTTTTTGTGCTGGTGGAGCCGATTCCGGCTGCGGCATTATCCCCACGTGCGGGTGTTGCGCCGTAGTTTTTGGGGCGAAAATTTGTCCGGGGCAACGGTGGTAACATTATTTTTCATCCCCGGCAAAATGGATAAGCTCGCCCATAAATTGCTGGCGGAACTGGCCCCGGGCACAAGGATCGTTTCGGCCGGCTTTCAATTTCCCGGGTGGCACTACGAAAAAAAAGATGGTACAGTATACCTATATCTCGTACCTCCGGCGCCGGAGGCGGCTCCCCCAAATTAAGGCCCTTAAAAGCGTCAATCAAGAATGAAGTGCCTATTCTATGTCTTTCACCCCGCTCGGCGATGCTCTGCGCCACAAAATGAACCAAAGCTCGTCTCTCGGCAAACAAGTCGAATCGGCCGAGGTAGTCGCGGCGGCCGAATCTGTTTTAACCGAAGTTTTTGGCAGCGATGTCGGGCAGACGGCCAAGCCTTTGTTTATTAAAAACCGGACTTTGACCGTCAGCTGCGGCAGCTCGGCCGTGGCCCAGGAAATTAGGCTAAATCAAGCCAAAATTGTAGAAAAAATAAACGATAAATTAGGCAAAAGCGAAGTGGACAGGATCCGTTATCTGGCCTAGACGCGTTCGCTTGCCAGCAGCCGGCAAAAGCAGTACAATAAGGCCGTACCGCTCTCGCCTCCTCGACGGGCGCCGAGCTTTCGAGTGTCTACCCCGATATGACCCTGCGCCAGTACCTCGCGACCATGATTTTTGCCACCCTGCTGTGTTATACAGCATGGTTTTTTGTAATTGATAACGTGGATCCCTTTGCCGCCTCGGCGGCCGGACTGGGTTTTTTTTATCTCAGTTTTTTCCTGTCGCTTCTCGGCACCTGTTCCTTGATTTTTTTCTGCCTGTATCGCTTTTTTGGCACCTCTGATCTGCCTTTGTTCCGCTACGTGCAGAAGAGCTTCCGCGAATCGCTGGCTATTTCGGCTTATCTCGCGCTTATGCTCCTGCTCCAGGGGGCGTCTTACCTTACTTTTTGGATCGGATCCCTGGTTACCGGATTGTTCATTTTAGTCATTTCCTTTATGGTTTCGCTGCGTTCCCATCCGGCCGAACCAGAATCCATCTAGCCGTCTATGCGCCAGTCCCAACTTTTTACCAGAACCAGCAAAGAAATGCCCAAAGACGAGGTGAGCGTCAACGCTTCGCTGCTTATGCGCGCCGGTTTTGTGGACAAATTATTTGCCGGAGTCTACACTTTGCTGCCGTTGGGACTCAGGGTCATGACAAAAATAGAAAACATAGTCCGCGCGCAAATGAACGCGGCTCTCGGCCAGGAGGTGCTTATGCCGGCGCTTCACCCGCGCGACAATTGGGACGCGACCGCGCGCTGGGACGCCATGGATGTTCTGTTCAAGCTTAAAGACAGCGCGGACAAGGAATACGCGCTCGGCGCTACGCACGAAGAAATAATCACGCCGCTGGCGCAGAAATTTTTGATTTCCTACCAGGATTTGCCGCGTTCGATTTATCAGATCCAGACTAAATTTCGCAATGAGCCGCGGGCTAAGTCCGGACTATTGCGCGGGCGCGAGTTTCGCATGAAGGACTTGTACTCGTTTCATGCCGACGAAGCCGACCTAGACCAGTACTACGAAACCATGAAAGGAGTTTATTTTCAGGTGTTTAAACAAGTTGGTTTGGGCGGTATTACCCACATTACTTTCGCTTCGGGCGGCGCCTTCTCCAAATATTCCCACGAGTTTCAGACCATTACGTCCGCCGGTGAGGACACGATTTATGTCTGCGCCGCCTGCCAAGTGGCGGTGAACCGGGAAATCATCTCGGAATTAAAGTCTGTGTGTCCGGAGTGCGGCGGCACCGAGCTTCTCGAACACCGCGCCATTGAAGTAGGCAATATCTTTAAACTCGGCACCCGGTTTAGCGGCGCTTTTGATTTTCGCTATACGGATGAACGCGGGGCGCTCCGGCCGGTGGTTATGGGCTGCTACGGCATCGGCATCACCCGGCTTTTGGGCGCCATTGTCGAGGTGCATCATGACGGGCGGGGGATTGTTTGGCCGGCGGCGGTGGCGCCTATGTCCGTTCATCTAGTTTCGCTCGCGCGCGAGGCGGCCGATGTTCGGCAGGCGGACGAGATCTACGGGGCGCTCGCCCGCGCCGGAATAGAGGTGTTGTACGACGACCGCCAAGCCGTCCGGGCCGGAGAGAAATTCGCCGACAGCGACCTTTTTGGCCTGCCGCTTAGAGTGGTCGTGAGCGCCAAGACTTTGGAAAGCCAAAGCGTCGAGCTTAAGCGGCGCGGCCGCGAGGAGGCGATTTTGGCGCCCATTGGTAATTTACTTACCGCCGTAACCCAGGAACTGGCCGGTTAATCTCTCAGGCGCGGAACCATTGAAAAGCGATCTGAAAATTATTTTTGAGATAGGTTCATGTTAAATTTTCTTTCCAAAAAATTGAGCCAGGATATAGGCATAGATTTAGGTACGGCCAACACGCTTGTTTACACCAAAGACAGGGGAATAGTCATTGACGAACCGTCGGTCGTGGCCGTTAATCTAAAGACCGAACAGATTTTGGCCGTGGGCAACGAAGCCAAACAGATGCTCGGCAAGACGCCGTCGCATATCGTCGTGACGCGGCCGTTGACGAGCGGCATTATTTCCGATTACGAGGTAACGGAAAAGATGCTGCGGTATTTTATTGACAAGGTTTATGAAGGCCGTTTCTCCCTTATGTCCCGGCCCCGGGTGATCATCGGCGTGCCGTTGGATGTTACCGAGGTAGAGGTTAAAGCGGTGGAAGACGCCGCGCTCTCCGCCGGAGCGCGCGAGGTTTCTATCGTGCAGGAACCCATGCTGGCGGCCATCGGTTCGCGTCTGCCGATTGAGGATCCGGTCGGCAATATGATAGTAGATATTGGGGGCGGCAAAACCGAAGTAGCGGTCATCTCTCTTTCCGGCGTGGTAACGTGGAAGTCTACCCCGATAGCCGGCGATGAGTTCAATCGCAATATCGTGCAATACGCGCGTGAGGTGTTCAATCTGATGATCGGCGAGGCTCACGCCGAACAGATCAAGATCAAGGCCGGCTCCGTTATCGACGCCGGCGAACGTTTGGAGTTTCCCATGCGCGGGCGGGACGTGGTCAGCGGCTTGCCCAAAGAAATTATCGTCAACGACACGCATATCCGCGAAGCCCTGGAACGATCCACGCGGACCGTGGTTGACTATATCAAGATGACTCTCGAAGTAACTCCGCCGGAGTTGACTGCCGATATTCATGAACGGGGCATGCTCCTTTCCGGCGGCGGCGCCTATTTGCGCGGACTTGACCGTATTATAGCCGAGGCGACCGCGATTCCGGTGCGCATCGTAGACGATCCTCTCACAGCGGTGGTGCGCGGTACCGGAGTGCTTCTGGAACAGGAAGAGCTGCTGCAACAGGTAAAATTGCCTTCGGCCCGTAATCTGGCCAAATAAGACCGCTATGCGAGCGCAGCGCACGGTGCTAGTCCGGATTGCCATTGTTATTTTGGCTGTCATCGGCCTGCACGCGGTCGGTTGGCTTCGTCCCGTGGAAAGCGGTTTGCGTTCAGTGCTCAATCTCGGACTGGCCGGCGCCTACCGCGCCGCCAGTTTTGTCGCCGGCGGCCGGGAAACAGCGACCGGCCCTTCAAACGAGGAAAACGGCCAGAACCGCGAGGCCGAGCGAGTGGAGCTCGATCTGCTGCGCGCAGAAAATGTTGAACTGCGGGCCCTGCTTTCTTTTTCTTCTTCAACGCATTACGCGCTGATCGGCGCCGACGTCATTGGCCGGGGTGTTGACCCCTTGGGAACCACGATAATCATCAACCAGGGCCGGCGCTCCGGCCTAAGACTCAACAATCCGGTAGTGGCCGGGCAGGGCCGGCTGATAGGCACTGTCGCGCGGGTTGAAGAAACGGCAGCCGTTGTCCGTCTCATAAATGACAGCCGCAGTGGTAACCTCCGGCCTTGAGGGCACGATACCCCGCGGTCTCTTGATAGGCACAGTCGAGGTGGTAGAAAAAAAACCGCAAGAGCCGTTTCAGGAGGCCGTTTTGAAGACTGCCTTTGATTTACATAACCTGTCGGTGGTGTCTGTTTTATTGTACGAGCCTTGACCTTTATGCGCCGCCTCCTGGCATTTTCCGGATGCGTCCTGGCCGCCTTTGCCGCGGTGGCGCTGCAGATCGGCGCGGTGCCGGTTTTGCCTTTTCCCTGGTCAGCGGCTAATTTGGTGCTCCTGTTTTTGATCTTGCTCATTATGATTACCGACTCCGGGGCAGCGGTGTGGTGGGCGTTTTTCATGCACTTCGCGCTCGAGCTTTACGCCACCACGCCTTTTGGCGTGCTGCTCTTTAGCGGCACCATGACGGCCGCGTTGCTGTACGTGTTATACCGGACGTTAGTTACGAACCGCACTGCCCTGTCAGCTCTGGCTCTGGCCGCTTGCGGACTGATATTTTACCGCTGCGTCTATATTATCCTGGTGGCGGTATTCGGTGAAACTTTGGTCTGGCCGGGAGAGCGTCTCGGCTGGCTGATTTCGGCCTATTTTATTGAGCTTGCCATCACTGCCGCTCTGACAATAGTTTCGTTCGCGTTTCTTAAGCTAATTTTGTCCCGATTCAGCCTCACGACTGTTTCGGCCAAACATTATGAACGACGTTGACCCGGTAGAAATTTTTCCGCTGGGCGCCAACCGCAAGAAATCCTGGCGGAAAATTACCGGCGCGTACAAGACGCGCTGGGTCGAGGGTACTCTGCCGGCCGGTCAATCGGCGCCGGCCGACCGGCTTATCGCCCGGGGCACGTCGCACATCGGGACGAGTTTTTCGTCCCGGCGGGCCCGACTGATGTTCGCCGTAATGCTCGGCGGTTGTTTGATACTTTTGGGCCGTCTGCTCGCGGTGCAGCTGGTTTTTGGCCAAAAGTACCGCGAACTGGCCGAAAACAACAGCGAGCGGATCGTGCCGGTGCCGGCGGAGCGCGGGCTTATTTATGACCGCCGCGGCCGTCTGCTCACCAAAAATGTTCCGAATTTTTCCGTTCTTATCACGCCCCGCGATTTGCCCCGCGGTCTGGACGAACGCGCCTTGGTGCTGCGGCGCTTGGCCGAGCTGGCAGAAGAAACGCCGGAGAGAATCGACAAGCTTTTGCGCGAATATTCCCGCTACAAAAGCGCCTCGGTAATCGTTCGCGAAGATATAGACTACGAAACTGCCCTGCGCATTTATATCGCGAGCGCCGACTTGCCAGGGGTGCAGATAGAACGCGGGAGTAAGCGTCTTTATGTCCGCTACCGCCCGGATCCGTCTTCGCCCTATCAGCTTTTGGCGGATGAGACGTCGAGCTCGAGCCCCCATGCCCTGGCCGCCGTTTTGGGTTACTTGGGCAAGCTAGATCCGGACGAATTGGAAACGCTTTACGGCTCCGGCTATCTGCCCTCCGATTCTATCGGTAAAACAGGGATAGAAAAAACCTACGAATTTGCTTTGCGCGGCGTCTACGGCCGGCGGCGGATCGAGGTTAATGCCCTGGGCCGGGAACAGACCGTGCTCGCCGAGTACGCGCCCCAGCCCGGGGCGCATTTGGAGCTTTCGCTTGACGTTCTCATGCAGGCATCTCTTGAACAAATCATGCGGCGCGTAATGAAAAGCTCCGGCACAGAGCGCGGCGCCGGCGTCGTGCTCGAGCCCAAAACAGGACGTATCTTGGCTTTGGTGAGTATTCCGGCTTACGACAATAATGACTTCTCCGGCGGCATTGGCCAGGAAGCGTACGGGGCTTATCTCGCCGATCCCGACCGGCCGCTTTTTAACCGGGCGGTCTCCGGCGTATATCCGTCCGGTTCTACGATCAAGCCGGTTATAGCCGCGGCGGCGCTGGCGGAAAAAATTATTACGCCGCAAACGACGGTGGCGAGCACCGGGGGCATCCGGGTCGGACAGTGGTTTTTTCCCGACTGGCAGCCTTCCGGACACGGCCAGACTAACGTCGCTCGCTCCATTGCCTGGTCCGTAAATACGTTCTATTACTATATTGGGGGCGGCTACGCGGGTTTCCGCGGCTTAGGCGTAGAAAAAATTGCCGACTACCTCAGGATTTTCGGTTTTGGAACCAAACTGGGCGTGGATCTTACCGGCGAAGAGCCGGGGTTTGTTCCTTCCAAGGAATGGAAAGAACAGACCAAGGGCGAGCCATGGTATATCGGAGACACGTATAATCTATCCATTGGCCAAGGGGATTTGCTGGTTACACCTTTGCAGATTGCCGCTGCCACCGCCGCCATCGCCAACGGTGGCACTCTGTACCAGCCGCAAGTCGGCAATGCTACCTCCACTCCGGACGGCTCCGTGCGGACAGAATTGCCGCCGCGCGTAATAAAAGATCAGGTGGCGCCGCGCGAGTATGTAACTGTGGTACGCCAAGGCATGCGCGATTGCGTGGTTTACGGTTCCTGCCGCCAGCTTAGCTCGCTGCCGCTAGCCGCGGCTGGCAAAACCGGCACTGCCCAGTGGAATGCCGATCGCCCTAACCACGCCTGGTTTACTTCCTTTGCCCCTTATGATAACCCCGAAATCGCTGTTACGGTCATTATTGAAGAAGGCGTGGAAGGCAGCCGGGTGGCCGTCCCGGTAGTCCACGAGTTCCTACGCTGGTGGGCCGGGTATCGAAAATAGGGCTTGACCGGCGGCAACTATTTGCTATACTAGCTCTATCCGTGGCGTATCGCCCGGATATCTTTTTTAAAGCTCAGAGTTCGCGGTCTGCCATTTGCCTGCGCTCAGTACTCTGGGTATAATCGGCCTATTTATGAGCGACAGCACCCAATATCTCAGTCAGGACAAATACCAAGCGCTGCGATCCGAACTCCGGGAGTTACGCTCTGTCCAGATTCCTTCTATCGCCAAGCGTATTGACGAGGCCAGGCAAATGGGCGACTTGTCGGAGAACGCCGAGTACCACGCGGCCCGCGAGGAAATGAGCTGGGCGCAGTCGCGAGCCAAGGAAATCGAGCATATTCTCGACAATGCCGAAATGATTGCCCATGACGGCAACCAGCAGACGGTCGGCATCGGCTCATCCGTCGTTGTCAAAGCCGGCAAAACCGACCGTGAGTTCACGATCGTCGGCGCTCAAGAGGCCGATCCCATCGCCGGCAAAATCTCCAATGAGTCCCCCCTGGGCCAGGCTTTTTTGGGCAAGAAAAAAGGCGATCGGGTGGAGGTGCGCGTGCCGGCCGGCACGCAGGTTTACGAAATTTTGGAAATCAAATAATTTTGGTTTATGCCCGCCGTCACCGCCGTAAATATCAATGACGAGTTTGCCATCCGCATCCGCAAATTGGCCGAGCTGCGCCAGGAGGGGATAGAGCCTTATCCGGCCCGCGCCGCCCGCCGGCAGATGATCGGCGAAGCCCTTAATTTGGCGCCGGGCGAATCGGTAGCCGTCGCCGGCCGCGTGCTCACCAAGCGGGAAATGGGCAAGCTCACTTTTTGCCACCTGCAGGACGAGAGCGGGCGGATGCAGATTGTCCTGAAGAAAGACGAAATGGATGCCGAATCTTATAATCGTTTCGTCAAAAAAATCGATCCGGCCGATATTGTTGACGTCGCCGGCGTCCGTTTTGTTACCCAGAAGGGGGAGGAGTCCATACTCGTCAAAGACTGGGGGCTACTCACCAAGGCGCTTCTGCCGTTGCCGGAGAAATGGCATGGCCTGACTGATGTCGAGGCCCGCTACCGTAAGCGTTATCTCGATCTTTTGGCCAATCCGGGGTCTATGCGGATCGCGATCCTGCGCAGCAATCTTGTCCGGGCTCTCCGCCACTACTTTGATGTCCGCGGATTCTACGAAGTGGAGACTCCGGTTTTACAGACGCTTTACGGCGGCGCGCTCGCCAAACCGTTCGTTACTCATCACAACGCGCTCGACATCCCGCTTTATCTGCGCATTGCCCCGGAATTATACCTTAAGCGGCTGATCGTCGGCGGCTTTGAAAAAGTGTACGAAGTGGCCAAATGTTTTCGCAATGAAGGCATAGACAATAATCATAATCCGGAATTCACGCAAATAGAGTTCTATTGGGCCTATGCCGATTATCGCCAGCTCATGGACCTAATGGAAGATCTTTTGCCGCACCTTATTTCCGCCGTCGGCCTGCCTCTCCGGTTCACGACCAACGGCCAGGAGGTGGATTTTACGCCGCCGTATCCGCGCGTCGCGATGCGCGATTTGATCAAAGAGTACGCCGGGCTCGACATTGAGGATTTTCCGGATCAGGCGTCCTTGTACCGCAAAGCCAAAGAGCTCAAAGTGGAGGATATCGACCCGGCCGCCGGCCGGGGCAAACTGATCGACGAGATATACAAAAAATACGCCCGGCCGCGCATCGTCAATCCGCTTTTCATGATTGACCACCCAGTGGAGCTTTCGCCGCTCGCCAAGCGCCGGCCGGATAACCCCAATTACGTGGAGCGGTTTCAGCTCTTGTGCGTGGGCGGCAATGAATTGTGCAATGCTTTCTCCGAGCTCAATGACCCGCTCGACCAGGAGGCGCGTTTCGAGGAGCAGGCGGAATTGAAAGAAGGCGGAGACGAAGAGAGCATGCCTTACGACGAGGATTTCGTTACGGCTTTGAAACACGGCATGCCGCCCACGGCCGGACTGGGCATGGGCATTGACCGCTTGGTCAAACTGCTCGTAGACGCCTCGAACCTCAAAGAGGTAATCTTGTTTCCCACCCTGAGACCGGAACAGGATCCTGGCGGACGCGAGACGCGGGCCAGCTAAGCGCTAGAATATGAAAAGTGTCATGATTTTCGGGACCTTTGACATCCTTCATCCCGGACACATCGCGCTTTTCAAACAAGCTAGGGGCTATGGCGACCATCTCACAGTCGTTCTCGCCCGCGACGTTACGGTCCGAAAAGTAAAAGGCAGTTTGCCGTTGCATGATGAAAAACAGCGCCGCGAAATCCTCGCTCATATTGATCTGATCGACCGCGTCGTGATGGGGGACACGGATAATGCTTACCGCATTATCAAGCGCGTCCGGCCCCGTGTAATCGCCCTGGGCTATGACCAGACAGCCTTTGTCGACCGGCTCGAAGAGCAGCTCAAAGAGTTCAAACTGCCGGCCAAAATCGTCCGGCTCAAACCGCATCGCGAGAATAAGCATAAGACTCATAAAATTAAACGTCTCCTCGCGCAGCAACTATGAAACGCAAGTTCCTGATCGCCACCTCTAACCCGGGAAAATTCAGCGAAATGCAGGCTTTTTTGGCCAGCCTACCCTTTGATTTCGTGGGTCTGCCAGATTTGCCGGCAGCTCCGCCCCCTCCCGAGGAAATCGGGCCGACGCTTGAGGACAATGCCCTGGTTAAGGCGCGCTATTATGCCCAAAAAACCGGATTAACGGCGATCGCGGATGACGCCGGTCTGTTCGTTGAGGCTCTTGGCGGCTGGCCCGGAGTTAAAAGCGCGCGTTTTGCGCCGACCAACGAGGAGCGCCTGGAGATTATGAGGCAGAAAGCTGCCGCCCTAATAGAAAGCGAACGTTCCGCATTATTCCGCGCGGCCGTCGCTGTGGTAGACCCGGCAACGGGTACGTCGTTCGTGGCGTCCGGGGAAACTCAGGGCACGATTATTCCCGAAGGGCGGGGAACGCCCCGGTTCGGTTACGAATCGGTTTTTGAAGTGGCGGCGCTCCGCAAAACTTACGCCGAACTTTCGCTGGCGGAGAAAAACGGTGTCAGCCACCGCGGCCGGGCCTTGATCAAGATTAAATATCATCTTTCAAATACCTACGGCTCAAAACATATTGTCGTGCCGTACGCCCTTATAGTAAAGGACGGCCAGGTGCTGATGAATCGCCGGAATGAGCCGCACCGCCAGGAGTTTCACGGCAAGTGGGAGTTTCCCGGCGGTAAGGTGGAGTTTGGAGAGACCATGCACGGCAATTTGAAGCGCGAAGTATTCGAGGAAGTCGGCTACCAGGTGGAGATCGTAAAGGCGCTCCAGCACATTGCCGTCGAAAGCCAAGCCTATCCTACTTTCAGTTATCAAGTTTTTCTCGTGCCGTATGTCTGCCGCGTGGTCGGGGGAGAGGTCAAGCTAAGCGACAGCGAGGTGCTCGAGACCGGCTGGTTTGATCCGGATCGGGCGCTCGACTACGAGATGATCGGCAAAAATGACAGTATGTACCGGCAGATACTGCCCGAATTTAAGGAAATTATCGCCGCCTATAATCTTTAGGAACGTGTATGCTCGACATAAAATATATCCGCGGCCACGCCGCCGAGATCAAGGAAAATTGCGCCCGGCGTCGCGTCCAGGCGGACATTGACCGTCTTCTCGAGCTTGATGAAAAGCGGCGCGGCGAACTTCAGGATATCGAAAAGCTGCGCGCCGAGCGCAATCAGGGCTCCAAGGGCAAGCCGGACCCGGACGAAATCTCCCGCCTGCGCGAAATCGGAGAACAGATCAAGGACCTCGAAGCCGGCTTGGTTCCGGTTGAAGCGGAGTTTACGGAATTGATGGCCCAGATTCCGAATTTGACCCACCCCGAATCGCCCGTGGGCGGCGAGGATGATTACCGCGTTGTGGCCACTGCCGGCGAGCCGCCCCAGTTCGGTTTCGCGCCCCAGGACCACGAAACTCTCCTGACCGCGCTTGACCTGGTGGATTTCGAGCGCGGAGCCAAAGTGGCCGCGGCAAAGTTTTATTTTTACAAAAATGACATGGTCCGCCTCAACCAGGCGCTCCTGAACTACGGCATAGATATAGTTACGGCTCACGGCTTTACCCTCATGGAGACTCCGGACGTCGCCAAGAACCAGGTACTCTCGGGGATCGGCTTCAACCCGCGCGGGCAGGAAACACAGGTATACTCCATCGAAAATACCGACTTGAGTCTCATCGGCACGGCCGAGATTACCGTCGGCGGCTATCATGCCGACGAAATTCTGGATTTAAGCGCCGGGCCGAAGAAATACGTCGCCCTATCACACTGCTTCCGCACCGAGGCCGGCGCCTACGGCCGCGAGAGCAAGGGTTTGTACCGTGTCCATCAGTTTACCAAACTCGAGATGTTTATCTATTGCCGACCGGAGGAGAGCGAGGCGCGGCATCAGGAATTATTGGCGATTGAGCGGGAGATCTGCGATCGCCTGGAGCTGCCGTACCGCGTGATTGACATCGCCGCCGGCGATCTCGGCGGCCCGGCCTACCGCAAGTTCGACATTGAGGCCTGGATGACCATGAAAAACGATTACGGCGAGATTACGAGCGCCAGCAACTGCACCGACTACCAGGCGCGGCGGCTGAATATCCGCTATCGCACCGCTGCCGGAGAAACTGAATTCGTGCATACCCTGAACGGCACCGCCGTGGTGCTGAGCCGTTTCCCGATCGCCATTGTCGAAAATTACCAGCAGGCCGACGGCACGATCCGGGTGCCGGAGGTGCTGGTCAAATACCTGGGTAAAAAAGTGATCGGAGTTTAATATGATGGTCGATTGGCTAGGGTACTTTGCCGGTTCCTTGGTCGTTCTCTCTTTAATTCCGCAGATTGTCAAAAGCTGGAAAACAAAATCGGCCGGCGATTTGTCATTGCCACGCTACGTTATGTACATGATTGGCGTGGCTTTATGGGTCACCTATGGGTTTTTGGTAGACAATGGTCCGATCGCGTACATGAACGGAGTCGCCTTTGTTTTGGCGCTTTGCGTGGTCTACCTAAAGATCAAGTATGGGCTATCAGCCAGTAGGTCTGTTCCCCCTAATAGGGAAGAGCGGCGCTGATTTCTTTCAGGAAATGCTATTTTTTTAAAGCGTGGCGGTTTTTTAGGACTCGACGACTATGCTTACCAGGCCGACCTTAATTATCCTCCCCGGCTGGGGCGGTACCAAAGAAAGCTGGCAGAAGTTCATTGATCTTGCCCGGAGCAACTACGAGGTGGTTTGTCTGGAGCTGCCGTGTTTTGGCGGCGAGCCCTGCCCGCCGCAAGTCTGGGGGGTAGAGGAGTACGCCAACTTTGTTAAAAACAAACTTTCTGGATTTTCGCCGCCAAATACCGTCATTCTCGGTCATTCCTTCGGGGGACAGGTGGCGGCCTGCCTGATTGGCGCGAACCCGCATCTTTGTGCTAAACTAATACTGTCGGGTGCCGCTGTTTACCGTCGCCAAATAAGCCTTAAACAGCTTATTTTTTGGCCCTTGGCCAAGGTCGGCGGGCGGCTGTTTTGCCTGCCGGGCCTCAGACGACTGTCTTCCGCGGCCCGCCGGGTATTGTATCTGGCGGCCGACTCCCCGGATTACAGCAAAACCAGCGGCATAGAGCGGGAAATTTTTAAACGTATTACGAAGCAAGATGTGTCCGGTTATCTTCCGGGGATCACGGTTCCGACCCTTGTGGTTTGGGGACAGAAGGACGCTTACGTTCCTCTGTCGGCCGGCAGGCGGATCGCGCGTTGCATTCCCGGAGCCAGGCTGGAAGTAGTCCCTGGTGGCCGGCACGGCCTGCATATCCAAAAGCCCCAGGAATTACTTGAAATAATCAAAAGTTTCACCCCTTAATAACTGCCTTTACCCGGGTGCCATGTTCACCGCCTTAAATTTAGCCATCGTTTCTCTGTGGTTTTTGAGCGCTGCCGTGGACTACGCCGAGTTTTGTTATCTCTGGCAACTCAAAGAATACCGCCTCGACCGTCTGCGGGATTTTTTTTCCACCAAGCAGGGGCAGCGATACTGGCTGCGATACCAGTTGTTGTGGCGCTCGCTGGCCGTGCTGGTGATCTTTTTTTGGCCTTTCAACCAGGTGATCACCCTCAAGTATATCTTGCTTTTGGGTTTTTTGGCCGAATTAATCTATAACGCCTGGCGTTTATACCGCGGACGCATCCGTTACCCCCGGCCGACCGCGAAGGCGTTCGGCATCGTGGCCGCCGCTTTGCTGCTTGAGGCTCTACTCGCGGTGAACGATCGCGACTGGGCGCAGACGCTGGTTTTGGTGATCGTTCGGTTTCCGTTGCTGTCGTTTACAGTCATTGTGTTCAACAAAGTTACCGGCCGGGTAAAAGACTGGTACATCGCCCGCGCCGCCAAAAAAATTCGTTCCTACCCGCACCTTATTGTCATCGGCGTAACCGGCAGTTACGGCAAGTCCACGGTTAAGGAGTTTTTGAGCCAGATCCTGGCCCAGAAATACAGCCTCGTAAAAACGCCGCGCAACACCAACACCGACATTGGCATTGCCCAGTTTATCCTGCGCACTTCGTTTTCCGGAGTACAGGTATTCGTGGTTGAGATGGGGGCTTACCGCGTCGGAGAAATCAAAAAAATTTGCGACATGGTCCGTCCGAAAGTCGGTATTTTAACGGCGATAATCGAACAGCACCTGTCGCTGTTTGGCTCGATACAAAATATCCAGACAGCCAAGTACGAGCTTTTGCGCTCGCTGCCCGCGGACGGCCTGGCGGTCGTGTACGCCGATAACCCTTTTTGCACTGAATTTTTAGGCGATCTCACCTGCCGGCGCGTCGAGACTTACGGACTCGATCCGGATAACAAGCCGAGCTTATTGATCACAAATATAAAGTCGGGTTTGGACGGTTTGCGCTGCTCGGGCGTTTATCTGGGTTTTGAAGGAGAGATGCAGGCGCCGGTCTTGGGGGCGCACCAGGCGCTAAATATCGCGCCGGCCACCATGGTGGCGGTTTACTTAGGCCTGACGCGCGAGCAGGTTTACGCCGGTTACCGCACGCTCAAAGCCGGAGAGAACAGCCTGAAGATTTATCGCTACGGCAGCGCCGACGTCATTGACGATTCTTACAATTCAAACCCGGTCGGCTTTAAGGCCGCGCTCGACATTATGGCCAAATTTCCTTCGGAGCGCGAGCGGGTGGTCGTCACTCGCGGCATGCTTGAGTTGGGAGAAAAGACCGAAGAATACCACGAAGTCATGGCGGAAGAAATCGCCTTTACCGCCGATAAACTGGTGCTCATCACGCCGGATTTCACCGCCGCCATCCGGCGGGGCATCGAGAAGATAAACGGCAAGTACCGTCTGGAAATAATCGAAAAGTACGATTCGCGGGAACTCTGCGATTACCTCAAGCAATATAAAAACAAACCGGCGGTGATACTGCTCGAAAATCGGGTTCCCAAATTGGCGCGGTCGGAATTAAAGAGCGGACTCTAGTATGCGCCAGGTGATTTTTACCGGCTTTTCCCCCAATTTGACCTGGCGCGACGTAAAAACCGCCGGTGTTTTTTTGCTCCACCCGCTGCGCTGGAAAAATTTGAATCGCGGGGTCGCCGTGGAAGCGGCCGAGAACAAACTTAGCGCTTATTTCGGATTTCCGGTGGTTACTTTTGACAGCGGCCGCTCTGCCCTGTACTTCGCCTTGCGGGCGCTGGGGGTGGGGGATGGAGACGAGGTGCTGGTCCAGGCCTACACGTGCGTGGTGGTAATAAACGCTATTCGGTTTGCCGGCGCGCGTCCGGTGTACGTGGACATTAAAGACGATTTCACCATGGACCCGGATGACGCTCGGCGCAAGCTTACCGGCCGCGCCCGGGCGCTAATTATCCAGCATACGTTCGGACAGGGCGCCGATCTGACCGCTCTGCTGGCACTCGCCCGCGCACAGGGACTGGGCGTGGTGGAGGATGCGGCCCACTCGTTTGGGGCGCGCTACCAGGGAAAGCTCGCCGGGACCTGGGGGGACATTGGCATGCTTAGCTTTGGATCAGACAAGGTGTTGTCGTCGGTTAGGGGCGGGGCGCTGGTAGTAGTAAATGCCAAACTGCTTGACCGGGTGCGCGGCTGGCAAGAAAAATTGCCGGCTATGCCGATAGCTGTAGTTCTGCAGCATCTGCTGCATTTGCCGTTTTTTTGGTGGGGCAAAAGGTGGTATGGGTACGGTATCGGGAAGTGGTTTTTGTATGCCGCCAAAAAGCTCAATCTAACCAATAAAATAATTTATCCGGCGGAGAAACGGGGAGAAGCCGTATCTTTTTTCCCCTCACGGCTGCCCAATGCGCTGGCCTGTCTGCTTTTGCCCCAGATCAATGATGCGGCCGCGGTCAATGAACACCGGCGGGGGATAGCGGCCATCTATCGTCGGCAGATAACTAATCCGCTCGCGATTCACCCGCCCGAAGATGAGTCTTCGGTGTATTTGCGCTATACGATACGCTTGCCTGCCGGCGCCGACCCTCTGGTCCGGTTCGCCAAAGAGCGGGGGATACTCCTTGGCGACTGGTACACGGCTGTCATCGCCCCCGCCGACAGCGACCAGGCAGCGGCTGGTTACGCCGAGGGCAGCTGTCCGGCAGCGGAGCGATTGGCGCCACAGTCAGTCAACCTGCCGACCGACCGGCTTATCACCGAGTCGGCGGCGAGCTTTATTTCGGCTATTGTCAACTCTTATGGAGCTTGAAGTCAGAGAGATAAAAGACCGCTCTGTTTGGGAGGCATTCGTTCGCCAGCGGGCGCACACATTATTTGTTCAATCATGGAGTTACGGCGAATTTTACCGTTCCCTGGGGGAGAACTTTTGGGTTTACGGCGTTTATAGCGGCGAAGACCTGCTCGGCGGTTCCCTGGTCGTAAGCGTCCATGCGCGGCGCGGCAGCTTTCTCTATCTGCCCTACGGACCCCTCCTGGCCGGGGATGCTGGCAACCCCGAGAGCGCGGCAATCTTTCGGGCGCTGTTCGACTATCTGGCAGACTGGGCGCGCTTTCATTCATACAGCTTTATCCGGGTGAGTCCTTTTTTTGATGATACCCCGGCCCTGCGGTCGGTTTTTGGAAAACTGGGATTCCACAACGCGCCCATGCACATTCTGGCCGAGCACACTTGGCTCCTAAATTTGGAACCTGCCGAGGAAGACCTCCTGGCCCGGATGGATAAAACGCACCGCCAGCTTATACGCCGCTGTGAGAACGAAGGGGTGAGAGCGGTTATGGAAACCGGCGCGGGGGCTGTTGGTGATTTTAACCGTCTCCATGACCAAACTGCCCGGCGGCACAATTTTCACCGCTTCTCTGACGGTTATGTGCTGAAGGAATTTGGCGCTTTCGCTCCGCAGAACGAGGCGCTTGTCATCCACGGTTATTTGCCCGACGGATCGCTCGACGCTTCCGGAGTATTCATGTATTACGGCTCGATGGCTGCCTACCGTCACGGGGCTTCTCTCATGGCCAACAAACGGCTGCCGAGCTCATATCTGGTGCAATGGGAGGCCATCCGCGAGGCTAAACGGCGCGGGTTTAAATGGTACAATTTTTGGGGCGTTGCCCCTGACGCCGCGCCGAAGAGCCATCCGTTCAAAGGCATAACACACTTTAAAAAGGGCTTCGGCGGCAGCGGCAAAGATCTGCTGCCCTGCCAGGATTTACCGGTGTCCTGGCGTTATTGGATAAACTGGACAGTCGAGAAAGTCCGCCGCGTGAAGCGGGGATTCGCCTGACCTGCCGCGGCCGGCCGTGGGTCTCTCAGGGCCAAGCGCAGGGGTTTCGTTTTCACTCCGTATGGGTCCGATCAATCGCTACCGAATGAAGCGTGCCTGGGGGCGCCGGTTCGAACGCGCGACGCATAACGTCCGCTCCTTTTCATTTACCGGGAGCCGCCGCGCGGTGCGCGGCCGTGATTTTTCCTGGCAAGGCAGGCGGCCGAATCCTTATGCGCGGCGCTCCACTGACTGGAAATTTCGCCTGAAAATTTCGCTCTTGTCCGCGTTGCTTTTTAGCTTCGCGGCTCTGGTGATTTACCATCCGCGGTTTCAGGTTTCGACTGTCGAGCTTAGCGGCCTTAAGCGCGCCAAGGAAGAAGAAATGCGCCCGATCGTAACGGGCATTATCCGCCATAAAGCGTGGTTTATTTTTCCCGGCGAAAGTTATCTCTTTGTCGATTTGGCGGAAATTGAAGACATTTTGACGGATCGTTTCCCTGTGCGATCAGTTTCCGTTACCAAGCATTTTCCGGATAAAATCTCGATTGCCGTCGAGGAAAAATTGCCCGCGATGATTTTTGATAACGGACAACACTATAGCTACTTGGATGCCGAGGGTAAACTCATAGAGACAGTCCGCGCCGTGGCCGACTATGAGTGGAAAATCACCACCAGAACGGTTACCAGCACCGCCAGCGACGGCCGGGAGACGAGCCAGGAAGAAGTGGTCGAGCGTTCGCACCGCCCCGACGCCAAGCTGATAGCGTCCGAGCTGGGATCCTGGCCGCTGGTTTACGACGCGCAGGGAAAGGACCTGGCCGTTAACGGTCCGGTCCTTGATCCTCAACTTGTGAGTTATATTGCCGATTGGCAGGCGTTTTTGACGCGTTCAACCGACATTTTGCCGTCTTATTTCATTATGGATTCGGAGTTCTCGGATATTATCATCAAAACCGTGGAGGGCTGGGAAATCAAGGCTAGGCGCCGCCCGGAGGGCAGAGGTGAATTCAACGAACTTTTAACTGCGCTGCGGGATACAATTGACCGTCGGAATCTGAGCTACATTGACGTGCGCTACCAGGGGAGAGTGTACTGGCAATAACGCCGCTGGTATCGGTAATTCTTTGGCGACAAAAGTAACTCTGTGCCGGCCTCTCTTTTTGTAAAAGCACTTCTGCCCTCGGGCAGATTTTGTTTATTCCCGGAAGGGGGGAGGGCGTTTTTGGATGTTGGGAGGGGCGTGGGGCGCTGTTAATTGTGAGTCGCACAATGTATCTTATACGACATTAACGCAAGGTGAAAAGAAGACAAACTGCCGGCCTTGGCTACGGTTTGTTAGCTTTTAGCCGCGAGCTAAATACGGCGGACCCGCGTAAACTATTCGTATTAGGTTTATCTTCCTTACTAGACGCCAATCTTACCGCTCCGGTGTTTTACTGTACTCATCGGGACGCTACCCTCGCCTCGTTGGCCACGCCCGTAGCTCCGGATATTTTGCGACACTACAAAAAAGCCGGGCGCGCAAGCTGGTGTTACTTAATGTCGTTTTTCCTTCGGTTTTTTAGTCCGGGATATGTTTTTTGTTATTCTTTAGCCCCGGCGCTTATGCCTTCTGGCGCGGGTTGCGCCTTGAGGGCAAAATTTAGCCTGGCAGGCGCGCCTGCCAAGGTTTTTTTAACTCCAGGCGGCCCTACCCCCCCCTCGCAGGCTGTTCTTCCCCGGACTTTAACCGGCGGTTTTATTCATTTTGCGACGCAATATCTAGCTGGATGGCGTATTCTACCGGTTTGTTCTCCCACTCGTCCAGCAGATATTTTACCGAATGCGCGCCGATGGCAAAACGGCCCTGGCCTGGCTCCCAGACGGAGTACGACAGGAGCGCTTGATATTTACTCGCTTGTTCTCTGGCGGATAGAAAAGACGGCGCGGCCGGTTTCTCCTTGTCGGTATAGAAACGTTTATCGGTAATACCGGATAAATGGCGCAAGGCTTCGCCCAGGGCCAAGTGGTCTGGATTAAGGTGCTGGCTCTCCCCTTTTCTCGACCCAAGCGTGATGTAAGTGCCGTCGCCGAACAGTCGGTAAAATCGCCCGATTATCTCGGCGCTCAATTCGGCCGTGAGCCGACCGTCACGGTAGCGCGGATAATCGCTGCCCGCGGCGCCGCCCGGATTGGCAAAGTGAATATTCTGCGGAAGCACGCCGAGTTTGAGCATGGAATCTTTGAATTCCCGGTTTCTGGCGGCGCTAAATTCGCGCCCGTCCAAAGGGGCGTACCCTTCGCGTTCCGGCGAATGAAAGCGTCCGTGATAGAGACAGAAGGCGGGTTGGCCGCGTTCATCCCGGCCGTTTAACATCGCCCGCACACTCGAGGCGCCGCCGTCGCTTGCCATCACCGCGTGGACCACCCGTCCTTCTTGTATAAATCGGCTGATGCTGCCGGCCAAGAACATTTCATCGTCCTGGTGGGGCAGGAAAAAGATCACGGGCGTCTCCGGAGGCATTTTTTTGAGCGCCGGCGCGGTTTCATCCCCCGGCAGTTTTGGCCAGCCAAAAAACACTGCCAGAAGGGCGCACCCGGCCGCCGCGGCGAGGAGGATAAGAAAGAGTAAGCTACGTTTCAGACAAGTATTCTATATTAGAACCCACTCTCAAAAAAAATTGCGAGGCAATTTTGAGCTGTTTCGAGCGAAAATCTTTTGGCTTGAGCACACTAGCGGTGCTATGGCGACGCCAGCCGGACAATTGGCAGCGGTACAGGCACAAAATTGAGCCGTAAGTTTTTTTGGGCGGGGGTTTTTAGGAATAACGGTAAACCAAGGTGTCAATAATGGCTTTTAGCTTTCGTTCAAAGGGATTGGGATACCGGGTGAAGGCTCGCAAAAGCACGTAGCGGTCAAAGACGTCCCACGGCATTTCGCGGTTGGCGCCGTAGCCTTCCCAAAAAGCGTCGTAGCACAGAGAGTATTTGCGCTGTTCGGTACTGTCCGGATCGAGATACCGGCCGTACGGCAGCTCCAGGGCCACGACTGCCAGGTCATAGAGCGGATCCCCAAAAAATATCTGCGATGCTTTGTCAAAGATTAGTACCTCGTTATTTTTTATCAGCGCATTATTGGGGTGCAGATCGCCGTGGATGAGCGCGTATGCGCGCGGGCGGTAGTCTTGCGTCAAAAACTCCAGGACGCGACAGATAGAGTCGCGCTCCGCGCGGCAGATATCCGAGCGCCGTTCTGTTACCCGCATGATTCCGTAGGCGATTTCTGACTGGATAAAATCCGGCCAGGATTCATTTTCCCACTCTCCGTCCGGAGCCAGGCGTCTGGCCCCGCTGTCTTCGATGGCGTGCATGCGCCTGGCTGTCCGGCCCCAATGCCGGTAGGCGTCTGGGGACAGGTGTTTGCCCACGGTTGGCGAATCGGGAATATAAGGAAACATGAGCTCGTTGGCGGCGAGCAGCGGGTGGTCAATAAAAGGCAGCGTCGGCACGCCATGCTCGCGCATGATCTCTACGAAGCGGCGCTCGTTTAGGATATCGTGCACAGAGGCGGTTTTGCGCACGTAATAGGCGCCGCCGACCTCTACCACATCGACCACCGAAGAGTGGGCGCCGTCAAGGTGCCGAATGAGCCGCATAAATCGGAATTATTTTTGGGATGGGTTCTATTTGCCGATCCTGTCGAGGCGTTCGTAAAAACGGCGATACACCTCCCGCAGGAGTCGGGCATCGTCCAGGGCATTATGCTCGCGGTAACTGGTTTTATCAAGCTCAAGCTCCTGAAAAAAACTGTGTTTGCCCAGACTGTTGGGCGAATACCCGCAGCCAAACAGGATAGAGGCAAAATCAATCGGAATCCAGTAGGCCGGATGTTCCTGGGCCGAGCCGAAGAGCTCGTACCAGTAGATCGCGTCGAACTGGTTAACATAAGAAACCAGGTACGGCTTTTCATCGCCGATAAATTCCCGGATTAGTCGCCGCGCCTCTGTCCGGGTTGTTTTTTCGCCGGTCAGATGCGGCAGGACTTTTTGTTGCACCCATGGATGCGCCGGACCCGTGTGCTCGAGTTCCAGGTATAATTCTTCGCCAGTGTTTTTTACCAGGCCGACCGAAAGCAACTCCCCCACCCTGGGGTTGAGGTCGGTAAACTCCGTATCATAAAAAATAATATTTTTGGAGTAAGGTGAGATTTCCATAGAATTCAGGCTTGGCTTGATGGTAGCAGCCGCTGCCGGTAGCTGTCAACCTTGACTCGGGTGCCAGCCGGTTTTGTCGGTCCTTACACCAGGGAGGCGATGTTATCCACATCGTTGACGAGTTTTCGAGAGTGTCGTTATGATAAATATGGAACGAGGCGGCATGGGTGCTGTCAAAACCTGCTATTATCCTCCACGTGTGTTATCTCCTTCCTTTTTCGCAATGTTACGGGCAAATACCGGCGCTGCGATCCCTTGCCGCGCCAGTTTTTGTCCCCTGCCCGTCGCCGCCTCGTTCCACCTTCCTATCGCTGTCTCTAGGAATCCATTTCAGACTTTTTTTATATAAATGCCGTTCGCATGGCCTAAAAAGGCGGTTCGCCGGTCCGTTTTACCGGTCCGGGCGCTCCGGGCCGCGGCGGCAGGTTTTGTCCTGCCAGCCGGGCTTTTTGGATCTCATCCGCGCTCGCCACGCTTTCGATTACGCCTATCCCCATCATGGCCAACGCCCGCCCCACAGCGCTGGTTTCGGCATTTTCTAAAGCGGCGGTGCGGTTGATGTAGCCCTCGCCAATAAGGGCCTGGCTGTAGCCGGTGAAGGCCCGTTCAGGGCGAGTGGCGTCTGGTATTACCGTCGCCTTGACAATTATCCGTTCCTCTTTGGGGTCGGAAATAAGCTCGGTCCGGATGGAGCCGTTCGGAAAATTTTCGTTGAAGTAAATTACGCGGTCCGCCACCAGCACATACTTTTTGCCTTGGATGCGCACTGCCTTTTTCTCCAGGTCTTTCTCCATAAATTTGAGAAATAAAAAACCGCCTCTATAATATAGAGACGGCTGGTTTGCCGGCAGCTTACCGGCCCGGACCAGAGCTTCGACAAATGTGTTTACCCGGGCTTACCGGCCTTTGTTGAGCATAAAGAGCTTTTAAGTATGATTTCAGCGTAGAGTGTTTCTGTCCGTGAGGCAATCCCCCGCCAATATTAGTTCAGAGTCAGCAGGCCAAGGCGGGTGTGGCCCGATTTGAGCCGGCTTAATTCCCTAGTCCCGGTTCGCGCCGGCAGGCTTGACCCGAGATGCACTGTCGGACGGCCGAATTTGGCGGTGAGCGCGTCTATGGCCCGGTAAATGGTTTTGTAACGGCATAGCCGGAGGGGTAGCTCAAACAGGGAGCCCTGGATATGGTCCGCCTCGTGGAGCCCGGCCAGTACGACCCCGGTCGTTCTGTAATCCACTCCGGGCAAGTAGAGCCGCTCGAATAGTGGTTTTATTACCCTGATAATGTCTTCCGGATATCCGGACGCGCGGTTAAGCTCAGCTTCGAGCGCCGTGATTTTGAAGGCCTGGGTTTTTATAAATATGGTTACCCGTCTGGCCGCCAGGTTGTACGCTCTGGCCTTGCGGCAGGCGTTTTCGATATTTTTTACGAGTTCGGCGTAGATCGTTTCCCGCTCGTTTGTCGGGGTAAACGTGCCCGTTTTGGAGATGGAGGCGTACTCGGTTTTCGCCTCGGCAATAACCGGATAGACACTGGCGCCGTTGAGTTCCCGCCAGATCTCTTGGTGTGGTTTGGCAAAATGTTCCTGGACAAAGGCGGCCGAACGCACCGCCAAATCATAGGCGGTAAATATTGAGAGCCCCCGCATATATTCGGCGGTATTGTGCCCTATACCCCAGACAGCTTCCACCGGAAAGTCGCGCAAATACTCCGGCAGGTCCTGGCGGCTGATCCAAGAGAGCCCGTCGGGCTTATTCCAGCTCGAAGCCAGTTTGGCCAGTACTTTGGTGGGCGCGAGTCCGACGGAAACCGTAATGTTGAGTTCGCGTTCGACAGTGTGTTTTATGGTTTCGGCAATCTTTTCGTATTTCATGCCCCCAGGGCCGGTCGCGCCGGTGATATCCATAAAGCCTTCGTCTATGCTGTATTCTTCCACCTCGGAGCTAAAACGGCGCATGATGGCGAATATCCGTTTGGAAAATAGAGAGTAGGACTCATAGTCTCCGGGCAAGATAATCGTTTCTGGGGCTACGCGCTTAATTTCTCCGATTGTCATCCCCCGCTTTACGCCGCGCCGTTTAGCCGGGTAGGAGAATGAAGTGGCGATGCCGCGATCGGCGCCGACGACCACTGGTTTGCCTTTATACTCCGGGTGTAAGGCCTGTTCACAGCTGGCGAAAAAAGCGTCGGCGTCGAGATGGAGAATTGCCCGCGGGAAAAGTGTGGCTGAAGACATATAGATCGCTTTTCCCTCCTTGTGAGTAGGTGTTAGTATTTCCGGATGACGCTTGTAACCACGCCGGCCACTTTGAGTTCGGTTTGCGGATGGATATCCGGGTAGCGCTTGTTGGCCGGCCGGAGCAGTATCCTCCCTCCGCGTTCGATGTAATATTTCATCGTCCAGTCGCCGTCCACTTCGGCCACTACGATGTCGCCGGTGCGCGGTTTTTTGGAGCGGTCAACTATGACCATGTCTCCCTCCACTATACCGGCGTCCGTCATCGAGTCGCCGGATACCGAGAGCAGGTAGCTGGCCTCCGGATTTTGGATTAGCCATTGGTCCAGGCTTTTGGCATCGCCTGTCTCTTCTTCGGCGGCGGTCGGAAATCCGGCCTGAACCGTGCCGAGTACCCGGACGCCAAAAAGTTTTTCGGTTGCCACCAGCTTGCCGGTAGCTCCCCTTTCGATAAGCCCGTCGGCGATAAATTTTTGGACGTAGCGGTAAAGCGAACCTTTGGATTTAACCGCGAAAATCTCTGCCAGTTCGTCGTAACTCGGGAGCTGTTTGAACTTTTGGAAGTAGTGCGCCAGCTTGCGTTTGCGCGTCTCGTAGAGGGAGATTTCCATGGGATGGGGGTTAAAAATTACTGAGTGTAGTATAGAGAACATTTGTTCTCTATACAAGGCATAGTTATCCACATTTGCCGCGGAATAGCACTGGGAATGTAGGCTACAAAAAAACCGGGATAAGCCGGTTTTATTCTTTGGACAGTGAAGGCAGTGAGGCGTTTTTGGTGTCGTCGGGAGAAACGCCTCGAAACCCTTTACTTGCGGCCCAAGTGACCACCTCCTTTCGTCTTGTCGGAGCGTCGTGTACTAGTGGCGCCAGCGCGGGAGGAAGACGAGCGACTCCCGTCGCGTGCGCCTGTGGGCGGGGCAGAGGTTAGCCGGATCGAACTCGTCCTTCCTGGGGTCGTATGGAGACCCCGCAAAGGTATGGAACAATCCGTCCTCCCTGACGACACTGCAGACCCGGACACAGTACCTAGACATGCACACCTCCGAATACACTACTAAAAGTATAATTTGTTTTTTTGAATTAAAGAAATTTTTTGGGGATAAGTCGCCAAGACCGGTAATGATTGTGGATTAGGACGGCGTTTGCCAGTTAAAATAAAAAACCGCCGGCGGGTACGGGGTTGCTTATGACCCAGGCTCTGATCAATCTTTCCACCGGGCGCTCCGTTCTAAATCGAGTAGATCGATGTCGAGAAGGCCCAAGTCCACACCGCTCGCGCTCATTCCTACCCGGTACCCCTTATTTTGAAACACGATAAAATCCTCTCCCACCTTATACAGAACTTTACCCCCAAGAATAGCGTATTGTCTTTCTATAAAACCAGTTTTTTCCACGTCGGCTATCTCTTCTGGCGTAAGCGAAGTAAATGTTAGCGTCACTTCCCCGCCGGGAATACTGAACTTTGCCACATTATCAGCGGTAATGCTTTCCCGCTTCCAGGTCTGTGGTAGGGTAAATTCCAGATGGCCGACGGTGAAATTGTTTGTCGGACTAACCGGGTTAGAAACGCGGATAAGTTTTTGGTTTGTCAGGGCTCCAGATCCAAAGCCGATACCCAGAGCCAGCACCACTGAAAGAGCCCAGATTATTTTTAGTTTGTTCGTCAGCATAAAATCTATTAAGGAAGGTAATTCAACGGGTTCACCGGAATGCCGTTTTTGCGCACCTCAAAATGCAGGTGCGGACCGGTGGTAAACGGGCCGGCGCCCACAGTGCCTGGCGTGGCGCCGGAGTAGCCAATAATATCGCCGCGGGTAACAAATTGGTCTTCGTCCGCGCTGATGCGGCTTAGGTGCCCGTAGACGGTGGATATGCCGCCGGAGTGCACGATCATGACATAGCTGTAGCAGGCGGCAGTGGTGCACCGCTTGGCGCGCGCGATGTATCCGGAGGCAGCCGCTTTGACCGCTGTGCCGTGAGCGGCGGCGATGTCGATGGCGTTGTGTTCAAATATTTGCCGGTAAGGGTAGCTGGTATCGCGAAAGTAGGCCGTAATCCGGTGGCTTTGCGTGGGCCAGGAAAGGGCGCTGGAGTTTTCATCAAACTGTTCCGGTTTTTTCTTTTGCTCCTCCTCGAGTTTTCGCCGCACTTCGCGCTCGATGCCGGAAATTTCGTTTTCAATCTGCTGGTACTGCGTTTTTAGGCTCGAAACCAGAGTCTTGTATTTAAGTTCCGATGATTGGGTGTCGGCCAGGAGCTTCTGCTTAAAATTTATCTGCCCCTGCAGTTCGGTTTTTTTTTGGTTCAGTTCCCGGTTAAGATTTTCGTAGGCCGTTCTCTGCGCCTCGACCTCGGATTTTTTAGTTTCCAAATCCGCCCTGGCCAGCCGGACCGTTTTGGCGCTTGAGCCGAGATCGGTTTCAATTTTTTGCAGGTATTGGACTCGGCTGTAAAAATCGGAAAAATTGTCGTAGGCAGCCAGGATCTCGATCTGTTTTTTATTATTTTCTTGGTAAAGATGGCGTATAAGTTCGGCCAGGATCACTTTTTGGCGTTCGACGACCCGGGTTTTGTCTTCAATCCCGAGCGTCAGGCGTTCAATTTCCAGTTTGGCCGCGGCCAGCTTTTCGAGAGTGGCGGCCACGTCGAGCTCCACTTGGGCGATGCGGTTATCCAGTATGGCCATCTGGTTACCCAGAGAAACAGACTCCAGGCGGGCCTGTTCGATCTTTTTCTTATAATCGGCGATCGCCTGTTCGATTTCCTGGATTTTTTTCTTTTTAGCTTCAATTTGTTTGTTGAGTTCGTCTATCTCCTGTTTGTTGCCGCCGGTAGGTTCGCCCCAGGCAACAAACGGCTCCGTGGAGAAGCCGATAATAATAATGAGGCACAATAGGAGTACTTTACGCATGACATGATTATATCACAGCCGCGCGTTTAGTTAAAAAAGCTCCGGGAAGGAGCTTTTAAGCCAATTTTTTTCGGGCTGTGGATAGCCGCTCCAGAGTTTTTTTCTTCCCCAACACCGCCGCGATCTCAAACGGTCCGGGAGAGTTTTTTTGTCCGGACAGGGCTACCCGCATCGGCCAGAGGACATCGCCCACACCGTATCCGTTTTTTTTGATCCAGCCCTGGACGGCGGCGTCGAGCTTCTCGGCCGTCCACTCGAATTCGGCGAGAGTCAAAAGAAATTCGGATAGGGCCTCAAGTTTGGTCTCGGTTTCTTTTTTGGTACTTTTTTTCCAGACCAAAAGTTCCGGCTCATACGCCAGCTCGTCGGCAAACATAAAACCGGTGGCTTCGGCCAGTTCCGCCAGGGTAGCCGAGCGCTGGCGTTCGAGCGCCACGACATTTTTTAGCGACGCCAATTCGGCCGGCTCGTCTGTGCCTGTTTTGTGGAGCACGCCGGCGTGTTTGAAGAACGGCACCGCCCGGCGGGTGAGCTCGTTAAGATCGAGACTCATCATGTATTGCCGGTTGTACCAGTTGAGTTTTTCCCGGTTGAAGACAGCGGCGGCCTTCGAGACTTTCTCGAGAGAAAATTCCCGCTCCAGTTCGCCCAGGGTAAAGAGCTCGCGCTCGTCTCCCGGATTCCAGCCAAGGAAAGCAATAAAATTGACCAGGGCCTCGGCGAGGTAGCCTTTTGCCTGGAAATCCTCCACCGAGACGTCTCCGTGGCGCTTGCTTAATTTTTGCTTCTGTTCGTTTATGAGCAGTGAAAGGTGCGCGAAAGCGGGTTCTTTCCAGTCCAGCATCCGGTAGAGAGCAATGTGCTTGGGCGTGGAAGGCAGCCACTCCTCTCCCCGGATGACGTGCGTTACCTCCATGAGATGATCATCCACGACCGCGGCCAGATGGTAGGTGGGAAAGCCATCTGATTTGACAATCACCTGGTCGTCAATCAAAGAATTCTGGAAGGCCACCTCGCCGCGGATAAGGTCGGTAAACGTCGTCTCTCCGGAGGCGGGCATTTTCAGGCGCACCACCGCGCTCTCGCCGGCGGCCCGGCGCTCGCTAGCCTCCGCGGCCGGAATTTCGCGGCAGCGGCTGTCGTAGCCCGTTGGGAGCTTGTTCAGCTCTTGGAACTTTCTGAGTTCTTCCAGGCGCTCTTTGGCGCAGAAACAGTAATAGGCTTGGCCTTGGGCCAAAAGTTGGTTGGCGTATTTTTGGTAAATCGGGAGGCGTTCGGATTGGATGTATGGCCCGAGACTGCCTTTTTGAATGACTTTACCGTCGGTCGAGAGATCCACGCCCTCGTCTATGGAAATACCGGCCCAGCGGAGCGAACGGATGAAGTTTTCCATGCCGCCTTCGACAAGTCGTTCTTGGTCAGTGTCCTCGATGCGCAACATAAATGCGCCGCCTTGTCGCCGGGCGAACAGATAGGAAAAAAGAGCCGTTCGGAGGCCGCCGACATGAAGAAATCCGGTGGGACTGGGGGCGAAACGGGTTTTGACCATAAGGGATCGGGCTAAAGGCGGCTCATAACGATCGCCGCGGCTACTGCCACATTGAGCGATTCGGCTTTTCCTTTACCCGGAATAGTATACTTCCGGGCCAAGGAAGAAGCAAGTTCCGGACTCACTCCGTGCGACTCGCTGCCAAACGTAAAAACCGTCTTTTGTCCTGTTTCTTGAACCAGATTTTTATCCGGCAGCGGCCGGCCGGCCATATCCAGCCCGACTGCCTGATAGCCGTAGCGCTCTTTGAGCGTTAGCAGGGTATGAACAAGATTTGTACTCTCGAATATCTTGACTCGGAATATAGAGCCCATAGTGCTCCGAACCGCTTTGGGGTTGTACGGGTCCACGGCTTCCTCGCCGAGGAGGATATTACGCACTCCGAACCAGTCGGCAGTCCGGATAATGGTGCCCAGGTTGCCTGGATCCTTAAGAGCGTCGAGCGCAATAATCGGCGTTCCGTCCGCGATCTGGTCCAGGCCGCAGTCCCCCCGGGCGACGACGGCCAGCACGCCGGGAAAGGTATCCGTGGTTTTGATCTCGCCGATATCTTTGCGGCCGCAGAATTCTACCGGCACGGATTTTTTTTGGCCGGCCGCCGCCACGATTTGCATGTCGGCTTGGTCGCGCAGGCTGCCGTCCATAATGACCAGGAGGACTTCGGCGTCCGAGCGGAGGGCTTCGCCCACACCCTTTGCTCCCTCGACAATAAATTCCCCAAATTCGGCACGGTATTTTTTTTGTTGGAGCTGATTGAGGTGGCGGAGGGTAGCTTTTGTGAGCATAATTGCCTAATTTTAGATGAAAATTATCACGATTGACAGTTTTGGTATTGACAACATCAGCCGTTGCTGAGGTGGATTATTATTTTCTTGATTTAAGAATTAAGTACATAAACTGTCCGGTCGCCTTCCAGATGCGCCTCGTCCGGCGTGGCTCGCGGGCAAGACGCCACAGCCACTCTAGCCCTAGCGCCCTCACCGACTGCGGGGCGCGCCGGACTTTGCCGGCAAGATAGTCCAGCGCTCCGCCAACGCCCATGGCGATCTTTACACTAGGCAGCTCTTTGGCGTATTGCTCTATCCAGTTTTCCTGCTTCCTGTGTCCAAAGGCGACGAAAAGCACATCCGGAGATTTTTCGATAATGTCTCCGATAACTTCATCGTTATCTTCCCGTCGTATTTGCAGCGACCGCCGGCCGTTTAGACCCACAAAGTCTATCCGCGGTCCGGGATGATAACCCGCTATCCGCAGATTCGGGAAATCATGTTTGAGTTTTTCCGCTGCTCCGGAGACGGCTGTCCGATCGCCCGTGCCAAGCAGGTAAACGCTTCTCCCCTGCTCTTGTGCCACCTGGCAGATGTCGAGCAGGAAATCCGTGCCGGGAATGCGGACGAGGCGGCCGCGGCTCGCCAGCGCTAGTCCGGTGCCGTCGCAGAGGTTAAGGTCGCCGCGGTTTAGAACCTGCCGAAAATTCTCGTCCCGGTAGGCATCAACCAGCATCTCCGGATTCGGGGTAAAAATGCGGCGTTGCCCGCCGCCGGCTAAAAAACGTCTCACCGTCTCAATGGCCGCCAAACGGGTAATCTGGTCGATTCGAACTCCAAGGATGTTCATACCGTTGGCGCTGTCAGCGGATACGAGCCGAGGACGGTGTACTTCGGTCCCCCCTCCCCGAGCTCGCTTTTGATAAACTCTAACCGGTCGATATTCCAGACCACGGGCTCAATTTTAAGAGTCGTAAGGCCGCCAATCGCGCCGTGGTCTTTGTTTCGGCCGAGGGTAATATGCGGCTTCCAGGCGCGCTCTTCCAATACCAAGCCCATCCGTTTGAGCTCGCAGGTAAGACTGTGCTCCAGGTCGCGGCCGGCGTGATGTTCCTCGGCGGCGCGGGCGACAATCACATTCGGGTGGGCTTTGTTTGGGAAGCCGTCGAGGCCGTTGAGCCAATAACGGAAAGAACGGTGAGCCGAGGCTACCCGGCCGATGGCGGCGCCGACTGCCGGGCCAAGAGACTCGTTGACCTCGCCCAAAAAGCGGATAGTAACGTGCATGGCTTCGGGTTTTACCCAGGTAATGTGGGCGCGCGGATTCAGAGCTTTGAGCTCGGTTTGGGCCAGCGAAATGGCCCTTTTTACCTCGGCCTCGACCGGAAAAGCAATGAATACTCTTTGCGTCATATACTATAGAGGCCACCCGAGGATTAATATCGAGGCAAAACTATGCTATAATAAGATAAAGTTTAGCATAAGTTGACAGTTTTTTCTACGGGTGTTATATTAGCACTCTCTATACTAGAGTGATAAGTCTATTATGGTTCCCCAAAATTTCACTCACAAATCCCAGGAAGCCATCCAGTACGCCCAACAGATAGCCAACGACAACGGCCAGCCCCAGGTGGAGCCCCCGCATTTGTTTATGGCGCTCATGGAGCAAGACGAAGGCGTCGTGGTGTCGGTCCTCAAAAAACTAAATGTCAATATTTTGGAGCTCACTTCCGAAGTCCAGGAGCTAATTGATGTTATCCCCAAGCAGGGGCCCACTCAGATGAACCGGGCTATCGGCCAGGTACTTTTGGGGCAGGCCATGATCTATATCCTCCAGGCCGCCGACCAGGAGGCCAAAAAGATGCACGACGAGTACATCAGCGTGGAGCACCTGCTGTTGGCTTTTCTTACAACCAAAAATCCGATCAGCGATTCGCTCTCCCGCCAAGGCGTCCAGCACGAAGACGTGCTCAAAATTTTGGCGACTATCCGCGGCACGCAGCGCGTCGATTCGCCGGAGCCGGAGAGCAAGTACCAGGCGCTCGAAAAATACGGGATTAATCTGACAGAGATGGCGCGCAAGGAAAAGCTTGATCCGGTGATCGGCCGCGACGATGAGATCCGGCGCGTGATGCAGGTGCTCACCCGCCGCACCAAGAATAACCCGGTTCTCATCGGCGAACCGGGGGTGGGCAAAACCGCCATTGTCGAGGGGTTGGCGCAGCGCATCGTCAACGGCGACGTACCAGAAAACCTCAAGGACAAAGAAATCATTTCGCTCGATATCGGGTCGCTCATCGCCGGCACCAAATTTCGCGGCGAGTTCGAGGAACGCTTCAAAGCCGTCATCAAGGAAATAGTCGAATCGCACGGCAAGATTGTCCTGTTTATAGATGAACTGCACACCATCGTGGGCGCCGGCTCATCCGAGGGCGCGGTGGATGCTTCCAACATGCTCAAACCAGGTTTGGCGCGCGGAGAGCTTCATATCATTGGCGCCACCACGCTCAAAGAATACCAAAAGCACATTGAAAAAGACGCCGCTTTCGAGCGCCGCTTCCAGCCGGTGTCGGTCATCGAACCCAACGAAGAAGACGCGATCGCTATTCTGCGCGGCGTCAAGGAAAAATACGAAGTGCACCACGGCGTGCGCATTACCGACCCTTCGGTCGTGGGCGCGGTGCAGCTGTCGCGTCGCTATATCAGCGACCGCTTCCTACCGGACAAGGCCATCGATCTTATCGACGAGGCCGCTTCGGCTTTGAAAATGCAAATAGACTCAATGCCGGACGAACTCGACAAGATGAAGCGCCAGATCATGAAGATCGAAATTGAACTCCGGGCGCTGAAAAAAGAAAGCGACGCCGAGTCCAAGGAGCGGCAGGTGAAGCTCAAAGAAGAACTCGCGAATCTCAAAGAACGCACCCAGGCGCTCGAGATGCAGTGGCAGCACGAAAAAGAGATCATCACCAAGATCCGCGAGTATAAAAAAGACATTGAAAAACTCAAACAGCAGGCTGAGATCGAAGAGCGCAAAGGAGATTTGCAGAAAGTGGCTGAAATCCGCTACGGCAAGATCCCCATGACCGAGGAAGCGATCCAAAAGCTGCAGACCAGGCTGGCCGACATTCAGCAGAAACGCGGCATCCTCCAAGAGGAAGTAACCGAGAAAGACATCGCGACCGTGGTTTCGCGCTGGACCGGGATACCGGTGGTAAAAATGCTCGAGGATGAAACCCGGAAACTGGCCCGCATGGAAGACGTGCTTTCCGGCCGCGTTATTGGGCAGGCCGAGGCCATCAAGGCTGTCGCCAACGCGATCCGGCGCAGCCGCGCCGGCATTTCCGAAGAAAAGCGGCCGATCGGTTCGTTCATCTTTATGGGTCCGACCGGCGTGGGCAAGACCGAGCTGGGCAAGAGCCTGGCCGAGTTTCTGTTCAACGACGAGAACGCTCTGGTGCGCGTGGACATGAGCGAGTACATGGAAAAGCACGCGGTCAGTCGCATGCTTGGCTCTCCGCCGGGCTATGTTGGTTTTGAGGAGGGCGGACAATTGACCGAAGTCATCCGGCGCAAACCCTATTCGGTTATCCTGTTTGACGAGATCGAAAAAGCGCACCCGGATATTTTCAACGTCATGCTCCAGATTTTGGAAGACGGCCAGCTTACCGACGCCAAAGGGCGCAAGGTAAATTTCAAGAATACCGTCATCATCATGACGAGCAACGTGGCGAGCGAAATGATCATGAATATGGGCCGGCGGGGCGAGTTCGGTTTCGGCGAGAAAAAACGCGGCCACGCGGGTCTGAAACAGCAGGAGGAAAAAATGCGCGAGAAAGTGATGGACGCGCTCAAAGAGCACTTTAAACCGGAATTTTTAAACCGCATCGACGACATCATCATCTTCCATCCCCTCTCGCGCGAGCAGGTGCGTTCGATTGTCGATCTGCAGATGCAACTGGTGGCCGAGCGTCTGGACACGCAAAAAATTACCCTGGTTATTTCCGACGACGCCAAAGAATGGCTGGCTAAAAAAGGTTATGATGCCAATCTGGGCGCCCGGCCGCTCAAACGCGTCATCCAGCACGAACTTCTCGATAAACTGGCGATGCAAATAATCGAGGGGAAATTTGTTGAGGGAGACACAGTGAACGTGGCGGTGGATAAAGATGTCCTTGCCCTGACGAAATAACGGATAATAGCTAAAAGGTCCTGGCTTCTAAGCCAGGACCTTTTAGCTATTCCGTCTTTGCCGGTCAGCAGCCCGGTGCCGCTTTCAGGTTCAGGCGTTGTCTTTGGGCAGCCAGGAAACGTCGGCGTAGTAGCGCTTGGGATTGCTCGGATCGACGTACACGTCGAGTTCGGTTCGGCCGTTAAGATAAGCTTCGGGATTGAACCAGAGATGTTCGCTTTTGCCGGTGCGCGGCCCATCCAACGCTTCGTCGTGCCACTGGATAGAGATCACGTAGGGCGAACGGCCGTTGATCTTATAATTCGTTTCCTGGACTACTCCGTTGATGCGCGCTGCAACCCGATGACCGGTTTGCAACAGTTCCTGCCGCCTTTTGGCCGAGAGGCGCTGCCGGACAAAATATTGGAGTCCAACGGCCAGGAACACGCACCCCATGCCGCCAAGAATCAATGTTGGCAGCCACGATTCCATGAAGGTGTCAATCCTCGCCTGGCTTGGAGCGGACGAGTTGTAGCGGACGGTAACCGCCTCCCCCGTTGTATATTTCCCCGGCCGGTAGCGTAGGCCTGACTTGGCGGTTACCTCCTCTCCCTTGTCGGTAGTGAAGGTAAATACCGGCTTTACCTTATTGCCATCCGAATCAATAACGATGAGCACGTCGGTAACGATGCCTGCGGCCGTTTTTGAGTGGCTGATAAATTTTACCGCCGCCGCCGCGGTCAGTCCGGCTCCGCCGAGAAAAAGAGCCCCGACCACCCCCATAATCGCCATAACAGTCTTTATTTGCCGCATATGTTTAAGTCTCAGGAAATAATTGCTGGCCGTCTTCATCGTAAAGGCGGATAGCTAATACCGGGCACGATTGCGCGGCCAGCATGATCGTGTCCTCGTCCGTGCTATCCGGGTCGACCACGTAGGCGAGGTTTTCCTCGTCGAGCTGGAAAACGCCCGGTGCCACGACCACGCAGGAGCGCGCGCCGATGCAGCCCTGGCGGTCGACTACAATTCGCCGGATCCGGCCGCCGGCGCGGATTTTTTGCGCGCTGTCCTCGGGAAGGTTGTCGGGGAGTTTGGGTTCGAGGGTCATAGAAAAAAATAAGGCTGGTTTTATGGTAGCGGAAAATTCTCTTTTTTTCAAATTCCCAGCATTGTTCGGAGTTCTTCGGACGGCTGCCAGGGAGGGTTGAAAGTAACTTCGAGGGCAATCGTGGTAAAGCCCAGGTCTTGGAGCGCGGCATGTACTTGCTCCTTGAGCGCCGATCCGAACGGACACAGTGGGGTTGTGTAAGTCATGATGACCCTGATCATTTCCTCGCTCAGGATGTCGACTTCATAAATTAACCCCATTGTCCAAACGTCAAGGTTAATCTCCGGGTCCTTCACTGTTTTGATTTTTTCGACGACAGCGTCCTTGGTGATCATAGGTCTTGGTATCCCAGGGTTTCAATTTCCCGGGCCAGTTCCGGGCCGCCGCTTCTGACCAGGACGCCCCGACTCATGGCGTGTACTACATCGGGGAGGACAAACTCGAGGATCCGGTTGTAGTGGGTAATAAGGAGTATGCCGCGCTCCGGGCTGCGGTAGCGGTTAATACCCTCGGCCACGATACGCAGGGCGTCCACGTCTAATCCGGAGTCGGTTTCGTCGAGGATGGCGTATTTAGGGTTCAGGACCAGGAGCTGGAGTATCTCCGCCCGTTTTTTTTCGCCGCCGGAAAAGCCGACATTGATCGAGCGCCGGGCGAATTCGGGATCAATGCCGAGCGTCCGCATTTTCGCCTGCAGTTCCTGATGAAATTCAAGCGGCTGGCGGTTAGCGCCCGTGAGGGAGTTGGCGCTCAGGCGCAGAAAGTGCTCGGTCGAGACGCCGGCGATTTCCGGCGGGTATTGCTCCGAGAGAAACAAGCCCCCCCGCGCCCGCGCCTCTGGCTTGGCAGCGGTAATATCCGCGCCGTCAAGTTCTATTTCACCCGCGGTAATTCGGTACTTCGGGTGCCCCATGATGGCATTGGCCAGGGTGGACTTGCCCGAACCGTTCGGCCCCATGATGGCGTGGACTTCGCCCGGCTTGATGGTGAGCGTTACGCCCTTGACTATGGGCTTGTCGCCGACAGAAATATGCAGGTTTTTGATTTTGAGACTCATAGATGAATGTTTTTAAGTCAGCGCGTCTTGAATTGTCGACAGGCAAAGCAGCGCGCATTTAATGCGCGTGTAACTTACAGGTATGCCGAGCATGTTTATCATATCAGTGTTCGTGATGGAGAGAATTTCGGTCGCGGTTTTGCCCTTGACGTAATCGGTAATGAGCGACGCCGCCGCCTGCGAAATGGCGCATCCCTGGCCCTGATGGCCAATGTCGGACAGCTTCCCCTCTTCCCAAGCGATCATTACCTCTATTTCGTCTCCGCAGCTCGGATTTAGTCCGCGGCGCTTGACGTCATAGCGTTTCGGGATTTTTTTGTTAAGCGGATGGCGAAACAATTCCAGAATCATTTCTTTGTAGACAGCCTCAATCTCGCTGTGCGGTAGCTCTAGGCGCATAGGACTTTCTTGGCATATCGCACCCCCTCTACCAGTCGGTCGATGTCCTCGGCGGTGGAATAGACGCCGAGCGAAGCGCGCGTCGCGCCGGTTAGCCCCAGGTAGCGCATAAGCGGCATAGTGCAGTGGTGGCCGGCGCGCACCACCACGCCGTGCTTGTCGAGGATGTCGGCTATGTCGTGCGGATGCGCGCCCTTGATCACAAAGGAGACGACTCCGGTGCGGCGGGAGATATCCGCGGGGCCGATTATTTTGACCTCTTTCCCCACTTTCTCAAGCGCGTATTCGGTCAGCCGCGTTTCGTGGGCGCGGATGGCCGCCAAGTCTAACCCGGTAATGAATTCGGCGGCTGCTCCGAGCCCGATCGCCTCGGCTATGGCAGGCGTCCCGGCTTCGAATCTCTCCGGAATGCCGGCCCATTCGGCCGTCTCGTAGGTTACGTGGCTTACCATCTCGCCGCCGTAGAAAAGAGGTTCCAGCCGGCGCAGGTGTTCACGGCGGCCGAAAAGCACTCCGCTGCCGGTGGGTCCGTACATTTTGTGGCCGGAGAAGGCCACAAAATCCGCTTCGAGATCGCGGACGTCGAGCGGCAAATGGGCAGCCGCCTGGGCCGCGTCGACGATGGTAAGCGCGCCGCGTTCGTGCGCGAGCGCGATCAGTTCACGCGCCGGAGAAATCGTGCCGAGCGTATTGGAGACCAGGGCAAAGCCTACGACTTTGGTATTTTCGTCTATGAGCGTCCGGGCCGACGCCAGGTCAATCTCGTAGCCGGGCGTGAGTTCGACAAAACGCAGCGAAAACCCGCGCTCTTTGGCTGCCTGCTGCCAGGGAACCAGGTTGGCGTGGTGCTCCAGGCGCGTTAGGACGACATTATCCCTGCTTGTAAATTTTTGTGTCAGCCTCAGAGCCAGCCAATTCAGCCCGGCCGTCGTTCCGGAAGTGAAAATTATTTCGTCCGCGCTGGCATTGATAAACCGGGCCAGCGCGCCGCGGGCGTTTTCGTAGCGCCCGGTCGCCAGAGCCGACAGCTCGTACACTCCGCGGTGGATGTTGGCCCGGTAGCCAGTGTAGTAGCTAGCCATGGCGCCGACCACGGCCTGCGGGGTTTGCGTGGAGGCGGCGTTATCCAGATACGCCAGGTGGGGATGGCGGGCAAAAAGCGCAAAATGTTGTTTGGCGGCGGTGCCGGTCATAAGGTTCAATGGCTTCTCGAAAGAAAAAATTCAGAAACACTCCGGCGCAGCCCGGGGCGGGGTAAAGCGTCTAGAATCGCGAAGATGTGCCCCCGGACCAGGAGTTCGCGGGCGGCACTGGCATCCAGGCCCCGTGATTGTAGATAAAAAAGCCGCTCCGGGTCAAGGCGGGTAGCCGTGACGGCGTGCGAACAGGCGACGTCGTGATGGCGTATCTCCAACTCCGGCAGGGATTCAATCCTGGCCTGCGGCGACAAAAGCAGCGTGTCCTCCCTTTCCTGCCCGCGGCAGCCCGGCGCGTCGGGTGCGATCCGGATGAGACTCCGGTAGTCCGCTCGGGACCGCCCGCCGAGAACCCCCCTGGTTAGCAGATTTGATTCGGTGCGGGACGCGAGATGTTCCACCCGGTGATTCAGATGGCGGACTTCATCGCCAGACCCGGAAAAAATTCCGTAGATGGCGCCGCGGGCACGCTCTCCGGTGAGATAGGTAGTAATTTCGCTGGCGGTCAAACTGCCCTGCAGCGCCAGGTCAAACCAGGTCATTTCAGCTCCCGCGGCGACGTTCGCTTGCCGGAGTGCCCAGCTGCCTGCTTCCGGAGCGGCAGTCTGTGAGGCTGCATAGGTAATACGGCATTGGCTTTCCAATCTAAGGTTGACAATAACGGCCGCCCAGCCGGCGGCCGTTATTTTTTCCCAAATATTGGCTGTCGAGCCTGTTTCGGCCGTTATTTCGAGATAGATCAGGCCGCCAGCTTTCACTTGCCTGATGTCGAGATCAATGGCCGGCAAAGTCTCTCTGGTAATTCGCAGGGCGTAAGCGGCAATCGGCGGCGCTAACCGTTGGGAAAACATGGGCTGGGCTTCGAGTCCGGCCATGCCCGGGCGCGCGGCAGCCGCGGCGACGGTAGAAACTTCTGGCAGCGGTTTCAGTTCGCAGTTGGTTGAAGAAACTGAAAATAAATCGGCCACAAGCGGGGGCGCGCTCCGTTTGGCTCCGGGCAGCCCCGCATTCGCGCCGTCGGCGCGAAGAGTATTTTTTTTTGGTTTCATTTGGTTCATGCGCTTGAAATATGGACCCTTACCCCACTGACCCGTCCATCTCCAATTCGATAAGTCTGTTCAGTTCGAGCGCGTACTCGAGCGGGAGCGCTTTGACGATCGGCTCGATAAACCCTGCCACGGCGAGTTGTATTGCCTGCTCTTCGGACAAGCCCCGGGACTGCAGGTAAAACAACTCCTCTTCTCCGATTTTACCCACCCTGGCTTCGTGCGCGACGTCCACTTCGTTGGCGGCTATTTTCATACAGGGGTGCGTGGTGGAAACCGAAGCGTCGTCGATCAGAAGAGCGTCGCAGGACACGGAAACCGCCGAGTTCCGCGCGTGGGACCCCACCCGGACCAATCCGCGGTAGCTGCACACTCCCCCGCCGGTCGAAATGGATTTGGCTCTGATCGTTGATTTGGTGTCCGGCGCCGCGTGGATCGCCTTGGCGCCGGTATCCTGGTGCTGTCCCGGCCCGGCGAAGGCGACGCCGAGCGAGTCCGAACGCGCGCCGCGGCCGCGCAAAATCGAGGCCGGGTAAAGCATGGTAACGCCTGATCCCATATTCCCGCTGACCCATTCGATAATCCCCGCTTCGTCTACCAGGGCGCGTTTGGTGTTTAGATTGTAAGTGTTTTTCGACCAGTTTTCGATCGAGTAATAGCGCACGCGCGCGCCGCGGTGGACAAAAATTTCCACGCACCCGGCATGCAGCGAACTGACGTCGTAACGCGGGGCCGAACAGCCCTCGATGTATTGTACTTCGGCGCCCTCGTAGGCGATGATAAGCGTGTGCTCGAACTGCCCTCCCTGGCGCGCGTTCAGGCGGAAGTAGGCCTGGAGCGGGAGCTCGACCCTGACGTCCTTGGGGACGTAGATGAAAGTCCCGCCTGACCAGACCGCGGCGTGAAGCATGGCGAATTTGTGGTCGTTAACCGGCACGCACTGGGTCATGAAGTATTTTTTTACTATCTCCGCGTGTTCGCGCACCGCGGTGTCGAAGTTGCAAAAAATAACGCCCCGACGTGCCAGGTCGGCCTGAATATTGTGGTAGACGACTTCGCTGTCGTACTGCGCGCCGACGCCGGCCAGAACCTTTTTTTCAGCCTCCGGGATGCCTAGCCGGTCAAATGTCCGCCTGATGTCGGCCGGCACCTCGGCCCAGCTTTTGGACTCGGCCGCCTCCGGCTGCACAAAGTAAACAATCTCGTCGAGATTGAGTTTTGACAGATCCGGTCCCCAATTCGGGAGAGGCGTTTTCACAAATAGTTCCAGAGCCCGCAACCGTTTATTCAACATCCAATCCGGCTCGTTTTTTTGCGCGGAAATTCGGCGCACGACCGACGCGGACAAGCCGGGCGCGGCACAAAAACGCGGGCGGCCATCGTCTGGCTCGTCATACAGGACGCGGGAGGGGGTGGTTATGGGAGTAGCTGGTTTCATTAATCAGGTTGATTTTTTCTGCATTTATGTTACTATACGCGCGGTCTCTTAGGCATGGAGGTGCTCATGATTTCTGAAGGAATCCATCTGCTCCGCCTCGCGGAGCTGTTGGACCCGGTGATCCGGGTGTTCACGGTATTCGTGACGCCGGCGCTTGTAGTGCTGGTCGTTGTCTCGGCTCTCACCCACTACTGGGCCGGGGATACTGTCCCCCTGAGTAGCTGAACTCCACCCAAGCCCGCCCCCCTCTCCCTGCCTAGCCCCCCGAACTACCCGACACTGCCCCTCAGCCGAATCAATCGGCTAAGCGGCGGGAGGCGGGTGGTTTTTGGTTTATTTCACGGCCACGGTTTCTCTAAGCGTTTCCACGATGCCGGGCAGGTACTTGAGGACATAATCTATATCTGTTTTTGTCGTACCGCGTCCCAGCGTAAACCGCACGCTGGCGCGAGCCGTCTGCTCGCTCAGCCCGCAGGCTAAGAGGACAGGCGACGAGCTGCCCTTGTCCGCGGCGCAGGCCGAGCCGGTCGCGGCCATAATGCCGTAGGCGTCGAGGTAGAGCACCAGCGCCTCGGCTTCAAGGCCGCGGAAACAGACGTTCAAATTATTGGGCAGCCGGCCGGCAGATCCGGTCGCGCCTACTTCCGGTCCGTTCAGCGATATGTCCGGTATGAGACTTAGCAAGCGACCCCAAAAATAGCCGGTGAGGGCACAGAGGCGCTTGGCCTGCCGCGGGCCGTCCTGCCGCGCCAGGCCAAGCGCGGCGGCCAGGCCGACAATGCCGGCTATGTTCTCGGTGCCGCTGCGGTAGCCCCGCTCTTGCCCCCCGCCCAGCAAATGCGGCGTGAGCGGCACTCCGCGCCGGCAGTACAAAGCGCCGACGCCTTTGGGCCCGTAAAGTTTGCTGCCGTTAAGGGACATGAGGTCAACGTGCAGGCGCTCCACTGACAAGTCGAGCCAGGCGGCAGCCTGGCAGGCGTCGGTATGGAAAAACGGAAAAAGAGTTTTATTTTTTTGGCGGGAGCGGAGTATCTGCCGCCCGATTTCCCCGATGGGGTTGACCGTTCCGATTTCATTGTTGGCGTACATCAGCGATACCAGCATGGTTGTCGGTTTGATCGCTTGCCAGAGCTGTTTGAGATCCACCCTGCCCTCGCGGTCGACGGGCAGGTAAGTTACTTCCCAGCCCATAGCCGCCAGTTTCTCCGCCGGGTAGATGACTGAACGGTGTTCCACGGCCGAGGTAATCAAATGCGGCTTTTTTCGTCTGGAGCGGATTGCGGCTTCCTGCGTGAGCCCGAACAAGGCCAGGTTGTTGGCTTCGGTCCCGCCGCCGGTAAAGATGATTGTGTCCGGTTGCGTGGCGAGCTCCAGCGCAACCGCGCGACGCGCTGACTCCAGCGCCTGGCGGGCTGCCTGGCCCTGCGAGTAAACCGCCGACGGATTGCCGAACAGAGTGCTGTGGTAGGGCCGCATAGCCGAAAGCACTCGCGGGTCGGCCGGAGTGGCGGCGGCGTGATCCAGATAGACCGGGCGTTTGGTTTTGGGATGTCTCGGCAGTTGTTTCATACCTCCAATTATTTGCGGGTGCCTGACGTCTAGGTGTCGGCCATGGTCGTAGTTTCAAGAATGGTATTTATCCGCTTGTGCAGGGCGTGCCAGGCCGGCTGCGCCGGGCAGCCGGCGTTCGGGCATCCCGGCCCGGTCTTATCGAGACAGTTCAGAGGGTAATAGGGTCCTTCCATGGCTTCAAGGACGCGTTTGAGCGTGATTTGCGCTGCCGGCACGGCTAAGCCGTACCCGCCGCCGGGTCCCTTGGCGGCCTTGATAAGTCCGGCTTGACGCAATTTGCGCGCGATTTTTTGCATAAAGAGGGGTGATATGGTACTCTCCTTGGAGTATGCCGGCAGGCTTATCAGAGAGTTGGGCGTCCGCAGCAGGCGTCCCAGGAATTGCCAGGCGTAGTCAACCTGACGGGAGATGTGGATCATACGGGCGTGTCATTAGAACCCATCCCAAAAATAATTCCGAGACAATTTTGTGCCTGTTTCGAGCGAAAATTGTCCGGGTTGAGGAGGCATAGTGGTACTATGGCGACGAGAGCCGGACAATTTGCAGCCGGAACAGGTGCAAAATTGAGCCGGAAGATTAACACGGCGCGAATCATATCCAAGCGTTTGATCGCCGCTGACATACTTGAGCTTCGTCTGTCCAAGCCGGAGGGTTTTTCTTTCGTCGCCGGCCAGTTTACGCAGTTTTTGATCCCGCGGGAAACAGGCCCTGTTTGGCGTTCCTATTCTATCGCCTCTACCCCGGCGGACCCGTACCTGGAATTTTGCGTCAAGATCCTGCCCGAGGGATTAGGCTCGGACTACCTATCCCGGATAGAGGCCGGCGGGCAGATACAATGCAAAGGCGCGGCCGGACGTTTTGTGTCCCCGCCACCGTCCGAGCTTTTTTTTGTCGCGACCGGCGTCGGACTCGCCCCGATAATGAGCCTGATCACCGACGAGATCCGGAATAAAAAAACGGATCGGGAGATCCGGCTTTTGTTCGGCGTCAGGCACCGGGCCGATATTTTTTGGCGGGAGCGGCTGGACCAGATGGCCGCCGACAGCCCCAATTTTTCCTATGTTATCACCTTGTCCCAGCCGGAAGCGGGCTGGGACGGATCTACCGGACGGGTAACGGAGCAGCTGCCGGATTTGGCCGCCGGGCGGAGCTACTATCTGTGCGGCAGCCAAGAGATGGTGCGCGAGGTCAAAACCATTCTCGCCGGGCGCGGTGTTTCGGATCAGGATATTCACTTCGAAATATTCTAACCCCCGCGGCCAATTCAGGCCTCTAGAGCGGCAGCGTCAGATTGATAGAGCCGCCGTTAGTGTCTCCCCCTCGACCCGCCGCCGGTGCCGGATCAAAGTTGATCGCCAGAGGCACGATTTCTCCGGTGATAGTCGGGTAGTACAGCATTTTGTTTTTTCGGCCGTACTCGTAGACTTCTTTGGTTACCCGGACATCCTGTTCGCAATAGCTTTTGATGAGGTCTATCTTGCCTTCTTTGTACCATTGCATGGCCTGGAGTCCATCGGCGCTTTTTTCAATCTGCAGCGTCGCTTTGGCGATGTCGTTAAGTTTGTAACGCATGCCCGAAGCCTCTTTTATCGCCTTGAGCATGTCCAAGTGGGCGATTCTGGTCAGGTCGCCGGCATAATACCGGTTGAGAATCGGCACGTCGAAGTGCTCGCTGTTGTAGCCGATAAGCCGTCCGGCTTTTTCGAGAATCGGCCACAAATTCGCGAGCTCCGGCTCGGTAAACGAGGTGTAGCGGTCATGCTCGTACTCGTAAATAGATACCACTGTCACCTTCATCGTGCTGAGATCCCGGATATCCCCGATGGTTTCGATGTCGAAGACTACTTCTTGGGACATAAGTCGAAATGGCGGCGCCCAGGCCCTACTTCATTTTTTTAAATTTCACGCTAAACACCGGTTCGTACTCATTTTCGTACTGATCCGTCACCGACACGTTCTCCCCTTTTACCAGTTGAGTGAGCGCCAGATCGCTCATCAGCTCTCGATCCGATTCGATGTCTACCGACAGATCCTCAAGTTCGGTCAGCTCTTTGGCGAAACTTTCTTTTATCGCTTGTTCGACCTGTTTTTTCCTCTCCCGCAGGCTTTTCACCTTTTCTCCGATTTCCTGGTATTCAGGCGTGGCGTCGAGCGCGTCGCGGTAGAGGCGTTTTATTTCTTTTTGCCGCGTTTGGGATTTTTCGAGCCGCGAAAAAACTTCTTGGATGTTTTGCATAGGCATAAATAATAAGCCGCGCTAGTATAGCATACCTTTGTCAAAGAGAAAAGCAGCTCGGTCGGGATTTGAAAAGTATTCAATTCACTGCCTAATTAAAACCATTCCCCTCGGGAATGGTTTTAATTAGGCAGTGAATTGAAGGAGTACCAATCTTAGTCCCGAGATTTTTCTACCGGCGGCTTGAAGAAATCGGGATCGATTGTTCTTTCAAAACATGATCGGCCGGCGGTGTAATCCCAGTTGGGAGCGTCCTTGCCAAACGGACTGTAATAAGGAAACTCGGGGCTGTACGGATCTGGCGCATAAGCGTCCGGCCGGCGATTTGAGTCCCGGTTCGAGGAATTGAAGTCCGCACAGAGCGAAAAAGACAGGTCTGCTTGCTTTTTGAATTCATAGGGCGTCCCGGTTTGGGGGTCCGATGGAATCCTAACGCCCCGGAGGTCGCTGTCCAAGGCCTCTAGTTTTTCAGGCAGCGATCCCTTGGCCTGCCAGTAGTTCAAAATTTCCTGCTGGATGAATTTTAGGTCTTCTACTCGCCTGTCGTCGAACCGTTCGCTGCGCGCTCGCCCGGGCGATCCAACCAGCCACAGTCCGGCTATGGCACCCAGAGAAACGATGGCGATCACGCTAGAGGTAAAGTACTTCATAGGCGCGGTTATTCAATTTGATGTTTACGCACGTCCCATAAGTAATAGCCGAATATAGAGCCGGTAACAAACAGCAGAGTAAGCAATTTGAGCGCAAAACGCAGAGTCAGCTCCCCGTTCATAAACCGATTCAGCAGGCTTACCAGACTAAACAAAATGATAAGCGCGGCCGCAAAAAGGGTCAAATATATAAGCCAGCGACGGATTTTGAGTCCTCGTTTGGCCTCGTTACGGGTGTATACCTTTTGCAGGTAAAGCGTGATGCCAATGTAAACCGGGAACATGACAATGAGCATGGACAGGGCGTGGCGCAGAATTGAGCGCGCGCCGGTTTCGGAGAAATACCCGTTTTGCTCTAGGGGGTCAGGAATGGAGAGATTGATGAGCTGGTAAATGACCGCGGTGAAGCTGGCCGCGCTGGCGTATAACAATACCATTGCCAGAAGGTGCAGGAAGAAGTCACGCGGAGAAGCCTTGACCGCGACCGGCTTTTGTTCTGTCATATGTGGCTGAGTAAAATTAGTGAACTGATAGTAAGTTATCAGCAATTATCTTCTAAGTCGAGCCGAAACATACAGACTGATTTTCGCGGCACCAATGTCTGAGCCTGTAAGAGCGAGTTTTGGTGCCGTAAAAATCAGTCTGTATGTTTCGGCGAAAAAAAAGGGGAAACTCGCTGTGAGTTCAGTTATGTAGTTAGTATAGCTTGTTTCGGGATCAAAGCCAATGCCCTGGCCAGCGACTGTCCGCCGCAGCTTGAACCGGCGAGCGGAAAAAATTGCAAACGGCCGCCGGACTATTTTGTTGGCCGCGAACAGACGAATAAAAACGACCCCGAGAGGCCGTTTTTATTCGTCTGGTTTACGTTCCCTGGGTTCCGGTCTCCCGCCGGCGTTCGGCGGCCCGCCGGCCGCCTTTTTGGCCGGCCCGTCTGGCCTCCTCCGAGGTAAATTCATGGGCTGTGCCCCGGGCATGCGCCGCCCGGCCGCCCAGGCTGGCGATACGCCTCTGCATGGATGGATCCATGCTGGCAAACCCACGCCGGCTGCGCCGTTTGCGCCGGTCTTCCTCCCCCGGACGCTCGGTTGAACCCCGGGCTTCACGTGGCGTCTGTTCCATATAGTTTAGAGAATACATAAGTGAATGCTTGAGGCCGCTTGGCGTGTCAGCCTCTATTTTCGTGTTTTTTGCCCCAAGCTCGCTGGCAGCGATGAATAAAGATCAATGCTGTTGACCAAGCATTCGCCCGCAGTCCGGGTGTTGACATATATGACGAGCCGATGTTGGGCATCTTACCGTCCGGTTTGTCCGTTACCGGACCGGATGAGAGAATAGCTGCAGGTTATCGAGCTGCTGTGTCCGTCCGAATAGCCTTTTAATCTCTGTTTCCCGGTTTTCGTAAGACCAATAAGGCCGAGAGCGGATGATAAGATGGCCGTCTTCGGCCGTTAATCCGGCGAGCGATTCCAGCCGACGCGGCTCATGCCAGATACCGGCCCAGCCGCGGGGATTGTAGCGGGGATCGTTGATATTGTAGAGGACTACGCGTTCGCGGCCAAAATAATAGGCTGCTATGACGTACTCAAACGGGTCGAGAACATATACCGGCCCGTTATCCGCCGACAAAGTTGATTTGAGAATCCGATAGCCGTCCGGCACCTCTGGCTTTACTGTTAGCGCGAGCACGGCCGCGTAGGCGCAGAGAAACGCGCCCGCGATCCACCACCGCGTCTCGGCGAGCCAGATACCAAAAATTACGCTGAGCGCCGCGCCACTCCCGATAAGATAGCGGGCAACGAAATAATTTTCCCCGTAAAGCGACAAAGCGTACGCGGCTCCAATTGTGCCCGCGGTATGGACAAAAAGTATATTTTGCGGCAGGGAGCGTCGGCTCAGGCGCAGAAAAGCACCCATGACCGCGCCGAAAATCAGGGCCGCGGCCGCGGCCACGCTTAGCGGATCGGCCGCGGCCACGCGATTGGCCGGCGGCATGCCGAGCGAGAGTTCGCCCGGCGGCAGGCCGATGGCGAAAATAGCCAGAGTTTTGCAGAGATCAAAAAAAGTCGCCGGCGCGATCCAGCCAATGCGCGCTTCGCGGTCCAAAAATTGGATAATGAACCAGGGTAACCACGGCGCCAAGATAAGTCCCGCCGTGAGTACGCCGGGCAAAAACGTGGATAGCGGCCGCAGCCGGCGATAACAAACCGCGCCCGCGAGGGCGTACGCCGCCAAGGAGATGAAAGAGGCATAATGAGTGAGGAGAGAGAGGCCGGCGGCTACGCCCCAGGTGATAATGTCTCCAGCGCGCCGAGTCATGGCAGCCCGTATAAAACTGGCCAATGTAAGCAGATGGAGCAGACCCAAAAGGGCGTACATGCGGGCTTCTTGCGCGTAAACAATCAAAAAAGGCGAAATCGCGGCGAGCGAACCCGCGTACCAGGCCGCCCGGCGCCCGGCCGCAATTTTGGCCACGTACATGACAAGCGCCACGATTAGTGTCCCGGCCAGGGCGGAAAGCAGCCGCAAAGACACGGGAGAATAACCCAGAAACCAGCCAAAGGGTTTGGCTACTAGGTAGTAAAGAGGCGGATGCGTGTCTTCAATAATGAGACGCATCATTTCTCCGGGCGCAGTTCCAAGAATGAGTCCGCTGACAGCCTCGTCATACCAGAAATCTCTTTTTCCCAAATTATAAAAACGTCCGGCGGCGGCTCCAGCCAGGATTAAGGCGTACACAGCGGCAGATGGATTCAGTTTGAAACGGGAAAAAAATGGCGTAGTAGATAGTTCAGGGCCAGGCGAAAATCAATCTTGCGCCGGGCCGTAATTTAGCCTGTGGTTTTTTGTTTGTCCCGCTGTTTGAGGCAATATTCAGGTACTCTAGCTGGTGGTTTCGTTTCGGCGCAATGGTGTGGACAAGTTAGAAGTTTTAGTTTCGATGGCATAATCACTAACTGACGAGCTGCCCGGTAGCGCGAACATCGGGCGCGGGGTCGAAACATCGGGCAAAGACAGCCGCTATTTATCGGCCGCAAAGTTTTCGGGTTATCCACCGGCAAACCCTTGACGCGTTAATCTAGAGATACCTATAGTGCCTATAGAGCTTACAGTCGTGTGTCTGGGTGAAAGTTTTTGAATTTTATTTTAATTTATTATTCCTGTGTTCACCGCTTTCGTACCCGCGGCGGCGCCAAGACTCGCAGAGAGCCTGGCCCCGGCTGCCTGTTTCTAGGTACTTCTGGCCACAGCCGGACTATCATGCCGGCGGCACAGGTTCCTTCTCCCTGCCGCCAAATAGGCGGACCGCACCTAGTCTAAGCTCCACAGCGTGGTGTATTTTTGTGTACCCGGGCGATGTGTTACCGCCCGGTCCTGTAAACGAACCTTTATGAGACAACAACATGTCGCCGTTATTCTTCCGACTTACAATGAAAGGGAAAACATCTCGAGCTTGATTCCCGCTATAGTGAAAAATTTATCAACTTTGGACAATATCCGGCTGTCGATCGTAGTGGTGGACGATCAATCGCCGGACGGCACCGATCAGGCGGTCATAGAGTACATGCGGCAGTATTCGGGTCTATATTTAATCCGCGGACGCAAACAGGGCCTTGGCGTCGCCTACCGCCGGGGCTTTACCTACGCTCTCGAGACTCTCCGGGCCGATTTGCTGGTGGAAATGGATGCCGACTGGTCGCATAATCCGGCCGACCTGCCGCGGATCATCAGCGCCGCCGATGGCGCGCGGACTTTCGTAATCGGGTCTCGCTATGTGCCTGGCGGCGCCACGGCGCGGGATTGGCCGCGCTATCGGCTGCTCAACAGCCTGGCCGCCAATTGGTGCGCCCGTTATATCGCCGGGTTGTCCCCTGTCAGGGATTGCACCAGCGGTTTTCGGGCTGTCTCGGCGGGAGTGCTGAAGCAAATCAGCTGGCCGCGAATTTCAGCCCGCGGGTATTCGTTTCAGATTCAACTTTTGGCCGAGGCCCGTCGCCAGGCGGCGAATATCAAAGAAGTCCCGATCCAATTCGCGGAACGACAGCAGGGAACCTCCAAATTAGGTTGGCGCGACATTCTGGAATTCGGCCTCAACTCGGTAAAAATCAGATTCACCACGGCTGCCAGCCGGCAGCCGCTGTACATAACCGCCGGAGTTTTACTGCTGGCTTTGGCGGCCGCGGCCTTAACCGCCGACTTTTTTACTTTGGGAACCGCCGGTTTTACGCTCTTTTTCCTGGCGACGTTCCTCATCACGGCCCAGAGTCTGTTGACTCTTTTCGGGATGATTTACGCTTGGGAAGACCCGGCGCGAGTGGAGCGCAATAATTCGCCGCGCGTTTTTCGGCCGCCGCACTATTCGTTCACCGCGATTCTGCCGGCTTACCATGAAGAAACGGTGATCGCCGACACCATCCGGGCCTTGGCGGCCGTTGAATACCCGGCGGACAAAAAAGAGGTCCTGATCGTATGCCGTTACGACGATGCCGGCACTATCGCGGCGGTCAAGTCTACTTTGCGGGAGATCGGGGCGCCGTGGATCCGGCTCCTGGTTCCGGCTTATCTGCCCAAAAATAAGCCGGACAAACTCAATTACGCCTTGGGCCAGGCGGAACACGATGTAGTCTGTATTTTTGATGCCGAGGATAACCCGCATCCGGATATATTTAACATCGTCAATACCGTCATGTGCCGCGATGGCGCCGATATCGTGCAATCAGGAGTCCAGCTGGTTAATTTCCGCTCCAACTGGTTCTCGACCCTTAATGTTTTGGAGTATTTTTTTTGGTTCAAGTCAGTGCTTCACTTTTTTGCCAGCCAACAAGTAATACCTCTCGGCGGCAACCAAAGTAACTTCGCCTATAAGCCCAGAGTACAGAGGCAGCTTTATCCTTGCGCTTTCCTCGGTGAAAACGCCTACATAACCGCCTTTAATCTTTAAAAAGCGCGAATGGCAAAAGCTGCCGACCCTGACGCAGCGCTGGCTGGTGGCCTACATACTGCTCTGGCCGATTGCGCAGACGAGCATGTTTCTCTATGTCTCCTTTTCGCTTGTCATGATGCTCTTCATTAAATTGCCCGTGATCCTGGCGATGACGTCTATTCTGCCCTTGTACGTGCTGGTTTTGCATTTGGTGATAATGAATGTGGGATTGTATGAGTTTACCAGGAAATACGGCGTTCGCTACCCTTTTTGGATGCCTTTTAAAGTGGTAATCACGTTTATACCGTTTCAGATAATGCTCGGCCTGAGCGCGCTGCGGGCCGTATACCGTGAGTTCACGGCCGAACGCGGTTGGGAGAAAACCGAGCATACCAACGTACACCGCCCGCCTCTCAAAACGGCCACGCTTAAATTGCGCCGGCCGGTGAGCTGACTGCGGGCGGCGAGTAATATATTTTACCAATGAGAGTATGTTAACGCGCATTATCTCCAATCTAAAATCACGGCGCCATCTGGCTCTTATTATCGGTCTGTGCGCGCTGTCACTCGGCGTCAACAGCATCAATCTGTTCGGTTTTCCGTCGTACAGAGAGGACGAGGGGACCTACGTGGCGCAAGCTTGGTCCGTCGTAAACCTGGGGCAGCTGGCGCCGTATACGTACTGGTACGATCACGCGCCGGCCGGCTGGCTGATACTGGCTCTGTGGCATGTTTTGACCGGCGGGTTTTTTATCGCCGGCCTGGCTGTCAACTCGGGCAGGATATTTATGGTCGTGCTCCAGGTCATAGCCACGCTGTTGGTGTACGTCATCGCTTGGCGCACCACCGGGCGGCGGGCCGCCGCCTTTATTTCGGCCGTCCTTTTCTCCCTTACGCCTCTGGCCATCATCTCGCATCGCCGGGTGCTTTTGGATAATATCATGGTAGTCTGGTTTCTGGCTTCGGTGTATTTCTTGACGAAGACGCCCAAGATAAGAAATTTCATTTTTTCGGCCGTAGCGTTCGCCATCGCGGTTTTGACCAAGGAACCGGCCCTGTTCTTCTTGCCGCCCTTGGTTTACCTCGCCTGGCGCGCCTGCGATAAGACGTCGCGGCATTTTGTTTTTGTGATTTGGCTGTCGATTATTTTTTTAGCCGTCTCGATCTACCCTCTGTTGGCCATGCTCAAGGGTGAATTTTTCCCCAGCGGTACCTGGCTCGGCGGCCAGGAACCGCACGTCAGTCTGATAGAGGCCGTGGCCTTCCAGGCCAGCCGCGAGGGCGGATTCCTGCTTTCTTCCGACAGCACTTTCCAGTTCGCACTCAAGAACACCTGGATCGTGTACGGCGGTATCCCCCTCAGCTTGGCAGTGGTCGCTGTTTTTATCTCCCTCATTCGGCCGGCCAACTACTGGCAGCGGGGGTTTTCGCTGCTTTCGTTGTCTTACGTCTTGTTTATCCTGAAAGGCGAGATCCTGGACTGGTACATTATTCCGCTTATCGCCACCTCGGCCCTCAATCTCTCGGGCCTGTATTTAACTGTTCTTAACTGGGGCCGGCGGCTTAAAATCAGGGAACGCTGGACCGAGTTCGGTTTCGTGACTTCGTTTGTCGCCATCATCATTTATTCGTTGGCGGGCCAGGCCCATATTTTTACTGTTGACCAGACCAGCAACCAGCGGCAAGCTGTCGAGTGGATACGCCAGCATCTCGGCCGGGAATCGGTGGCGCTGATTGATAACTATCCTTTTGTGGATTTAAATCCCAGTTTGGGCAAGGATATTACCGAGGCCAATATCCACTATTACTGGAAAGCCGACACCGACCCGCAAATTACCCATGGAGTGCTTAATGATGACTGGCAGACGATTGATTACCTGCTCATCACGCCGGCGATTAAGCGTACCCTCGACATTACAGATCTGGATTTGGTGGAGACGGCTTATGATAATTCTTTTGTGGTCAAGCGTTTCGCCAATACCGATCTCAGCCTGCTCGATTATCCGGTCGACATCCGCGAGGTTAATAACCGCGACGGAACGCTGAGCACCAGCTGGCGCTATTACCGGGACCGGTTTATCCTGCCGGAGGGTCGGGTGGTAGATCCGACTGCCGGCAGCGAAACCACCTCCGAAGGCCAATCATACGCTTTGTTGCGTTCGGTCTGGGAGAACGACCGGGCTACCTTTGACCAGGTACTCGCCTGGACTGAGTCTGCTCTCTCCAATCCCGAAACCGGCCTGTTCGCCTGGCGCTACGGACAGTCCGCGCCAGGCGGCTGGGGCGTGCTCGATCCGGCCAGCGCCAGCGATGCCGACGAGGATGTCGCCCTGGCCCTGCTATTTGCCTCCAGGCGGTGGGGCGACGACAGTTACGCCAAACGGGCACAGCAGCTGCTCGCCGATATTTGGGACCAGGAGGTCGTGGAGATTGACGGCCGCCTGCACCTGCTCGCCGGCACCCAAGCCAGGCGGGGCGATGGATACCTGGTGAATCCGTCTTATTTCGCGCCGGCCCACTACCGGATTTTCGCCGAAGCCGATACTCAACATAATTGGTACCGCCTGGCGGCCGACAGCTATCGGATAATACGAGAATTGGAGAATCTGCCCACAGGGGGGCAGATGACCAATCTTTTGCCCAACTGGGTGGTGGTCGATAAAAACGGCGCTTACCGGCCGCTCAGCCCCGGCCGTTCGTCCCCTTCGGACCAGTACGGCTATGATTCCTTTCGCCTGATGTGGCGCCTGGCTCTCGACTATGTCTGGTTTGACGCCGAGGAGGCCAAGAATTATCTCGGCGAAGTCTTTCCTTTTTTCCGCGACGAATGGAATCGTCACGGAAAAATTTATGCCGTCTATTCGACCGCGGGCGTCAACCAGGTGCCTTATGACGATATCAGTACCTACGCCGGAGCCATGTCCATTTTCTCGGTTATCGATCCGGATCTGGCCATAGAGCTCTACGCTAAAAGTTTTTGGTCCGAGTATCAGCGGGGCTATTGGGGCGACGGCGACAATTATTACAACCAGAATTGGGGTTGGTTCGCGACAGCTCTTTATGCCCGCGATTTACCCAATTTGTGGCAGAACCCGGACGGCAAGGGATCGCTGGCGCGCACCGAGGGCCGGCGGGATGATTTAGCGGGTAAAAAGACAGCCCCGGGCGGGCCGGGGCTGTCTTTCAAATTAGAATCTGACTCTCATTAGGGCTTAGGGAGTGAAGACAAAGGTGGTAACGCTTTCTGCCGGCAGAGTGGCAGCCAGCGCCTGAGAACTCGGCACGCTCATTGTGCCGACAGGCACTGGTTTGGCCGCCGAGGCGCTTAGGCGGTAGAGAGCGGCCTGCTTAAGGGGTTGCGCGTGCGACAGGCTGAAACCCACGGTCCGGGCGCTCGCGGCTTTGTTTATCGCCACCACCACTAGGCGGCCGTTGGCGGCATCGGTGCTCGCGTAAACCGAAGTTTCATCCGGGCGGGAGGTCAGAGCGGACACGCTTACGGCACCGAAACTGCCGCCCTGGCCGTCGAAGTTGCGGAACATGTCAAAGGCGCCGTAGATGAAGCGATCGTCGGTCGCGCCGATACGCCACCAGTTGGCGGCAAAGACGCCTTCACGGCCGAAGATACCGAGCACGTCAGCTTGCGCCAAGCCGCCAGATATGTGCGCTCCGCCGCCGTAGTTATATTCGGTGACAGCCAGTTTGGTCCCCGGATAATGGGCGGCAATTTTGTTCTTCATGAGCGGTATCAAGGCTATGGGCGCTCCGGTGGCAGCGGTAATCCAGCTGTTTTCTTTGTAAGTTGGATCCCACAGTGAGCGCGGGGCCTGGACACGCGCCGCGGCTATTTCCGGATCGCCGTCATCGGCGGTGATGCGCCTCCCGCCGCCCTGCGCCTCCGGGTACCAGTGGATGTCGAGGACGTCGAGAAGGCGCTGTCCCGACTGCGTTTCTGCCTGGCGCATCGCGTCGAGGTAGGTATTGATGAAGTCGCGTCCGTTCGCGTCCGGAGCGTTTTGCAGGCTGGCAAAACCGTTCCAGCCGTAGTTGGAAGCGCCGAACACCAGTCCTTGGGGCGCGACGCGCTTGATGCCGCGGGCAAAGGCTACAGTCTGGTTGATAAGACCCTGGTAAGTTACCGGATTGGGCTGGATACGCGCGTGCGTGTGCGACCAAAGATCCGGTTCGTTGTCGAGCGAGTAAAATATTTTTTTTGTCGGATCAGTTTTGGCGTACGGGAACTTGTTTTCCAGCCACGCCACAAACTCATCCTGGTAAACCGCGTTGTCAAAGAGGTCGGGAGAGGCGCTTAGGGGACCGGCTTTCTCGGCGTAGCTGCGGCGGAAACGGGTGGAAAGATAATTCGGGGTTTTGTTAACATCGCCGTCGCCGGCTTTGTCAGCCGCCACGTAGCCCTGCACAGGCACTGTAATCAGGGTGGCAGCATTGCCTTTGTGGGCAAGGTCTACCCGCATCCGGACGGCCTCCCCGGGAGTGTCGCCGCCTCCGAGATAACTGTCATTCTGGTAAAGCCAATCGCTGCCGGCGTGCGAAGCGTTGTTTTCCCAGTTGTAGGCCGTGAGACGGTTGCCGCCGAAACGGGCGAAGGTCAGGTTGTGCGCCAGGCCGTCCCAACTGTTGGGGCTTTCCCCAAAATTGGTTCCGTATATGTACGGCGATATCGGCGCGCGCTTCTGCCCGGAATTGATGTTGAATATAACCTGCGCGTTGGCCGGCGGAACCGGCGTTGGCGTTGGCGACGGAGTCGGCGTCGGCAGCGGCGCGGGCACCGGAGCCGGCTCGGGCGTTACTCCCCCGATCGGTGCCGGCGAGCCGGTTTGACCGGAACTGCCGCCAGTCGGAGGCGTCGGAGCTTGAATGTTTTCAGCAGTGTGATAATTGTTTTGAACATAAATGGGTATTTGTTTGGTGGCGATGACTGTCCCCGCGGCATTGCGCGCGCTAAAGGTAAGTACATACGGTCCTTGGCCGCGCCAATTCCAGCCGCCAAGGTTTATTGTTACCTCTTTATGCGGATAGTCGGCGGTGTTTGTGGGCATTAGATTTTGCTGCCCGCCGTCTACCTGCCAGTACATGGTATAGTCCGATACGTTAAGCCCCTCGACCAGAGCCTTTAGCGGCTGGGTGCCGGAGAGAGACGCGTTGGCGGTCGGCCACCACACGCTTATGCTCCGGGCGGCAGGGATTGCCGGAACCGGGTTCGCGACGGTTATTTTTCCGGTATCGTCGCCCCAATAAAGTATTCCGGACCAGTTTTGTCTGAAGATGCCTACCTTTATCGTATAGGATCCGGCGGCGGTTGGTTTCCAGCCGGCAGTAAAGGTGCGGGTCGCGCCTGAGGCAATGTTTTGTCCGCTAAAGTATTGCTGGTATGCTTTTTGGCCGTTGGCCGAGTAAACCTCGATGTCGATGATGCCCCCGGCGAGCTCTGGGCCGGAGTTAGTCACCCGGCTCGCGATGGCCACTGTTTGTCCGACAACCGGATTGACGCTGCTCGCCGTACTCAGAACAGCGTAGTCGGCGGCATAGGCTGTCGAAGCGGAAAGGAACGGGGAAATAATTAACGCGGGAGTAATAAAACCTATAAGCAGGCGACGTAGAGTATGCATGGGATAAATGGGTTACCTGTCTTTTGACTGGCGATGTAAAAATTAGTTTGAGTAAACGCGAACCCCGACCTCATGAATTCGCGAGCAGACAGTATAACACAGGGCTTCTTTTTGACGAGCTCAGCCTTGGACAAATTTAACCGCAGAGTTTGGAACGGCTGGCCAAAGCAAAAATCCGGCTCTCTGGCCGGACGGAAGAAAAAAACTTATCCACAGCCTTGACGCCTTTCAAATCTGGCGGGCCTCGAAAAACAAGAAAAGCGGGATTTCTTTGCGGGCCGTCTCGAGAGCCAAGAAAGTTTTTCCTTTAGGCCCGCGGCGATGCGATATCCACTCTTCCAGCCTGGTAACCGCCAGGCCTGATTTATGCAGGGCCTTAAAATAGCTTTGCAGAGGACGGTGGAAAGAAATGGTGTAAGGACTGTTATTTTCGCCCGGGTGCGCGATAATTTTTATTTTCGCATCCGACAGGTAGCGGTCCACGCGGCGGGACTGGATTTTTTTATCGTCGGTCCATTCCCAGCCGCTGGCCCGCGGGATACGGAAGGCGGGGTGATTCAAGACGACCGCGAGCCGGCCGTCCGGTTTGAGCACACGGGCCGCTTCCGCGACTGTTCCGCCGAGATCTTCAATATTCTGCAGGGCGAGTATTATGGTTACGGTATCGAAGGTTCCGGCGGCGAACATGGTCAGCTTATCTGCCGAGGCCAGGCGGTAGTCAGCGTTTTTGTCTCCGCGGGTCCGCGCCTGGGCAATCATCTCCCGGCTGGCGTCGATGCCGGTAATGAGCGCGCCGGAATTGGCCATGGCGCGGGTGAAAAAACCGGTACCGCAGCCGATGTCCAGCCAGCGTTCGCCCCGCTTCGGGGGCAAAAGGCGTAATAGATGCGGCAAAATAACCTGGCTGTGGTAAGTGTCTGCCGTTTCCTCCACCAGCTCTCCGTACCACCCGGCGACTTCTTCCCACGAGGTGTCTTTTTTCATACACAGAAAAATTTATTTGTAGACGCTTATGAAGTCCGCCTCGCCCGGCTCCGGACTTTCCGCCGGCTGTGCGTTTTCTGGCAGCGCAAAATTGCTGTAAGTATATGGGTTTATTTGTTGTTGGTAAAGGCCGGTCCCGTTATCAGGGTTATAAGCTGGGCCGGGTTTTGGCCGGTCGGGCGCGAGTACGGAAAACAATTTGCCGCTTTTTACTTTCACGTCCCGCGGTCCCGGGCGCCGGGTCGTCTTTGAAAAAAGTTATTCACACTCAGCTATTAGGCGAGTTGTCCGCACTGTCCGGCAAAAAAAGCCCGCCAGAAGCAAAGTTATTTGTTTGTCGGTTTGAGGCGCGGGGAAACAGGCATTTTTTTGGGCCCGAAATGGTTGACAGTCCCCTATCCTCAGGTATAGTAGGAGCTTCGAATTCTGTCTGTCGAGTTCTCTAACCCATCATTATTTCTATGCCGATATACCCCGTAAGGAAGATCGTCCGCGCGCTTAACACTGCCAAGCGCTCAGCCGAATTTATCTTTAGGCGCAGCCAGGTCTCTCAGCTTTTTCCCCGACAGCGGGAACGATTGGGTAGAACACTTATTTTCTTAGCGGCCATAGCAGCCGGCGGTCTCATCGGGATCTGGCCGGACAATGCGGGCCGCGTTTCCAAGCTTTCTGCCGAGTCGCTGTCACATTTAGTCGCGTTTCCGGCCAGTGCCGGCGCAGAGGTGGACGCCCAGGCGCTTGATCAGCTGGCTAATCCGGACTTTTACTCCGGTTTGCCTGTGGGCAAGGTGGAACGGCAAGCGAGTGCCGACGCGTGGGGTACGGTCATTTTTCTGCCGCAGTACCATCGCCACCCTGGCAGCCAGGTGGAAGATCCGCGCAACGACAAGGGTGAAAGTACCCAGAGGGAGACCTACAAAATTCTGGAAAAAATACTGGCCAGCAAGGTGGTTGAGTTAGTCATGGTGGAAGGCGAACTGGCCGGGCCGGTACCCGAAGAAAAACGTGTTCCGGTCTCCGATCTGATGGAGAGGCGGCGTCAATTCGCGTCTGCCTACGAGAGGTTTGCCGCCGCCATCGGCCAGTATCCGGCAGATTCCGGTTTGCCGGATAAAATTATGCGCGCCGGAAAGGATAACATCGCCCGTCTCGACCGCGAACTGATGCTCCTGGGCGCGCCGTATGTGCTTTGGGCCGAAAATAAGCCTATTAAGCTCGTGGGCGGCGAGGTGGAGGCTACGCGCGAAGCCAGTAAGGAGATCGTGCGCGAACGCCTGTACCTAGAGGACCGGATGGCGTCATTGGCCCGTCCGGTAAGGAAAGTCAGTCTCAGCCGGCGGTTGCCGGTGGAAGGCCTGTTAAATATGAAAGTCCTAGAGCGCCTGATTGCCAAAAGAGCGCCAGTCCGGACGGCGAAAGTTTCGCCCGCGGACGACCTGGCGCGGCTGGGCGCCGAGGCCCGGAAGCGTAATCTGCCCGCGGTAGCCAGAGCAGCCGAGGATTTGGCCGCGGCCTGGAAAGGTCCGGACAAGAAGTCTGGCGCCGCCTCGTTGCCCTCGCGTGCGAACAATCCCTATCGCGGTATCTCGAACGTTTCCGCGCTTCGGGCGAAGCTCAAGGAGAATGACCGAAAAATAACCGCTACTATTATTGAACGCCGCAATCGCGAAACGGCTGACAATCTAGTCGCGGCTATGAAAGAGAACGGACAGAATGTCGCCGGGCTGCAGTTCGGCGCCGGCCACGAGGCCGGGTTGGAGACAGAGCTCTTGTCGCGGGGGTTGAATGTGATTACAGTGACGCCGGAAACAGTGTCCAAAGGCAAACTCCGCGGGGAGCTTGACTGACCGTCGGGTAAACGGCGCGACGGCAAAAAAGCAATCACCAAAAACGGCGCCACTGGCGCCGTTTTGAGCTGTCCCGCGCAGGGCCTTTATTGCCGGTTGTCAAAGACTTCCTGCAGGATGATCAAATCTTTCAGATCCGTGTCGTCGCCGTCATTAAACAACTCCGAGAGCACGATTAGGTCCCCCAGATTGGAGTCGCCTAATATGTTGCCCGTGCCTACGCCTCCGCCGTCAGCGGGCAGTCTCAGCCGCTGTCCCGGGAAGATAACGTCCGGATCCTCTATGTCATTGAGTTCCGCTATCTCGTCGAAACGGCTCGCGTCGCCCAGGAATTCCTCGGCAATGCCGCTTAACGTGTCGCCGGACTCAACCACCACTGTGCGCCGTCCCCCGATGACTCCGCTCGTCAGTCCGTCATTGAAGAGCGCCTCGAGGATGATGAGATCTCCGATGTCAGTGCCGTCTCCCCCGTCGCCCAGATTTAAGCCGCTGCCGTCCTCCCCGTCATTGAAGAGCGCCTCGAGGATGATGAGATCTCCCAGGTTCGACTGGCCGCCTCCGCTGCCGCCGAGTACGCCGCCGTCATCTCCCATTAGCGCCTCGAGGACTACCAAGTCTTCCAGGTTTATGTCGCCACCCAGATCCAGTCCGTTGTCGCCGTTGAACACGCCGTCTTCGTCGTCAAACAGCGCCGAGATAACGAAGAGATCGCTCAAGTTGCTACTGCCACCCAGCAAGCCGCTCATGTCAGTCTCCTCCCGGGCCGCGCCCGCGTTCGGGACAGAGACGACAAAAGTCATCACAGCCGCGGTGGTGAGGCCGAGCAAAGCGGCACTGACTTTTTTAAAGGTTTCGCGTAGCATATATTTGCGGTTAGAGTGTTTGAAAACTAGAACCCATCTCAAAAATAATTCCGAGACAATTTTGGCCTGCTTCGAGCGAAAATTGTCCGGGTTGAGGAGGCATAGTGGTACTATGGCGACGAGAGCCGGACAATTTGCAGCCGGAACAGGTGCAAAATTGAGCCGGAAGGGTGTCCAGTTCATAGCTCAAAGCCGACTTAGCCCGGCGTAAGAGCGTTTTGACCGTGTTGAGCGGCAGACCGAGTTTGCCCGCTATCTCATCGTAAGTCAGACCCTGCCAGTAATAAAGCCTCAGTACGATGCGATACTTCGAAGGCAAATGGTTGAGCCCGTTATGCAGGTCTATGCGGCGTTCGATTTCCGGACCGTTCAGGTTTTCGCCGTCATGACCCGCGGACAGGGCCGCGTTTTTTCTGGCCTGCTTTCCGGCCTGCTCGCGCTGCTGTCGGCGCAGCCAATCGTAGACCGTCCGCTTCACAATAGTAAAAAGCCAGGTAGAAAATCTTTTTTGGTCATCATAGCTGGACAGGGCCTGGTAAAGTTTGATAAAAGATTCCTGCGCCAAATCAGCGGCATCAGACTCATTGCCGACGAAACGGAATATATAATGGCGCACGGCTCTGTCGTAGGCCCCCATTATCTGGCCAAAGGCTTCCAGGTCTCCCTCGCGCGCGCGGCGAATAAGGGCGTCTGGTACGCTAACGTGTAACGGCATAGTGTAGGCGGTTGCACGATTTTTGACGGCGCTGCCATGAATGACTTACGCCAGGCATCAGTCTTCCCGTCAGTTTTTTCGCGCGCCTCTGGCGGCGCGGCGTAAACAAACAAGCGGAGGACGCGCCTCCGCCTTTTTACTCCGCGTCTCCGGCCGGGATTAGCGCCGAAAGCGGTGCTTGAGTATCACCGCTACCGCGGCAATTCCGTCATGAAAACGGATTTTTTTACCCTCCGCGAATGTCCGGGGATGATAACTGATCGGGATTTCACGAATAACGCTCCCCTGCCGGAGCAGCTTGGCCGTTACTTCCTCGCAAAAAGAAAACCTGTCGGATTCAACCTGCAAACACCGCAGAGCCGCGGCGTTAAACAGTTTGTAGCAAGTGTTGACGTCTGTCAGCCGGCTGCCGAAGAGCAGATTCATCAGCGCTGTGATTAGTCGCCCGCCGTAATAGTAGCGCCGGCTGGAGCGCGAGTTGGGCTGCAGGTTGCGCGAACCGTAAACAGCGTCGGCCCGGCTCTCCTGGAGCGCGCGCAGCAGCCGGCCGTAATCGGCCGGATCATATTCGAGATCCGCGTCTTGGACGATGATCCAGCGGCCGGTGGCCCGCTCCAGGCCGCTCCGGACAGCCGCGCCCTTACCCCGGTTTTTTTCGTGCAGTACCACGGTGTGCCGGCCGGAAAGCTGGCGCAGGTACTCGCGCGAGCCGTCGGTGGAACCGTCGTCAACGAGGATGATCTCTTTGACGACGGGAATTTTCGCCTCCTCCACGCGCCGAATTATCTCGGCGATCGTCGCCAGTTCGTTATAAACCGGAATGATGACGGACAGTTTTTCCATAGTGTGCCTCTCGACCTACCCCCGAAATAATTATGAGCCGTTTGGAGGCGGAAGTTATTTTTGGGAGCAGCCGCTAGAGTTCCCGGATGTCAAAACGGCTCCGGGGAATTTCGTATTCGCCGATCAGTGCCGCCTGGCCGGGAGTGCGGCGGGCAAAAATAATGAAAGAGTCGTCAACAAATACCGGCGCCCAAGCCGGATCGTCTAACCGGCGGACAATAAAGGGAATTGCCGGGCCGGTCTTTTTTTTGAATGAAAGCAAAATGGTTTGAAAGTCGTAGTCTTTCAGCGCTGTCTCCCAGACGGCCTCATCCTGGCGGATTGGGCGGTAAGTGTTTCGCAGAAAATCTTCGGGGTAGGCTTCGGGCCGGTTGTCCACAAAAGGGCGCCATTGGGGGAAGAGATAATAAATGACGTATCCGCCGCTGTCAAAGTCGTGGAATAGCGGACCGGCAGCGTTTGATTGCGCCAGGAACAACGCCGCCTCCCGGTGGCCGTCGTTGTTGAGACCCACACCCCAGGCTTGTCCGGCAGCCGGCAGCCGGCCCCAGTTCAGGGCTGCCGTGAGAACCACCACCGCCAGGCCGCCGGCCGCAAACTCCCGCCGCCGCAGCGGCCGGGCCAGACGCCGGGCGAGACTCCCCGCCGTATCCCGCAGGGCCCAGGCCAAGAGGGGCAGCATGATGAGGCCGTACATGGTGAGGTTGCGTATCATTTGCCAGCCGGTCGCGCTAAAAAAAGCGGCGATGAGGAAAAATACCAACGGCCAGCCGCGCGCGGCAAAAATTTTATTGAGCGCGTAAAGCAGCCAAAAAACAACCAGGCTAATGACAAAAGTTTTCAGCCGCGCCGAGTCGAGCCCGGCTGCGGCCGCTTCGTGTAGCGGCAGCATTTCATTAACAGGCAGTCCAAAGTGGCTCATTATTTGCAGCGGATAGAGATACATTCTCGCTCCAAACGGATTGATCAGACCTCCAGCCAAGGCCCCGGCCAAATACAGCGAGACGGCCCGGATTTTTTCTCGCGACCGTTCGGTTATCGCCGCCGCCAGGAACAGCCCGATCAGGGCAAACCCGTAAATATAATAGATATGCAGGTTGACCCACAGACCGAAAAGGGGCGCCGCTGTCCATAGGGTCCAGGCTTTTGCCCTGGCTTGGTGCCAGGCAAGCAGGACGGAAAAGACAATACCGAGGAACAAATAGCTAAACAGTTCTGGCCTCACTTCCCGTCGGTCAGCTATGAGCGGCATGAGAAAAAAAGCGGCGGCGGCGCTGGGCCAAAAGCCTGCTTGGCGCCCGCCGGCCAGGAAAAAAAACAGAAAAGCGGCTGAACTAAGAAGCGCGCCCGCTATGGTGAGCGCGTTAAATCCGCCCGCGAGCCAGACCAGATAAAAAAATAACCCGCTGGCCCAATGATGATTGACGAAAGGGGCGTCGGGGAAGGTGTAGGAATAATAATTGCTGTCCAAAAGACTCCGGAACGACTCCCCTGCCCGCACCGAGGCGAGGATTATCTCTCCGTTTTTGAGGTGCCGGCCCAGATCTCCGTGCGTGAGATCAACCGGGCGCACCAGCAAAAAACCGTACCAGGCGAACAGAAAAACAAAGGCGGCTAGTTTGTACGGCTGAAGTTTGGCGGGGAAAGAAAAAAACATATCCGCGGGTGTCCCGGCGATCGATTCTTGACGGATAGTATGCCCGCCGTCTTTGGCGTTGTCAATCGCGGTTCCGGCCGGCTGCCGGCGCCAGTTGCCGGCAGGCAGGGAGTGCGTTATGAGCTTGTTTGCGTGGCTAAACGGCCATAAACTAAAATCGTTACTGTTTCCCATTGACAAAACAGGCTGAATACCCTAGAATTGACAGATTATAGAATTGATAGTGAGTTATCAGCAATTCTATTCTCTAAGTCGAGCCGAAACATAGACTGATTTTCACGGCACCAATGTCTGAGCCTATTAAGAGCGAGTTTTGGTGCCGTGAAAATCAGTCTATGTTTGAGGCGAAAAGGGGGAAACTCGCTGTGAGTTCATAAACATTCGCGAACCCAGATATCTCTCCATGCGTATACTTTCCAACATCTTTTCCACTAACATGCCGGATGCGGAAGAATTTTCCCAGGGAGGACCGGCTAATTTTGCCCAGCTGTTTACCCGTTACCTTGTTTCCGAAACAAAGCACAATCTGATCGGCCTGCTGTTTGAGAGCGCAGTTTTGGGACCGGTGAAATGCCGAAAAATTTATTCCTTCCAGCAATGCGATTACTACCGCCTGCGGGTTTTAAAACCCGCGCTCAAGGCTATTGCCGCGGCAAAAAATAAGCTCCAGCCGGAAACAGTATTTAAAAAACCCATTGATCAGATCGTAAAGCTGATAGAGGCGGAAAAACCGGACGTTATTTTTTTGAACGGATTCGGCATCTATAATTGGATGCTCCTAAAAGCCGGCGAAATTACGCAAACGCCGGTGATCATCCAGCACGCCGGCATATGGACAAAAGAGCTTTCTGTCCACAAAAAGTTTTACTCGGCGGAAGGCAGGAGAATAATGGAAAAGATGGAGCGGGATTCCACCAGAATAGCGGCGCGCGAAATATTTCTCAACGAATGGAGCCGGGAAGAATACCGCCAATTGATCGCCAAGGTGGATCTCAAAAAAACCAGCGTGGTCCCGCTGCCTTTTGATTTTGCTTCATTCAAAAAATTAAGCGCCGAAAATAAAACCCAGCTGTTTAACTTTGATAAGAAATTGTTCCATATCGGAATTATCGCCCGGTGGGACGAAATTAAAAATCACCGGGCGGTTTTGTCTCTGGCAAAAGAGGCCAAAAAGAAAAACCTGCCCTGGCTTTTTCACGCGGTAACCAATATTCCCGAAACTGGCGGCTACGAAAAAGAAAGAGAGAAATATTGCCGGCATGTAGACGTCATTCCCCCTCTCGAAAGAGGAACCATATCGCAGTTTTGCCGAGCGGTTGACCTGCTGATATTGCCGTCAATCTTCGATGTTTCCCCGACCGTTGTTTTGGAGGCTATCGCCCTGAATACCCCTATTGTCATCTCCCCCCAGGTTGGTTTTGCCCGTGAATTCAGGATTCATGGCGCGAAAAAATGGATAATTGATTTCCATGATACTGCCGCCGCGGTGAACCGCGTCGAAAATCTTCTGGGTCAAAAAATGCCAAAATTATTGGCCAGAGAAATCAAACTCAATCACGGGCACAAAAAGGTTTTCGCCGAGTATATAAAAATATTCAAAAAAACGGTCGCGAAATCGGCGTAAGAAACGTCCGCGGCCAGTCTCGTTTTTGTATTCCGGGAACATTTGGTAAAAAAATAATGGCTCAATGGAGCCATTATTTTTGCCCGGCCGGGCCGGAAACGCCGCTATCTTAAGTTATATTAGCGCCGCCCGCGTGCTTCTAGTTTCGTTGTCGTTATGGGCGGCAAGCGTGAAAATACCCCGGGCAGTTGACAATCTTGAGCAAATAATGTATAATTAAGCCTACAAAATATCCTTAGAAAATTAGTCGGCCTTCTTCAGTGATATTTTTTGTCTCTTATCCATTAGATACAGTTCCATATGAAAGGTACAGTCAAAACCTTGGTGGTTGATAAGCACTTTGGCTTTATCACCCCCGAAGACGGATCGAAAGACGTTTTCTTCCACGAAGGCGGACTCGTCGGAGTCCAGTTCGGCGATTTGAAGATCGGCGACGTGGTAAGCTTTGACGTTGAGCAGTCCGAAAAAGGACCTCGCGCGGTCAACGTCGTCTTGGCCTAATAGCCTCGATCTGCTTGCACCCCGTACCACCTCGGTACGGGGTGTTTTGTTAAACAGTTCAATCGGCAGCTTCAAAATTTATCTCTATTTGAACGCCGCTACGATGCGCGGCTTCGGCTAGGATTCCCGCCAATGTCAACGCCAAGTTAGCTTGGGTGGAACCTTTTTCTCCAAATATATCGGCCGTGTAAACAGAATACAGGTCCTGGCCGTTTTTTGTGGAGACGGTTAGAGTACCTTTTCGTTCTTCCGCCACAATGCTTTTTAAGACTCTCTTTTCGTTGGCGGACAAGGGCAGCGAATCTACCAAGCGGTAATAATTTTGCGCTGTTTTTTCATACCCGCTCAACCCGGCTATTAACTCTTGAATATAGTCTAGCGGCAGGCCTTCCCGTTTGGTCAGATCATCGATCATCTGTGTTAGCGCGAGCACTTCCTGGCGTGGATTGGGAAGACTGCCCAATTCTTCGGCCAGGTACTTTTTGTCGGGGTCTAGGGACGAATAATAAGCGTGCGTAAGCTCTTCACTGGTGATTTTGTTTTCCCCGCAGTAATCAATAATTTGACCTAAAAGCTTCTCGCTTGCTCCTTCGCGCTCTGGTGAGTATGGCTGGTTTGTTTCTCCCATATATAAAAAGTAATCTTATAATACGCCATGAGTTTTTTCCTGCAAATTAGAAAAGCTCTGACATTTTTGAAGCCTTTAATAGTTTATCTATGTCTGTATAGCGGGGTCCTTGCATAGCTCCCTGGACTAAATCAAATTTAATATCTTTCTCAAGTTTTCTAGCCTTGTCCGCAAAAATCAACTTATATTTTCCTTCTTCTCCACAACCGAAACTCGATAAGGCTTGGTACCGACAACAACGGCCGAATATGCGCTGATCCCCTCTTTGAATTTTGTTACTTTCCCTTTCTCGTACAAGTCAACCGCCTTCTCAAAAGTCGGCGCGTCAGTCGTGTATTTAATTTTATCCAAATTATATTTCGGTGGGATAATTTACCTAACACACTTTTTTCGTAAAGACAAGTTACTACTTCCGTTCACCGCCCTGATAAGAGCGCATACTTTTTTTTCTAGGTTTGAAGCGACTTTGGTAGCTGACCGAAAGTCGGGGTGGCGCCCCGCCTTCTCCAGAGGGTGTTAGAGTGTAAATAACGCTGTTGACCGTATCAGGGCTGGCAACGAAATGTAAGTTTGGCATACTGGCCGACGCCTGCTGCGCCAGCTTGCCCTCTTTTCCTGTCAAGCAAGAATTTAATGCGATGTAAGCTCCGGTTTCAAAAAAACGTTTTGAGGCAGTCCTAAATTCATCGGTGAGAACATCTTCGGTGGTTATAACAGCGGAACGATCCATGCCTATCTCCAGCACTTCCTCATTCCCGTGCCCGCTAATTATGCCAAATTTTATTTTTTGTCCGCTTGACCGATGATACTTTCTGTCCAGAAAAAGAAGTTTTTTGAGCAGGTCAACTTTGCCGTTTGTTTCGATGACCCTGATATTTAATCCCAGTTTTTTGGCTTGGTCCGACAAAGAACGCAGCGAGTTAACCGATTGCCCGGCATAGGAGATGCCATTGTGGTCGCCGATACTTGTTATCACCACGCCATGCGGTGTCTCGGTGTCCTCCATCTGGTCTATTTGGTCATCAAGCATGCCTTTCGGATATCGGGAAAAACAATGCACGCCAAAATCATTTACCAGCATTTTCGGAGCGCCCGGACGATGCCGTTCGAGCCGCCGCATCTCAAGGCAGTTTTCCAGCGCAGTCTGTACCGGGTGCCAGCCCCCATCTTTCGTACCCAGTCTAAAATTAATACTTTGGTGGCTGGCAAACCAGGCTCGGAAAAGGCTCTCCGCGTCCAAACCAAATTGGTTGCAATACTCTCGAAGCACGGCTTCATTTTTTTCTGATAAGCTTGTATGTTTGGGGGCGTACTTTGAATCACTCCATGGCCACCTGTCAACCAAATTATCCAAGACACCATCGGCCGGGCTAATATTTGTTTCCGGATCGGCAATTTTAATAGTACGTCCAAGAATGTGCGAGAGTCTTCTTGCGTTTTCTTCTGAAGCGGTCTGCTTAAGACACTTATAGGCCGTCTTCGACAGTCTATTCCATAATTTAAACTTTTTTGGGTCAGTAAAAATGTGATCCAAGCTAGGGTCGGCGTCCAGGATAGACAAAATCGTAGTGCAAAGTTCATCAATTTCTTCTTCCCGCAAGGTATCATTCTCAAGGTACGCTGGGCCATCGAGTCTGTCAAAAAGCCGGTCAATTGTTTGATACTCCGTTCCCAACTTGGTCTCCAAGCCTCCTTTTTCTTGAGGCGGGATGGCTAATCCAATTCCTTCACGATGCATATTTTGCTTAAGGGGCCCAATTTAATTACCTGACCATAAAATTGATAAATACATTTTACCGCATAATATGGATAAGTTCTAGTATCTTTCCGTAGCGGTAAAATAAAACTAAAAAACCGCTCTGAAGAGCGGTTTTTTAGGGTCTGAAAACCTTTGCTCGCCCTGCTCAACGATTTTCGAACTTTTGACTGGGCGGAGGAGTACAAATATCCTACCGTGGTTTTGGATCAGATGAAAGGATTGCTGGCCAAGTACGAGAACCTGTAACCCCTGATT
>LCRX01000007.1 GCA_001004885.1 Candidatus Magasanikbacteria bacterium GW2011_GWA2_56_11
ACGATCGCCTACATCACCGAGAAACCCAAGCGGCCGGAAGGAAATTTGATTACCAACGGCATTATGGTCTTGCCCCGCAGCATCTGCGGCCTCGAACCACGGCGGAACGCAAACGGAGAATATTTTTTTACCAGCCTCGTGGACCAGCTGGCGCGTCGCGAGCCGGTCATGGCCGTCCGTTCGCGCCGGGCCATCGGCGGGATATCTACCATGAACGATGTCGAGCGGCTGAATGGGCAGTTCCGGCCTCCCAGTATTTTATCTCTATGATAGTTACCCGCACGCCGTTTCGTCTGCCTCTTGGCGGCGGCTCCACCGATCTGCCGGCTTATTACGAGGCCTACGGCGGGTTTGTTTTTTCGGTAGCCGTCAATCTGTACATGTACGTCGGTCTCAATCGGCCGCCGATCGACAACCGCATCCGGGTCAAGTACAGCGCGAGCGAAGAAGTGGAGACGGTCGAGGAACTCAAACACAACAGCGCCCGGGCGGCTCTCGAACGGACCGGCCTGCGCGAAATGGTGGAGATTTCGTCCATGGCCGACGTCCCGGACGGTACCGGATTGGGGAGTTCGGGCAGTTATTTGGTCGGACTTCTGAATGCCCTGCATGCTTTTAGGGGCGATAATCTGTCGCAGACCCAGTTGGCTGAAGAAGCCTTTTCCGTTGCCGCCGACGACCTGAAGCTGCCGGACGGGAAGCAGGATTTCTACTTGGCGGCCTGCGGTAATTTTTGCGTTTTGCGCATCACGCCGAAGGGCGCTGTCGATGTCCATATCCCGCCTATTTCGCTGTCCACGCAGCAGGCTTTCGAGGCGCGGACTTTGCTTTTTTATACCGGCGTCCGGCGCTCGAGCGTGGACATCTTACGGAGCCAAGAGACCGCTTTGAAAGCCAAGCAGACCGGCGCCATAGAGCTTAAACACGGCATTAAACGCCTGGGTGAAGAAATACTGGCGGCATTCGTAACCGGCGATCTGGATCGCTTCGGCCGCCTGATGGATGAGCATTGGCGGCTGAAAAAACAGATGTCGGAAAAAATGTCCTCCGACCGGTTTGACGAAGTCTACGCCGCCGCCCGGCAAGCCGGGGCGCTCGGCGGCAAGATTCTGGGCGCCGGCGGCGGCGGTTTCTTTCTGGCGTACTGCCAGGAGGGGGCGCAAGCAGCCGTGCGCAGCGTTTTTGCCGGCTATGGCATGCGCGAGATTGAGTACCGGGTGGACGGCGGCGGCACCCAAGTCATAGTTAACCGGCCGCGTTCAGTGAATACGATATGAAATTAGAAGGCCGTTTGGCAGTTATTACGGGCGGGTCAGGCACGATTGGCGGCGCTATCGCCCATTTTTTTGTCCGTGAAGGCGCGCAGGTTCTTTTGGCCGGACGCAACCAGGCCGCGCTCGCGGCCATAGCCGCGCAGTCGCCGCGTAGAGAAGCTGTCAGTCTGCGCCGGGTCGATGTCGGCGAAGCGAACGAGATGAAAGAGTTCTTTGATCAAGTGGCCGATACCTGGGGCAGGCTGGATATTCTCGTTACGGCCGCCGGTGTCTACGGCGAGATTAATCCCCTCGAAGCGGCTGATCCCATTGCCTGGCAGGAAGCTTTTAAAATCAATGTCTTTGGCACGATGCACGCGGTCTGTTTCGCTTTGCCGCTTCTGAAAAAGAGTCATGAGGCCCGCGTCATCACTTTTGCCGGCGGAGGCGAGGGGCCGCTGGCCAGGTTTAGCTCTTATGCCAGCTCCAAGGGGGCGATTCTGCGTTTTGCCGAAACCGCGGCGGCCGAGCTTTGGCCGCTCGGCATTACTGTCAATGCCATTTCCCCGGGATTGGTAAACTCTGGTTTTGTGTCCGATCTGATCGCCGCCGGTCCGGAGCGGTCGGGGCGCCAAAAGTACGAAGAAGCGCGGCAACAGCTCGCCGGCATCGGCGGCGCGGTCTCTCCCGAAAGGGCGGCGGCGCTAGCCGTGTTTCTGGCCTCGTCAGAGGCCGGGGCTTTGACCGGCAAAAATATCAGTGCGGTGTGGGACAAGTGGGAGGATATACCCCGGCACTTGCCCGAGATCATGAATTCAGATATCTACACCTCGCGCCGGATTAAACCTAAAGACCGCGGCTATGCCTGGTAAACTTAAACTTGCCCTTATCGGCGCCGGCGGCATCGGCGCCCGCTGGCTGGAGGCGATTGCCCAAGTCCCTTTGGCGCGTCTCACCCTGGCAGTTGACACCGACCTAAATCGGGCCCGAGCCGCGGCCGCCCGTTTTCCCGGCTGCCAGGCACTGGCAGACTGGCGTGCCGCCGTGCGCGCGCCGGATCTGCAGGCCGTTTTGATAGCCACCCCGCACAATCTTCTGTCCCCGATCACGATGGGGGCGCTTTGCGCCGGCAAACACGTCCTGGCGGAAAAACCCGGAGCCGTCCGCCCGCTCGACATCCGGCGAGCCGTCCGTCTGGCAGAGCGGAGAAAACTGGTCTACATGGTGGGGTTTAATCATCGCTTTCATCCCGGTTTTATCCTGGCGCGCCGGTTATGGCAGGCCGGACGGATAGGCGAAATTCAGTTTATCCGCGCCCGCTACGGCTTTGGCGGCCGGCCGGGAATGGAAAAGGAATGGCGGCTCGACCCGGCCGTAAGCGGCGGCGGCGAACTGATCGACCAGGGAATCCACATGATCGACATGGTGCGGTCGTTCCTTGGCGACTGCCGCGAGGTGGCGGGGTTTGCGGAGGCGCTCTACTGGCCCAGTCCAGCCGATGACAACGCCTTTGTGCTTATGAAAAACCAAAGCGGGCGGATTGGTTCCATTCACGTTAGCTGGTCAAACTGGGATCCTATCCATCAGTTTGAGATTTACGGCACGAAGGGCTATATCAAAGTGGAAGGGCTGGGGCGCAAGTACGGCGGGACTGAAGCCGTGGTTGTCGGCCTAAAACAGCGCGACCCGAGGCTCGCGCCGCGGGAGCGGCGGTATGTTTGCAATCCTGACGCTAATCTTTCGTTATCCAGGGAGCTAAAAGAATTCATGAGCGCCGTGCGCCAGGGGCGCGCGCCAGTGCCGAACGGCGCCGACGCTTACCAGGCGCTTACTATCGTGAAAAAGATTTATGGACGCCGTTAGCCGTTACCGGCACATTCTCGTTACCGGCGGCGCCGGGTTCATCGGGTCTCACGTGGTGGATGATCTGCTTGAAGCCGGCTACCGCGTGCGGGTACTCGACGCCTTGCTGCCGCCGGCGCACAACGGCGTAATGCCGCCGTGGTGCAATTCCGGGGCGGAGTTTATGTTGGGCGACGTGCGGCGGAAATCCGACTGGCAGCCGGCGCTTGAGGGGATAGACGCCGTGATTCATCTGGCGGCCTACATGGATTACCACCTCGACTTTACCACCTACATCGAGACTAATACCGCGAGTATCACGAATTTGTTCGAGGTCATAGTCGAGAACCAGCTGCCGGTCAAAAAAATCATTGCCGCTTCGTCGCAGTCGGTGTACGGAGAAGGAAAGTACTCTTGCCCCGATCATGGCGAGGCTTATTTGCTGCCGCGTTCCGAAGAAGCGCTGGCCCGCCATGACTGGGAACAACACTGTCCGGTGTGCGCTGCCGTAGCCGCGCCGGTTCCCGAACGGGAAGGCGACCGGCTCGTTCCGCTCATTCCCTACGGTGTCTCCAAACAGAGCGCCGAACAGCTCCTGGAGTGTCTGGGCGCTATTTATCAGATTCCGACCGTCTCTTTGCGTTATAGTATCGCCCTTGGCCCGCGGCAGTCGTTCCGGCACTGCTACTCCGGGGCGCTGCGTTCCTTTGCCCTCAACGTCCTGCGTGGCGAGCCGGTCCAGATGAACGAGGACGGCGGGCAGCTGCGCGATTTTGTCCACGTGGCCGACGTGGCCCGGGCGCACCGCGTGGTACTCGAAGACGAGTGGGCAAACGGCCAGGTGTTCAACGTCGGTCTGGGCACGGGTACGCGCGTGATCGATTTGGCCCGGATGACTGCCGCGGCCGCCGGGGTACCGTTTCAGCCGCTTTTGACGAACCGTTACCGGCTGCAGGGCGCGCGCCACTCGCTGATGGATACCGGCCGCCTCCGGGCCCTCGGTTGGGGGCCGGTGCATACAGTAGACGAAGCGGCGGCCGAGTACGTGGCGTGGATAAAGCCGTGGATTGAGGAAGGCGCGGACACAAACCAGATTTATCAGGAGATGCGCCAAGCAGGGATTGTCCGGGATTTTTAGCGTGAACAGCCTTATTTTATCCGTATTATTGCCTTTGGCGCCAATTTTTCGCCGGCCGTCTGACACGCTGGCCGCCAAACTTGTCGGCCGCCGGCTAATATGGTATAGTCGCGCTAACTTTGGACTGGTAGTGCGTTATTAGCAATTCTCTTTTCTAAGTCGAGCCGAAACATAGACTGATTTTCGCGGCACCAAAACTCGCTCCTACAGGCTCAGACATTGGGGCCGCGAAAATCAGTCTATGTTTCGGCTAAAAAGGGGAAAGTCGCTATGAGTTCTTTCCGCCGGGCGCCTATATTTTTTTCGATCTTATATGAAGGATGAAGTCCGCTCCTCTTTTGCGGCGCAGTTTCTCGATCAAGTGGGGGACGTTACTGTCGCCATCAAGGTTCTCTACAGCGAAAAACTCGACCAGGCGGTGGATCTTTTATTTGCGGCTTGGAAACAAGGCCACTGGGTTTATATCATGGGCAATGGCGGCTCGGCCTCGACCGCTACTCATTTGGCGGCTGATTTAAATAAAACTATCTGTCCCTCCCCCGAAGACAAGGGTCTCAAGTCGATCGCCTTAGTTGATAACATCCCGCTTGTTAGCGCGCTGACCAATGATTGGGGCTGGGAGAATATCTATGTAAACCAGCTCGAGACCCTCTATGTTGATGGCGGCGTCGGCATCGCCTTTAGCGTGCACGGCGGGAGCGGCCAGGATTTATCCGGTAAGTGGTCGCAGAACGTGCTTAAGGGTTTGCAGTACGTCAAAGACCGCGGCGGCCGGACTATAGGTTTTTCTGGTTTTGACGGCGGTCCGATGAAAGACCTGGTTGACGTGGGTATCGTCGTGCCCGCGCGTTCGACGCCTATAGTCGAAGGACTGCATGTGGTTCTTCACCATCTGGTCGTTTTTGGCCTCAAAGAGCGGATTGCCGCCCACAAAGAACAATCTGCCGTCGCTTTTTCCTCACCCTATGGCCCGACGAGCCGTGTTTATTGACCGCGACGGAGTTATCAATGAAACAGTAGACCGGGGTCAGGAATTTTATGTCGCCGGCAAGCTGGCGCGCCGCACGGCTCCATTTACTTACGAAGAATTCAACCTTAAACCCCGCGTGGCAGAGACGTTGCGACGTTTGGGCGAGCTCGGATGGACGCGGATTTTGGCCACCAATCAACCCGATATCACGTACGGCACCATGAAGCTCGCGGCGCACGAGCGCATAATGGCGGCAGTGCAAGCTCTGCCGTTGGACGACATTTTCGTCTGTACTCACGGCCGGGCCGACGACTGCCAGTGCAAGAAACCTCGCCCGGGAATGCTGCAAGCGGCGGCCGCGAAGTGGAAGATAGACTTCTCCCGGTCTTACTTAGTCGGCGATACCCAGGCCGACTTAGGCGCCGCCCGCGCCGTCGGCGTTCCCTGCGTCCTGATTGATTACGAGTATAACCGCGAACTTGATCCCGAGTTCAGAATTCCGGATTTTGCCTCCCTACCTTTATTTATTAAATAAACAGCCTTTATGCAATTTTTCGTCGACACCGCCAATCTGGCGGATATCGAGGCGGCGCTCCGGCGCGGTTTTGTCCGCGGAGTAACCACCAACCCTTCGCTTCTTTCCAAAGAGCCGAAGTCGTCGTTTAAGGAGCATGTTGTGAAAATTATCGGCCTTATCCAGGAACACCAGCCCGGCAGCCATCTGAGTATCGAGGTTTTTTCCCGCGACCCGGACGAAATTTTGCGTCAGGCCGAGCAGTTCGCGCAGGAGTTCAATTATCCGCAGATGAGCATAAAAGTCCAGGTCGGATGGAACGAGCTCGAAACGATCGCGAAACTTAAAGCCGAAGGCGTTAGCGTCAACTGCACGGCTTGCATGACCGTCGGCCAGGCCATGATGGCGGCCGCGGCCGGCGCCCGGTATGTCAGTCTTTTTTGGGGCCGGATCCGGGACGCGGGCAGAGAAGACGCGAGCGCTGAAAAACGCTCCCTTCTGCTGGCCGACCAGACCCTCGACCAATCGGACTTTGACCCGGCCATGGTAGTGCGGCGCGTGCGGGAGCTTCTCGAAGATTCCGAACTGGCGGCCGAGATTATCGTCGGCAGCATTCGCTCGGTGGTGGATGTCCGGGACGCCGCGCTCGCCGGAGCCCACATTGTTACGATTCCGCCTAAGTTTTTCCCGGTTATGTCGAACCACTACAAAACCGATCAAGTCGTGGACCAGTTTCTTAAGGATTTTTCCGGTTGGATGTAAACCGAGGATAGAGTTTTATCGTGGGGACAAGCCTAATCGGCTTGTCTTTTTTGTCTGTGGATAACCATATCTGGCCTTTTTTTAGCTAAATTAAGCTAAAAATATTTTATTTTGAGACCGTTTGAACCTAATTGACACATCCTGACACTTATGTTACCCTTGGTTCAGTACTTGTTGGGTATTTAGAACCCACTCCCAAAAATAACCCCGGCTCAATTTTATGCCTGCATGGCTGCCAATTGGCCGGCTCTCGTCGCCATAGAACCACTAGTCTGCTCAACCCGAACAATTTTCGCTCGAAACAGGCCAAAATTGCCTCGGAATTATTCTTGGCAGTGGGTTCTAGATAAATTTTTCCCCAGTATGGCCGAAGAAATCAAAGATAACGCCGTCTACACCACGAGTGAAGTTAAACACCTGCTCAAGGTGAGCGAAAGCACGGTTAAGCGTCTTTTGAAGAAAGGCATTTTGCGCGCCAACAAAGTTGGCGGCCAGTACCGGATATTGGGCAAGGAGATTCTTCGCCTGATTTCGCCCGAGCTCGAAAAGAAATCGGTCAAAGCCTACCTCCAAATCAAAAAACGGGCCGTGGATGTAATAAATAAGTGGTAGCCCTATGGCACCCGATAATACACCGAGTCCGCAAATCAATCAGGCCGGCCGGAACAACTACTGGAACACGTTTTCTGCTGTCAAAGACAGAGGGGAGCTGTGGTATCATCTGGCCGGCGCCGACAAAGCGGCGGACAGCCCGGGCGGTACCGTGGCGCCGGCCGATCTCCTGTATTACGTTTACCGTTTCAGCTACGAGCGCAATGTTTTGCGTTCCGCCGTTGAGACTTACTGCCCCCGGCGCGACCGGGCTCTGGATTGCGGCACCGGCACGGGCAGAAACGCCGTCCTCTTGGCCGAATATTTTGAACGCGTAAGCGCTTTCGACATCTCGCGGCTGTTTATAGGCGAGAACAGGATCCGGTTTGCGCGGATTCGTAATTTGGATTTTTTCATCTCCGATTTTTCCGGTTTGAAAACCACTCCGGGCGCCTACGACCTGATCTTCGTCGGCGGCGTATGCATGTACCTGAGCGAGGCGGAGATGAGAGAGGCGCTGCGGCTGGCGGCGTCGGCCTTGCGGCCCGACGGCGTGCTCGTGCTCCGCGATTCGGTTACCCCGGCGGTTACGCGCGAACATGAAGGAAAAAAAATCTACCGCAGCGAAGCGGACTACGAGCGCATCATTACCGGCGAGGGGTTCGCTATCCGCGCCAAGGCCAACGGCGCTAAGCGTAATCTGTGGTGCAGCTTGTTCCGCCGCCTGCCGGCCTGGAGCCAAGAGCGCCGGGCAGTCTGGAGAGTGTTTTCCTTTTTAACCCGGCTCACGAGCGGCGGCGTAAATTGGGCCCAACCGTTCAGGCGCCACCCGCTGGCCAATCAGTTATTTTACGTGTGTCAACCGCTATGAAATTAACTTACGCCGATTATATCCAGTGGGCCCAAAAAAATACTCCCCAGCGGTACTTTGACTGGCTGTACCGGAAGGTATCCCATCCCGTGAGTTTTATTTTTCTGCGCGCCGGAGTGTCGCCGACCACCATTACGGTAGCCTCCATAATCTTGGCCGTGGCGGCGGGCGCCGTACTGGGAGCCGGCTACCCGGTAGCGGGTTTTTTGGTATTCGGCGTGTCGTACCTGCTTGACTTTTGCGACGGCAACGTCGCCCGGGTGGTGACGCGCGTGCAGGGCATGTCCGAAAGAGAGAAAGAACGCGGTTTCATACTGGAGGGCTTCAATACCAATACCGCCTTGTTTTCCCTCTACCTGGGGTTGGGTTTTTATCTCAGCACCGTTCAGTCCAACGGGATTTTCCTGCTTATCGGTTTTTTGGTTTTTGGCGCCAAGCTTATTGCCCGCTACACTGTGGCCCAAGCGTACGCCCCGGCCAAGACCGGCCCCGGCGCCGCCCTTCGGTTTTCCGGGTTGGGACAGGTTAAATTTTTTCTCTCCAAGTGTTTGTTTTCGGCTAATTTTTACTACGTAGTTTACCTGGTTGTATTCAGCGGATTCCCGGCCCAGGCCGCGCCGGTCTTTGTCGGCTATGCGGTCTTTGACGCGGTCTTTGTCACCCTGCGCCTGGGCCGCTATCTGCTCCGTTTGGGATAAATCTATGCCTGCACGACAGACAATATTTATCACGGTTAACCGAGCAATTATTGCCCGGAATTTGCTTTTCCAGAGCGCCTTTAAAAAAATGCAGGAGCGTTTTCGGATAGTTTGTTTTATTCCGCCCGAGGCCGAAGCGGAGTTCCGCCGCGTTTTTCCGAATATGGAGGTGGCGATCCTGAACCAGATGATTTTACGGGGATGGAAACAGCGCCTGGACGTCTGGCTGACTGCCCTGCTGAAAGGTCTGATGTACAATCCGACGATCGAGCTGCGTTCGAAATACGGCCTGATGCGCCGCAGCCGGGTGCGGTTTAAAGGCCTCAGAAATTTTTTTCAGAAATATGTTTTTGGAAATTTCCTCTCCCGGTTCGGGGCAGTGAAGGCGTTGCTTCTTTACTGGGACCGGAAAATTTTTTCCACCGCCGAGTATGACGGCTGCATTACCGCCTATGCCCCGAGCCTCGTATTTGTTACCAACATCGCCGATTTGGCCGAGGTGATGCTGCTGCGCAATTGTAAAAATCGGGGAGTGGCGAGCGTCGGAATGGCCAAGAGCTGGGACGTGCCGTCAAAATTCGTCTTTCGCGAGACGACCGACAGATTTCTGGTCTGGAGCGAGTACATGGAGCGGGAAGTCACGACTTACCAGCAGTACCCGCCCGGCCGGATTACCGTTTGCGGCGTGCCGCAGTTCGATTATTACCGCCAGGCCGACATGCCGCGCGAGGTTTTTTGCGCCAAGTACGGGCTGGATCCGGGAAAGAAAATTATTTTTTTCGGCTCCGAAGGTCCGGTCGCCCCTGTCGATCCCTTTGTCGTTTGCCGCTTGCGCGACTCCATCGCCGCGGGCGAGCTCGCGGGGCACCAGGTTTTTATCCGTCCCCACTTCGGTTACCGCCAGGACAGCGAACGCTTTCAAGACCTCGTCGACGGCCGGGTCGTGTTCATGGATACTGACCACGCTGCCTCGTCGTTCAAAGACGGCATGCCGCTGTCGCTCGACCATGTGATAAACCTGTCGGCCGCTATCCGGCAGGCGGCGGTTTGCATCACCAGCGCTTCGACGCTCGCCCTGGATATCGTGGCCAACGGCCAGTACCCGATTTTGTACGCCTTCGACGAACGCCCCGGGGTGCCCTTTGCCGATTCCATGCGGCGTTTGTACGGCAGCACTTGGTTTAGGGAATTTGAGCGCCAGGGGCTGCAGAGCCTGGTGTACTCCTACGCGGAACTTTTGCGTTTAATCCGTTTGCTTGAAACCGATCCCGGTTACAGGCAACGCGAGCGCGAGGCAGTCATCAAGTATTTTTGTTACGCGCTCGACGGCGGCAGCGCGGGCCGGCTGGTAGAGGCCCTGGAGTCGGCCGCCGCCGGGCGCAACCACTAAGCACAGAAAGGCCGAATATGATGCAAAAAGTCCTCACTTATTTACGGCGGGCCGTCCAGATTGCCCGGTACGCGTACGGCAAACACCTGCTGCGTATTTTTGGCTTGAGCGCCCTCGGGGTGTTGGGCGGTTTGTTTGAAGGAGTGGGGATTGTTACCCTGATACCCATTTTTTCGCTGATTGCCGGAAACGGCGAGGCGCCGGGCGACTTCGTCTCGCAAACAATTCTGCGCGTATTTGGTTATGCGGGAATTCCGGTTTCGTTGCCGGCGTTGCTGCTGGTGGTTTCCGCCTTTTTCTTCGCCCAGTTTGTTTTTTCCTATTTGACCCATCATGTCAAGGTGACTATCGGCGCCCGGTACGAAAAAGACACCCGGCTGCTCCTGGCCCGGAGGATTTTCGGCGCCCGCTGGGGTTACCTCGCGCAGCAAAAGATCGGTTATCTCGAGAATGTCATCATGACCGATGTGCATTACGCGCGCCGCCTGCTCGAACAGATCGGCAAAAGCGTATCGGATTTTTCGAGTTTGATCATGTATTTGTTTCTGGCGTTTGCCCTCTCCGCCACTATAACTCTGGCGACGCTCGCCTTCGGCCTGGTTATTTTCGCCCTGTTCCGGCCGCTCACCCGCAAAACCAGGCAAGCCGCCCAGGAAATAACCAAGTTTAACAAGGGCGTGGCGCATTTTATCAACGAAAGCGTGCTTGGTCTGAAGGTAATCAAAGCGAACTCGATCAGCGAGCCGGTTATCTCGCGCGGCGAGTACTTTTTTTCCCGGTTTCGCGATCTGTCCATCCGGATTTCGACCTTGAAATTTTTTGCCGTCAATACCTTGCAGCCGGTAAGCGTGGTATACATTTTTTTGATTTTTGTCCTTTCGTACCGCCAGCCCAATTTTAATTTGGGGGAATTCGCGGCCATCATTTTCTTAATTCAGAGAATATTCCAGCACATCAGCCCGCTGCAGGCGAGCATTCAGAGCATCAACGAGTGCCTGCCCTATCTGCACCACGTGGTGCAGACCCTGAGACAGGCGGACAGCGAACGGGAGGAGAGGGTGCCGGGAGAGGACTGCCGGTTTGAGGCCGAGATCGCCTGGGAAGATGTCGGATTTTCTTATCCGGAGCGGCCGCCGGTTTTGGAACACTTTTTTTTGCGGATCAATAAAGGCCAGATGGTCGGGTTGGTCGGCTCGTCGGGTTCGGGCAAGACGACGGTTATTGACTTGCTGCTGCGGCTTTATAAGCCGGACAGCGGGCGCATCGCGGTCGACGGCCGGCCTCTCGATGGGTGCTCTCTCGACAGCTGGCGCTCAAAGATCGGTTATATTCCCCAGGATATGTTCATGCTCGATGACACAATCGAGAATAATATCCGGTTTTTTAACCGCGACATCCCCTTTGCCGAGGTTGTCGAAGCCGCCAAGCTGGCGCACATTTATGAAGACATCATGAGCCTGCCGCAGCAGTTCGCGACGCGGGTCGGCGACCGGGGCCTGGCTTTGTCGGTGGGGCAGCGGCAGCGCGTCGTTATCGCCCGCACCCTGGCGCAAAAACCGGATATTTTGGTACTCGATGAAGCCACGAGCGCGCTCGATAACATGTCGGAGGCAATGGTCCACAAAGTGGTGTCCGGTCTCAAGGGTAAAATTACCATTCTTATGGTGGCCCATAGATTGACTACGGTACTTGATTGCGATATGATAGCGCTCATGCATAAAGGAAAAATTATGGAATTGGGGCCGCCGCGTGAGCTGTTGGCCGACGAGCAGTCGCATTTTTACAAACTGTATCATGCCAAAAAATAGCCTTTGATATGCGCGTCTTTCTCATCAATTATTCCCGGCCCATGGAGATCGACATCGCCCGGCGGCTGCGCGCCGGCGGGGTGGAGATTGCGTATTGGCTGGGGGCCAAGGAATACTACCAAAAACTCGTGGCGGCCGGGGAATTTTCCGGTACCGTGTTCCACAGCACCTACGACGCCATCAACGGCGCGCCGGCGCCGGGAATAGATCCCGCGCAGTTTCCGCCGGCCGACAAACAGCTTATTGAAGAGCTGGGTCCGTACGAATCGGCGGTTCTTGACATGATGGAGGGTTTCGACCACTTCCATATGCCGCTCTTGAAAAAGCAGCACTTGTACTATACCTATCTCAGATACTGGCAGGGAGTGCTCAAGACTTTTAAACCGGACGCGGTGCTGTTCGCCGATATTCCCCACACTCCGTACAATTTTGTCATCTACCACCTGGCCCGCAAAAATAACATCAAAACCGTGCTCTACAAGCATACCAAAGGCATTGTCGGCCGGCTTCTGTTTTTTGAGGATTTTACCGACTACCGCGAGCTGCAGGCGGCGTACGCGTCGCTTCTGAAACAGGGTTTCCGGCTGGACAATCTTTCCGCGGAATTACGCACCTACTACGCCAAGCACCGCGACCCGCAGGCGGACAATACCCTCTACTACCGCAAAACGAAATACCTGGTGGACAAAGCCAAACAGAGCGACATCCTGCCGCGCTGGAGCACGATTGTCCGGCATCTGCGGCAGCTGACTCTTTGGTCGACAACCTACAAGTATTTGCGGATGATGTTTATCAAAGTAAGGCTCATCCGGTTTGAGCGCCAGTTTACTTTCGTCTGGCAGGAGAGGATTCTCCAGTACCGGCGCAACCGGATAAAGAAAAGATTCCACGCGGAGTTCAAAGGATTGGTGGAAGACAATCCTGATCTGGCGCAAAAATTCGTGTACGTGCCGCTGCATTTCCAGCCGGAGTGCGCGACCAATCCCCAGGGAAACATATTCAAGGACCAGATTTTGATGCTCGAGACGCTCTCTTACGCCCTGCCTCCGGGGTGGGTAATCTACGCCAAAGAAAATGAAATCCAATGGTCCTGGCCGCGCGGTTATCTCGGTCGCTATCCGGGATATTACCAAACGGTGGCGGCTAACAAAAATATTCGTTTGATCTCGCCTCGGATTTCCACCTTTACCCTTATGGAAAAAGCGCAGGCCGTCGCCACGGTTACGGGGACTGCCGGGTGGGAGGCGGTGATGCGCGGTACCCCGGCGCTTTTGTTCGGGCACACCTGGTACAACGGCGCCGAAGGGGTTTTCACCGTTTCCGGCGTGGCTGACTGCCGCTCCGTATTTGAAAAAATCGCCCGCGGCTATGCCATTGACCAGGGCAAAGTAGTTACTTTTTTGGGAGCGTTGCAACAAGTCGCGGTTGCCGGCTATCCGAGCAAACGGTACAAAGGGGACTCGGCGATTACCGAGTCGGAGAGCGCCCGCAACATCAGCGAAAAAATACTCCATATTTTGGGCCCACACGTCTCCTGACGTGCCCCTCTTTTTGTATGACTAAAAAAACGGCGGCGGAAGTTTACCATTTGTTCAGGGAACAGGCGGGCTCGCACGCGATTGCCGGCGAAGTAACGCTCGGCATGATCATAGCCAGTTGCGCCAATCGTCCCGTTCAAAATATTTTGGAGCTGGGGGCCGGTATCGGTACGCTCAGTTACGCGCTTTTGGAGCACACGGACGCGCACCTTGACCTTTATGAAGTGAATGATTTTTGCATCGAGGCTATCGGCAAAAACCTGCAGCCCTTCGCCGGCCGCTATACGCTCCTCACGGATTATAATTATTTGCCGCCGGCGCGAAATTACGATCTGGTGGTGATTGACGGCGGCAAGGGAAAAAAAGAGGGCGGCTTCCCGCGCCTGGTGGCGGCCTACCTCATGTCTTTGAGCGATGTCAAGACAGTCATCGTCGAAGGGCAGAGAAAGGTGCAGAAATACTGGGCGCTCAAAGCGCTGCACGAAGAATATATCTGCAAAATAAAAGTGCAAAAAGATCCGACGGGAGGCAAAAAAATCGGCGTCCGGATTGATTGCCGGAGGAGTCGCAACCGCTGGCTTAGGGATATTTACTTCTGGTACGCGCTCGCCAGGGTCTGTTAGCCCTTTTTGATTATTATTTATGGTTACCGTTTACACCACTGGAGTTTTCGACCTGCTGCACTCGGGGCATGTTGACACCTTGCGCCGGGCCCGGGCCATGGGCGATAAGCTGGTGGTCGGCATTCAGTCCGATGAGTCGGTGGCCAGACAGAAAGGAAAACGTCCGGTCATGTCCGCGGCCGAGCGGATGGACTTGTTGGGCTCGTTGCCGTTTGTGGACCGCTGCCTGAGCTACGACGACATTGACCAGCGGCCTTTGCTGCGGTCGCTCCAGCCGGGGGTGATGGTGCAGACCGAGGAATGGATTCAGCAGACCGACCGCTCGAAAATCATTGATTTTCTCAAAGAGAACAATATCCGCCTGGTTTTGTTGCCGATAAACAAGACGATCTCCTCGTCCGAGATCAAAAGGCGGGTGCTCGAAAACGAGACTTTTGCCCGCCACGATATCAGCCTGCTGCGCGACAGCCTGGCGGTATTGCCTCTGAATTCGCTGCTCCAGTACGAAAAATCCGACCCGTCCAAAGTGGCGGATCTGTGCGCGCGCATGACCCGGTCGGGTACTTTTTTCAACCCGATTTCGGTCGGAGTGAGGGGCGAAAGCCGGGTGGTGATAGACGGGGCCAACCGGTTCGCGGCGCTCTCTAGCCTCGGCGCCACCCGGGCCTTTGTCCACCTTATACCTTACGACGACCAGGCCAGCGTCAACCTCAAAAACAACGCGCATTTTTTGCCGGTCGAGCCGGAGCGCTTTCAAGAGCTGGCCGCGGCCGCGGGTTTGCGGCTGGCGCCGATCGGCGAGGCCGAAGCCTTGTCCCAGCTGGCCGCCCGGAAAATTCCGGCCTTGTGCATCATGAATCAGCGGTGTTGGACAGTGGCCGCTCCGGAATCGGAGGACCATGTCGGCGTCCTCAACCGGTTGGTGGGCAGCTATATCGGCCAAATAAAGATTTATCGTTTGAGCGAGTTTAGCCGCGACGATTCGGCGCAGCCGGTAAAAATAGTTTTTCGATCCTTTACCATCGACGAGGTGGAAGCCCTGGCGCGCCGGCGGCAGACGCTCGAGAGCGGTATTACCTGGCATTCGGTCCTCTCGTCCATGATCCGTTTTTACATGCCGCTCGCCGTGCTTACCGAGGCTTATACCGATAAGCAGGCCGAGGAGTGGCTGGCCGCGGAGATGGCGCGGAAAATCGAGCAAAATCGCATCAGATTTTATCCCTCGAACGTCTATATTTTTGACGAGTGGGAGTAAGGAAATGAACAGCCAATACCGTATGCAGAATTTTTTTCTGAACAAATGGTCGGCCATAAGAAATTCGTCCGCCGGCCTCCCGGAGGACGAAAAGAGCCTGTATGTACCCCCGGGGGCCAAACCGCTTACGCAGCGGCAGCTTAATTTGTATTATTATTTTATTTTTATTAAGGAAATAGCGCGGAAGCACCAGGTTAAAAAAAGTCTGGAAATCGGCTGCGGCCGGGGAACGATGTCGCTGTTCTTGGCCACGTACCTCGGGACGCAGACGACACTTCTCGACCAGGAGCCCGACGCTATCGCCCTGGCCAGGCAGGAATTTGTCCGCCACGGCGCGGCAGCCGAGTATCATGTGGCCGACGCGCTTGATACCGGCCTCCCGGCGGAGTCGTTTGACGCGGTCGTATCTATCGGCCTGGCCGAGCATATAGATAACGTGGAGAAGCTGTTGGCCGAAGAATACCGGCTTTTGAAACCGGGCGGGGTGATGATCTCGCTGAATATTCCGCGTAAATTTTCCGTTCAGTACCTCAACCGCGGCTACCGTTTCCTCAAGAAAGCGCTCGGCAAATACACCGACAAGGTCAACCGCGACTATTACCGCAACGCGCTTCAGGCGGCGGACTACGCCCGGATCGCCCGGCAGGTCGGCTTCGAGCGCGTCGAGATAACCCCTACGGCGCCTTATCCTATTTATACGCCCATGAGCCCCAAGAACGACCGCCGGATTGCGGCTCTGCGACGCGGCTTGTTAGCCGTCCGGAAACGGTTTTACTGTTTTCCGTACCGCGCCACCCGTCTGTTTGGCCAGGCCCATTTCTGCGTCGGAGTCAAAGGCCCAGGGCCAGAGCTACGTTGATTGTGAATAACCCCTATGCTTAAGCAACCAAGAAAAATTTGTTTCGTTATTACCTCCAATATTCATTACGGCCGGAGCAAAACCCTGCTCCAGGAGCTCCGGCGGCGTCCCGGCGTGGAGCTGCAAATTATTGTCGGCGCTTCGGCGATTTTGCCGACCTATGGCGACGTGCTCGCGGCCATGGCGGCCGATGGTTTTAAGCCCAATGCCAAAATCACCATGACCTTCGAGGGCGGAAGCCCGGTGGCCATGGCCAAAACTACCGGGGTGGGAATAACCGAGTTTGCCACCGCCTTTGAAAATCTGGAGCCGGACGTGGTCGTGGTCCGCGCCGACCGGTACGAAGTCCTGTCGGCGGCCGTCGCCTCTGCCTATCTTAATATCCCGGTGGCCCATATCGAGGGAGGGGACGTGAGCGGGACGATAGACGAGAGCGTGCGGCACGCGATTACCAAGCTGGCGCACATCCATTTTGCCACCAACGAGGTGTCGCGAAACCGGATTTTGCGCATGGGCGAGAGACCGGAGTACGTTTTCGACGTGGGCAGCCCGGAGCTCGAATACGTGGCCGAACACACCTATGACATTGCGCCGGACTTTATTACCACGATCGGGGTAGGCGAGGCTATAGACATCACCAAACGGTTTATTATCGTCATGCAGCACCCGGTTACCAGCGAGGTCGGCTCCAATCGGGAGCACGTCGAGGAAACCCTGGACGCCGTGCATTCGCTGCGCGTGCCGGCCATCTGGTTTTGGCCCAATGTTGACGCCGGCACCGACGAAGTGTCCAAGGGTATTCGGGTCTTTCGCGAGCGGCACAATCCCGAAAATATCCGTTTTATCAAGTATCTCTCCGCCGACGAGTTCGTCGCCCTTTTAAAGAGGGCCGCCTGCTTGGTAGGCAATTCTTCCGCCGGCATCAAAGAATGTTCGTTTTTGGGGACGCCGGTCGTGAATATCGGCACGAGGCAGCAGGGCCGGATACGCGCCGGCAACGTGGTTGACGCCGGTTACGATGCGGCCGCCATCCGCCAGGCAGTGCAACAGCAGTTGGCTCACGGCCCCTATGCCAGCAGCACGATTTACTACAAACCCGGAGCCTGCAGACGGATCGCCGATATCCTGGAATCGATTGATCTGTACACCCAAAAACGATTTTTTGACGGCGACCAGCCGGCCCAATAAGCGATCGCTATGAGGCTCATGATCGTAACCTACCACTATATTGATGATGAAGAGAGATACGCGACCGGCATTTTTCCGATTTCGCCCGGGCGGCTGGCCCGGCAAATCGAGCTTATCGCCGAGCGGTTTTCTTTTGTCTCCGAGGATGATCTCGTCGGCGCGATAGCGGGGACAAGCGCTCTGCCGGAAAATGCCTGTCTGCTGACTTTTGACGACGGCCTCAAATCGCAATTCCGGCACGCCGTGCCGCTATTGGAGGAGAGGGGCATACCGGCCGTCTTTTTCGTCTCGACCCGCCACCTGGAGGGGAGGGCCTGCACCGTGCATAAAATTCATTTTTTGCTTTCTCAGGTAGACGCCCCGGTGCTGCTCGCGGATTTGCGGGCGAGCTACGCGGCCGCGACCGGCGGCGTTTTTCCCGACGACAAGCTCGACCGGAAAGAAATTTTGAACTGGTACCGCTATGATCGCGAACCGGCGGCTGTTTTCAAGTATTTTCTCAATCATTTTGCCGCGGATAAATTGTCCGATGAACTGGTGGACAGCCTGTTTAGCCGGCATTATCCGGGCAGCGAGCAGCAGTTTTGCGACGAATTGTACCTGTCCCGGGAAGAACTCCTGGCCATAGACCGTTCGGCGCTCCTGGCCGTCGGTTTGCACGGCCATGAACACAAAAGCACCCTGGTGCTGTCGGAGACGGCGGTCGCGGAGGACCTGCGGCGCAATCGCGCCCTGCTCAAGGAGGCGGTCGGCATAAAGCAGGTGCGGGGAATGTCGTATCCTTTCGGATCGCTCAGCGAACGCGACTACCGGGACAAAATTTCCGCGACGGCCGCCGAGCTGGACTTGGTCTACGGCTGCGATACCGCCAAGCAGTTTAACACCGGCATTACCCAGCCGTTTTTGCTCCACCGGTTTAATCCGAACGATATCCCCGGCGGGCGGCACCCGGTAATCGCTTGGTAAACACCATCGTATGTACAAAGAAAAACGCGTCCTCGGCATCATTACCGCGCGCGGCGGGTCCAAGGGCATACCGCGCAAAAATATCAAGGACCTGGCCGGCCGGCCGCTCATTGCCCATACCATCGAGGCGGCCAAGCAGAGCGCTTATCTTACCCGCTGCGTTGTTTCGACCGACGACCCGGAGATAGCGGCCGTAGCGCGCTCCTGGGGCGCGGACGTGCCCTTTATGCGGCCGGCGGAGCTAGCCGGGGACCGGAGCACTTCGCTTGAAGTCGTGCGGCATGCCCTGGGCGAGCTCTGCCAGTCCGGGGACGCGTATGACTACGTCATGATTCTGCAACCCACTTCGCCCTTGCGTACGACCGCCGATATTGACGCGTGTATCGCTAAAATTGTCGACACCGGGGCCGATTCGGTCATGAGCATGATGGAACTCGTGGATTTTTCGCTCAAAAAGCTCAAGCGGCTGGAGGGCGACCTGATTTTGCCGTTGGCCGAAGAAGAGGGGAGCGCCTCAAGCCGGCGGCAAAGTCTGGTTCCGCTTTATAAGCGCAACGGCGCTATTTACCTGACCCGGGTTTCGCTGCTTGAGCAGGGCGATATGTTCGGCCAGGTTTCGCGGGCCCACCTTATGCCTCCGGAACGTTCCGTGGATATCAACGAACCGATAGATTTTCTTTTGGCCGAGTTTTATCTGCGGCACCAGTCTTCTTGACCCTATGAAAAAAATTTTTATTGTCGTTCCCGAGGCGCTTCTGATCCGCAACATTCTCCGCTCCGGCGTGTTGGATTCGCTCAAAAAGAAAGGGCGCCAGGTTGTGGTGTTCATCCTGTGCGACGCCATCCCGGATTATATCCGCGCCGAGTTTGCCGACGCCAACGTGGAGCTGGTGGCGGTTCCGGACGCGGCGGTCCCGATGGGTCCGGTCCACCGGCGGTTTATCCTCTTCACCCACTTTTTGAATCTTAACGACACCACCCGGGTATACTTCAACTACAGCCGGCACTACATCAACCGCGCCCGCTGGGCGCGGGCCATGTATCTCGCTTTCCTCAATATCTGCGGCCGGCTGCCCGGCTTGAAACCGCTGGTGCGGTGGGTGGAACAAGTTTTTTTTACCGAGAAAAATAAAACCATTGCCGGCTATTTCGAAGCTTACCGGCCGGACCTGGTATTCTCCACGTCCATCACCGCCAAGCTGGACAACGTGTTCTTGAAAGAGGCCAGGCGGCGGGGGGTGCCGACCATCTCCATGACCAAAAGCTGGGATAACGCCACCAAGATGTACTTTCGCTGCGTGCCGGACCACTTTATCGTCCAGGACGAGATCATCCGCTCCGAACTGGCGCGGCTGCAGCAATTTCCGCCAGAGAGGATTTACGTGGTCGGTTTTCCCCAGTTCGACTGGTACCGGCGCCCAGGGGTGATCAAGCCGCGCGAAGAGCATTTGCGCGGCAAAGGCCTGGATCCGGACCGGGCGGTGATATTTTTCGGGTCCCAGGGAATTTGGTTCAAACAGGATTACCAGGTGGCCGAACAAATTTACCAGTGGATTAAACGCGACGAGCTGGCCAAGCCGTGTCAGCTTATCGTCCGGCCCCATTTTTCTAACGTAAAAAATACGCCGCTCCAGAAGTTAAAGGGCCTGGAGCATGTCAGCTACGACGACAGTTACCACATCTCGGACGTTTTCGTGGACAACTGGGATCCGACCGCGGCCGAAAATACCGATTTCGCCAATACCCTGCGGCACAGCGACGTGGTCGTCAACATCCTGTCCACCATCGCGCTCGATGCCGCCTGTTTCGACCGGCCCACCATCAACGCTTTGTACGGCGGAGTGTACCAAAACGGCCGGGACGTAACGCACAAAATGGCCGAGGTGGTCCATTACCAGTGGGTATTCGCCACCGGGGCGACGCTGGTGGCCCGGTCGGCCGAAGAACTGCGGGAGGCGATCAACCAGTGCTTGCTCGACCCCCAAAGCAAACAGGCAGAGCGGAAGTTGCTTATCGACCGCCTGTGTTATAAAGTAGACGGCAAGTCGGCCGAGAGGATAGTGGAAGTAATCGAGACGGTCCTCGGGCAAAAGACCTGAGGGCGGGCATTAACCTTAAATTTTTGCTATGGCAGACGCCAAAGAAGTCCGGGAGTTTTTCGACCAGATCGCGCACCAGTGGGCCGAAAGGGCTTACGACAGCAAACAAGAGATGGCAAAATTTCCCAGTTCAAAAGTCAGGCACCACATTGCCGTGGACGAGATTAAAAAACGCCATCCCGGCGGCGCGGTTCTCGATATGGGCTGCGCGAGCGGCGAATTGGTGCTCGACCTTGCGGGTTTGGGCTATGAGGCCGAGGGTTTCGACATTTCGCCGGAAATGATCCGCCTGGCGCGGGAAAATTTCGATCGGAAAGCCAATTTGCCGGGCCGAGACTCAGCTGCGGTATTTACCGTCAGCGATTTCGCCGAGTACTCCGCCGACAAGCAGTTTGACGTTATCACCGCCATGGGGTTTTCCGAGTACTTGGCTTCGGACCGCCCCTTTTTCGCCAAGGCGAACCAGTTGTTGAAGAGCGGCGGCCATTTAATTGTAGATTTCCGCAACGAACTTTTTAATTTGTTTACCGGCAATGCTTACACGGTCGAGGCAGCCGAAAATCAGCGAACCGGCGAACTGGTGCGGGAGCTCGCGGAAGCTGACCGGTTTAGCCCCGTGGACCTCAACCAGGCGGGCGAATTGATACTGGGCTATCTGAAAACAGCCGCGGCCGAAGCCGACCGGATAGGAAAAGCCGGCCTGGAGCCGCGCGCCGCCAAGTACCAGCTTATCGCCACCCAGCTCAAGCTGCGCCAAAGTACCCCGGCGACAGTGGAAAGCCAGGCTAGGGAGTCGGGCTTGGATCTCGAGTACGTGGTTTACTACCACTGCCATCCTTTTGCGCCCAGGTACGAAAAGTTCTTTCCGGTTTTGTTCAATACTATGGGCATGGCCATGCAGCCGCTTGGGTATACCCGCCTGGGCGCGGGGATGTGTTCGTCCTTTTTGGCGGTTCTAAAGAAAGCCGATTAGCCTCCTTTTATTGTCCGCTCGCGCGGTTTTGTCCGTTTCCCGTCCTATGACTGCCCCCTACGAACACTGGAATACCAAATTTATCGCCGACAAATACCGCACCCCGCGGCCATGGTCCGCGCGCTTCAAGTCCGAAGTTTATTTCTTGGAAAAATTTTTTCGTCCCGGCATGCGCGTACTCGACGTGGGGTGCGCGAGCGGCGATTTGTATCACGGTTTGCGGGAGCGTTTCGGCGCGGTGGAATATACGGGCCTCGACGTTTCCGAGGGGTTGATTTCCCGGGCCCGCGAACTGGCGCCGGGGGTTGAATTCGTGAGTGGCGACATTTTTGCCGGAGTGGATTCCATTTTGCCGGGGACTTTCGACCTGGTGGTGGCCACCGGCGTTTTCCAGCACGAGCCGCGGTACGAAGAGCTGCTCTCCCTGATGCTCAAGTACGCCAAACCCGGCGGTCTGGCGCTGTTCGACATCAAGCTGTTCCACACGCATCCGACGCTAGGCGACATAGAAAAAAGCTACGGCGACCACGGCGACCACAGAGTTTATTATATTATCAATAAGTTCAGCGACGCGGTGCGGTTTATCCTCAACCAGCCACTGGTTGGCTCCGGCATTGAAGTTTACGGCTATTATTCCGGCGTTAACGACACGGTGCGCCTGCCGGCCACGGTGAAAGAAGAGGTGTGCAGCGCGCATGTTCTGGTCCGCCGGGGCGCGGGCGAGAGGGATAAACAGATCAGACTGGAGCTGAACTTGCCGGAAGAGTTTATTATGAATTTGCCTTAGCCTGGGCTGTCCGCCGATATAGACGGGATATCACGGTTAGAGGCCTGACCGATTACGTATGACGCCGCTCTTAACCTCGCTGCCTTTCGCCGTCTCGCCGGAATTGCGCTTGGTTTTGGCGGCGGCCGAACAGGCCGGCGACGCAATCAAAAAAATTTATCAGGGCGCATACGAAATCAGAGAGAAATCGGACAATCGCGGTCCGGTAACCGAGGCGGATATTCTGAGCAACGAAATTATTCAAGCGGCGTTGGCGCCGTCGGGTTTCGCGGTGTTATCCGAAGAGACCGACGATACCGCCGCCAGGCTCACGGCCGACAAGGTGTGGGTGATTGACCCGCTCGACGGCACGCAGGATTTCGTGAATCAGACGGGGGAATTTGCCGTGCAAATTGGTCTCGCGGTCGGGGGCCGGGCCAGTCTGGGCGTGGTGTATCAGCCTGCCGCGGAGCGCTGGTATATCGCCGAAAGGGGGCAGGGCGCTTACTGCGGGTCGGCGGCCGGCTGGCAGCGGGCCCGGGTCAGCTCGGTCTCTCGACTCGCTGCCGCGCGGGCGATAATGAGCAAAAGCCATCTGTCCGACCGAGAGCGCGATTTTTTGGAGTCTGTGCACATTAGCACGTATGACCAGTACGGCAGCTGCGGTCTGAAGGTGGCGGCGATCGGCACAGGGGACAAGGATATGTATCTGGCCACCGGGGGCAAAATCACCCAGTGGGATACCTGCGCCCCGTGCTGCTTTGTTACCGAGGCCGGCGGCCGGATGACCGATATGCGCGGCGCGGAGTTTGTTTACAACGGTAAAACTGTCCGGCATGAAGAGGGCGTGCTCGTAACGAACGGCCGGCTCCACGACTATGTAGTCCGGGCCTATCGGGAATTTTCCGGTTAAGAAGTATGCTGTTTATTCTTATTATCACGGGAGCGGTAGCTCTCGCCGGGCATGTGATACTCAACGCGCGGTACGTGCGCGCGGGCGCCGCGGGCGGCTGGAGCTCGACTTTCGTGCTGGGCGTGAGCAAGGTTTCGGCCGCGCTGCTCATGTTGGCCGTGTGGCTGGTTTTGTTATTCCAGGGCCGGGCGACGTTTCCGACTTCTTGGGCCTTCTGGGGAGCGTTTCTGGTAACAGTGGTTTTGAATATCATTTTTGAAATTATCCGTTTTCGCTCCTACGCCCTGGCGCCGATCGCCCTCACTTCGCCGTTTGGGGCGATATCGCCGGTACTCACCATTCTCCCGGCCTGGCTGTTTTTGCGCGAGCTGCCGTCGTTTTGGGGCGGACTCGGCATTGGGCTTATCACCGTGTCCATCTATGCCCTCCATACACAGAGCGGCTGGAACATCCGGAATTTTTTTGCCCCTTTTCGGGCCGTTTGGAAAGACCGGGGCACCCGGTATGCCTTCCTGTCTTCGCTGCCGCCGGCTATAACCATTGTCTTTGACAAAAAAGCCGTCGTGGCCTCCGACCCGATCACGTTTTCGCTTCTCGCGGTGGCAGCCATCGGCATTACCGCCTGGATAGTGGATTTTGCCTACCGCGGCCGGGAGCGGTTTTTTTCGTCGGTCAGACAGTGTGGCTGGGGGCGTTTTTTAAAAATCGGTTTTCTCTATCTGGTGGCCAATCTGGCCTTCAATATGGCCTTTCTGTTTGCTATCGTACCCTACGTCAGCGCTCTGCGGCGGACGGTAATTATTTTTGAAGTTTTATTCGCGTACTTTTTCCTCCAGGAAAAAACGGATATTGTTAAACGAGCCGCCGTCTCGATCGGGGTCGTCTTGGGTACGATCCTCATCGGCCTGGCGCGCTAGATATTTTTGTCTATGACGTACCGCATTCTCAACACCATCGGAGCGGAGTTTGATCCGGAGGGAAAAAAGCTGCTCGAGCGGACGGGCGAGGTAGATTATCGGGCGCTCACCCCGGCGGAGCTCGAGGGGGAGATCGGGAACTATGACGCCGCTCTCATTGGCTTGGGCCTGCATTTTAGCGCCAGCGTTTTAGCCCGGGCCCGCAAGCTGAAAGCCATCGCCACGGCCACTACCGGCCTCGACCACGTCGATCTTAAGGCGGCGGCCGAGAAAGGGATAGAGATTTTGAGCCTGCGCGGCGAAGAGGAGTTTTTGAATACTGTTACCGGCACGGCCGAGCTGGCCTTGGGGCTGATGCTCGACATTATGCGCGGCCTTACTCCGGCGGCCGAGTCGGTGAAGCGTTACGAGTGGGAGCGGGAACGCTTTCGCGGCCACAACGCATACGGCCGGACCCTGGGGATAGTCGGCTTGGGCCGGCTCGGCCGGATGATGGCGCGCTACGGCGCGGCGCTCGGCATGCGGGTGGTCGCCTGCGACCCCTATCTTAGCGCCGCGGATTTTTCCGCGCGCGGGGCCGAGCCGGCAGACCTGCCCGCCCTTTTGGCCCAGAGCGACGTCGTGTCCATCCATGTCCATTTGACAGCCGAGACTGAGCAGATGTTTAATGACGCCAGAGTGCGGCTCATGAAGCCGGGCAGCGTGCTCATAAATACTGCCCGGGGGGGCATAGTGGACGAGCCGGCCGTGCTCCGGGCGCTCGAGGCGGGCAGACTAGGGGGGTATGGCACCGACGTTTTGGCCGACGAGGTGAATTTCGCTCGAGAGGGGTTTGCGAGCCACCCTCTGGTAGAATACGCCAAGACCCATACCAACTGCCTTATCGTGCCGCACATCGGGGGAATGACTTTTGAATCGCGCGCGGCCACGGATGTGTTTATGGCGCGGAAGCTCGCGAGATGGCTGGAGGCGAATGTTTAACACTGGCGTACAAATTTTTTATTCATTTTATTTTGCCTATGACTGCCAGTACCAACCCAATCTGGGAACGCATCAAATCGCGCGTCTTCATCGTGGCCGAAATCGGGAAAAATTTTATTCAGACCGAGGCGGAACAACCGGTCGAGGTTTATCTGGAGAGGGCCAAGGAACTGGTGGCCGCGGCGCACGCGGCCGGGGCCGATGCCGTTAAGTTCCAGACCCATGAGGTGGAAGACGAGGTCCTGAATATCGAGTTTGACTCGCCGCATTTTAAGGGCAAGAACCGCTACGCCTGGGTCAAGCGCAACACCGAAGCCACGCCGATTGAAACTTTTTGGCGCCCCCTTAAAGCTTATTGTGATGAACTGGGGGTAGTCTTCTTTTCCACGCCCATGAGCCGGGGAGCGGCGCGCAAGCTCCAACAGCTCGGGCAGCCGGTTTGGAAAGTCGCTTCGAGCGATATTTTGGATTTTGTCCTTTTGGATTATCTCGCCTCGACCGGAAAACCGATTTTTCTCCCGACAGGGATGAGTACCTTGGAGGACGTGGATCGTTCAGTGGCGTTTTTGAGGGAGAAAAAGGCCATGTTTGTTCTCATGCACGCGATTTCGACCTATCCATATCCGCCGGAACAGTCAAATTTGCGTACTATTTACGCGCTTCGTTCCCGCTATCCGGACGTTCCGGTAGGATTTTCGCAAAATTCTCCTTGGGTCGAGCCGGCCATTGCGGCTGCGGCCATGGGTATTTCACTTTTGGAGCAACACTTTACGCTTGACCGTAATTTATTCGGGCCGGATCACAAAGTGTCTATGGTACCCGAAGAGATGAGCCGGATGATCATCGGTATCCGGGAACTTGAATCCCATCCGGAAAAACGGGACGAGATTCTGGCTGCTGCCGGGCCATATTTAGGCACCGAAGAGAAAATACTACAAGAAAGCGAGCAGGCGTTTCGTCCGCTGTTCCGCAAGTCGCTCATGGCCGGAGCGGATATTCCGGCCGGCACGGTTATCACCGCCGATCTGCTTTACGCCATGCGGCCGCAACAGTTTGCCGGCGGGCTGCCGTCGGAGGAGTATCCCAATGTCTTGGGAAAGACGGCAAAAATTGATCTAAAAAAATTTGACCCGGTTACTTGGGAAGTATTGGCTTAGGTCAACTGGCAACAAACAACCCCGGAAATTACCGGGGTTGTTTGTTTTCCTCTGGTCCGCTTCAGGGAGCGTAACAAAGGAGAGGGGGAGAATCAGGGCGGGGCCTGGTCTAAGCCTGGCGCAGGACGCCAAAGATCAGGATGACGGCTATACCGGCCATAACCAGACCCAGACCGACCAGGCGATACCAGTTGAGCTGCCGTTCACGGCGCACCAGATAGCCCCAGAGGCTGGTTATGACGATGGACAGTCGCTTTACTGCGATCACGTAGGGCACTGCCATAAAGGTCAGTGCGACCATGTGCGCCACGACCTCGAGGCCATGGACCAGTCCGCCGCCGAGCAGCCACCAGGGACGCGCCTTTGCCTTGTCTCGCGTCCGGCCGGCACCGATTCTGAACTGGCCGAAACCGAGCAGGGCCGCAATGATGGCTACTACAAGGAGCTTGTCGATCAGCAGGTAGGTGGCAAGGCTGCCGGCCGTTTCGAGACACAGCCGGTCCAAATTGGCCGTCACCGAGTAGATCACGGCCACTCCGAGCTTGGCCAGGACTCCCGGCTGCCGCATCATCTCGACGAACGGCGACCAGAAGTTGTAGGGCCGTCCGGTTGCCGGGTTGACTCCCGGATGCTGGGTGGCGTAGATGCCGAGACCGACCATGACAACGCCCACCCAGCCGAGCGGAGTTACGATATCGTCGGTCATGAACGGCGTCGTGAAGACCAAAAAGACCGTGGTAAGCGCCAGAATCGGCTGGGTCTGCGAGACCGGACCAAGGGCGAGCGCCCGCATGTAGAGCCAGAGCGCCGCGGTCAGCAGGCCGGCGTGCAGGGTGACGTAGAACCAGAAGCCGGCGTCCGGGCTGATGAACCCGAAGTGCAATAGCCCGGCGCCGATGATCGGCAGCAGCGCTCCAAGCGTGGAAAGCAGAGCCTTGTACAGGCCCGGCAGCGGTTTTACCTCGGGACGCGAAAAGACGATGTCGTGGCTGCCGGCCGAGATGGCCGCCAGAAGGGCGTAAATAATCCCCACGGTTCGATCCTCCGTTGTTGGTGTAAAGAGCCCTGTTGACCTCCATCATAAGATGAAAGCCATCAGGGATCGGCGGGGGCGGGGGGGCCAGCAGGTCGGCGAACTCGCGCCGGCCGATGGCCTGGGGGACGCGGCCCTTGTTGCCGGTCCAGTCGTCGAGGCGCCGGGCCGTGGCCGTGGCCGCGACGGGGTCGTTGTAGTACCCGCGCTCGAGGCGCGCGAGCATGAGGAGCGCGGTGCAGGTGACGTCGCCCTGCTTGTCCGCTTCCGACCGCTCGACGATCGCCCGGAGAGTCGCGAGAGCCATCGCGTAGTCGCCGACTTCGACGAGCCTGATGGCCGCGACCAGGCGCAGCCAGTGGGCCCAGAAGGTGGCCTGGCCGTACTCCATCTCCGCGAGATGGTCGAGGGCGTGATCCCGAACCTCGTACACGGTGTTGGCGGCGCTGCCCGCCCACACGCGCGCATGGATGGCGTGCAGGTAGACGTTGACTAGCCAGGCGTGTCCTGCCAGAACGCGGTTGGCGACGCGGTACGCGTCCTCGAGATCCTCGACCGCCTTGGCGATGTCCTCGTCCTTGACGAGCGCGTCGTTGCAGCGCTCGACCGCGGCGAGGAACCACGAGATGACCGTGCTCTTCGTGTCGCCGAGACGCTCGAACGCCTCAGCGGCCACCGTCTGGTACTGGGCTGCCAGCCTGAACTTGCCGATGTCCCGGCAGAAGACGCCGAGACCGTAGTTGACCATGGCCGTGAGCCAGTTGCGGTGCGTTCCTTCCGGCAGCCGCTCCACCTCGGCCACCACGAGGGCGGCGAACTGGAGCACGTCCTCGGTCTTGGCCTCGGGCACCCGCCGTCGGCCGTTGAGGGCGTTGTGCAGTACGAGGCATCGAGCCTCGGGCCCGAACGCTGCCTGGTCCAGTAGTTCCTCGCAGAACTGCTGGAACCCAGCGAAGTCGCGCCGGCTGAAGTACTGCCGCTCGACCTCGGCCAGCGCGGCTGCGCTGGCCCAGTCGAGCGGTTGGGTCGTGTCGTCCTGCAGGAGGGCGACGAGTGCATGCCTTTCCAAGATGTTCTCCTCGGTCAGCCGGAAGCGATGCCGCTAAAATGCTTCCGTGATCTGTGTTTGCCCAGTCCGCGTGAGCGGCTGGCAGGGTAAGAGCGGCACCCCTGGTGCTGACCTAGGAGGGTTGTCAAAGAGCCCGGCAGTATAGCATATTGTTACTGTTCTGTCAAGGTTTTTGGCTAAATTTGGCTAATTATTGGTTTTTCCTTTTTGTCCCGCCTAGCAGCGGATTTCACTTGAACCCTGCTCTTAAATAGTGTACACTACGCCTACTTCAATTCTCATGTTTTTGGCTATGAATATCCTCTACGTCGGAGGCGGATTTGTCGGGGCCTGTTCGGCGGCCGTATCGGCCGACTCAGGGCACCGGACCCTGGTCTATGATATTGACAGCGAAAAGGTCAGGAAACTTTCCACCGACGACCGCGACACCATCCAGTCGTGTCTGCACGAAGAGGGTCTGGCCGAGCTTCTCATCCGCAACCGCGCCCGTTTGACGTTTACGGCCCAGCTCGACGACGTAACGCCGTTTCTCGAGGATGTGGACGCGATATTTATGTGCCTGCCCACGCCCGAAAAAGAGGGCGCCGAGGGCGAGGCCGATTTGTCTTATTACAAAGCCGCGGTGGCTGATCTCGGCCGATTTCTCGCCCGACGCAACGGCGGTGCCCAGTCGCGCCGGCTGGTGGTGGTGAACAAGAGCACGGTCCCTATCCGCATGATTGATCACACCAAGGAATTGTTTGCCGAGCAGGGGATAAAAAACTTCGGCATTGTTTCGAACCCGGAATTTTTAGTGGAAGGCAAAGCGATTGAGGACTCTATCCATCCGGACCGGGTCGTCGTCGGAGCGGCGGCCGAAGAAGATTTTGCCATCATGCGCGAGGTCTACCGCCGGTTTTACGACTCCACGAACGTCAAGTATATCGAGGTCAATCCGTACGAGGCGGCGTGCGGCAAGCTTTTGGCCAACTATCTGCTCTTCAACCGCGTGGTAACGACTTTCGACGTCGTCGGCCGCACCTGCGAGTATTTCCCCAACGTCGCTTACGAGGCGGTGCGCAAAATCCTCACCGCCGATCCGCGCATCGGCACCTGGGGGCTCTACGACAGCCTGTACGCCGGCGGCAGCTGCTTTATCAAAGACGCCGCCTCGCTGGCTCACCAGCTGGAGCAGTCCGGGACGCACGCCCATCTCATTCGCGGCATTCTTGAGGCCAATGTCTTTCAGCGCGACCATTTTTTCGGTCGGGCCGAGACCGAGGCCAATTTTTCCTGGGCCGACAAAACAGTGGGGGTTATCGGTCTGGCGTTTAAACAGGATACCAACGACATCCGCAATTCCGGCGCGATCGCCATTATCCAGCAGCTCATCGGCGCCGGCGCGGCCGCGGTAAAGGTGTACGACCCGGCCGCCATGGGCGAGGCGAAAAAATACTTTGCTCCGGAGAAGAACGAACTCTACGCCCGCATTCAGTACCTAAGCGACGAGCGGTCCGCCCTCGCCGGCACCGAGGCGGTTATCGTCTGTACCGACTGGCCCCAGTTTAAAACACTCGGGGCAACGATCGCCGAGACAGTCCGCCCGCCGTATTTAATTATGGACGGCCGCCGTTTGTTGTCCAGCCAGTTTGGCGATCTGGCCCGGGCCGGCTACGATATCCTCTCCGTCGGTTCGCCGTATCAGCCGGGGGTGCGCTTCGCGACCGCGCCGGCGGCACAGGCCGCGGCAAAAATTTAAAAAATTCCGTTATGCTTACATTTGAACAATTAAATAACCGGGAAGCGAAAATTGCCGTGGTCGGACTCGGTTACGTCGGCCTGCCGCTGGCCGTGCTTTTGGCCAAAAAATTTGCGGTTATCGGCTTTGACATTGACCAGCGCAAAATCGCCGAACTTAAATCCGGCCTTGACCGCACCGGCGAAGTCGGCACCGAGGGAATCAGGGCGTCCGAGATGACTTTCTCGGACGATCCGGCAGTTCTGCGCGAAGCGCGGTTTTTGATTCTGGCCATCCCCACGCCGATAGACGAAAACAAGCGGCCGGATCTGAAACTGCTCGAACGGGCGAGCGCGATGATCGGAAAGCACTTGCAGAAAGATTCGGTCGTGGTTTACGAATCCACGGTGTATCCGGGCGTAACCGAAGATATCTGCCTGCCGATAATCGAGCGAGAATCAGGGCTTAAAGGCGGGGTAGATTTCAAGGTGGCGTACTCGCCGGAGCGGGTCAATCCGGGAGACAAGGAACACCGGATTGAAAATGTCGTCAAGATTGTTTCGGGCATGGACACGGAAACTCTCGATTTGGTGGACCGCGTTTACGGCTCCATTACGAGCGCCGGCACCTACCGCGCCGCTTCCATCCGCGTGGCCGAGGCGGCCAAGGCCATCGAAAATGTCCAGCGCGATCTGAACGTCGCCCTGGTGAACGAACTGGCCGTCATCTTTGAACTTTTGGGGCTGTCCGTTTACGATGTGTTGGAGGCGGCCGGCACGAAGTGGAATTTTTTGAAGTTCAAGCCGGGCTTGGTCGGCGGCCATTGCATCGGCGTGGACCCGTATTATCTTACTTTCAAAGCCGAAAGCCTGGGTTACCAGCCCGAGGTCATATTGGCCGGCCGGCGCATCAACGACTCCATGGGCCGCTATGTGGCCGAGCGCACCGTCAAGCGCATGGCGCGACTGAACAAAGTGGCGAGCCATTCGCGCGTGGCTATTCTCGGCTTCACCTTCAAGGAAAATATTCCCGACGTGCGCAATACCCGGGTGATAGATATTTACCGCGAATTGCAGGCCTACGGCCTTGAGCCTATTGTTTACGACCCTCACGCTTCGGCCGAGGCGGTGCGGGAGGAATACGGCATCGAACTGGCCGCCTGGGAAGATATTAAACAGGTGGACACCTTGATTATCGCGGTGGCGCATGATACATTTTGCCGTCTGCGGAGCGACGAGTACCGCGCGCTTATGAACACCGACCGGCTGCTTATCGTGGACGTCAAGCGCATTCTGCGCGCGAGCGAGGTGGCGGCTCTCGGCATTGATTACCTGACTCTTTAAGCGGATATATGGCTACTTACCTTATTACCGGGGGCGCCGGCTTTATCGGCACCAATTTGGTCAAGATGCTCCTCTCGGAAGGCCATGCCGTGCGCGTAGTCGACAACTACGCGGCCGGCAAAAAACCGGAGCGGATACTGGCGGGCGCCGAGTACATCGAGGGCGATGTCCGGAACTACGCCGGTATACTCGCGGCCAGCCGCGGCGTGGACGGTATCTTCCATCTGGCCGCCGTGCCGCGCGTAACTTATTCTGTCGAGCATCCGGCCGAGGCGCACGACAACAATGTCAACGGCACGCTCAACGTGCTCTTGTGCGCGCGCGATGCCGGCGTAAAACGGGTAGTGTTTTCGTCCTCCTCGGCCGTCTGGGGAGACCAGCCGAGCTATCCGGTGCCCGAGGCCGCGGTACCCCGCCCCCTAAGCCCTTACGGTTTGCAAAAGCTGGTCGGCGAACATTATTGCCGACTGTTCGCCGATCTTTACGGACTCGAAACGGTGGTATTGCGCTATTTCAATATTTACGGCTCTTACATGGATCCGGAAGGCGCCTACGCTCTCGTGATAGGCAAGTTTTTAAAACAAAAACGCGAGGGAATTCCCCTCACGATTTGCGGCGACGGCGAATATTACCGCGATTATACCCATGTGAGCGACGCGGCGCGGTCGAACGTTCTGGCCATGCTTAGCCCGCGCGTGGGACGCGGCGAAGTAATAGAGATCGGATGCGGCGCTCCGCATTCCACCAACCAGGTCGCCGGTCTGGTCGGGGGGCCCAGCAACCATATTGAACCGCGTCCCGGCGATATGCGCTACGCCATGGCGGATGTGGCCAAAGCGAAACAGCTTTTGAACTGGGAGCCAAAAATCGATCTCGCGACCGGCATCAGCCTGCTCAAAGCAGAGTGGGGGGTCGAATAGGGAAGTGCCTCTTACTGGCCCATCATCCGGAGGACCACGTTTACGGTGCGCAAAAGAATGGACAGATCCAGAACCACGGATCTGTTTTTTATGTAATAGAGATCGTACTGGAGTTTTTGCAGCGTGGTGTCGAGCGTGTCGGTGTAGTGCTGGTGAATGGCGGCCCAGCCGGTGATGCCCGGTTTCACGACGTGGCGCAGGGGATAATACGGCATCCGCGCCTCGAGCTTGGCTACTATTTCCGGCCGCTCCGGCCTGGGGCCGATAAGCGTAATGTCGCCCGCGAGCAGGTTCCAGGCCTGGGGCAGCTCGTCGAGCCGCGTTTTGCGCAGGAGTTTGCCGAACGGGGTGATCCGTTTGTCGTCTTTCTGGGCGAACTGGGCCTCGCCCTGTTCGGCGCTGCCGTCGGCCGAAAGAGCGTACATCGTGCGGAATTTGTGCAGCGTAAACAAAGCGCCGTAGCGGCCGACGCGGCGCTGCGAAAAAAATACCGGCCCGCGCGAGCTGAGTTTGGTGCCAAGCGCGATAAGAGGAAACAGAACGATGAGTATCGCGCCCATGGCGGCTCCGGCCAGGTAATCGAGAGCGCGGCGCAGCTTTTGGTAAAGCGGATCGTCGACGGTCGCGATATTGCTCAAAAACCAGGCTTCGGAAAAAGTCGTCGGCGGCACCCGGCCGGTAACGAGCTCGTAAAACGAGGGTACGTCGGTGATTTTCACCGGCCAGAACAGAAGTTCGTACAGTTCGCGGATGGTCTCCTCGTTGTTTTTGAGGTAGGGCGCGGTAACAATCAGGTTGGCCCTGTGGGTGCTAATCGCCGGCCGCAGAGCTTGCAGGCTGCGGTAAATGGTCGCGGACGCGTGTTCGGAGGGCATTTTTTTGTCCGGATCGAGTACCGCGACTACTTTGTAGCCCCGCTCGGGATAGCGGTCGAGAATGCCGACGAGTTCCTCGGCCTCGGCGTCAAATCCGAGCATGATAACTCGGGTGTGAAGTTTCGACCGGGCAATGTACGTGGTGAAGACCAGCCGCCACAGTCCGCAGAGAGCATAGGCTATAACCGTGGTCAGAAGCAGGATAGTTTTCGGCGTCAGCGCCGGCGGCAGGAGGTAAAGAATAAGGATGCTGAGGCCAAACGAGATAGCGCCCGCTTCGGCGAGACGGCGGTACTGGGTGGCGCCCCGGAGAGCCGACAAATCGTAGAGCCCGGTAATAAAATTGACTACGGTCCAGAGAAAAAACAGGCCGCCGAAAAGCCAGGCGTGGACGATAAAATCCGCGGCGGCCGGCAGCTCCAGGTATCGCACCGTGAGCGCGAGCCACAAGCTAAACAGGCAGCAAACTAGGTCGCCGCCCAAAAGGATGAGCTGTTTGAATCTGTACATACCCTTCACCGTTGTCGGCTCTTTCGGGCCTATGGTATACTCTCCTTAATTTGGAGAATATAAGGACTGGTAGTGAGTTATTAGCAATTCTACCCTAAGTTGAGCCGAAACATAGACTGATTTTTACGGCACCAAAACTCGCTCTTATAGGCTAGGACATTGGGGCCGTAAAAATCAATCTATGTTTGAGGCGAAAAGGGGGAAACCCGCTATGAGTTCATAAATCGTTTAAGTTATATCACAATGAAAACAAAAAAACAAGTCAACCAAGCCTCGATTAGAGTCCGGGCGGTAGGCCTACTCGCTGTCCTGAGCTTGGTTTCTTCTGTGCTGCCGCGGGGGGTTTTGGCTAAGACTAGCAATGATCCGTACGCCTATCAGTGGGGTTACGAGGACACGGGCGTGTATCGCGCCTGGGACAAAACCACTGGCTCGCGCGATGTGGTCGTGGCCATAATTGACAACGGTTTTGACCATTTTCACCCGGATTTGCGGGACAATGTTTGGCAAAACGAAAAAGAAATACCGGACAACCGGATCGACGACGACAAAAACGGCTATATAGACGATGTTTACGGCTGGAATTTTATGGTCGAAGACGCCAATCGCGACGGCGTGGTAGACCGGGGGGAGCGGCAGGGGACGAATGATCCGCGGCCGGATTTAAGCCAAGTTTCGAGCGAGGACAAAGCTACCGGAGTCGTCCATCACGGCACGTTCGTGGCCGGGCTTATCGGGGCTACGGGCGGCAACCAGCGCGACGGGGTCGGGCTCAACTGGCAGGTTAAGCTCATGAATCTAAAGGTTATCGGCGCCAACGGCGTCGGCGACGTGGCGCCGCTCGCGCCGGCGATACGCTACGCGGTTGATAACGGCGCCCATATTATCAATATCAGCATGGTCGGCAGCGAGGACGAGTCGGTCCGCCAGGCGGCGCTGTACGCCTACGCCCGCGGCATCGTTCTGGTCGCGGCGGCCGGCAACAATTATTTCAATCTGAATACTAATCCTTCTTACCCGATTTGTATCGACGCGCAGCAGCCGCAAGAAGTGCTCATCGGCGTCAGCGCTATCGGCCGCGACCATCGCCTGGCGCAATTCTCCAACACCGGTTCGAGCTGCATTGATATTACCGCGCCCGGCGTCGCGATTAATTCCGCGGTCGGCTACGCGCCGGAATACGGTTTTGCCGAAAGCTACGGCCGCCTCTGGCAGGGTACGTCGTTTGCCGCTCCGTTTGTGAGCGGCGCCGCGGCGCTGATCAAAAGCCTGCAGCCGTCTTGGCGGGCGCCCGAGATTTACGAGGCCATTTTACAGACGGTCCACCGGACGCCGCCGACCGATGTGGCGGCGTACGAAAATTTATACGGCGCCGGCCGGCTTCAGATAGACAAAGCCGTGCAATACGCGCTCGATAGGGCAGTCTCTCCGGCCGCGCCGGCAGAACCGCCGCCCATAGCGATTCTGCCGGTACCGAACGCAGAACAGCCGGCCGCGCCGGCCCCGGCCAAGGACAAGCGTCGTCTGAGCGCTTACAATCCGGCTACCGGCGAGTTTGCGGAAGCGTATCTCGGCAGTGATAAGCGGGCCTCTTTGGAGCGGCCGGAAACGGCCGGCGCCGAGACGGCTGCCCAGGGTAAAAACGACCCGGGCGAAGACATTTTTGTTGTCGCCCGCAAAAAAACCGGCGCGACTTACGAACTGTCGGTTTACAACCGCAAGTGGTGGCGCGAGAGCCGTTTTGAACTCAATCTCGCCGGTCCGGTAGTGCTGGCGGTCGGCGATGCCACCGGCGACGCGGCGCCGGAAATAATCGTCGGCCCGCGGGGCGCGAGCCGGGAGGTTTTCCGGATTTTTTCGCTCTCGGGCCAGGAACTCGCGGCGGTCAAACATACTGCCGCGCACGAAGGCGTGGGGCTCACAGTGTCCGGACAAGAGGTGAGCGCCGTTTTTTGGGACCAGGGCGAACTGCGGCTGCATCGCTACCAGGGCGGCGCGCTCGCCGGTTCTTTCGCGCTTCAGGATCTTGGCCGCCGGGCAGAAGTGGCGCTGGCCAATCTGGACAAGGATTCCGAACTGGAATATGTTTTTGGTTCTGGCCCAAAGGTAACGCCGATCGTGGCTGAGTACGAGCGCGACGGATCGTTCCGCCTGTCATTTTCAGTGCCGGGCGGGAACGGTTCCGGCGTGTCCGTTATGGCCTTTGATTACCTGGATGACGCCCGGGACGAGATTATCGCCTATCCCAATTCCGGTCCAGCGGTCGTCGGCGCCTGGAAGGCAAACGGCAAACGCGCGGCCGAGTGGTCGTTCTTCGCCGGACGAAAGCTCGATCGGTTTAATGTTTTGCGGTATAATAGCTGATAGTGAACCCATAGCGAGTCCCCCCCTCGCCGAAACATAGACTGATTTTTACGGCCCCAAAACTCGCTCTTACAGGCTCAGACATTGGTGCCGCGAAAATCAGTCTATGTTTCGGCTCAAGTTAGAGAATAGAATTGCTAATAACTCGCTACCAGTTCATTGACCGGGCCAAGCGCCGGCCGCCTTGGCCGGGCACAGTGTCCGCCTTAATTCCAGCTTATTTTTGGCCCCGCTCTTTTGCCGGCCGCCTATGATTACAGGAACCCCCATCTTCGAGAAAAAAAACGTCCTCATTACCGGCGGCGCCGGGTTTATCGGCTCGCATCTTTCGGAGCGTCTGCTGCGCGAGGCCAAGGTTATCTGCCTGGATGATTTTTCCAATTCCAATATTGTCAATATCCAGCATCTGTTGCAGTACCCTGACTTCGAGTTTATCAAGTACGACGTCAACCAGCCGATTGATTTGGACCAGTTTCCGGAACTCGACAAATTTCGGGTGAAATTTCAGGGTATTCAGGAGATATACCATCTGGCCTGTCCGACCAGTCCCAAAAACTTCGAGAATCTCAAGGTCCATTCGTTGTGGGCCAACTCCCGGGCCATACTCTCTACCCTGGATTTGGCGGTCAAGTACAAGGCCAAGTATTTATTCGCCTCGAGTTCGGTCGTCTACGGCGAAGCCACGGAAGAGCGGAATTTTTTTACCGAAACCGATGAAGGGCGCGTCAACCACCTGTCGCCGCGCGGCTGCTACGACGAGGGCAAACGGTTCGCCGAAACCTGCGTGGAGACTTACCGCCAGGTTTATAAAATTGACGCCAAAATCGCCCGGGTTTTCACCACCTACGGCCCGCGCATGAAAATTCGCGACGGTCTTTTGATTCCGGATTTTATCTTGAACGCCCTCGAAGGGCGGGATTTGGTGATTTACGGCGACGAGAAGCTCGAGCAATCGCTCTGTTACGTTACGGATGTCATCGACGGCTTAGCGCGGTTGATGACGACCGGACCGGAGGTTTCTCTGGTCAATCTGGGTTCGGACGAGGTTCTGAAGATGGTTGATGTCGCCCGCATGATAGTGGATCTGACGCGCTCCAGTTCGCGCGTCGTCTTCGAGGCGCCGCTCGTGTTTTTGACCCGCAAAGGGTCTCCGGACTTGCGGCGCGCCAGAGAGCAGCTGGGCTGGCTGCCGCTGGTGCGCCTGGCCGACGGCATCCAGCGGACCATTGATTATACGGTGGCCAACAAAGAAGCGCTCACCTAGCCGTTTGGCCTCTTTTGGTCCGGCCGGATTTTCCGATTTTGCTTTCGCTATGTTTATCGTCCTGGTTCCGGCTTACAACGAGTCCCGCCAGATTGCCGCGGTAGTCAAAGGTCTCTCTCCTTACGCGGACGAGGTCGTGGTGATCGATGACGGCTCGCGCGACGAAACTGCCCGCTTGGCCAGCGAGGCCGGAGCGACGGTGATTGTCCACAGTCTCAATCGCGGGCAAGGAGCCGCGCTTGAAACCGGACAGGCCTACGCGCGCCGGCGCGGGGCAGACGCGGTGGTGCATTTTGACGGCGACGGCCAGTTCGATCCGGCGCAAATTCCGCTGGCCAGGCAGGCTCTGGGAAAATCCGGCGCGGACATCCTTTTCGGCTCGCGTTTTCTCGATGCCGCTTCGCGGATTCCGCCGCTAAAGCGGTTTTTTTTATTGCCGGCCGCGCGGGTAGTGGACCGTTTTTTCGGCACGGTTACCTTGTCTGACGCGCACAACGGCTTCCGCCTGCTCAATCGGCGGGCGCTGCAAAAAATCGTCATTACCCAGGATCGGATGGCGCACGCCACCGAAATACCGGCGCTCGCCAAACGCTATGGCCTTAAATTTGCCGAGTATCCGGTAACGGTTACCTACCACCGGTATGGACAGGGGATAGGCGGAGGGGTTAAAATTGTTGAAGACCTGATTGTCGGGAGGTTCGTGGAGTAGGCCTGTCTTTTGTGTCCGCGCTGGGTATCGTTATTGCGCCCTGTCCGCTTCCGTCTTGTCCACTTGGTAAATGATTTATTTTAGCTATGGTACTTCTGTTTCAAATATTATTTCTGGTTTTCGTCCTGTTTGCTCTCCTCACGGTAACGCGCCGCAAGCGGGATGGGCTCCTGGGGCCCAAAGGCATGTGGTTCTGGATTGTTTTTTGGCTGGCCGCGGCCGTGGTCGTGATGCTGCCGAACAGCACCCAGGTGATTGCCGGGTACCTGGGCATCGGCCGCGGCGCCGACTTGGTGCTGTACGTGTCTTTGACAGTCATTTTCTTTCTTTTGTTCAAACTGCACGTAAAGATTGAAGCGGTCAGCCGGGACATTACGCGCGTGGTGCGCCAGGCGGCGCTCGACGAAGTTAAACATTAACTGGCTATGACCCGGCCTAAACTGCGGGAAAGTACCGGCGTGGCGCTCGCCCTTCTAAGCGCGGCGCTGTGGGGATTGTATCCGGTGGCGGTGCATTCGGGCTCGGCGAACATCCCGCCCTTGACTTTTGCGGCCTCCATTACGATTATAGCCGCGCTCGGGGCGCTGGCGTATGCCCTGGCCACGGGGCGGGCAGGCGAGCTCTTGCGGGTCCGGGCCTACCCGGCCCTGCTCATGATTACGCTTTGCATCGTGATCATTCCCAACAGCCTTTTTTTTATCGGCGCGCGGCAAACGTCGGGGGTCAACGCCTCTTTCTTGCTGCTCTCAGAAATTATTTTTACGGTTCTGTTTACGCCGTTTATCGGCGAAAAGACGACGCGCGACAAATTGCTGGGGGCCGGCGGCGTGTTTTTTGGGGCGTTATTTTTGCTCGAGAGCGGCACCTGGTCTTTTCAGGGAGGGGATTGGCTGGTGATTTTGAGTACGGCTCTTTTTCCCCTGGGTAATTTTTACGGCAAAAAGGCCCTCAACCTGGTCTCGCCCGCCGCAATTTTGGTATTCCGTTTTATTGTCGGCGGCTTGGTTTTGAGCGTTCTCGCCCTGGTTTTGGAGCGTAACGCCGACCCGGTCGCTCTGGCGCGCAATTACTGGCCGTTTTTGGTCGTGAGCGGGCTGGTTCTTTTGACCGTGGGCAAAATTATCTGGTATGAAGCGCTCCGGAGACTGGATATTTCGAAGACCGTTTCTTTGGGGATGACGTTTCCGCTTTTTAGCCTGGCCGCCCTGGTTGGCTTTTATCGCGAACCAGTATCGCCCCTGCAGTGGGCCGGAATCGTGGTTATGGGCGTGGGCGTTTATTTTTCGGTGCGCCGTCCTTCGGTTGACCCCGGCCTCACGCGCTACGCCGCGCCCGGCCGGGCTTCTTTGGATTCCTAACCTCCTCGGCTGCCGGCAGTTCTCTGCGGGCGGCGCCGGACGGCTATTCACTTCTATGAATATCGCGCATATTGTCTGCCGCTACCCGCCGTATTACGGCGGCATGGGCAATGTCGTCATGCAGACG